>JAEYYX010000129.1 GCA_023428245.1 Pseudomonadota bacterium
GGCCGAGAGCACACCCTCTTGAAACCGCACCAGCGCCCCACACCCTAGGAAGAGACTCCCTCGAGTGCCGCCGCCTTGATTTGGTTGGAGGCATCCGAGAGGGCCAAGTCTGCGAGTGCGACAATGCCAACCAGGTTCTTCTTATGATCGATGACGGGCACGCGACGGATCGCCTTGTCTCTCATCTTCTTGGCTAAGGTCTGGATCTCGTCGTCGTCGTAGGCCCAGACAAGCGTCTCGGTCATCACGTCAGCGACACATAGGTTGGGAGATCTCCCGTCAGCGACGACACGCAGCGCAATGTCGCGGTCTGTGATGATGCCGAGAAGCTGTCCTTCCTCACAAACGGGCAGTGAGCCAATGTCGAGCTGACCAAGCTTTCGGGCCACATCTCGCACGCTCTCGGTCGGTAGGACCGACTCGACATTCGTGGTCATGACGTCCCGAACACACATCCTATCTCGCTTTCCTTGCCCCCGCGCGGGAGGCAGCTTTTGATTCTGCGTCTTCATGTTTCCTCCTTCGGAGCGCTCGTGACAGAGGCTCCGCAAAAAGGATCAGGTGCAATCGCCATGCCCCTCGAACGCTTCTGCGCTGGATCGAATGTTGCTTTTGACCAGGGTCATGACCCCACCCACACGAGTCCCTCAGCAGTTCGACGAATTGCCCGAGCCCGGGCGCACCAAGGCCTTCGAGTTCTTTCAAGAACTGATGGCCTCGGGCTCTCAAAGCGAACCCGAGGCGATCAAAGAAGCCCTGAAAAGGGCTCAGAGCTGGATCGCCGAGCGGGCGCAACCGGCTCACTGAGCCCGAGCGAGGGCTGGAGCTCGCAGGGGGTTCGCTCTACCGCGGGGGCATAGTCCTAGCGACAGTGGTCTCGGCTGGGGGAGTGCGTCCCCGCGCTTCCTCAATCGTCGGAATCGAGAATGTCGCCCAAGGTCGGAGCTGTGAGGGCCCCGTGGCTCACGGATTGCGCGAGCTTCTGCGTCGCTGTCAGATGGTGAACGAGGAAGCTCCGGTTGTCGGTAACGTTCAGGTTCTGGAGCTCAAGGGCGCCGATGCGATCTTCCGGCGTAAAGGGCGGATCTTCCACGCGTTCCATGCTGAGCTTCTCGGGACCATAGGCCATGTATTCGGCCCGCGTATCGAGGATCGTGTAGTCGTCGCCGCGCCGGAGCTCGAGGGTCACGCTACCGGTCACAGCCGGCGCCACCCAGCGGGTAAGCGCATCCTTGAGGAGCATCGATTCGGGATCGAACCAGCGACCTTCGTAGAGAAGGCGTCCCAGGCGCCGTCCTAGGACGAAGTATTGGTCGAGGGTGTTCTCGTTGTGAATCGCCGAGAGCAGGCGCTCGTAAGCGATGTGCAAGAGCGCCATGCCAGGTGCCTCGTAGATGCCGCGGCTCTTCGCATCGATGACGCGGTTTTCGATCTGATCGCTCATGCCGAGACCGTGGCGACCACCGACGCGGTTCGCCTCGAGAACGAGCTCGATGAAGCTATCGAAGCGCCGCCCGGCGATAGCAACCGGAACGCCACGCTCGAACTCGACAGTGACCTCCTCCGCGTCAATCGTCACCTCGGGCTTGAAGTGAGCGACGCCCATGATCGGATCGACGATGCGCAGGCTGGCATTCAGGTGTTCCAGGTCCTTCGCTTCGTGGGTCGCACCGAGCACGTTCGAGTCGGTGCTGTAAGCCTTCTCCTGGCTCATCGTATAAGGAAGTCCCACAGACTCGAGATATTGGCTCATCTCTTTGCGGCCACCAAAGGCGCTCACGAACGCATCATCCAGCCAGGGCTTGTAGATCTTGAGCGCTGGGTTGGTCAGGATGCCGTACCGATAGAAGCGCTGGATGTCGTTGCCCTTGTGAGTGCTGCCGTCGCCGAAGACATGGACGTCGTCTTTGCGCATGGCGCGAATGATCGCGGTCGTCGTCACTGCGCGACCGAGAGGCGTCGTGTTGAAGTATTTCTTTCCGCCGCTCGAGAGGTGGAACGCGCCGCACTGAATGGCGACGATTCCTTCCCGCGCCATGTCTTCCCGACAGTCGACGAGGCGAGCTACCTTCGCCCCGTGGGTGAGCGCGACGGGCGGGATCTCGCTCGGATCCTTCTCGTCAGGCTGCGCCAGGTCAGCCGTGTAGGAATAGACCTCCATGCCCTGACGCGCGAGCCACGCGACGGCACATCGAGTGTCGAGACCACCCGAGAAAGCGATGCCCAATTTGGTTCCGGCGGGAGGAAGCGAGCGATAAATTCGACCCATGCGGGCCCTATACGGGGCAGGTGCGGCCCTCGCAAGCGCCCTCCCCATCGCTTCATTCGCGGGCTCGGGGAGCAAAGCAAGCTCCCCCCGGGGACGGTCAGGCGAAAGACCCCGAGTCCGGAAGGGTGCTCCAGTGCTGCCGCCGCTCGGCCTGGTCGATAACAAAAAGGGCCATGCCCAGAAGATCCCGGATCTCCTCGTAGACATAGGGGTCGGTCGCCCCCCAAGAGACGACAAGAGTTCCGAGCCGGCGCTCTGCGTAGGCGAGCGGAACCACGAGCGTCGTCCCTACCATCTCGAGGTTCGGATCGTGACCGAGAGAACGGAGCGGTAGCGCCGATTCGGAAGGCGCGCGAAGCCCGGCGGCGCGCGAGGCCAAGACCTCCAGCTTTTCACTCTCTAGGGAAAAACGTGAGAGACAATAAGACAGGATACCCATCTCTGGCATCTGTTCGTCGAGGATCGCGCGAAGTCGCTCAATGCTCGGTGCACCGACCTGACTCAAACAATCCTTCGTGAAGACGCGCATTCTCTGGGCCAGCGTGTCGACGTGTTCCCGAACGACCGACGAGCCCACTCGCGCCAAGGTCAGCCGCGACTCCTGGAAAAGGTCTTCCAGGCGAGGTCTCAACGCCGGCTCGACCTCCACACAGACCAACGCTTGGATCCGGAGCTCCGTGAGGACATCGTGACACACGATCGGATCACCTCCGTTCGCCGCGTGCAACCTCGTCAAACGCTCCAGCTCCCAGAAAAACGCGCCGCCTTCTGCCGAGTCGACCTGGGCGGAGAGCGCGTCGACCAATCGACCTTCCCACTCTTGAGCGCCTACGACGCGCCCGCGGCCCGCGCGGGCGAGCTGCATCACGATCGCCGCGCGACGTTCGATGAGCGCAAGACGAAGCGTTCGCGCGATCTTGGGCCGCTCATAGGGAAGGTCTCGCGAGTCGTTCTGGGTCGGGGGTCGGCAACCGCAGGACTCGCGGACGACGAGCGACGCTTCGAGGACCTTGCTGACGAGCGGCGCACCTCGCGTAAGGTGTCCCGAAAGGAGCGAGGCGGCCACCTCTCCCTGTTCCATCACGCGCTGACCAATAGTGGTCAGGGGGGGATTGGCGATCTGGGCGCTCGGCGCATCGTCGAAGCCGACGATGGCGAGGGGCTTCGGCACTGAAATTCCTCGTCGATGCAGCGCATCGAGAGCACCTAAGGCCGACTCATCGTTCACGCAGACGATCGCGTCGAGAGCAGACGGTCGCACGCCGCGCAAGGAGAAGAGCGACTCAATCGCGCTCATCCCATCTTCTCGCGTGAGACCGCCAGGGACGATCCACTCTGGCTTGAGCGGCACTTCGACAGCGGCGAGCGCTTCTTCGAGCCCCTTGAGCCGGGCCTGCGATTCGACACTGCTCTCGGGCCCGCGCACAACCGCGACGCGCCGGGCGCCGTGCACCTCGACCAAATGGGTCACGAGGCGCCGGGAACCACCGACGTTGTCCACGGAAACTCCCGGGACTCCCGGGACCTCAACGCCGATCGTGACAGCCGGGATACGCGCGAAACGCGCTAGGAAGCGCTCGAGTTCACCGATCCCCGCCTGATTGCTCAAGGAGCCGGAGAGGACAACGAGCCCGTCGACAGCCGCTTCTTCGAGCATGTCGAATACGAAATTTCGTTCACCCGGCTTGTCCCGAGAGCCAAGCGCGCCGCCGGCAATCACGATCAGGCGCGCGCCTGCCCGCGAGAGCGCTCGGCGCACTCCGTTGATGATATCGAGCTGATAGTCCGACGCGACCTGGTCGAGCAGCAGTGCGATGCGGAGGGAGCGTCGCTCCATGATCCCAAATCATAGCTCAAGATCCTTCGCTCAGCATAGCGCTCTTATCCTACCTACGCCTGCCTCCAGCGATACGGCCGGAGAGCCAAGTTCAACGACGCAGGCGGAAGGTCACTGTGCGATCTCGCTTCTGACCCGCGAAGGCCGGATCGAACTTCCACTTGCTGCGTTCAGCAAGCGCTTTCTCCTCAAGGGAGAGCGGGCCTTCGACCGCGCGGAAACATGGATGGAGAGCTTCTCCGTTCGGCCCGATCGTAATCTGAACGATGGCCCGGTAGTCCGCGTCGTTCGTGCTCGGCGAGAAAGACACCTCAGCAAGAGGCTGCCCGTTCTTGTCGACGCATCGAGGAAGCGCCTTGCCACCCGGCTCTTCGTCAGGATCGAGCCTCCTCGCAGCATAGGAATCCGCGCCTCCCGGCCGAGAGCTGTCCGGCGGAACGTGCATCGTCGACGTGCGACAACCCGCCATCAAGCAAGCTGCTCCGAGGAGCGAGGGCAGAATCAAGTAGAGTCGGTGCGCCATGCTTCGGGTCCCGTCGCCTGCGTCCCCCTACTCGAGCCGCGGGCCTTCCTTTTTTTGCTTCTAGGCTCGACTCGCCTCGGTCACAAGCTCTTGTTCAAGCGGGCGTAGACGACTGCCAGAGGCGATGCGCATGTGATGTCCCCGCCAGGAAACGCGGGTCCGAAGAGCGCTCGCCAGCCACATGAGCGGAACGATCAGGTCTTTCACCGGCATGAGCAGGAGCGTCTTGGCGTCCGTATCGGGCGAGAAGCGTCGAACGCTGTAGGCCTCGATGGCCCACCTGACGAACAAGAGACAGAAGGGCACCGCCGGGGAAGTGAGTGCAAATGTGGAGGGTTCTCCCAGCACAGAGAGCAACCATCCGAGCAAAAACGGCGTCGGGTTCGCGATCGGCTCGGCGAGGAAATAGTGCGGAGCGATGTGCCTGCGGAGCTGCCCCCAGCGCACGTAGCGGTTCATAAAGGCTCCGAAATCTCGGGCACCGCTCACGACCTCGAGGCGATAGGGAGAGAGCACGACAGGCCAGCCGCGCTCCCGAAAGGCAGCGCCAAGCACGTAGTCTTCCGCGAGGACATTCGCGACGGACTCGAGGCCGCCGACCGCCGCAAGATCACTCCTCGTCATGAGCATGGACTTGCCGATAACGATCGGATGCCCAAACGCGTCGCAAATAGCGATCGCGCCAGCGACCCAGCCGTTCATGTGGAGGTTCTCGAAGCGCGCGCCCAAGCTGCGCACCCGGGCGCCCGTAAGCAGATTGTGGACAAGCCGGCCGCCTCGCTCCGCGGCCGTCGACCACATGGCGGCGAGGTAGCCGGGATCGGGCCGGACATTAGAATCGGAGACGAGAATCCACTCGTGCGCGGCAGCGTCCAAGATCGTCGACAGCGTTCGGACCTTCGGGTTCAAGCCGCGGATGCGCGCGCCGGTGACGACGCGGACACGGACCTCAGGGTTTTCGCGTTGGACAAGCCGCGCCACGTCGAGCGCGGGATCGAGCGGATCTTCCGCCCCAAAAATGACCTCATAGTCTGGATAGTCCTGACGCGCGATCGCCGTCAGGTTCTCGTAGAGTCCTTCATCGAGCCCGCGCAGCGGCTTGAGAACACTGATCGGCGGGGAGCTCGAGGCACGTCCCTGCGGCACTCGGCACTTCCTACAAAGCAGGAAGAACTGCAAGCTGAGCGCGAACAGAGAGACGATGGAAAGAGCTGCGAGGATCGAAGTCACGCGCCGAATTCACCTGACCAGGCTGGGCGCGACGCTAGCATCGTCGTTTGGCGACGTCTGCCGGTGGCCGCGCCCCGAATCCCCCTCATTTGGCAGGATTTCTCGCCGGCGCGCGTGGCCGCTACCCTCGCATGAACCCTCGAAATCAGCGAAGACCGCGCGTTTTTTCGGGAGGACCAACACCCGAGTCGACCGGCTGCAAGGGGGACATCTCTCCGAAAGGCCGCGCTGTAATCTTTTGTAAAATCGTCGCTTGCCCCTTTTGACATTTCTTTGGCGCGCGAAGCGCTCTCCTCGCATAGTCCGGCGGGAGGTGCTTGCGGTAGGCTCGGATTTCAGCACGATGGCCTGCGAGATGAGTCCTGCCTTCGTCCGCGTCGCTGCTGCTCTCTTGGGCGCCACTGGAATCCTCGCAGCTGCGTTCGGTGCGCACGGACTCGAGAAGATCGCGGACGCCCGAGGGCTTCGCCTCTGGGCCATCGCCTGCGCGATCCAACTCGTGACGGCCCCGGTGATCCTGTGGAGCTCAGGCGAACTCCGGGAAGGTCGCCTCGGGACCCTCAGCCCCCTCGGCCTCCTGTTGGGCCTGCTCGTCTTCAGCGGAACGCTCTACGCGATGGCTCTCGGAGCTCCGCGCTTCTTGGGCGCCATCACGCCGCTCGGCGGCCTGATGCTGGCTCTCGCCTGGCTGAGCTTGGCCTTCTGATTCCCCGAGCTCCCGGGGAGCCCCCTCTCATCGCGGCTCGCCACTGCCATAAATTAGGCCCACCTGCTCGCGGTGTGCCATGGCTCGAGCTGGGTGAAAACGCCGGCAGTTTCCAGAGGAGCCATCCTCAGCGTGAGTCTCATGCTGGCCAGCGCGTGCCAGAAAGGCCCCGCACTCTCCAAGCATTCCGAGGTCTCGACGTTCGAGACGCCGTCGCTCGGCCCGATCGGTGCCGATCGACTCGGGGTGATCCTGGATCAGGTCCCCGTGTACGCCGGAACCTCCAAGACGGCACCGCGGCTCGGGTTCCTCCACGCCGGCAGTGAGCTCCAAAGGAGCTCAAAAAACTCCGTGACGCCAGATTGTGAAAAGGGCTGGTATCAGCTCGCGCCCCGAGGGTACGTCTGCGCAGACGAGGGCATCTCCCTGAACCTCGATCATCCAACGCTCAAGGCTATGGCGCTCCGGCCTGAGCTCGATAAACCCCTCCCCTACGTTTACGGCAAGCTGGTCCAGTCGGCCCCTGTCTACGAAAAGGCCCACATCGGCAAGTCGCTCGATCCTGGGGTCAAGGTGAGCGGTCGTCTCTCGCGGGGCACCGGCCTTGCGATCGTAGGTTCCTGGACTGCGCCCGACGAATCGAAGGAGCCGATCTTTCTCGGCCTCCGCATGAACGGTCAGTTCGTCGCCACCCGAGACTTGGCGCCCGCTCCCGAGAGCCAGTTTCGAGGAGTTCGGCTCGGCGAAGGGGGAGAAAAACTGCCGCTCGCTTTCGTGGTGCGCAGGGGTGTCGCGGCGTTTCGCTGGACGGGCGCGGGACCGAAGAAGGTTCGAGACCTCGAGTACCATGAGCGGCTCTCGCTCACGGGCCGCTACCGGAGTTCTGCGGGCCATCAATACTGGGCATTGCCCGACGACCTCTGGGTCCGCCATCAGGACGTCACCATGGTCCACAAGCGCGGTGAGCTGCCCGAGTTCGCAAGAGACGACCAGAAGTGGATCGATGTCAGCGTCATCACGGGCATCATGGTGCTCTATGAGGGCGCTCGCCCTGTCTACGCGACGCTCGCATCGGTCGGTCGAGACAGGCTTGGCGATCCGAAGACGACTGCGTCGACGGAGCGAGGCACCTTCCGCGTTGTCGGCAAACAGATCACAAGGCGCGTCTCCAAAGAGACGACGGGGCCTGTCCTTGAGGACGCCCCCTGGGCGCTTGAGCTCGAAAGCGGCCAGTGGCTGGCGGCGTCGCCGCTGCACGATCGGTTCGGTATCGAGAACACCGACGGCGACATCGAGGTCTCCCCTCAAGACGGGGCTTTCCTTTGGGCTTGGGCGACCCCGAACCTGCCCAAGGGCTGGCACGGCGTGCAGGTGCAGGCCGGCGATCCTGTGACCTTGGTCCACATTCGCAAGTAGGCGGATTTGTGAAGCGAAAGCGCTTCCTTAAGTTGTTTTTTCTGAGCAATGTCCATTTGGGCGGTGCGGAACAGACGGATTTTCGATAATTGGAAGCGCTGCCATGCGCCAACTTGCTTTCCTCGCCCTTCCTCTCACGTTCCTTCCCTTCCTGCCGAGCTGCGACGACACAAGCAGCCTCCGGCCCATCAGCACAGGCTCCGGCGGTCGTCCCTCGGTCCAGGTGCGCTGTGAGCCCCCGACTCCCCTGAGCCCAGGGCCCGAGGGAGCTGCCGGGGACTCCGGCACCTCCGATCTTCCCTCAGGAGCACCTGCGGGCTCGCCCGTCGCTCGACACGGTCACTTGAGCCTCTCCGGTACCCAGCTAGTCGACGAAAGCGGCCAGCCTGTGCAGCTCCGAGGCGTCAGCAGCATGTGGCTGAACTGGGAAAACGATGGCTACGCGCTCTCACAAAAAGCGCTCGAATGGATGAGAGACAATTGGGGCTTGACGGTGATTCGCGCCGCCATGGGCGTCGACGTCGACGGTGGCTACGTGAGCGGCGGAAAGATCGCCATGCTGCGCGAGGTCGAGACCATCATCAACAATGCCGAGCAGGCTGGCGTCTATGTGATCGTCGACTTCCACAGTCACAACGCCGACGACTACCAGACTGAGGCGATCGAGTTCTTCTCCGATATTTCCGCTCGGTACGGTCACCTGCCCAACGTGATTTTCGAGACGTTTAACGAGCCGCTCAACGTGAACTGGTCCACTGTGCTCAAGCCCTATCATGAGGCGGTGCTCGGTGCGATTCGCGGAAGCGATCCGGATGGGTACAAAAACATCACGGTCCTCGGCACTCCTGTCTATGACCAAAATCCCGACGCGGCCATCGGCGCCACCGTCGAGGACGAGGCCGTCATGTACGCGGTTCATTTCTATTCGTGCTCCCACGGCCGGAATCAGCTCGACAGAGCCAAGCGCGCGCTCGCCGCTGGATTGCCGCTCATGGTGACCGAATGGGGCGCGACCAACGCCGACGGCGGCGTGAAGGGAACGCCAGTCTGCGCCACGGAAGCTGATATGTGGCTCGATTGGCTCGATGAAAACGGGATCAGCTGGGTCGCGTGGAAACTCGACAACTGCGCCTGGGAGCTCGAGACGAACGGCGTCGAGGATACGAGCTGCTTGCTCAAGGCGGACACACCGGTCGAAGGTGGCTGGCCAAGCGAAAGGCTCAACGGCCACGGTCCGTACGTCGTTTCGCGGATGAGCTGCGCTGAGTGACGGCCTGGGCGGTCACAGGTGCGCCTCAAAGACCTGTGACCCTTCCTTGAGCTCTGAGCCCAGCTGAGAGATCAGTTCAAGGTCTTCTCACTCGCGGCGGGAGGGCACCCCGAGGTTGTCTAGAATCTCGCGGGTCGCGAGCGATCGATTCAGCGTATAAAAATGGAGTCCGGGCACGCCCGCCCGGATCAAGTCCTCCGCTTGGCGGGTCGCATGTTCGACGCCAATAGCTCGAACTTTCACGCGATCGGTTTCACTCGTCTCGAGCTTGGAGAGGAGCTCGCTCGGGATGCTCGCTCCACACATTTGCGTGAAACGTTTGACCTGCGCGACGTTGGTGATCGGCATGAGCCCGGCGACGACCGGTGTCCTGATGCCCGCTTTCTCGAGGCGATCGAGGAAGCGATAGAAGTCCTGATTGTCGAAGAAGAGCTGGGTGATCAAAAAGTCGACGCCCGCGTCGACCTTTGCGCGAAGCGCGTCGATGTCCGCCTCGACCGACGGAGCCTCCGGGTGCCCCTCGGGATAACAAGCGCCCGCGAGGCAATACTGGAACCCCTCCGAGCGGATGAAGCCAACGAGCTCACTCGCGTATAAGAAGCCCCCCGGGGGACGCGAGAAGTGCGCCTCGCCTTTGGGCGGATCGCCGCGAAGCGGAAGGACATTCTCAATCCCGGCAGCTGCGAGAGCCTGGAGCACCGAGCGGAGCTCCTCGCGGGAGGATCCGACGCAGGTCAGATGCGCCATGGCTTCGAGACCGATCTCGTCGCGGATCCGGCGGACCAGATCTACTGTCACGCTGCGGGTACTGCCGCCCGCACCATAGGTCACAGACACGTAAGCGGGATGGTACGGCGCGAGGTCCGCGAGCGCACCGAACAAACTCTCGACGCCCGCCTCATCCTTCGGGGGGAAGAACTCGAAAGAGAAGCACGGCTTCTCACGCTGGAGCAGGTCGATGATCCTCATGAGGGCGCTCACGCTACACGATCCGGGCTCCGGGGAAATAGGCCGACAACGGCCACGACCGGGCCTGCACGAATTCCGTTTTCGCCTGGAGCTTTCGCGGCTATTTCACGCCGATGCGCATCTTCATCAGCGGAATCGCGGGCACCGCCATGGGCGCCCTGGCCGGCCTCTTGAAAGACCTCGGCCACGACGTCGCTGGCGCCGACCTCGCGTTTTATCCGCCCATGGGCCCGGCACTCCGCCAGAGCCAGATTCGGCTCTACGAAGGCTACGCGGCCGCCCACATCGATGAAGAGCGCCCGGACCTCCACATCGTCGGCAACGTCTGTCGCCGTGACAATCCCGAGGTGCTCCGCTCGGAAGCTCTCGGCATCGAGCGCACCCACGTAGCTGGCGCGCTCGAGCGCTTCGCTCTCAAGGGAACCACCCCAACGGTCATCACCGGGACCCACGGCAAGACGACAACAAGCGCTCTCGTGGCCCATTTGTTAGACGGCGCTGGGCTTCGACCCGGCTTCTTCGTCGGAGGCGTCGTGGAGCCCTACGGCCGCGGATATCGTCAAGCGAGCCTTCCTCGACTTCCGCTCCAAGGCGCGAGCGACTCCGCCCCGCGCACGAGGCGCCCTCCCTTCGTGCTCGAAGGCGACGAGTACGATACCGCCTTCTGGGAGAAGACCGCGAAGTTCCTCCACTACAGTGCTGAGATCGCGCTCATCACATCGATCGAACACGACCACATCGACATCTACCCCGACTTTTCGTCGTATCGGAGCGCCTTCGAGCGGCTCGTCTTGAGTCTGCCGGAAAGTGGTCTGCTCGTGGTCGCGGCTTCGAGTGACGTCGCGATCGAGGTGAGTCAGCTGGCGAAATGCGAGGTCTACTATTACGGCGTCGACGGCCACATCTCCCCCAAGGTGGCGCCGCACTTCTTCGCCGCCCCTGCGGTCTTCGATGAGCACGGCGTCTCCTTCGATCTCTTCGTCGGAGGAGTCCTCGCGGGCCGCTACGCTTCCCCGCTCCCGGGCGTACACAACCTCGAGAACGCGGTCGGAGCGCTCACGATCGCCGCCGCCGGCTTCGGAGTACCGCTGCGCGAGCTCGCCCAGTACCTCACGACTTTCCGCGGCGTGAAACGGCGACAGGAGCTGCGTGGCGTCTACTCTGGAATCTCCGTCTACGACGACTTCGCCCACCACCCGACCGCTGTGAGAAAGACGCTCGAGGCGATGCGCGCCAAACACAAGGGCGGCAAGCTGATCGCCATCTTTGAGCCGCGAAGCGCAACGGCCTGTCGCGCCTTCCACCAGGAGCTGTACGCCGAGGCCTTTGACGCGGCGGACGTCGCCTTGCTCGCGCCGATTGGGCGACCTGAGCTGCCTCCCGAAGAGCAGCTGTCGGTCGAGCGGCTCGCCGTCGACCTCGAGAAACGTGGCCGGACCGCCGCGGCGCTCCCGAACGTCGAAGCGATTGTGAAGCGCGCCGCCGAGATCGCTCTCCCCGGCGATGCGATTGTCGTCCTATCCAATGGCGGTTTTGGGGGGATCTTCGACCGCTTGCCGAGCGCCCTCGAAAGTGAGAGGACACGGACCCCCGAGCCGAAAGCCGGCTCTTTCCCGAGGAAAACAAGCGAGTGACCTGTCCCTGTGGTAAAGGCCCTAGTTTAGCCGAGTGTTGCGGACCCATTCTGGAGGGAAAGCGCAAGGCGCAAACCGCTGAAGAGTTGATGCGAGCGCGCTACTCCGCGTTCGCGACCGGCGACGTCGATTTCGTCTTGAGCAGCCACGACCCGGACACGGTCGGCCAAGTCGATCGAAAGTCGACCGAAGCATGGTCGAAAGGGTCGACCTGGAAAGGGCTCGAAATCCTGCGCACCGAGCAGGGCAACGCCGGGGACAACTTCGGCCAGGTCGAGTTCATCGCTCGTTACGAGGTGCGGGGCACACCCATCGAACATCGCGAACTCGCGACGTTCCGAGCCGACCGCGGAACCTGGTACTTCGTGGACGGGGAGCAGATCGCAGGTCCTCCCGTGCGCCGCGAAGAGCCGAAGGTTGGGCGCAACGACCCGTGTTCCTGCGGGAGCGGCAAGAAGTTCAAGAAGTGCTGCGGCCAAGCCGCCTGAGCGGCGTCCCAGGCTGAGCCAGCATTTTTCTCCTGAGAGCGTCTTGGGCAAACAACGGTCGGAGATCCGGGTCATCCGGGGTCTCCGATGTTATTTTGCAAGCGGCCTATTTCCGAGAGCTCGAGTAGAATCTCGCCTGATGAAAGAAGAGTCCGATCTTGAGCGGCTCGGCGGACGCGTTCGCCTCGAGGAATTGATCTCCGTCTTCATCGACCGGGTCACGAGCGATCCGATGATCGGCTTTCTGTTCCGGAGCGTGAACAAGGACGTCCTCAAGGCCCGTGAGGTAAGTTTCGCCGAGTCGCACTTGGGGAGCGGCCCCTACGAGGGACGACCGCTCCGGGATGCCCACGAGCGGCACCGGATCATGGGCGGACAGTTCAATCGACGTCTAGTCCTGCTCGAAAAGACGCTCCGCGAGTTCAACGTCCCCGAGGACATTCGCGAGCGCTGGCTCGAGCACACGCGCGCGCTCCGCGCCGAGATCACCCGCGACGGGAGTGACGAATGCGTGGGTTAACCATCACGCTCGTCTCGCTCACTATCACATGTAGCGGCGGTCGCGCCTGGGTCCGGGACGCGCCAGGACAAACGGACTCCACCCATGGCTCCCATTGGCTCGTCGACGATCGGGAGTCGAAAGAGCCGCGCGCTCCTCGCCGCGGAGCGTTCGCCATCCAGGGTGACCCTGAGCAGGCGCTGAGCTACGATTCGAGCATCGACGCTCAAGGATCGCGCCCGCTCATCGCTCTCGGAGCGAGCGCCGGACGGAAAGCTCCCGAGGACGCTGAACTGCTCGGTGTCTTCCGAAACACTTACTACGACTTCCCCGCTGAGCAGAATTTCTCGGGTTCGAGCACTTTTGTCATGAACGCAGCGTGCAAGCCGATCGCCGAGGTGCCGCGTCCCTTCTTCGATGCCCTCTGCGTACAAGGGAGCGGGACGCTGCGCTCCGGTTCTACGGTGAGCTTCGCCAAGCGAGATTGTGCTTGTGCGGAGACCTGCCCCCGCACCGGACAGAAGCTCTGCTTCGACGTTCTCGATCAGGCAACCTTTCCTTGGGGGCGGGGCGCCTTAGGCAAGCCGATCACTCCGCTCCGCTCCGTGGCAGTCGACTCAAGTGTGATTCCTTTGGGAACAGTGCTCTATGTTCCGGAGTTCGACGGCGTCGCTCGTCGCCCTGCAGGAACACCTCACGACGGCTGTTTCGTCGCTGAGGACCGGGGGATGAAGGTCGTCGGAGCGCACATCGATGTCTTCACCGGCGATCCCAGCATCACTTCCCACCTCAATCAGCTCATCCCGTCGAACCGGGGTGTCCATGTTTATCGGCGCGCCCAGGGTTGCGACTGAGCTCTCGTCCCATGACTCCGGTCGCCCACCCAGGGCGCCCTCCGCCCTAGGTTTTCAGCGACAGTGGTCTTTTTCCAGCGCCCCCGCTCACAAGTTGGCTCATGAAACCCTCCCGGCGTGACTCGGGGCTTCTGTGGGTTGTGCCCCAGACGATCCTTTGCTGTAGATTGAGCCATGAGGCTTCTACGAAGGCAGAGTCTAGGCGCGGCCATAGCTTGGTACGTCGCGTGCCTGAGCCTGGGTGGGCTCGCTCTCGGTTGTGACGAAAAGCCTCCGAAAAAGATGGAGCGCCTGACGCCCCCCCCGCCCGAGGACGATCCGCTCCCGCTCCCGAAGCCGAAGACCGCACCCACGTTTCGCATCGACGAACTCGGACCTCTCGTCGGCTTCTCCCGCAGCATGCTGACAACGCCGGACGGTCGAGAGAGCGCCACCGGGCGAGCGCAGCTCACGGGCGATCTGTCAGCAGAGAAGGAGTACATCACCGACAAGGTCGTCGTGATCCAGGTCGACCGGAAGGCGCAGCCTGAGTGGGTCTCGCTTTACTTGAAAGAAGTATTCGCCCTCTCGCCGAAGAGCGTGCTCATCGAGACTGAGTCGCGCCCGGAATATCCGAAATCGATCGAGTTCTTGTCCCGCTCGGCCCAGACTCAGGCCGATCCCTGCACGATCGTAGGGACAGTGACGGAGCAGCGCGCCACCGCTATTTGGCGTGTTTCCGGCGGAACTGCCCGCAAGCGCCCCCGCGGCATGAGCGGACCTGACCTGACGCGGACCGCCGATACGATCCAAAGCATGTTCAAGGGCTGCAAGAGCGACCTGTTCATCGTCCACGCCGCGCCCGGTGTGGAGTGGGGCATGATCTACGATCTGGCCGGTGCCGGCCTCGCGGTTCCTGAGAGTCCTCTCAAGCGGGCAGCGTTACCCGAGACCCGGCCGACGCCGGGCCAAGCCGTGACGCTCTAGGATGCGAGCGGCCACCGCCTCGAGCTCCATGAGCCGAAACGGCTTGTGCAAGATCGCTCCGGTGTAGCTTGCGACGAAGTCGCGCGCCTCGTCCGTCACCGCTCCACCGGTCATCAGCACGAAGCGCGGGAGCAGCTCCGGTCGTAGCTCGGTGAGCTGCTGGTAGATCTCGATCCCCGAAAGGTTCGGTAAGCTCAGGTCACAGAGGATCAGATCGAATCTCTCCCCACCAAGGAGGCGCTCGAGGGCGACCTCTCCGAGCGCCTCGAGCTCGACAGAGAAAGAGCCTTCCAGCCCGAGCTTGAGCGTCTGCCCGAGCAGGGGTTCGTCGTCGATCACCAGAACCCGGGGATCGGTCCCCGCAGTGGGCACTCGGCCCGCGGGCAAGTGCTCATCGATCGTACTTTTGTCAGCCACTCTCATCGCTCGCCCCCAGCGGCGGACCGCCCCGCGCGCCCCTCGCCACTCCCCATTGAAGCTACAGAGCGGCCCTCCTGCAACTTTCTTTAGAGGAACTCCGCCATCAGCACTTCCGGGCCCCAGACCGGCGCCCCTTGACGCCCCCCCGAGAGGGCGCCTTACGTTCACCAATCCCCGTGGCCGCGTCCCGTAAAACCCAAGCCCCCGCGAAGGGCGTCTCCCGGCCTAAGAGCCAAGGCTCGAAGCGGAGCGTCCGAGAAGCGAACCGGACCGACGTCCAGGAAACCGAGAGGGACGATGAGGGCGGCGAAGAGGAACCCATCATCGTCGAAGGCGAGGTGATCGGGCCCGAGGAACCTATCGCGTTTGAAGATCTCGCGCCGACGAAGAGCCTCGTTCCCGCGAAAGTTTCCGATCGCGGTCTCGCGCGCTTCGATCCACTCGAAGCGTACATGCGCGAGGTCCAGGCTCATAAATTGCTCTCTCCCGAGGAGGAGAAGGCCCTAGCGGTACGCTACGTGGAGTCGGGTGACGTCAATGCTGCCGCACGGCTCGTCACCGCGCATCTGCGTCTCGTGGTCAAGATCGCTTACGAGTATCGACGAGCGTACCGCAACATGATGGACCTCATTCAAGAGGGAAACATGGGCCTCATGCAGGCCGTGCGGAAGTACGATCCGTACCGCGGCGTCAAACTCTCGAGCTACGCCGCGTGGTGGATTCGGGCTTACATGCTCCGTTACATCCTCGCGAACTTCAGGCTCGTAAAGATCGGTACCACGCAGGCCCAGCGCAAGCTCTTCTTCAACCTCAACAAGGAGAAGGCGAAACTCACGGCTCTCGGCATCGATCCGAGCAACGCCGAGATCGCCAAGCGGCTCGACGTGACGGAAGGGGACGTCGAGGAGATGGACAAGCGGCTCGCGCGCAACGACGCGTCCCTCGATGCCCCGGTCAGCGAAGCCGACGGGCGACAGATCTCCCGCGTCGAGCTGTTGCCGTCGCCGGGGACGTCTCCCGAAGCCGTCAACGAGGGCGCCGAACTCAGCTTCCTCGTGCGCGAACACCTCGATACTTTCCGCAAACAGCTTCAAGGGAAAGATCTCATCATCTTCGACGAGCGGCTTGTCGCCGACGAGCCGAAGACACTACAGGACCTGGGCGACCAGTTTGGCGTATCGCGCGAGCGCGTCCGCCAGCTCGAAGCTCGGCTCACCGGCAAGCTCCGAGAATATCTCTCCGAGCGCCTCGGTGACGCTGTGACCGTGGACTGATGGGCCGATGAGTCGCGGCACGTTGGCGCTCGTCGGTACACCGATCGGGAACCTCGGAGATATCACCTACCGGGCGGTGGAAACTCTCCGCTCTGCTGATCGCATCTTCGCAGAAGACACTCGCCGTACTCGCGTGCTCCTATCGCACCTGCAGATCGAAGGAAAAAGGTTGCACTCCCTGCACGCTCACTCCACGGCCCGCGACATCGAGGTCGCCCTCGAGATCCTGGAAGGAGGCGAGACGATTGCATTGGTCACGGACGCGGGCATGCCGGCCATCAGCGACCCGGGAGCCGAACTCGTCCGCCGCGCACGTGAAGCAGGGTTACCGGTGACAGTGATCCCCGGGCCGAGCGCAGTTACGAGCGCAGTTGCGCTCGCTGGGTTCGGCGGGTCCGCTTTTCACTTCCTCGGGTTCCTTCCGCGCCGCACGGGCAAGAGGCGCGAAGCGATCCTTGAGCTGCGCTCACTCGCTTGCCCGATCGTGTTCTTCGAATCACCGCGGAGGATTCAGGAGACGCTCGCCGAGCTCCACGAACTCCTTGGGCCCCGGGCCGTCGTGATCGGTCGCGAGCTCACGAAGAAGTTCGAAGAAGTGATTCACTCGACACTGGATCGCGCCGCGGAGGGGCGCGAGGAGTGGCTCGGGGAGCTCACCGTCGTGGTCGAAGGGGCGCGGGGTGACACTCCCCCTGGGCAGGACGAGCAGGACGTCGATGAGAAGATCAGCGACCTGCTTCGCGCGGGACTGTCGACCCGAGACGTAGTCAGTCAGCTCGCCGGATCGCGCGATCGGGAAGGCAAGCGACTCAGCAAGCGCGAGCTCTACGGGCGGGCGGAAACGCTCCGCACCGAGGGCCTCGAGTCGGCGCCCGGAGAGGACTCGGACCCTGAGATGTGCTAAGGGCCGGGCCTCCCTGGGCCCTTTTGGCCCTTTCTCGGAATTTCACCGTGTTCGAAGCACTCTCCTCCGGCTTCAGAGAAGCCAAGAATCGCCTCGCAGGCCTCACCGAACTCGACTCTAAGAACATCCAGCCCGCGCTGGTCGAGGTGCGCAAGTCGCTGCTCGATGCGGACGTGGAGCTGGGCGTCGTCAAACGATTTCTGGCGCGCGTAGAAGAAGCCGCCCTCGGACAGACTGTCCAGACCCGCATCAAGACTCAGGGCGTGACGCACAAGGCCAGTGCGTCGGACGTCTTCGTCAAGATCTGCCACGATGAACTGGTCCAGTTCCTCAAGGGCGACGAGCGCCCCGCGATCCAATACGCGAGCTCAGGCCCGACCGGCATCATGATGGTCGGCCTTCAGGGCTCCGGTAAGACGACCTCCTCCGCCAAGTTGGCGCGCCTCCTGGCAAGCGAAGGCAAAAAGCCGCTCCTTGTTGCCGCCGACATGCAGCGTCCCGCCGCCGTCGAGCAGCTCAAGATCCTCGGCAAGCAGATCGATGTTCCCGTCTGGAACATCCCCGGCGCCACCCCGGTCGAGATCTGCGTGAGCGGCCTGGAGCACGCCAAAAAGGAAGGTTTCGACGTCATCATCTACGACACCGCGGGTCGGCTCGCTATCGACGAAGATCTGATGGCGGAGCTCGCCTCCATCTACACTCTCACCAAGCCGAGCAACTCGCTGCTCGTGGTCGACTCGATGATCGGCCAAGACTCGGTGAAGACGGCTCGTGGCTTCGGCTCGCGCCTCGAGCTCACCGGGGTCATCCTCACCAAACTCGACGGCGACGCGCGCGGCGGCGCTGCGCTCAACGTACTCGAGATCACCGGCGCACCCGTGGTGTTCGTCGGTATGGGCGAGACGACGGACAAGCTCGAAGAGTTCCGTCCCGAAGGCATGGCAAGCCGCGTCCTTGGCATGGGCGACGTCGTCGGCCTGATGAAAGACTTCGAGCAGGTCGTCGACAAGAAGAAGGCAGAAGAAGACGCGCTCCGCATGATGCAGGGGCAGTTCACGCTCGACGACTTTTTGAATCAGATCCGAATGATTCAAAAGATGGGGTCGATTCGCGACCTCATGGACAAGATCCCAGGCATGAGCCAGATGCTGCCGCCGGGCGCTGCAGACATGATGGACGAGAGCGAGCTGTCGCGGATCGAAGCCATGATCCAGTCGATGACTCGCTCGGAGAAGCTCGATCCGCAGTCCTTCGTTCGCGAGCCGAGCCGAGCCCGTCGCGTCGCGCGCGGCAGCGGTCACACCGAGCAAGCCGTGAACGAGCTCGTGCAAAAGTTCCTGTTCATGCAGCAGATGATGGGCGGCTTCGGACAGAATCTCGGAATGCTCGGGAACATCCCTGGCCTCAAGGGACTCGCGCTCGCGCGGAACGCTCGCCGGGCTATGAAAAATGGCAAGATGCCGGCGGGTATGCCGGATCTCAGCTCGCTCATGGGTGGAGGCGGCATGCCCGGCGGATTCCCACCAGGGCTCGGCGGCATGCCTCCGGGCATGGGTGGATTTCCCGGCATGGGCGGATTTCCCGGCATGGGCGGATTTCCCGGAATGGGCGGCGGCGCACCAGCTGCGCCGAAGATGAAAACCCTCAGCAAGAGCGAGAAGAACGCACGGAAGAATGCGCGCAAGGCTGAGAAGGATGCGCGGAAAAAAGGTCGAAAGTGACCCTTCAGTCGGCCGCGGCGGGCCTTGTCTCGCGCGCGGCCGAAGCGCGCTCTTGGCCCCCGCGCGGGGCTCTTACTGTCCACTCATCTGCAAGCGCTCACCCAGGTAAGCTCCGATGAGTGAGAAGAGCACGCCGAGCGCCGAGAAAAGCGCATACATGAAGGCGGGCATCGTCCGCACGGTCTGACCGCTGTAGAGGATGAACGCGGTCGGGAGCGCGACAAGGAACACCGCTACCGCGGGCTCCGTGAACGTTCGCCCGGGAGAGATCAGCCCCACGAGCATCCCTCCAACGAACCAGACCGGAATCGCGACCATCATTCCGGCGGAACCTTCGAAATCGAGGGCTGGAATGACCGCGGGCAGGCCGATCACGATCGCGCCCGTGAGCACGACCATGACGCCGATAGCGATCGCGAACCAGAGAAGATTGAAGGACTGAGCCGCCATGACGTTGTTCGGCGTCGAGGCACGAACGGAGACGGGCCCCCCCTCCTCCATCCGGGCGCCACACGAGACGCAGCGACCCGCGTCGAGCGGCAGCTTGTTGGAAAATCCGCAGCTTGCGCAGACGGCAGTCTTCTTCTTGTCCCCGGCCATTGATCCTCTCGAAGCTCCTTGAGTCGAACGAGGAGGATAGCGGACGAAACGCGAGAACCAATAGCCCCCCACAATACGATGGCGCTCTGGCGTGGATCGCGAGCCGATTCCCTGGCACAAGAGGGCCATGGCTGACCCTGCGAAGAAGAGTGTCGTCATCATCGGTGGCGGGCTCATGGGCACCTCGGCAGCCTTGGAGCTCGCCGAACGCGGTTTTTCCGTAACCGTACTGGAAAAGGCCCTCCCGGGCGCGGAAGCGTCGAGCGCGGCGGCTGGCATTTTGGGCCCCGAGATCGAGAACGTTCGCCCCGGACCGCTTTTGGAACTCTGCCGGATGAGTCGACGTTTATATCCAGAGTGGATCAGGCGGCTCCACACGGCGACCGGGCTCGACACTGACTTCCACGAAGGGGGCTCCTTCGACGTCGCTTTCGCCGAGGCAGAGCTCAAGGAAAAGCGCAGCCGCCGCGCCTTCCAAACCGAGACTGGAGGCGGCGCAGAGCTCTCCGGAGACGAGGCCCGTCAGCGCATCTCGGCGCTCGCGGAAGAGGCAAAGGGCGCGATCCATTTCCCCGACGACGCCCACATCGCCCCGCGCCAGTTGTTTCGCGCGATCCGGATCGCCGCCGAACGCGCGGGTGTAAAGATTCGCTCGGGCGTGGGGGTGCGAGGCTTGGACTTCGCCTCCTCCGAACAAAAAAAGGTCTCCGGCGTCCTCCTCGATGACGGGAGCAAGCTCAGCGCGGCCTGGACTGTGGTCGCCGCAGGAAGCTGGACGCCCCTCGTGAGCGGCCTGCCTCTCGAGCGGGGCGCGATCGTGCCGGCGCGCGGTCAGGTCATTGAGCTCGACGGGCATTTTCCGCGTTTCCAGTCCGTACTCTTTGGATCGGACATTTACATGGTCCCGAGGAGCGACGGCCGCGTGGTGGTGGGCTCGACTCTCGAGTTCGTCGGCTATCAGAAGGCCGTCACGGCTCAAGGAGTGCACCGGCTCCTCAGTGGGGCCATGCGCCTGGTCCCAAGCCTGGCTCAAGCAGAGCTCGTCGACAGCTGGTCGAACTTCCGGCCCTACACCCCCGATGAACGCCCGATCCTCGGCACCTTTGGCATTGAAGGCCTCATCGTCGCCTCGGGGCACTACCGCATGGGCATCCTGCTCGCCCCCATCACGGCCCAAGTCGTCCTCAGTTTGGCCGAGGGTCGTCCAGCGCCGCTTGATCTCGCACCGTTTGAGCCCCGAAGGAGCTTTGCCGGCTCCGCCCCGCGTTGAGCCAGAGCCGCTCACGCCGGGTGGAGTCGCCGCCAGGGCTCTGGTAAAGCGGCGCCCATGGCCGTGACCTACCGGGACGCTGGCGTCGACATCGACGAGGCGAACTCCATGATTGAGCGCATCAAACCCCTCGGCGCTCGCACGAAGACCCCTTTCGTCCTCGAGGGGATCGGCGGATTCGCCGGGCTCTGTGGGCTCCCCAAGGGGCTCGAGGAGCCGGTCCTGGTGAGCGGGACGGACGGCGTCGGCACCAAACTCAAGGTCGCCTTCGCTCTCCGGAAGCACGACACGATCGGCCAAGACCTCGTCGCCATGTGCGTCAACGACGTGCTTACGACCGGAGCTCAACCGCTCTTCTTCCTCGACTACTTCGGGACCGGAAAACTCAAGGCGGACACCGGCGCGGCTGTAGTCCGAGGTATCGCTGATGGCTGTGTGCTCGCGGGTTGCGCGCTGCTCGGGGGAGAGACCGCGGAGCTGCCCGGCATGTACGCGGATGAAGAGTACGATCTGGCCGGCTTCTCGGTGGGAGTCATCGATCGCAAGAACCTGCTCGGCCCCGCGCGCATCCAGGCTGATGATTCCATCATCGCGGTGCCCTCGACCGGTCTTCACTCGAACGGCTACAGCTTGGCCCGTCGCGTCATCGAAAGCGAAATGGGCGCGAAGCTCACAGATCACTCCGAGGCTCTCGGCACGACCTACGGTGAGGCCTTGCTGACCCCCACACGCATCTACGCGCGCGCCGTCCGTTCCCTCCAGGAGCGTCTCGGTCCCGATCTCCACGCTCTCTGTCACGTTACCGGCGGCGGAGTTCCCGAAAACCTGCCGCGCGTCCTACCCGACGGCGTCGCGGCCGTTTTGGATCAGCTGCGCCCCTGGCCCACGATCTTCCGCGTCATCCGCGAAGGGGGCCCGGTCGAGCTCGCCGAGATGAGGCGCACCTTCAACCTCGGCATCGGCATGCTCTGCATGGTGAAGAAAGGGCGCGAAGCGGACGCCGTCGCCGCGCTCGCCGAGGCCTCCGAGGACGCCTACTGGATCGGCCATCTCACCGAACAGAGCGGCGGTGAGCGCGTCCACTACGTGAGCGACCCGGAGGATCGCACTCCGTGACCCTTGCGCTCGGAGTTCTCATCTCCGGCGGCGGGACAAACCTGCAGGCCATCCTGGACGCCGTCAGGGATGGTCGACTCGATGCTGACCCTAAAGTCGTGATCAGCAACGTCGCGGGCGCCTTCGGTCTCGAGCGTGCCCGACGCGCTGGGGTCAAGACCCTCGTCATCAATCACCGCTCGTTCGAGAGCCGCGAGGCCTTTGATGAGGCACTCGTCGCGGCGCTCAAAGAACACGGCGTCGAGTACGTCGCGCTGGCTGGCTTCATGCGAGTTCTCCGCGGCCGGTTTCTCGATGAGTTTCGCGACCGAACGATCAACATCCACCCCTCGCTGCTCCCGGCTTTTCCGGGAGTCGACGCCCAGAAACAAGCCTTCGACTACGGCGTCCGGTTCGCGGGTTGCACGGTGCACTTCGTCGAGCCCACCGTCGACAGCGGCCCAATCATCACCCAACGGGTGGTTCCGGTGCTCGAAGGGGACACAAGCGAGACGCTGCGCCAAAGGATCCTCCTCGAAGAACACGTAGCGTTCATCGAAGCTCTCCACTGGCTCTCGGAGGGCCGCGTTCAGATCGAAGTCGGAGCGAGCGGACGGCGCATCACGCGCATCCTTCCGCCCGCTATGAGTGAATAGGGGTCATGACGGCTCGCCACTATGATGTCGTTGTCCTCGGGCGCAGCCTCGGTTCGCTGCTCTCCGCGAGTATCTTGGCCAAGCGTGAGCTCAAGGTTCTCGTCCTCGGCCAGCGAACGCGCGCACCCGTGTACACCATCTTCGGGACGCCGCTGCTCCGGCGCACCTTCACCCTCCTCTCAGCAACCTCCCCCGTGTTCCGCCGCGCTCTGCAGGAACTCGCCCAGACCCAACGCTTTCGCCGCCGGACCATCGCCGAAAATCCCATGTTTGGGTTCCTCGGCCCCGGACTCCGCTTCGAAATTCCTCCAGACATCGAGCTCTTCACGCGCGAGATTGAGCGCGAATTTCCCGAGATCCAGCAGGTCATCGCTGAAATTTACGGAGCGATCTCCGACTCGAATGCCAAGATTGATGCGGTCTTTGAGAAGCCGGCGATCTGGCCGCCAGCAACGTTTCTGGAGCGACTCGAGACCGGCCGCTACGCGAGCCATCTACCCATCGGAGACGCGAGCGATTCCGTTGACGAACTGCCTTTTCGGCTGCCCACGGGACATCCTTACCGGGAGATCCTTGAGCTCCCGGCTTTTTTCGGGACACCGCTTGGCATTGAACCTTCGGACCTGAGTCCGTTCTCCTTGGCTCGCTTGCACGGCGCGTGGGCTCGAGGGGTCTATTCGCTCCCCGGCGGCGAGCAGGAGTTCGCTTCCTTCTTGATGGAGCGGATCGAGAGTCACGGAGGGACCTGTCGCCTCGACGGACGGGTCACACGCATCGTGACGCGGCGCGGCCACGTGGTCGGGATTGAAGAAGACTTCTCCGAGTCCATGACCGGAACCGACGCGATCGTCACCGACTCCACGGGAGAAGATATCGCGTCTCTCTGTGAAGCGTCCGAAATTCGGAAGAACGCGCGGGAGGTCTGGCCTCATGTTTCGGTGCTCGGCGGCCACTTCGTCGTCAGCGCGGTGCTCCCGGACCGAGCGATCCCTGCCCCCCTCGCGGCGCATTCTTTCCTCGCCGCGCCCGGATCCCATTTGCCCGCCCTTTACCTCGAACGCCGCTCTCTGCTCTCGCTCGCGCCGGGTGGCTCAGAGGAGCTCGCAGGGAAGACGCTGCTCACTGCTGAGTGCGTCTGTCCCGAGGGACGCGATCTCTTGGGCATGAGAGACGCCGTACTGGCCTCCTTGCGCGCCTACATCCCCTTCTTCGAAGAGAACGTCGAGCTTGTCGACAGCCCTCACGATGGACTGCCGGCCGTGAGCTTCGAAGGCACAGGGCAAGAGCGAAGAAAGAAGGAGATCGATCGGGTTCACTTTGGGCTCATCGCACCCGCCGTCGAGCCGATGAGGCCTCGCTACGAGATCACTCCGCTCGGATTCAAAGGACTCGCCGGAGAGCCTCTGCGTGGCCCGGTCGATGGGACTTTCTTGGTAGGGCCAACAGTCCTGCCCACCCTCGGCCAAGAGGGCGAAGCTCTCGCCGCGCTCAGCGTGGCCCATCTACTGACCCGCCGCGACGCGTCCCGGCAGCGCATGAGACGGCAGCTCTGGAACAAGACGGAGACCCCCTAACATGCGCATCATCGCGGGGGAGTTTCGTGGACGCAGGCTAGTCGCTCCGAGCGGCCCCGCCACCCGCCCCACGACCGATCGCGTACGCGAGGCGTGGTTTTCGATGATTGGGCGGCCCGGTCGCCTCGCTGTGGACCTCTACGCGGGGACCGGAGCGCTCGGCTTCGAGGCGCTGTCCCGGGGTGCGGAGCGCGTCTTCTTCGTCGAGCGCAGAAGGCCCGCTCTGATCGCCATCCGCAAGAACGCTGAAGCCCTCGGCGTGAGCGAGCGCATCCGCATCCTCTCGGTCGACGTCGCAGACGCCCGGCCCGCGCTGCTCAGGGAGGGACCGTTCGACCTGATCATGGCCGATCCTCCCTGGACCGACTTCGACGCCGCTCAAGCGGCGCTTCGGCGCCTGGTCCGAACCGACCTGCTGACGGAAGACGGGCTCGCGGTCCTCGGCCACCCTCGCAAGACGACCCTTGAACTGCCCCCCGAATCCGGGCTCGAAGTTCGAAAAACGCGCAACTGGGGGGACTCCGCCGCCACCTTTTACGAGCAAAGACGCAAGGCCGAATCGACAGCCGAGAGCTGAAATCCGGCTCCAGTTTGCGAAGAAACATATTAGAAACCAATTCTCCGAGCTCCCGAAGCAAGTCACTGGCAGTCTCACTTTCGGAAGAACCAGGTTTCATGGACTTCGCACAATACGACCCGCAAGGCCCCGATTTTTTTGACGAGATCTTCGAGGCAACCGGCACGCCGCGCCCCGGGTTCAAGCCACTGATCCAGGGCCTCGCCGATCTAGGTCAGGAGAAGATCCTGGCTCGCCAAAAAGCGGCCGAGCAGGCCCTGCTCAAGGCAGGCATCACATTCACCCTCGGCGACTCCGGAGATAACGAGCGCATCTTCCCCTTCGACATCATTCCGAGAGTCGTCGGCGCGAAGGACTGGGAGCGCATCGAGCTCGGCATCAAGCAACGACTGCTCGCGCTCAACCTGTTCTTGTCGGATGTCTACGGCGACCAAAAAATCATCAAGGACAAGGTTGTTCCCCGAGAGCTCATCGAGACCTGCAACGACTTCCGAAAGCCTTGTGTCGGCTTGAAGCCGCCCCGCGGGATCTGGTGCCACATCAGCGGCACCGATCTGGTTCGGGACAAGACCGGCGAGTTCGTGGTTCTGGAGGATAACGTGCGCTGCCCTTCGGGCGTGAGCTATGTGCTCGAGAACCGTCAAATCCTCAAGAGAACTCTTCCGCGCATCTTCGAGCAACTCTCGATACGGCCCGTCGACGACTATCCGATGCGCCTCCTCGACATGCTGCGTCATCTCGCATCCGAGAGAGCAGTGAATCCGCGCGTGGTCGTCTTGACCCCCGGTCGCTTCAACAGCGCCTACTTCGAGCATGCCTTCTTGGCCCAGCAGATGGGCGTCGACCTCGTCCAGTCCGACGACCTTCTAACCCGTGATGATTTCGTGTATATGCGCACCACACGCGGTCTCGAGCGGGTCGACGTGATCTACCGCCGCATCGGAGACGACTTCCTCGACCCGGAGGTGTTCCGCCCCGATTCGCTCCTCGGCATCCCGGGCGTGATGCGCTCTTACCTGAAGGGCAATGTCGCGATTGCCAACGCGCCGGGAACGGGCGTCGCCGACGACAAGGCCGTCTACGCCTACGTTGAAGATATCATCCGCTATTACCTGAACGAAGATCCGATTCTCCGGAACGTGCCGACCTACGTATGCTCCCGAGAAAAGGACCGCGCCTACGTGCTCGAACACCTGGAGGAACTCGTCGTCAAAGCCACCGACGGAGCCGGCGGCTACGGAATGTTGATTGGTCCGCACTCCACCGCGAGCGAACGTGAGGTTTTCCATGAGCGCGTCCGGAGCAATCCCCGCGGCTACATCGCACAACCGACTCTCTCGCTCTCCCGTGTCCCGACCCTGATCGGTCAACATTGTGAACCTCGTCACGTCGACCTGCGTCCCTTCGCCCTCTGTGGCGCAGGGGTCTACGTGCAACCCGGCGGGCTCACCCGCGTCGCGCTGAAAAAGGGCTCGCTTGTGGTCAACTCATCACAAGGCGGCGGTAGCAAGGACACCTGGGTGCTCTCAAAATAACCGATTTCAAAGACCGCATCTCATGTTAAGCCGAGTCGCAGACGCCATCTACTGGGCCAGTCGCTACGTCGAAAGAGCCGAGAACGTAGCGCGCTTCATCAACGTCAATCTCGATCTGATGCTCGACAGCGCGTCCATCGAGAGGCACTCCTGGGCTCCGCTCGTCGCCACGACGGGCGACAAGGAGTGGTACGACGCTCGCTACGAAGATTCGAGCCCGCAGAACGTGGCGCGCTTTCTGAGCTTCGATCGCTCCTATCCGAACAGCATTATCTCGTCGGTCCGCGCCGCCCGAGAGAACGCGCGCACCGTACGCGACGTGATTTCGCGAGAGATGTGGGAGCAGGTCAACGCCCTTTACTTGATGGTCATGGAGGCGAGCCAGAAGAAAGAAAGCGAACCTGATGACCTCGCCAGCTTCTACGATCAGGTCAAGCTTGCAGGGACGAACTATGCTGGCGCCACCGACGCGACGTTGACTCACGGCGAAGCGTGGCATTTCTCGCGGCTCGGCCGAATGCTTGAGCGTGCCGACAAGACCTCGCGCATCCTCGACGTCCGTTCCTTCATCCTGATGCCTGTCTTTTCCGACAGCGGCACCTCAGTAGACGAGGTCGGTTGGACTGCGCTCTTGAACTCGGCTTCCGCGCTGCAGATGTATCGGCAGCTCTATCACACCATTTCGCCGCAGAACGTCGCGTCTTTCCTGCTGCTTGATGCAAACTTCCCTCGCTCGATCCGGCACTGCGTCCACCACGCGCAGGAGAGCCTCCACGCGATCACTGGCACCCCGAGGGGCGGCTACCTCACGGAAGATGAACGCATCGTAGGACTCCTCCGCTCAAGCCTCGATTACGCGCAAATCGAGACGATCATGGAGGTCGGCCTCCATAACTATCTCGACGAACTCCAGACCAACCTGAACTCCGCGGGCAGCGCCATTCGACAACACTTCTTCACCGTCACGGCATAAAAATGGCTATTCGAGTCTCTCTGGACCACAGTACGACCTACCGTTACGAGCGCCCGGTCACGCTCAGTCCACAGATCATTCGCCTTCGACCCGCGCCCCATAACCGCACCCCTATTCACCACTACTCCCTCGACATTTCGCCGCGCGAGCACTTCATCAACTGGCAGCAAGATCCGAACGGGAATTTCCTCGCTCGCGTCGTGTTCCCGGAGAAGGTCGATCACTTCCGGATCTCGGTGAGCCTGGTCGCCGATCTCGACGCCTACAACCCCTTCGATTTCTTCCTCGAAGAGTACGCCCAGAAGTTCCCTTTCGAGTATTCGGCTCGCGACCGCACCGAGCTCGCCCCCTTCCTGATCAAAGAGCCCGCCTCTGACGCTCTCCTCGCCTTCATGGCGCGGGTAGACCGGAGTCAACGGGGCACGGTCGACTTCCTCGTCGACCTGAATCGTCTCGTGGCAGACTCCGTCGCTTACGTGATCCGTATGGAACCGGGCGTGCAGACGCCCGAGGAAACGCTGACGCTCGGCCGAGGCTCTTGTCGCGACTCATCGTGGCTCCTGGTGCAAGCCTGCCGGCAGCTCGGTTTGGCGGCTCGCTTCGTCTCCGGTTACCTGGTCCAGCTCGAGCCCGATGAGGTCCCGCTCGAAGGCCCCCGAGGCCCGACCGAGGATTTCACGGATCTCCACGCTTGGTGTGAGGTGTTCGTGCCGGGCGCGGGCTGGATCGGTCTCGACCCGACGAGCGGCCTCCTAGCTTCCGAGGGGCATATCCCCGTCGCGTGTACGCCCGAGCCCTCGTCAGCCGCGCCGATCGAAGGATTCGCCGAGAAGGCCGACAGCACCTTCGATTTTTCAATGAATGTGACGCGCGTCGTCAACGTTCCGCGCATCACGAAGCCGTACGCCGACGAAGCCTGGAAAGCCATCTTGGCGCAGGGCTACCAGGTGGACGAAGTCCTAAAGGGGGAGGACCTCCGCCTCACGATGGGTGGCGAGCCAACATTCGTCAGTATCGACGAACCAGACGCTCCCGAGTGGAATGTCGCAGCCCTTGGCGGAAACAAGTTCACGCTCGCCGATCGCCTTGCCCGCAAGCTTCATCCACTGTGGAACCCGGGAGGCTTCTTCCATCACGGACAAGGCAAGTGGTACCCGGGAGAACAGCTTCCGCGCTGGGCGATCTCGCTCGTGTCACGAAAAGACGGGGAGCCAGTTTGGGGCGATATCGATCGCTTCGCGAAGCCAGACGAAAGCCTTGGCCATACGAGCGCTGAAGCAGAGCTCTTCATCCAGGAGCTCATCAAGATTCTCGGCGTCAAGAGCGACGGGCTCATGCCCGCCTACGAGGACCTCTGGTACTACATGTGGCGGGAGAAACGCCTGCCCCAAAACGTCGATCCGCTGAAAAGCAACATCGACGATCCGCTCGAACGAGAGCGACTTCGCCGCGTCTTCCACCAAGGCCTCAGCCACGTGGTCGGCTACGCCCTCCCTCTCGCTCACAACGGGTTCACCTTTTACTCCGGAAGTTGGTTCCTGCGTCACCAGCACTGCTTCTTGATTCCCGGCGACTCACCGATGGGCTTCCGCCTGCCACTCGACTCAATCCTCTGGGAAAAAGCGGGAGATCGCCTCGAAGATTATCCGGTCGACCCTACAGTCGAGCTACCCCCACTCCCGTCCCGCGAGCAGCTCGCGAGAAGAGAGGCGACCCCCCCGCCGATTTCCTACCAGTCCCGCTTCTCGTCTGCGCACAAGCTGGTCTCGAGAGGGCCAGGGGCACTCGGCGACGGCACTCAAAGCAGCGAGGGGCTACCGTCAGCCGGAACAACGCCCGGTGCCTTTCCGGGGGGGATCGTGCGAACGGCGCTCTGCGCGGAAGCGCGGGAGGGGATCCTGCGTGTATTCATGCCTCCGTTCCAACGCACGGAGATCTACCTCGAACTCGTAAGTGCCATCGAACTAGCCGCCACAAATCTCAACCTCAAGCTCTTGCTCGAGGGCTATCCGCCTCCAAACGATCCTCGTCTCCGCGTCACCAAGATTACTCCCGACCCCGGTGTCATCGAGGTCAACGTGCCGCCGACGTCGACGTTCGGTGAGCTCGTGGAGCAGACCGAGCAGCTCTATGAGAGCGCTCGGCAGGTCCGCCTGACGGCTGAGAAGTTCGAAGTGGACGGAAAGCACATCGGCTCAGGCGGCGGGAATCACCTGACGCTCGGAGCCGACTACACGCTCGACAGCCCGTTCCTCCGGCGCCCCGACCTCTTACGCAGCTTGATCTCCTTCTGGCACAATCACCCTGCGCTCTCTTTCTTGTTCGCGGGCCAGTTCATTGGGCCGACTTCTCAAGCTCCCCGCGTCGACGAGGCCAGAAACGACGCCGTCTACGAGCTTGAGGTCGCGTTCAAGGAGCTCGAGCGCCAGGGCACCTCTCCGCCTCCGTGGATTGTCGATCGGCTCCTCAGGAACATCCTAGTCGACGTCACCGGCAACACTCACCGCACCGAATTCTGCATCGACAAGCTCTATTCGCCGGACTCCTCTACTGGCCGACTCGGGCTCCTCGAGATGCGAGCCTTCGAGATGCCGCCGCATCATAGGATGGCCACGGCTCAGCATCTCCTGCTCCGCTCAGTGCTCGCTGCATTCAGCAAGGACCCTTACAAAGAAGAGCTAGTTAAATGGGGCACGTCGCTGCACGACAAGTTCATGTTGCCGCATTTCGTTCGGCGGGATCTCTCAGATGCTCTCCGCTACTTGAATGAGCGCGGGCTTCATCTGGATCCGGAGTGGTTCGATCCCCACTACCAATTCCGCTTCCCCTTCTACGGAAAGGTCACCTCGGACGATATCTTCCTCGAGCTCCGCGGCGCCCTCGAGCCCTGGCACGTGCTCGGCGAGGAAACCTCCGTGGCGGGTCAGGCGCGCTACGTCGACTCCTCTCTCGAGCGCATTCAGGTGCGCGTGCGGGGCGCGACCCCCGGCCGCCACTCCGTCACCTGCAACGGTACACTCGTACCCCTACACCCCACGGGCACTCACGGCGAGTATGTCGCTGGCGTGCGCTACCGCGCCTGGCAGCCGCCCTCCTGTCTCCATCCCACGATCGGGATCCACAGCCCCTTACACTTCTCCGTGTATGACCGCTGGAACCAAAGAGCGATCTTCGGGTGCACCTATCACGTCGTACATCCCGGAGGACGCTCAGCAGAAGAACGACCCGTGAATGCGGCTGCCGCAGAAAGTCGCCGCATCGCGCGCTTCGACGCCGCAGGGCATACGGCTGGCCGTTACGTGCCAGAGTGCTGGGGAGTCAACCCTCACTTCCCGATGACCCTGGACCTACGCCGCTTCGGTGGGTAGGTTGAAAGGACCTGCCACAACGTGAGAGCTCCGGGAGCCGCTCCGGCTACCTCCCGCCTCGAAGGTCCCCATGCAGCCTTTCCTCGAGTATTTTGAGCCGAGCGGCGCGCCGCGCGAGCATGTGCGCCCGCTGCTCGACTACGTCGCGAAAAAGTGCGCAGGTCGTGGCGAAGCGATGCGCCAAACCGTGCGCTCGAGACTGCGCGAGCAGGAGGTCAGCTACAATCTGCTCGGGACCCCGGGAGGCTCTGCCCGCCCTTGGCAGGTCGATGAAGTCCCCCACATCATCCCGGGAGCTGAGTTCCGCGAGCTGAGCTCGCGCCTCTCGGATCGAGCGCTCCTGCTCGGCGCCTGTCTCCAAGATCTCTACGGAGAAGCTCTCATCCTCAAAGAGAGAGTCGTCCCCTCCGAGGTCGTGCTCGGTAATCCAAACTATTACCGACCCCTGCGCGATCTGCCGCCGCTCGCGCCCACGCGTCTGATCCTCTACGCAGCGGACGTCATCCGCGATCCGTCCGGCCAGTACGTGGTCCATTCGGATCGCTCCGCCGCGCCGACGGGCGCTGGCTACGCTCTCGAGAATCGGCTCGTGGTCGGACAGCTCTGGGGCGACGTCTTCCGCGAGTGGCAGGTCACCAAGATCAACGCGTTCTTCCAGGAAATGCGCGCAGCCCTCGAGCGCCTGTCTCCCCGCGTCGGCCAAGCGCCGCGCATCGTCGTGCTCACGCCCGGCGTACAGGACGAGAGCTCTTTCGAGCACGCCTATCTGGCTCGCTACCAAGGATTCGAGCTCGTCGAAGGCCGCGATCTGACCGTGCGAGGGGACGAGGTCTTCTTGAAGACTCTAGACGGCCTCAAGCCTGTCGACGTGATCGTGCGGCGCGTCACCGACGGCTTCTGTGACCCGCTCGAGCTCCGCGATGACTCCTTCATCGGCGTGTCGGGGCTCTTGTCCGCGGTACGTGCAGGGAAAGTCGGCATTGCCAATCCACTCGGCTCGGGGCTGATCGAGTCTCCCGCCTTCCGCGCCTACCTCCCCGAGCTTGCGCGGGTACTCGGTAAACCCCTCGGTCTCGAGTCGATCCCGACACGTTACCTCGGCGATGCGCGTCATCTCGAGGAAGTGCTCGACACGCTCGAGGTGTGGCGGGTTCGACCTGCCTTCGGCGACCGCCGCGAAGAATCACCGGTCGCTGGAAGCCTCTCCGCCAAGGGAAAGTCTGAACTGATCAACCTGATCCGAAAGGATGGATCGCAACTGGTTGCAGAGTCATGGCCAGAGGCCTCGCGAGTCCCTGTCGGCGCTGAACTCGAGAAGACCGGAGCCTTCGTGCTGCGACTCTTTGGTTGTTACACGGGCGATGGGTACTCTGTGATGCCGGGTGGACTCGGGCGCGTGAACGACACGCCCGACGGCCTGTTCCTTTTGCCGGGCAATACGACCACCAGCAAAGACGTCTGGGTCATTGGTGAAGGACCAAACGTAGCTCCCACCTTGCCCCGGATGCCTGAGGTCAAGCTCGCCATCCGCCGCGGCGGCGTGAACGTTCCGTCGCGGCTCTTCGACGATATCTATTGGCTCGGCCGCTACTCAGCCCGAGCAAGCTCTGCGGCCAAGCTGATTCGCGTCGCGATGGGCCCGATGACGACGGAGGTCAGCGAGACACCTAAGGACGTGGCCGACTTCTTGCGGCGAGTTCTTCGGGTCCTGCGCATGTCGGCGGGCGCCGAGGACCAGAAGCTCAGCGCAGCTCTGCTCGAGGCGATCACTGAGCCGACTGCCGAGAATTCGATCAAAAATTGCCTCGAGCGGATCCATTGGCTCACTGCCGAGACCCGGAGCCGGCTCTCCATCGACACCTGGGGCAGCCTGCGTCGGGTGACCGGCTGGTGGAGCCGCCTTGGTCACAATTTTTCGACCGAACAAGATAGCCCCGCCGAAATGGCCGAAGTTCTTGTTCTCGTCGAGGAAATCTACTTCGCGCTGTCCGCGTTTCACGGCGTCACCAAGAACAGTATGACGCGCGGACCAGCCTGGATTTTCCTCGATACCGGGCGGCGGATCGAACATTCAGTCTTCGTTTTGACCCTCCTTCTGGAGGCTTTCCGGAACCAGAATCAGGAGGCCCGAGTCCCTCTCGAGACTCTTCTGGTGATCTGTGACAGCCTGATGACGTACCGGGCGCGCTATTTGAGTAGCCTGCAGCCCGCACCTGCGGCGGATTTGGTTCTGACTGACCACACGAACCCGCAATCTGTCATCTTCCAAGTACAGGGCATGCTCCAGAATCTGACCGCACTCCCCCAAGAGAACACCTTCCCGCTGAGTCCGGCTCGGCAGCGGTTGGTGCGCCTTGAGGCTCGCCTGCTCACGGTCGATCCTGAGGAGCTCACTCGGGACGGCGCCGAGGGACTTCTGTCTCTGGCCGAGGACATCCTCACGAGCCTCTGGCAGTTCTCTGACGACCTGACACAAGCCTATTTCGCACACTCTACGCCCGTCCGCGTGCAAGGGGGCCCCGGGACCATCGAACAACCCGTCTCGGAGCCATGAAATATCGCCTCACCCATACGACGACCTACGAGTACGAGAGCCTCGTCTCCCACGGTCGGCACGTGATTCGCAAACGCCCGCGCAATCTCGTCCACCAGTCCATCGTGAGAACGGCGCTCCACACAGAACCGCGCCCTTCCTGGAGAACATCGACCCGGGACTATTTCCAGAATGACGTTGACACCGTCGAGGTGATCGAACCCCATGACCGCTTTGTGGTGAAGGCTCTTTCGGAGCTCGAGGTTCTCTCACGCCCTTTGGACATGAGCTCACCCGGTCTCCAAAAGCCCTGGGAATCCATCCGCGAGCAACTCGAGCGCGACCCCGCAGCATTCCCCGCGCGGGAGATGATGTTCGACTCACCGCTCATCCGTCGCACGAGTACGCTCTTAAACTATGCGACGCCCTCTTTTCCCGCGGGTCGCCCGCTCATCAACGCCATCGTCGACCTGAACACTCGGATCCATCGCGACTTCGCCTACGATCCGCACGCCACCGACATCGCAACGCCCCTCGACCAGGTGATGGCCCAGCGAAGCGGCGTCTGCCAAGACTTCGCGCACGTAGCGGTCGGAGCGCTCCGGGCCGTCGGACTCGCGGCCCGATACGTGTCCGGTTACCTCGAAACCATGCCGCCCCCCGGCACGCCCCGCCTCGTAGGCGCGGACGCATCCCACGCCTGGGCTGCTGTGTACTTTCCGGACAATGGATGGATCGCCTTCGACCCGACCAACAATCTCCTGCCCAGCGAACAACACATCGTGGTCGCGTGGGGCCGCGATTTTAGTGATGTTTCTCCTCTCCGCGGCGTGGTTCTCGGGGGGGGGCGTCACACCGTGCGCGTAGGAGTCGACGTCGTCCGTCTCGGAACGGAGAGCATCCCTCCGGCGCCCGAACCAAAATAAACCAGCCGGGGCGGCTCGCGCCCATTGGAAACGCCGTTTATGATCGGCCTCCATGAGCGAGCCCGGACAGAGCCAGCCGTCCAAAGATAGTCAACGTCCTGCGGGAGTTCCGACCGGTGGTGGGGGCAAAGGATTGATTGGGCTCGGTGTGCTTCTCTTGCTGGTGGGCGGAGGGCTGGCGTTTTGGAAGATCCAAAACCCAAAGGGACCTGAGCAGCCGGAGAGGACCGTCTCGCCGGTCCAAGAGGAAGAGCCGAAGACTGAAGCGCTCGCCGTTCCGCCTCCACCCCCGCCGCCCGAAGAAGAGGAGCCTCCGCTCAAGACCGAAGTCGCGACCCCCAAGACGGGAACCGCGAAGACGCCGACCGGCTGCGCAAGCCCCTGCAAAGGAACCGAGACCGCAGCGCTCCTCTCGGCACTCAGCGCGAAGGCCGGGCAAGCTCGCACCTGCTATAACCGTGCGCTCCGCGTCAACGCCGGCCTCGAAGGAAAGATCCGCATGGCCGTCCGTGTGAGTCCTTCGGGAGGTGTCTGTAGCGCGTCCGTCGCCGAAGACAGCCTCCACGACGCGGGAGTCTCGAGCTGCGTAGCCCAAATGTTCCGGAGCGCTTCGTTCCCCGCGCCGCAAAGTGGCTGCGTTGACGTCAACATTCCCATCAACTTCGTCTCGCAGAAGTGATCCATCGTAGCCGGTTTGCGGAGCGCCCCGCTCGCTCGGCCACTCGCAATCGGATTGCTCCTGGCGACGATTTCGACTCCAACGCCGCGCCGCCGCGCTAAGACGCGCGCACGTCTCGAAATGGATTCCCAAGGCTCCTCATCGTCCCCGCAGCGCACGCGGCATCTTCTCTTCGTCGCCTATGACGGCTCCGCCTATTCTGGCTTCCAACAGCAGCAAAACGCGCCCTCCATCGCGGGCCATCTCGACGATGCGCTACGCCAGATCGATCCCGACGCGTCAAAGGTGCTCGGCTCGAGCCGCACCGACGCGGGAGTACACGCGCGACTTCAACCGGTCACCTTCGATACCTCCCGCAAGATTCGCTCGCGGGGCTGGGTCCTCGCCTTGACGGGCCTCTTGCCTCGAAACATCGCTGTTTTGCGCGCCTCCGAGGTCGATCGCGACTTCGATCCGAGGAAAAAGCCGCTTTGGAAGGTCTATCGCTACCGCATCTTAAGGAGCCCCGTCGAAGATCCATTCCTCGCGCATCACGCTTGGCGCCTCGGAGAGAAACTCGACCGACCCCTCATGGAGCAGGAAGCGCGCTCTCTGATCGGAACCTTTGATTTCAAAGCCTTTCGCAGTTCGAAAGACCCGCGCCTCGACACTGTACGGACCCTCACGGAAGTCCGCATCTCGGAGGCGACCGACGATCCACGCTGCCTCGATCTCTGGGTGCACGGAGATCGCTTCCTCTACAACATGGTGCGCATCATCGCCGGCACCATCGTGGACGTGGGACGCGGCCGATTGCCCCCCGGGGCGGCCCTGAGCGCCCTCACCGGAGGAAGCCGTCTCGCGCTCGGCGTGACCGCCCCCGCGCGCGGGCTTAGCCTCGAACACGTCGAACTTCCCGACTGGGGCCGGGACCCCTGGCCGGAGACGATTCCGTCCTTTCGTCCTCGATCTTAGCAGTTTTCCTCGGCTTTCAGCGGCTGCTGCGACGCCCCCTTCGCACCCAAAATCTACCTCGTTCCGGGAGTTTCCCTTGCGCGTGGCCCGCGCTAGCGTCGCCCCGCCTCATGGACTGGAAGAATAAGCTGCTCGAGCAGGGAACCCGTGTTCTGCAAAACCCTAGCGTCATGCGATGGGTTTCGGACGACCGCGTCATGAGAGTCGCGGAAGGCCTCATGGACGCCCCGAACCGTCTGGAGGCGGCCTGGAAAGTCCTCCGAGACGGCTACCAACTACCGAACATCGATCCAGCACTCGACGAAGACCGACCCGAGCCGAAGAAGGCCAGGGTCAACGGCTCGGCCTCAAACGGAGCCAGCACTACAACTGCCGACGAGGCAGAAGGAGCGGGCTCCGAAGACATGGAGGAATCCATGAACCAGAGGCGCTCCCTCGCCACGATCGGCGGCAAGGACGTCTTCGAGAAGTGTTATAAGTTCACCGCCGCCGACAACGCGCGGAAGCGAGGCATCTACCCCTTTTTCCGCCCCCTCGACTTGAATGACGGCCCCGAAGCCCAGATCAACGGCAAGCGGGTCATCATGTTCGGCTCGAACAACTACCTTGGCCTCACGACGCACCCGCGCGTTCGCGAAGCCGCCAAAGACGCCATCGATCGCTTCGGCACCAGCATGACCGGCTCACGTCTCGTGAACGGTTCGATGCGGCTGCACGAAGAATTCGAGGAGAAACTCGCCGCGTGGATGGGCAAGGAATCGGCGCTCATCTTCACGACCGGCTACCAGGTCAATATCTCGAGCCTCTCAGCGATCCTCTCGAACAAAAATACCGTCGCGGTGATCGACCGCAATGTACATGCCTCGCTCTACGACGGGGTCCGCCTCGGAATGTCAGCAGGCGCGCGTCAGGTTCGCTACAAGCACAACGACGCTGAATCGCTCGATGCGGCTCTCGAGAAGCTCTCTCCCGATGAGGGCGCTTTCGTGATCACCGACGGCGTCTTCTCGGCGGAGGGCGAGATCTGCCATCTGGACAAGATCCTGCCCGTCGCAAAAAAACACGGCGCGCGCATCATGGTCGACGACGCGCACGCCCTCGGCGTCATTGGTCCGCTCGGCCGCGGCACCGCTCATCACTTCGGGGTCGCCGACCAGGTCGATCTCATTGGCGGCACGTTCTCGAAGTCCTTCGCTTCAATCGGCGGCTATCTGGTCGGCGAGCGCAAGGTCCTCGACTACATCCGCCACTTCGCACCCAGCTTCATGTTCGCTGCTGCTGCTGCGCCCCCGAGCGTCGCGGCGGCAATGGCCGCCTTTGAGGTCATGCAGGAAGAGTCCTGGCGCATCGACAAGCTCCACGAAAACTTCAACTACATGCGCGACGAGCTGCGCAAGCTCGGCTTTGAGCTCGGGACGACCGAGACGGCCGTGATCCCGATCTACATTCGCCAAGATCTGCGCACGATCATGATGTGGCGCGACCTGCTCGAGGAGTACGGCGTGTATACGAACCCCTTCATCTCACCCGGGGTGCCGCCGAAGAGCGCGATGCTGCGCACCAGCTACATGGCCACCCATGAGCGCAGCCACCTCGACCGGGCCCTCGATGCCTTCGCCAAGGTGGGCAAGAAGTACGGCGTGATCTGAGGCGGGAGGGAGCATCCGTGAGCATCGAGATTAAGACCATCCCCATCGGTGGGAACTTCCGACAGTTTTTGGACGTCGTCGACCTCATCTACAAAAACGACAAGAACTACGTCCGCCCTCTCGATTTCGAGCTCAAAGGACGCCTCTCCAAGAGCTACCCTTTCTGGCAGCACGCCCGCGGCATGGCGTTCACGGCGCACAAAAATGGCGTCTGCGTGGGGCGAATCACGGCGCAGGTCGATGACTTGTGGAACGAGCGCTACGGCACAAAGACCGCTTTCTTCGGCTTTATCGACACGATCGACGACGCCGAAGTTGCGCGCCGTCTGCTCGGCGAAGCGGAAGCCTGGGCCAGGCGCCAAGGAATGACGGACATCATCGGACCGATGTCCCTCGGCTCCAACGAAGAGATGGGCTGCTTGGTGGACGGTTTCGATCGCCCTCCTATGGTGCTCATGCCTCATCATCGTCCCTACCAGGGACCGCTCATTGAAGCTGCCGGCTACGCAAAGGAGAAAGATCTCTTCGCCTGGCGCTACGTCGTCGGACCTTTGCCCCCAAGGGCTCAGCGCGCCTCCGAGGCCATCCGAGCGCTCCCTGAGGTCAGCGTCCGTCATCTCGACAAGACGAACATCGCCCGTGAGGTCGAGCTCGTCATGGAAATCTTCAATGACGCTTGGCAAGAGAACTGGGGCTTCGTTCCGCTCACCCGCGCGGAGCTCAAGAAGCTCGGCGAGGACTTCAAGCTCATCCTCGAGCCAAAGTTGACCTTCCTGGTCAGCGTCGACGGTGAACCAGCCGCCTTCGCAATCGCTCTTCCCAACATCAACGAGCACCTGCGTTACCTCACAGGCAAGCTGCTCCCCACCGGCGCGCTCCAACTACTTTGGGGTCTGAAGGTAAAAGGGACCAGGACCGCGCGCCTGGCCCTCCTCGGCGTGCGCAAGAAGTTCCGGAATACGAAGAAGTACGGCGCTCTCTCGACGTTCATGTACGCGGAGCTGTCGAAGAGCGGTCAGCGTCTCGGCATCGACTGGGGCGAGCTTTCCTGGACCCTCGAGGACAACGCCCCCGTCAATCTCGGCATCAAGATGATGGGCGGAACGGTGTACAAAACCTACCGCATCTACAAGAAGCTCCTCTGAGGCTCTCAGGCCGAGCGAGGGGCGTCTAGTCACCCCTCGCTCGATTTGCTCTCGAGCGGGCGCGTTGCTATCGGGGCACGCATGACGGTCCTACTGACAGGAGCTACTGGATTTCTTGGGTCGCACGTCGCGGAGCAGCTCTCGAACGCGGGCGTCCCCGTGCGCGCGCTGGTGCGCAAGTCGAGCAATACCAAGTTCTTGAGTACGTTGCCGAACGTCACCCTCTGGGAGGGGTCCGTAGAAGATCGAGCTAGCGTCTTCTCTGCGACCGAGGGCGTGAGTGAGGTCATTCACGTGGCCGGCTTGGTCAAAGCAAAGGACGCGGAAGAGTTCCGCCGCGTGAACACCGGCGGGACCCAAACGATGCTCGATGCTGCGCTCGAGCACGGCGTGAAGCGCTTCGTTTTCGTGTCGAGCCAGGCAGCAGGCGGCCCGAGTGAAAAGGGCGGGCCGGCCGTGTGTGTCGGCAAGGAGACCCCGCCGGTGACCGCCTACGGGCGCAGCAAGCTCTCTGCGGAGAGATTGCTCATCGCCCAGAAAGACAAGATCGAATCGGTCATCCTCAGGCCCCCCGCCATCTACGGGCCCCGAGACCGCGAGATCTTGATCTTCTTCAAGGCGGTCATGAGCGGCGTGCTCCCGTTGACGAACCCGCTCGACGCGATGTACTCGATGATCTACGGCCCCGACTGCGCGGATGCCTGTGTAAAGGCCCTGACCGCGGATGTCCCGAGCGGATCCGTTTACTACGTGGAGGATGGCGTCCCGATCTCCTTCAAGGAGATGATCCAGCTCGTCGAGAAGGCGCTCAACAAGCGCGCCTGGATCCGCGTGCCGCTCCCCGAGCGTCTCGTGCGCACGGCGGCCCGCGTGAGCGAGATGTACGGCAAGCTCACGGATCAGCCGGTGATGCTTACCGTCGACAAATGCAACGAGCTCCGAGCCTCGAGCTGGGTCTGTGATGGAGCCACAACTCGTCTCGAGCTCGGCTGGGAGCCCCGCGTCATCTTCTCCGAAGGCGTGGCTCTGACGGCAGCTTGGTACCGTGAGCAAGGCTGGCTCTGAGCAGCCCGGGGGCGCCCGCTTCGCCGCAGAGCGCCCTTTTTTGAACTTCAAGGCAAGTCCTGAGGGCGGCGACGATTCAGCTCGACTCGGTCTGCCGCGTCCGCGCTGCGTGAATCGCCGACAGGGCCGCCCGCGCCTTGTTCGAAGTCTCTTTGCACTCGAGTCGGGGATCACTATCAGCCACGATGCCGGCGCCCGCGGTGACCTCAAAGCGTCCGTCCCGCGCGACAACCGTACGAATCCCGATCGCGAAATCGAGATCCTGACCGCGCGTGACATATCCGATCGCTCCCCCGTAAGAGAACCGAGGGCGAGGCTCGAGCTCGCGAATGATCTGCATCGCGCGCACCTTCGGCGCTCCCGAGAGCGTACCCGCAGGGAAGGTAGCGCGGAGCACGTCCCAAGGTCCGAGCCCTTCGCGGAGTTTCCCCTCAACGACGCTCGTGATGTGCATCACGTGGCTATACCGCTCGACGAACATCCGCTCGGGAACCTTAACGCTCCCGTACTCCGCGATGCGCCCGATGTCATTTCGACCGAGGTCGATCAACATAACATGCTCGGCGATCTCTTTCGGATCGGCAAGCATCTCTTCGGCGAGAGCCTCGTCTTCGGCCGGAGTGCGGCCCCGCCTTCGAGTTCCAGCGATCGGACGCAAGAACGCCTTGCCGGCCTCGACGCGCACCAGCGTCTCCGGGCTCGCACCTGCGATCGCGACCCGCGGCGCCCCTTTTTCTTCCGGGAGGTCGAGGAAGTACATGTAGGGGGCCGGCGAAAGCACGCGAAGCGCGCGATAGACCTCGAACGGGTCGGTTCCCTGATCCGGGACGCTGAACGTGCGCGCGGGCACGATTTGGAACGCGTCGCCGGCGCGAATGTACTCGCGACAGCTCTCCACCACCTCAGAGTATTCAGCCTCGCTCTGAGTCACCGACACATCCCCAGGCAGGGCCGCCGGATCAGGAGGGACGAACGGCTCGAGCGCAGGGGCGTGCCGGAGCAATTCTTCGGCTCGATCGACCTCTTCCGTGACCGTAGAGGCGATCGTGAGAGTTTGTTTCAGGTGGTCGAAGACCACCACGGTGCAATTGCTGAGAAGGCGCGCAATCGGTCCTTCGGACTCGCTCGGCCAGCGGGGTACCTTGGTCGCGAAGTGGACCATCTCGTAAGCAAGCAAGCCGACGTGCGCTGTTGCGAAGCGCTCGGCGGGATCGCTCTGGTCTTCGCCGCCAGCCGGCGCGAGCTCTGCGAGACGCGCAAAGGGGTCCTGACCCGCCTCCCCGAACAAGACGATGCTCTTCTCCGGACGATAGCCTAGGATCGAATAACGAGCCCACCGCTCGCCGCCGACGACGCTCTCGAAGAGGAACGAACCCTGCGGCGAGTGCTCGCGGAGCGCCAGGTAGGCCGAGACGGGGGTGAGCCCGTCGGCGACCAGGACTTTCTTGTGGACGACTTTCATGGGAACGCGAAAAAAGCGGCGGCTAGGGGACTCTTGTCGGCCTTCTCGGGGTCCGATGAGCGCGCTTTGTGTGGTAGCGTGGCCGCGATCGGAAGCCAACCTGTCCCATGAGCCTCGTCCCTCTGAGCCCTATCGCGGCCGCCCTTGCCCATGTCGAACCTCTGCTCGAGAAGAGCCGCGTCCTTTTGATCGGAAACGCGCTCACACGCGCCTCTGACATGGTCCTCGGGCGCGGCGCCCGCCTTTGTCACGTGGCCGACCCGGACGCCCGCCGCGTCGCCCAGGCCGCCGGCCAGAACAGCGAGCGGCGCGTCACCTATTCCCATTTCACCGACACCCTCGTTCGGGACGGCGCCTACGACGTCGCCATAGTGACGAACCTCGAGGAGCATGACCGCCCTCAAGAGATCCTGGACGCCGCCCGACGCGCCATCGCGTCGGATGGAATCGTCGTCATCTCGAGCGCCGCCTCCGGGACGACCTCGGGCCTTTTGGGCAAGGTGGAGCGCTGGCTCCCCTACGAAGAACTGGAACGACTGACCAAGACAACGTTTCAGTCCGTCGCCTTCCTGGCCCAGACCCCCTTTGTCGGGTTTGCTGTGGTCAGCTTGTCCTTGACCTCCGCGCCCGTACCCTCCCTCGACAACGCTTTGCTCGGGGGCGAGTCGGACCAGGTCGACTACTATATAGCTCTGTGCGGCGCGGCCGAGACCCTCGCGACCCTCGATCTCGACGACATGACAGTCGTCCAGATGCCGGGACAGCTCGCGCTCGAGGTGGGACGTCAGGCTGAGGTGACGCGAGGCGCACGCGCCGAGCGGCGCCTCGAATCCCTCGAAGACGAGCTGCGCTTGGCGCAGAGGCGCGAGCGAGAGCTCGAAGCCGAGCTCGGACGCCTAGAAAGCGCGACCGGAGATCAGGCAGAGCTGACATCACTCCGGGAGACGGTCGAGCGGCTGACGCGCGAGCTCGACACCACGCGCACGGAGCTCGCCGAAGCCCGCGCCGCGTCCCTCGCCGCGACCGCCTATGAAGAGCTGTCCGAGAAGGCGGCTCACACGGAGCGGGAGCTCGAGCGGACGAAAAAGGAGCGCAAATGGGCGGACGACCGGGTTCGCCGCCTCGAGCGCGAGCTCGAAGAGGCGCTCCTCGCCCAAGAAGAGCTCGACAAGGCCCGCGCCCGTATTCAAACCCTCGAGGCTCACCTGAAGGAAAGCGAGGACGAAGTCGACGAGCTCACCGATCGAGTCGCCGACCTCGAGCAGGAGCTCGCGAAGAAACAGAGCGAACTCTCGGAGCGAAAGGAGGAGCCGGACTGTGCCCTCGAGAAAGAGAACCTCACCCTCGAGGCTCAGCTCAAGAAGCGCGGAGAACATATCCTCGCTCTCGAGAAACAACTCGCCGATCTTTCCCTCTACGCTCAGACGCTCGTCGCCGAAATCCCGCGCCGCACCGAAAACGCCGCTCCTGCGGGGGACACTCTGAAGGAGGAGATCCTGTCGCTCAGTGGGGAGCTCGCCGACAAGGAGGCTGAGCTCGTCGCTCTCCGTTGGACGGTCGCATCCCTGGAAAAGCGCCTCGCCCCGAGCAGCTGACAAAAAAAAGAATCCCATGGCTTTCGAGCTCACATCGGCGAAGGTGCTCTTGACCGGAGGAGCAGGTTTCCTCGGAACACATGTCATCGAAGAGCTCGAGCGCGCGAAAGCCACCGAGATCTTTGCCCCGCGTTCCGCCGAATACGACCTGACGGACCAGGCCGAGACGCGCCGTCTCTTCGAGAGCTATAGGCCCGACCTCGTGTTCCATTTGGCCGCCCGCGTCGGGGGTATCGGAGCGAACCAGAAGAGCCCTGGAACGTTCTTCCACGACAACATGGCGATGGGCCTGCATGTGCTCGAAGAGGCGCGTCGCGCCGGGACGGAAAAGGTCGTCATCGCGGGAACGATCTGCGCCTACCCGAAGTACGCGGCGATCCCGTTTCGCGAAGACGATCTCTGGAACGGCTATCCGGAAGAAACGAACGCTCCCTACGGAATCGCTAAGAAAGCTCTGCTCGTAATGGCGCAGGCTTATCGCCAGGAGTTCGGATCAAACTTCGTGATGCTATTCCCGGTGAACCTCTACGGCCCCCGGGACAACTTCGATCTCGAGACCTCTCACGTCATCCCGGCCATGATTCGCAAGTTCGAGACCGCGCGGAGACAAGGAAGCGAAGAGGTCGTGCTCTGGGGAGACGGCTCGCCCACGCGCGAGTTCCTGTTCGTGCGCGACGCAGCTCGTGGCCTCGTGGAAGCCGCGAAGCACTATGACGATCCCGATCCGGTCAATCTCGGAGCAGGCTTTGAGATCACGATGCGAGACCTGGCAGCACGTATCGCCGGGAAGATCGGCTTCGCTGGCGCGATTCGCTGGGACACCTCAAAGCCAAACGGACAGCCCCGCAGGTCCCTCGATGTGACTCGCGCGAAAGATCGCTTCGGCTTTGAAGCGAAGGTTCCCTTCGACGAAGGCCTCGACGAGACCATCCGCTGGTACCGAGCGAACCAGGCGCTCGGTTGACGGTGGTCAGTCGGGCGCACCCGCTGCGGGATCGATGAGAGAGCTCTTACTCTGACCGTAAAGCTCTCGATGTACGAGGGCCATGTCCGCCTCCACCATCATGCGCACGAGCTCTCGGAAGCCGACCTTCGGGCGCCAATTCAAGCGCTTCCGCGCCTTGCTCGCGTCCCCTTGCAAGAGATCGACCTCGGCCGGGCGGAAATAACGCGGATCGATCTCGACGTACTTGTTCCAGTCGAGATCGAGCGCCCCAAATGCTTCCTCCAAGAACTCACGCACTGAGTGAGTCTCTCCTGTTGCCAAGACGTAGTCATCAGGCTCAGGCGCTTGCAGCATGAGCCACATGCCTTCGACGTAGTCCCCCGCGAAACCCCAATCCCGCTTGGCGTCGAGGTTCCCGAGGAAGAGCTTGTCCTGAACGCCGTGCTTGATCCGCGCAGCAGCCCGCGTGATCTTTCGCGTCACAAACGTCTCACCACGCCTAGGTGATTCGTGGTTGAATAGTATTCCGTTGCTCGCGTGAAGCCCGTAACTCTCGCGGTAGTTCACGGTCACATAAAAAGCGTAAGCCTTCGCACAAGCGTACGGGCTCCGCGGCCGAAACGGCGTAGCCTCGTTCTGCGGCGTCTCCACGACGTTACCGTAAAGCTCAGACGAAGAAGCCTGATAGAAGCGGCACTCGAGCTCGGTCTCACGAATCGCTTCCAGCAAGCGCACACAACCGAGACCCGTGACCTCCCCCGTGTACTCGGGGACGTCGAAACTGACTCGCACGTGACTCTGGGCGCCGAGATTGTAAATCTCCGTTGGCTTGATGGACCTGAGCACCCGATTCAGGGAACTCGCGTCATTCAAGTCGCCGTAGACGAGGCGCAGCCTGACGTCTTTCTCGTGGGGGTCTTGATAGAGATGGTCGATGCGCGAAGTGTTGAAACTCGACGAGCGTCGGATGAGCCCGTACACCTCGTACCCTTTGGAAAGCAGAAACTCGGCAAGGTAGGAGCCGTCTTGTCCTGAGATCCCGGTGATCAGTGCGCGCTTCATGAACAGCCTACAGTAGGCAAAGACCTTTCCTCCAACAACCGGAGTCAGCGATGAAGGCTTGTGAGCCAGGGCGCCTCCTCCCCGGTCCCCCGCAGCGGCGCCGCGCCCGGCCAAGAAAGAACGCGCCGAATCCTGCGGGGTTCTGCGCCACAATCGCCCTCCCCCGTCGTTTTCACGGCTCTAGGCCTTGTGAATGCTCAAGAGAGACTTAAGTTCCGCGGGTCTAGCCTCCCCCAAGCCCCGACTCCATGAGCGAAAAGCGCGACTTTTACGAAGTGCTCGGCGTCGCAAGAGACGCGAGCGATGACGACATTCGACGAGCATATCGAAAGCTCGCCCTTCAGTTTCATCCCGACCGAAACAAGGGCGATCCCTCGGCGGAGGTGAAGTTCAAGGAGGCGACCGAGGCGTACACCGTGCTCTCCGACGAGCAGAAGCGCGCCCAATACGATCGCTTCGGCCACCAAGGGATGGGCGCGGGCTTCGACTTCCAAGGAGCGGGGATGGGCGACATCTTCAGCCACTTCCAGGACATGTTCTCCGACTTTTTCGGAGGATTCGGCGGTGGAGGAGGTGGTGGAGGCCAGGCCTCCCGGCGTGGTCAAGACACGCGGGTGCGCTCCACGCTCACCCTTGCGGAGTCCATGACGGGCACCAAGAAGGAGGTCCAAATCCGAGGGGCCGCGCCGTGCGAGGCCTGTGAAGGAAGCGGTGCACGGGCCGGGACCAAACCGACGACCTGCGGAACCTGCCAAGGCAGCGGACAAGTCGCGACCCAGCGCGGATTCATCATGTTCTCGACAACCTGCCCCGCCTGTCGCGGCCAGGGGCGAGTGATCAGCGATCCGTGCCCCGAGTGTCGCGGCGAGCGCTACGTCGAGAAGCGCCGCAAGGTGCTCGTGTCGTTCCCCGCTGGCATCGATGGGGGCCAGCGACTGCGCGTTCCGGGACAAGGAATGCCTGGACACCCCGGGGCGGAGCCAGGTGACCTCTATGTGGATGTCGAGCTCGAGCCGCACCCCGAGTTCGAGCGCGACGGGTTCGATATCGGGACTCGGCGGCGCGTTTCTTTCCCGGACGCCGCTCTCGGCGGCGAGCTCACGGTTCGTTTGCCCGATGATTCCGAGATCGTCGTGAAATACCCGGCCGGAACGCAGCCGGGCACGGTCCTCACCACCCGCGGGAAAGGAATTCCCCAGCTCAACGGCCGTGGGCGGGGCGACGTGCACGTTCTCGTCGAGGTCGAGGTACCGGAAAAGCTGAGCCGCAAGGCGCGCAAGCTCATCGAAGAGCTACGAGAAGAGCTCAATTAAGCGTTCTCTTGCCCAAATCGGCCCCGAGATGGGACGATGCCGAGAGTCATATGCTGGAGGAGTTCATGAGCCGAGTCCCACGGTTACAGACCTTGGTGCCCTCGTTCCCCTTAGCGGTGAGAGGAGCTCTCCCCCGGGGCGGAGTGCCGCTCACTCTTACCCTCCTCCTCACGAGCTCAGCCTGGCTCACTGGATGTGGCGGAGCTCAAGCCAAGGCGAGCGCTGAGGTGAACACCGACGTCGATGCCAGTGTCGACTTCGACGTGGAAGGCACCCGCGCCGCAAGGAGCACCGGCGCCGTTTCGACCAACCTCGATGCAAACAGCGAGACGGCCGCTCCTGGAACTCCCGGTGGCCCTGCCCTGCTCGGAGCTCGGCACGATCTAAGGCTCAAAGACCCCGCCTCAGCTCTCGCCTGCCAATGTCTCGCGGTTGTCGTGGGTCCCCCTTCCTCTCCGGCCTTCGCCTGGTCGGGTGAAGTCCCGACCATCGATCCTGCTTCTCAGGTCGTGGTCGCATTGGAATCCGATGGCGTCCCTTGTTCTGCCAAGAGCGCGCCGATCGCCTCATATCGCGGTTACTCCTCCGAGGGAGGCGACATTGTCGTCGAGCTCGAAGCGGCACAAGAAGGGCGTCCCACGACCCGCGGCGCGATCATCCCGAAGCCCTCGAGCGGCGCCTTGCGCATCCGCGCGCCCAAGGCCCTGCCTTTCGGCAAAGCGACCTCGGGAAGTGACGAGTGCGTCATCGAGATCTCGCAATGACAGAGTCAGCCTCTCCCGTGACGACGCTCGATCCTCCACCCACGCCGTCGGACGCTGCCGCACGTGATCCGGTTTCGGAATCCTCGCGAGGCCCCGAGTCGAGACGGGAGCCCCCCTGGGAGTGGTTCTGGCAATCGAATCGGGCACGCGCGCTGCGACTCGAGCGGGAGAAGATCTCCATGCGAGCGCAAGCGTACATCGATCGCGCTCAAGCTTCTTTCGACGCAGCCGAGAGCCTAGGACCGAACCAGAATCCTAACGCGGACGCGTCTTCCGCGGGCCCGATCCTGGAACTCCTGAGACAAGCTGCTACTTGGGCGTCTCTCGCCATCCTCGATCAGATCGAGAAGGAAGCGGAACCTCCCCTCACAGAGTCCAGCTGGCGCGAAGTGAGCCTTCGGCTTGGACTCGCTCAGGCACAGGAACTCTGGAAGAGTTGGCTATCACAACCCCAAACTGCTCATGTTGACGAACAGTTTCGGCAGGCCCGCGTCGCAGAGCTTACCGCAATCACCTCAAAGCTGCTTCTGACCGCGAAGAGCGTCACGATTGAGCTCGACGCGATCCTATCACGACGCATCTATCACTTGGGGGTTCCCCTCTTGTTGGTCTTGGCTGCGGCCGCGATGTTCCTCTCAGCGCCAAACTGACTTCCTTTCGCCCCCTTCTCCCCGCATCCGATCCTCGGGAATAAGAACTCGCTCACGGACTAGGCGTCGAGGAAGCGCAAGGACGCCTGGTTTCGTCCCGGCGAAGGTAGATCGCATAACGTCGCCCACCGAAACCCGAGTAGTAAGTGTGTTCGTGCTTGAAGAGCGATGACATGGCTCCTTTGGCGGCTCCCCGAAACTCGGACCCATCCTCAGACCAAAAGACGACGTCTGCAGCTTTGAGTAGATCGGCCCACTCTTGACTGTCTCGCGCAGTTCTTGACGGTTCCGGATACTGCAGGAGATGTTGCGGAAGGGTCTCGAAGACTCCGAGCGCCTCAATCGGGTACAGACCATCCCGATACCCATGAAGATTTTTGGTGACAACGAGCATAGGCTCACAAGCCGGGGGAGCTTCATCAGGCATTGCCCATAGTTTCACATCGCTGGGGCCAGCCATGCGTTTCGCATAGTGTCGGGTGAACTCATGGAACAAAGCGTCCTCTTGTTTCGTGACGGGGTAGTCGTGTTTGTTCCAGGTGATGTGCGTGATGCCCACGTTCCGGTAGCCCAGATAGACCTCTCGGGCGTTCTTCATCGTTCGGTAGTCGATCACGTGCTGCCACCCGGCCCAATCACCCATCGTTCGCCGGTTGATTCCCAGATGGACATGCCCGGTATGCAGGAGCAGCGTTGCGTCCTCCGGAAGCTTCTCTCCGAGAACCCGATACGAGCTGCGAAAGCCGTCCCACCTAGCCTTCAAACTCCCATTCGGCGAACTGCGTACAAGGCTCAACAGCGATTGAATCCTGTCCTGACCTCCGACCAGCATGAAGCGTGATCCCCAGCCAACCTGGAGAGCGACGGCTACCACTACGGCAGCGCGACCGCCCCAGCCCGCGCGCCAAAGCAGGGAGAGCAAGCAGCCTGTGACCGCGACGAACCAAGGCAGAACGAGCTGAAGATTTCTGTCGATTCGATAGGTGTAACACCACAGGAAGAGCGCGGCGTTCGAAAGAAGAAAAGCCAGAAACAACTTTCGCCGCCGAAAGCTCAAGAGCCCAACTGGCAAGAGCAGAGTGAAGAGTGAACCGAAAACTGGGATCGCCTCCCCAAAGGCGTACTGGGGCTTCACCGAAAAGGTGAACATGAGTTCGAGCGCTTGGGGTATCGTGCTCGCGTACGCCTCACGCGTCTGCGTAAACGGATCGTAGGGCATGTTCTCGAGGTAAGGGCCATTCTTGAACACGCTCGGAAGCAGGGGATAGACGGGGTTCTTGTAGTAGATTGCGTTCCTGAGGAGGTGCGGTCCGAACGACAGTAGGAAGGCCAGGCCGTAGGCCAGAGGAGCTCCGAGCCATGCGCGAACAGGCAAGAAAAAGTCCGCTTGCCCTTTTCTCTTCCGGAGCCAACGCACGACCCCGTGCCTCGCCCAACGAATCGTTAGATACAGAAAGAGCGGCAAAACGAGGTAAAAACATTGAAACTTCGTGTGCATCAAGGCACCTGAAAACAGGCCCGCCATGACGCCATAGGACATGTTCAATGTACGCGCGGCCCGTACGCTCGCAATCAAGGCAGGGAGCGCAAAGAAAGCCGCAACGTGATCCGAGCCGCCGCCGAAATTTGAGTCGTAGATATAGAAACCGGGGAAAAGGAAAAACGCTGCCCAGACTCCGGGGAAGCGAGTCCTTCCCGAGAGCCAAGTGGACACCGCGGAAACTCCCAGCAAGGTGAAACCAAAGATTTGAAGTTCCAGCCATTGGGCGCAAAGCCAATGCAGCGCTGGATGCCCCAACCCGGGCACCATGAATGCCCAGGTGTAAAGGATACTCGCAAGGTGAGGGAGGTTCTTCGCAATGGACCCAAAGAACGGAACGAGCCCTCCCTCTCGCGCGTAATCCTCCGCGATCGTCAAGTGGGTCCATGTGCCATCGTAGTGGATTGAATTCGGCGTCGCGCTCTGCAGGACGACCAGAAAGATACCGATGTAACCAAATGCGCGGACGAAATGGAGCAGGACACTCTCTCCCCCTTTCTCCTCCCGTCGTGAGGAACGTAGGAGACGAATGAGATCACCCAGTCCTAGAAGGATCATGAGGCCTGGCATGAGCAGCGCCAGAACCGGACCAAAAAGTCTGAGAGTGCCCGCCACGTACAATAGCAAGGCGAAAGCGACCACCCCCAGAGTGACGGCATAAAGCAGTCGCTCCCGCCTGCCGCATCCGGGAGTCGGCAGGAAACGCAAGAGGAACGCGCCTGCCGAACACCAAGCGAGACCTAATAGTGCTTGGTAGCCGACAATCTTCGCATAGTCGACGATCCACCAATTGATCGGACGCCTGCTTTCCGGGGGAATGATTCCCAAAGCGACCGCAGCCAGAACGACGCTGACGACCCCGACGCCCTGAAGCCAAATGGCCGATTTGCCTAATTCCTTGAACGAGGAGCGAATCTTCCCGGTCGCCCCACTCCCAACCTTCCCTAACACGATGCGAGGCATAGTGGGCTGCGTCGCTCCCAGCAACTCTGCCCAACCAAACCCGGTCTTACGCCGTGCCGCGTTCGCCAAGGAACCGTCCCACCGAAGCTGAGGATTCCTAAATAAGAGCTCCAGTCCAAGAAAATGCGTCTATTTCAATTGACGCGTCGCGGCCTTTTCCGTTCGATTGGACACAAATGGTAGAATTTGAGGTCACTCGGGACGACTTCGCCCGCTACTTCCCTTCGACTCCGACGGCCCTTTGCATCAAAGAGTGCGCTCGACTGAGCTCACTCCGAAACGAGCCCCTGGGATCACCGCTGCTCGACGTTGGCTGCGGGGACGGAGTCTTTGCCGAGATTGCATTTCAAGGGCTCGAAGCCTGGGGCATCGACATCAACGCCCACGAGACGAAGCTCGCTGAGAAGCGCGGTCCGTATCACCGCGTCATCACCGGAGATGTAACGACGTACGCACTTCCCGAATCCTACTTCGAAACCTGCGTCGCCAATTGCTCGCTCGAACACGTTCCGCGCCTGGACCTGGCACTTCAGGCCATCTTCCGTGCCTTGAAGCCAGGAGGGACCTTCATCACATACGTGCCCAATCGCGACTGGGCCGAGGCCCTCTTGAGCTACCGGACGCTGTCGACCCTGAGCCCAGGGCTCGCCAGGCGTCTTCAGCATTTCATCGACGAGTTCTTCGTGCACGAACATCTTCATGATCAAGATGGCTGGCGCAAGGTGGCCAGCGAAGCCGGATTTCAGGTCGAGCGAGTCGACCCGGTGCTGTCGAGCGCGACCACGATGGCGTTCGAGATGTTCCTGCTCCCGTCGCTGCTCGGTTTCGTTAACAAAAAGGTGACCCGACGCTGGACGAACTTCCCGGGCCTCCGGAGAATCCTCGCGGAGCCGGCCTATCGAATGGTTCAAGGAGCGCTTTCGCTCGGCGACAGCAGAAGAACCGCAGAATTCGTCATAGTTGCCAAGAAGCCATGAACTCGCCCAACGAACAACCGGACTACTTCTCGAATCATCACCTGAAACTTCGTTTTCCGTGGCGACTCTATCATGGACCCATCATTGAATCGCTTCAACGGGCTGTGGACGGAGCGTCCGGCCCGAACGTCTTGAATCTCGGTTCCGGTCCTTTTCTCGAGCTGCCGCTGATCAAGAACAGAGAGCGCCTGAGTCTAACCGCCTGCGACATCGACGCGCGCGCCATGGACGAGGCAAGACGACTCTTTGGAAGTGAACTCAGGAGCTGCGACGTGCTCACGCCCGGCGCTCCTCTCCCTTACCCTGACGAGAGCTTCGACCTTGTCACATCGATGGACGTCGTCGAACACATCGTTGACCCTGTGCCCTGGCTTGCCGAAGCACTGCGCGTACTCAAGCCGGATGGACAGCTCTTCCTGACCACGCCGAACTACGCATCCGCTTCGATGAACATCCTCGAAGCTACAGCGCTGGAGCTCATCGCTCGCGCACAGGGGTTCAGTCGACGCGATATCCATCCTACTAAGATGACACCCGCGCGATTGGAAAAGTTCCTGCTCGACGCGGGCGGCACCGAGCTCGAGATCTCAACCGTTGCTTTCGGGTGGGTACTGACGGCGTTTGCGAAGAAGCGCCGCAGCCCGTGCGTTCAGCACATCGTCTGACTTACCGTTAGGCAGTCAACGCCCCATCCCGCCGCGGCGTCTCGTTGACCTTAAGAAGGGCCTGGAGCGTCTCCCAAGAGAGGTTCGGCTCGAGCCCGGCGCCAGGTCTCGCAATTACGCGCAGCTCCGAGTTCGTCCAAGTGATCTGGCGGTGCAGGAAATAGTTCCACAGCCCGACCAGAGCGATCCCCACGGCGTTGGCCGAATAGCGGTCGAGTCCAGAAAACTCTACCAATAGACTGAGCGCAAATGTGGCGGCAAGGAGCCCGACCACTGCCACAGCGACAAAGGCGAAGAGTCGTCGCATAGATTGGGTTCTTGTGCGCGAAAGCGCAGTGCGCCTGAACGTCCAATATTCGAGCAGTGGGAAACTCAGCGCGAGCGCAATGAATCCGCTGGCCAATTTGCTGCGCGCGATGCCCCACCCGAGCATCGCCGTGTCACTGAACACATAGAGCAGCCCCATATCGATCAGGCTCGCGATGAGCCCCACCGTCGCGTAGCGGAGGATGGGGAAGCGAGAGGAGATCTTGAGCCGAAGCCGCAACAGATGCAGCAAATACTCCACGTAGACTCGCGGGGAAACCTTTGACTCCCCCTCCTCACGCTCACGGAAGACGTAGGCAGTCTCGCCGATCCAGCGCACCTTCCCCTGCGCCACGACCTCGATCAAGATCTTATATCCAATCGGATCGAGCGGTACTCCCACAACAGAGCAACGCCTCACAAGAAACATGCCGCTCATTGGATCGGTTAATCGACCCAGAACCTCCGGCAAGATCAACAAGCCTAGGAGCTGCGCGCCGCGCGATAGCACTCGCCTCGAGAAGCTCCAGTCGCTGACCCCTCCGCCTTCCGCGTTCCTGCTTCCCACGGCAAGGTCCGCGCCGCGACCGACCTCCGCCAAGAGCGCCCGAAGCGCCTCGGGCGGATGCTGCAGATCGGCGTCAATGACTCCGAGCACTTCTCCGCGCGCCACTTGCCAGCCTCGGATGACAGCGGTGGCGAGCCCTCTTTCGTCCTTACGTCGAAGTACGCGCACAGAGGGGTAAACCTCAGCCAATTCGGCAGCGATACGCCACGTCTCGTCCTTGCTGTCATCGTCGACAACGATCAGTTCAAAGCGCCGTCCCAAGAGGGGACGCAAGAGGCTCTCAAGCCTCTCAATGAGAGGCGCAATATTGCTCGCTTCGTTGTAGGTAGGAATCACCAGGGAAAAGATCACCGGCTCTGGCGGCGCGGCGGGAATGACAAATTGGCCCTTTGGAGGCTCCACATAGACGGGGTGCTGATTCATCGGGCAACTTTCGAGACCGCAGGCGCGGCCGAGTACGCTCAGTCAACTCTACTTACGATCCCACGCCACACCAAACCTTCGCCTCGCCGCACGTCCTGGATCAGGCCACGTGAATGATGTGAGTTCGGTCCGTGAGCTAGAGCTCTGGGAACGCGCCTCCCGACCAACCATTGTGAGGGTTTGAGGCTACCAGGCCGGCCTTCCGTTAGCGGCTTGCGGGACGAAAGCGCCGGCCCCAAGCGTGCTTGACTTGAACGAGGAAGTTCAGGACAGGGGAGGGCAGGCTTGCCAGGATGGCGTTTCGTGTCCGCCAAGTCCAAGGAGCAAGCTCCCTCGGCTCACCGTCCACCCGACTTTCGAGGACAGCATTAGGAAGGAGGGAGAGGGCGTCGTCTCTCACGTAAAGAAGGGTGTTGTAACGGTACCATGGCTCCACATTCGAGCTTCGCGCAACGAGCGGCCGCACTGGGTCGAAACAGGAAAAGCCCAGAGCTTCGAAGTGCTCCTTCCAGTAGCCGAGAGGTTGCTCGTTCACGTGAAACTCCCCGCCCTGCCCTGGGACCGCGGCCGAGAAGAGAATCACACTGCCGTGGCGTGCCAAATTCTCAACGAAGATACGCGCTGAGCTCTCTGGGATGTGCTCCGCGACCTCGAGGGATGTAACGAGTGAAAACTTCCGCCCGAAATCGAAAACTTGGGCGAGATCCTGACTATGAAAAGAGCCCTCCGGGATCAGGAGAGACCGCTTGTCGACATAGACCCCGTCGGTCCCTTGAACATCGGGCACCCCCGCCTCACCCCACACTCGGCACCAAGCTCCAGCGCCACACCCGACATCGAGCACTGAGTCAGGCTTAAGCCAACCGGTCACAAGCGGACAGATAACCCGCGCCGACGCGAGAGACCCGGCATTGATGTATTCGTAGAAGCCTGCGTCGTACTTGTGACCTTCCATAGGCACACGGGCCCTAGCACAAATACCCGGGCCCCGGGAGGCGCAACCGCGCATCGCGGTCGGCCATTTTGCCGCGTTGTCGCCTGGCGCCATCCGTGAGACCTTCCTAACCCCATGCTGCCGGCTACACCTGCTTCTCGGCGCATATCGCCGCAAAGAGGGCAGGCGCTCTCACAACTTACGACGGCGCTACTCTTGCTTTTCGCCGAGGAAGCGGCCCTCGCATGGCTATTCGCGCTGGGGAGTGCGGACGGGCGGGACCTCATCGCAAGAAACGCGTGGCCGTCGCCAATGAGGAACGAGTTACTCGTCGGTCTCGCCGTCCTCTGGACGCTCACCCTTGTCGGGGTTGTCTTCATGTATCTGCGGGGCGCAATTTCACGCGCCCTTCGCGGGGGTTATCTCCTCCTGCCTCTCATCCCGCTAGCACTCTTGCCAGGACTATTGGTCCCTCACTATTTCCGAGGAAAGCCGCTCATCTTCCTGAGTATCTTGGCGCTATATGGCTTCCTCGCCGAACGCTGCTTCACGACTTCAGCCGAGCAGTTTTTCGTAAGATCCCAAGCGAGCACTGGTCCCTCGAAGTGGAAAAAGGCTAACAAGATCCTTCGCTGGCTCCCATTTCTGATCGTAGGACTGTCGAGCGTCGCCTACACCTTCACAACCGGCCTTCTTACGGTCTGGAAACACCATGGGTTCAACACCGGGGCCTACGATCTCGCGATCTTCGACAACCTGATGTGGAACGCCATGCACGGAGCTCCCTACCGCTCCAGCATCGACGGCAACGGCAACTCGCTGACCGTCCATGCTGAGATAGCGATGGTCCTGTTCGTGCCATTTTACGCAATCCATCCGTCTTCGGAGGCGCTCCTTTGGATCCAGGCGGGTTGTCTAGGACTCGGCGCGATCCCCCTCTTTCTCCTCGCCCGTCAGTTTGTCTCGGCGGGGTACGCCCTCATCGTCGCCCTGTCCTACCTCCTCTACGCGCCACTGCATGGATCGCAGTTCTACGACTACCACTGGCTCGCGATCCTGCCGCCCTTCCTGTTCTTGAACTTCTACAGCATCGTCACGGAGCGCCACAAACTCACCATCGCGACGACCCTACTCCTCTGGCTCCTGCGAGAAGACGTCTCTCCGGGACTCATGATGCTCGGCCTCGTCCTCGCAATCTCGGGCTATAGGGTGCGCACTGGCGTGCTGCTCGCCATCGGATCGGGGCTTTGGTTTGTCCTCATCAAGTTCGTGATCATGCCGAGTATGGGGACTTGGAACTTCGAGAACCTTTACGAAGACCTGACCACGCCGACTGAGAAAGGCTACGGCTCTGTCGTTAAGACCTTGATCACGAATCCGTGGTTCGTGATTCAGAAGCTGCTCAAAGCCTCCAAACTAGAGTATGCGCTCCACATCCTTGCGCCGGTTCTTTTGATCCCGTTCCGACGCCTCGGCCTGGGAGCTCTCCTTCTAGCTCCGGCCTTCTTCACCATCTTCACGAACTCGCCGCCCACGTATTCGATCACCTATCAATACTCGGCACACTGCACAGGCTACGTATTCGGCGCCGTCGCCTTTTATCTCGGCTCGCTCCCTAGTCCCGCTCGCCGCTTCGGCACTACCGCCGCGCTTGCAGCGGCCATGTTCTGCCATTCCGCCAACTTCGGCGCGCTCATTCGGCCTGACCACTTCATCAGCGGACCGATCCCTGAGATGATACGCAAGCGCGACGCCGAAGCAGACCGTCTCAACGCCCTCTCCATCCTCAAAGCTCAGATCCCGGTCGACGAGTCTGTCATCGCGACCACCCGCGAATCTTCTCACCTGTCCGCAAGAGCTCATATCTATTCCTTCGGCCACAGCCAATTTCGCGCCACCTACGCCCTCATTCACCCCGGCTCATTGGGCATGGGCACAACCGATCGAGACATCCTGGCCGTACTCGGAAGCGGCGAGTATGGGCTCTATGCCGAGCTCGGCGACTTCACACTTTGGAAAAAGGGGCATGAATCAGACGCGACGAGCGAAGCGCTTGAGCGCCTCCAGGAGCGCCTCGAGCCACGGCACGGCAGAGGCGAGAGGGAATAGGGGGCGTCTGGTCTATTTCTGAAGATTGGCTATGAGTCCCGAGGTTGGAGAGAGTCATCGCATGACGAACGAGGTAGGGCAGGATTCGACAAACGAGGGAACGGAGCCGTCTGAAGAAGTGGCGCCCGAAACGCGCAACGAGCCGTCAGGGCGAGCCTGGTCTCTCACGGGTTGGTTCTGGCAGGGACAAAGGGCGCAAGAACTCAAGCGCGAGCTCCGTCAAAGGTCTCCACGCACCGAAGCGCTCGCGCTCCGCGCGCAAGCAACGCTCGCCGCAGCAAGAAATCTCAAGCCCGAAGAGGGCGAGACGAAGAGCGCAAGTGCTATCGTCGCTTCCCTCTACCTTGACGCCGTGCACTGGTCACTCGAAGCCCTGAGTGAGGCGGCACGACCTTTCGATCCTAGCTCGGGAGACAAGGCGGCCTTGCCTGAAGTCGAGGGTATCGCGCACAATCCAGAACTCAAGAGTTCGTCAGTCACGAGTTCATCGCGCCAAGGCTTCAACCCAGAGCTCTGTGCCCGCTTCGTACAGAAGAACCTCGAGGGCGCCGTACTGACCTACGAAAAGCTGCGAGCCCAGAGTGCAACGGCGCTCTGGGAGGTCGCACTCGACGCTCGAGAGTTAGCGGACCTCGATCGGCTCGCCGAGGCGACGCTCGACGATGCGGAGCGCCCCTCACGAGAGCTCGACGACATCTGGTTCGCCCGCCTCGTCCGCTTAGTGGTGCCCCTGGTCCTTCTCACGGCTGTTGCTCTCGCGGGCGCAGCGGCGATTCATCGCGCCCAGGTGCTTGCCGAAACTCAATTCGCTTGGGAAGCGAGCTCCAAGTATCCGGCAGAAAAGGGCTGCGAGTCCCCGCAGCAGGAGTGCGCAGAGTCCCGCTTCTTCTTCTGTACCGACAATGAGGATAAGCCTTGGATTCGCTTCGACCTCGGGGAGACTCGCTCGATTTCACGCGTCCTCGTAAAAAATCGGACCGACTGCGGAGGATGCGCGGAGCGTGCGGTGCCACTGGCCATCGAAGTCAGTGAAGACGGCAAGAGCTGGAAGGAAGTTGCGCGCCAAACCGATTCGTTTGAGGAATGGAAGGCCAAGTTCCCAGCCGAACAGGCCCGCTGGGTGCGGCTGCGCGCGCAGAAGCGCACCTTCCTCCACCTTCAGCAGGTGAGAATTCACTGAACTTCTTTCCGTGCTGTCACGCAGTCTGAAACATCGCGAAGGGCGCGGCAGTGACAGGAGACGGCTCCGGTGGCTCCTCTTTGCGATCGCGGCAGCTGCCTTTGTGGGCATCGAGTTCGATCAGATCCGCCGCATCGGTGACTTCAGAGTCGACGACGCTTATATCACTTTCTCATTCTCCAAGAACCTCGCGCTCGGTCGCGGGCCCCTATACGCCCACGACCTCAAGGCCGAAGGCTACTCAAACTTCCTTTGGATGGCCCTCGTGGCCACAGTGCATCGACTCGGCCTCGACCTCTACCTGGGCGCGCGTCTCCTCGCCTTCGGTTTTCTCGGCGCGGCCGCCTACGGAGTCCATCGGCTGATCCGCGAGCGATGCGGCCAGGCTCCAGCTCTCTTTTCGCTGGCGCTCCTAGCCGCTTGTTCGGATCTCACCCGCGCGGCGCTCTCAGGCCTCGAGACCGCCGCCTTCGCGAGTTGTCTTTGCCTCGCCTACTCGGGCTACCTGCGCGAGGACCGCCGCCGGACCCATCGGTCCTTGCTCTGGCTCTTGCCTGTGCTCTTGCTTCGCATCGACGGCTTCGTCCCCGTCGCCATTGCACTCGGGCTCGAGACCTTAAGCTCAACCTTAGGACGGCGCTTCTCCTTCCGTAGGCTGGCCTGGATTGGGATCCCGATCGCGAGCGTAGGGCTTTTATACTTCGCGTGGCGCTACCAATATTACGGGCTCCCGCTCCCCTCGACTTACTACGCGAAGAGTGTCGTCACCGCACAGAATCCCGACCGCGGCTATCAGCAGCTCCTCGAGTTCATCGAGGACTACGGCCTCGTCTACTCAATCCCCCTGGTCGTCGCGGCTCTCCTTGGTCGCCACCGCCGGCCAGCCGTGATCCTCCTTCTCGCGACCCTCCTTCAAGCGGGCTACACCGTGAAGGTCGGCGGAGATTGGATGCCTTTTTGGCGCTTCTTTCAACCGATTGTGCCTCTGTTTGTGATGCTGTGTGGGCTGGGCCTCGGGACGCTGTTCCGCCCCACCGAAAGACCTCCCCGCGCCCCTTACCCCTCGTGGCTCTATCGCGGCTTCGGCGGGTCTATACTAGGAGCCGCCGGTTTAGCCCTGCTCACTTTCCTTGCGGTTCGCGTCCACATGGGCAGCGTCGACTCGCCCGCAGAGCGCGGGAAATTGTCTCACGCCGAGCATGTCAAGAGACACACCCTCGTGAATCTTTTGGGCAGCGTCGACCTCGTTCGTCACCTGATCCGAACGCCCGGCGAGAAGCTGGTCAGCGACTACGCTGGAGTCTTCGCGGTCTTCACCGAAGCGAACATCATCGACATGTGGGGACTCGCCAACCCGCAAATCGCTCGCTTCGGGGGAATCGACGGCATCAATAGCATCTACGGCAAGGAATGCGCGGCTTGTTATCCGAGCCTCGACCCGGACTATTTTCACGTGGTGGTGCCGCTGGTGCGCACGAAGGATGCATTCCGCTCCCAGAGAGCCGTGCAAAATGAGATCTTTCAGGCGCGAGCTATCGGACGCTACCTGAACTTCCGAAAGGATTTCGTGGCAGGGTACGTGCTCGAGACGACGACAAATCGCGCTTTCTGGTTCCTGGAGCGTCGCCGCCCGGGCCGCAGTCACAAGACGCAGAACCCGACACCCGGGATCCAGATCGTCTACCCGTTCGAACACTGAAGCGGCTTGCTCAGAACGCACCGCCCAACGTCCCCCAAATGCGGGTTGGGGCTCCTCGCCTCTTCGCTCGACGCTTGATGGGCTCTTAGTTCCAGCAAACGTGATCGACGAGAACATGGCCGTGCGGATCTTCATCGACGATCTCGAGCCGCGCAGCCTGTCCAGCGTAGTCCTGGAGATCGAAGGTCACGAGTTCGAGAAGCTCGTGCGTGCCGCCCCTTACTTCCCCGACCACCGCACCATCGACGCGCACCCGAAGCGCGAGCTTCTTTGACTCACCCCCACCCACCAAGGCGGAGAGCTTGGGCTTCTCTATAGAGAACTCAGGAGAAAGGAGGGTGCCAGTTTCGTCGTCTCCGCCTGCAGCTGAAGTGACCACGTACCCATGGCGTCCGACAATGGCCCGTCCCCCCTGGGTTCGACTGCGAACTCCGGAGCGAAATGCTCGGCCGGTCCGCTCCCAGTCATTACCCGGCGTCGACTCGAAGTCGAAGAGGCAGTCTTGCTTCCTCGACTTCCCCGAGCGCGCGAGAACGTACTGCGGATAGGTAGGGAACCCCGTAATCGGCGGGACGAGCTCTGCCTCCGAAAACCTCCGAACCATGTGATAGTTGTCAGCGATCGCCTCCATCAACAGAGGGATCTCGAGACCAGTCAGGAGAATGTGCTCGGGGCGAGTGCGTTCGACCCAAGGTTTCAAGGTGAGGCCTCGAACACCGGCCAGCCACGCATCCACCCACGGCATCTCATGAATTTGTTCGACCGTTGAACCAGCCTTGATCGCAACGAAAGGATGATGAGGGCTCCAAACGCTCGGGCCGAGCGCCCTTACGGACTCAATCAAGCGCTCCGCCGCTCCCCTCCTCTCAGCGGTCACTGTAAAGGTCGGGGGAATGGTCCTTCGCGATAGGTAAGCTGAGCTCCCCGCAAAGACAGCAAGAACCAACGCACCGAGCGGCGCGGTAGCTCGACGAGGCGACTTGCTCACAAGTGACCCGACGAGCATGAGCGCCACAGGGCCGCTCATCACGGCAACCGGGAGGAGATTGTTGATGTAACCGCCCTGCTTGGCATAGGGCAGCATGGACGCGGGGAAGGCGGCCCCGAACAGGCCAAGCCAATAGAGCGCCCGCGCGCTGAGGAGTCCGTAGAGAGCCAAGATGACCGCCAGCGCGGGCAGGGCGGGCAGAAAGGGCGCAAAGTCGAGCCACCGATTCAGGGCATCTTGGTACATGTGTTTGTGCACCACCTGCTTCGACAGCAAAAAGACTGTGTAGTCGAGGTACCGGCCCTGCGTGATCCATTCGAGGAATCCCGTCGTCGCTGCGCCCAAAAGGAGCAAGCTCACGCCCAACTTCAGCCCCTGGCGGGGATTTCGCGCGAAATGGAACAGGAGTACCCAAGTCACGTAGAAGACCGCTGTCTGCTTCGTGAAAACCGCCGCGACCATCACCAAGAGCGTTGTGATGAACCGACGTCGACTCATCGGCCCTCGATCGAAGGCAAGCGCGGCGGCCGCGAGGGAGAGCCCCAAGGCCAGTTCATCGTTACGGATCAGGTCAAACCATCCGCCCGTCAAAGGAAACGCGGCCGCGATCATGCCAACCGCGGTGATGCCCGCTGCGATGCGGAGTGGACGAGGCGAAAATGAAGCGGCTGCGTGCCCGGAGAGGATCCAGACGATGACCACAAACGCGAGGCACGACACCAGGCGTCCGACCCAATAGTCGACCCCCAAGATTGCCCCGAACAAAGTCAGCACGATGGTATGCCCAGGAGGATACGAATAGGGCATGAAGCCAACGTTCGGCTCAGTAAACAGCTCCTCGCCGCGCAGAACTCGATAGGCGTGCAGGAGCTGGCCTCCCTCGATCCACTCGAGGTCCACAGGGAAGGTGAGTCGGGTCGCGAGGATGCTGAGGAGCTGTGCCGTGACGAACAGGGCCGGAACCGTGAGCAAGAGTGGGAGCCAGTTCCTGAAAACTTCGAGGAGCCTCGCGGCCGAGCGCCTCCGTGCTGCGCGCTCCCTCGCGACGTCTTTCGTCGGTTCGTTAGGGACAGTCATCGATTCCGCACACGCCTCGCAAGTTCATGGTTCTTGGAAGGGTCAGCCCCTCGCTTGGCAAGGATGAAGTGGCCCTTGGTCGCGATGACCCCGTACTTCCCTGAGTCGAGGGCCTTCTTGATGTTCTTGACCTCCTCTCGATGCCCAGCATGACCCACCAGCAGGTAATCTGGATCGTGTCCGAGTGAGAACTTCAAGCTGAACAGGACAAGACGCGCGGAGACGTGGGGCCCTTCGGCTTCCGTGGCTGCCACTGATGCGTCAGGGGGGATCATGGCAATGATTTCCTGGAGATCTCGGTAACGGCGCTTCTCGCTCTCGCTCACCTCAAAGGTCTTGGTGCCAAACCCTCCCACAATGCTAGTCCCACTAAGGAGCAGGCCCCTTTGGTTGTCTAAGGAGAGCCCTACGAGCAAGAGAGGAACCGCCGCCGCAAAGGCGAATCGCTGGCGCACCGCGAGAATCGAAGCCGCAATGACGTAGGGGACCCAAAGGTAGGTGTACTGGAAGGAAGTTTGGAAAAGCGGAGGGCGATTCGTGACGAGCAGGGTGGAAACGAAACCCGGCACGATCGCGAGCAGCAAGATCGGGCGCCGCAGCCAAAGGGCGAGCACCGGCGCTGTCATGTGCAGGAGGTAAAGCGCCTTCGCTTCCACCATCAGAGTCTTGAGAACGTAGGCTTGATTCGACAAGAGCGTCAGAACCACCGCGCCAAAACCCTTGGCGCCCCGCGCCTGGAGATCGGCATATTGATTATCAAACCACCATGTCCCGAAAAGCGGCATGATCACGAACTTCACCGAAACAAAGTAGATCGCTCCCGCCAAGAAAATGCGGATGCCGTCCCGGATCAGAACTCCTCGGAGCAAGAGGAAGAGTCCGAGCACTGTAACGCCAATCGCTACGTCCTCTCGGCAGCTCAGTGCACACGCCATAAAGATATACATGCCGGCGCGGTTGCCCCGGGTGCCTGTGCGGTAGGTGGCGTGAACGAAGTAAAGAAACCAGGAGAGGAAAAAGGTCGCCGCAGCTGTGAAATGGAAGTCGTAGAAGTTCGGCTGCTGTACCGATGGCATGGTGAGATGCACCGCCGGGAACGCGAGCGCCGCGATCGGGTGGAGGCGCGCACGCGCCAAGAGATATTGCGGAACGGCCGCGAACGCGACGAGCGCCGTCTGGATCCAAAGGAGCGCGTGTGCTCCTGGGGAGATGGCGTAGAACGGCAGCAAGAGATAGAGGCAGAACTCAGCGTGCCCTTGTAAGCTGCTAAAGTCCTTCAGCATCGCTGCGATGGCCGGAGAGCGGAAAGGGTGGCCATGCAGCGCGTTAAAGAAGAGGTTGTCGTACTCGGCCAAGTCCGAGCTCATCGTCGCCATCTTTTCGTGGCTGATGATCGTGAGCGGCCCGATGCGGCAGAAATAGAACAGCGCCACAGAAATGGTCGCCGCCAGGGTGACACCGCGAACCCAGCGCGAATCGGCCGCGAAAATGCCTCGAGACAGGCGCGTTCCCAGGTCGCTCGAACGGAGGAAACCGACCAGCGTGCGCTCAAGGGCGAGTCCGAAGCTCAAGACGAAGACGAGATGAGCGAACTCGCGCTTCTCCCAAGCTTCGCGACAATACAAGAGGGGGACGAACGCGCTGAGCGTCCACGGCGCGAGCGCCCCGAGCGCCTTCAGTCGAAACTTGCTCCCTGACCCCGAACGGATATCCCCCCAGAGGCAAAAGCCCCCTAGGACCAATCCACAGAGCCAAGCCGCTCCGATCGTCAGCAGTCTGACGCCGATCGGAATGTTGTTGTGGGTCAGTACGTCGGAGAGCTTCTCTCCGGTAATGAACGAGCTCAGGGCAAGGAAGGTCGAAGCACCGGCCAAGACGGCCGTCAGCAAGAGCCGGACCCTGCCCGAAAGCTGCTGTCTCGCGTACTTTTGCGTCAAGGGTTGATTCAAGGCTCCCGACTATTTCGGAGTTCCTCACAAGCGTCAACGCCAGAAGAATCCCATGGGATCTTGCGGAACGGCCCCGAGCCTCCTGCTTTTGCCCGTTTGCGGACACTCAAGCCTAAGGAGGGAAGATCTGGTTCGACTGACAGCCGGTCCGTCGTTAGGGACGCGAGAGACTCTCGGGCGGAGGGGCGTCGATCACGGCCGGGCTACCGGGGACATCCAGGTTCACCCTCTCCGCCACCGTGTACAGGGGCCGCTTCTTGACCTCCTCATAGGTCCGACCGACGTACTCCCCCAAAATGCCCATCACAAGGAGCTGAGCCGCTGAGCTTGCGGCAATCAGCATCATGATCGTCGTCCAGCCCGTGACAACCGGGGCGCCAAGAAGCTTCTGAGAGATCGACCAGATGCCGATGCCCACCGCCAGGAGTCCGGACAAGATGGCGAGGTAGGTCGCAATCCGGACCGGCACCACCGAGAACGACGTGATGCCGTCGATGGCAAACTTGAGCATCTTGCTGAGGGGATATTTCGTCTCTCCGGCAAAGCGCGCCGGACGCTCGTAGTACACCTTGGTCTGTTTGAAACCGATCCACGCGACCATTCCGCGTACGAACCGATGTCTCTCGCGCAGCGATCGCATGGCGATCACGACCTGCCGCGACATGAGCCTGAAATCCCCGGCATCGAGAGGAACCTCAAAGCCAAGCAACTTCCGGAGGAGCCGGTAGTACACAGTAGCGGTGATCTTCTTGAAAATGCTCTCGCCGTGACGCTTGGTCCGAATGCCATAAACGACATCAAACCCCGCCTCGAACTGGGCGAACATCTCGGCGACGACTTCGGGGGGGTCCTGCAAATCGGCGTCCATGACGACCACGGCATCGCCTTCCGCAATGTCGAGTCCCGCCGTAATCGCGATTTGGTGTCCGAAGTTTCGACCGAATGAGAGGACCTTGTAGCGGGGTTCCTCCCGCGCCAGCTCCTTGAGGAGAGCGAGTGACCGGTCCTTCGACCCGTCATCGATGAAGAGGACTTCGTAGGTCACGCCCAATTGAGGGAGGAACTCTTTCAGCCTCCGAGCCAACTCCGGAATGGTCTCCTCCTCATTGAATACGGGCAGGACCAGGGACAGGCGGGGCGGAGGAAGCATACCGCTGCGTTATATCGTCCGGACAGCAAACCCGCCACAGGGGCCCAGTTCGAGCGAAGTGTTCTCGCGTTGAGATCGTGGTCGAGAGTCCCCCCTGAGGGCGGCCGGCCCCACCGACCTCGCGCGTCGACCATTGGTTCGCTTTGACCGCCTTCAAAGAGCATGATGCGCTAGGCCGTGACCGCTGAGCTCACTCGGTCGGATTTCGACCGCTACTTTCCTCACACTCCTCTCGCGCTCTGCATCAAGGAGTGCGCCCGCCTCGCTGTCCTCAGGAGAGAGAACTTAGAAGCGCCGCTCCTCGACGTCGGATGCGGCGACGGCCTCTTCGCGAGCATCGCCTTCCCCACGCTTCAAAGTCTCGGCATCGACAAGAATGATCAAGAAGTCGCGCTCGCGGCTGCCCGCGGTGCATATTCAAGGGCGATCACCGCGGACATCACCCAGGCACCACCTGGCTCCGCCGACTTCCAAAGCTGCTTGGCCAATTGCTCCCTCGAGCATATTCCGGCCCTCGATCGCGCCCTCGCTCACGTCTTCGAATCTCTCCGACCCGGTGGGCGATTCTTGACGTTCGTGCCCCAGCGCGATTGGACGCGGGACCTCATTTCTCATCAGGTGCTGCGCGCCTTGGGGGCCCGCGCTCTCGCTGACCAACTTTCTGCCGCAGTTGACGCCTTCTTCAAGCACCACCACCTCTACGACGAGAAAGGCTGGCGCGAGATGGTCGAAAGAGCCGGCTTTGTCATCGAACGCGTCGAACCTTGCCTTTCCTCTGCGAACACCAAAGCCTTTGAGATTTTTCTTCTTCCGTCGCTGCTCGGTTGGATGAGCAAGAAACTCACGAACCGCTACACGCACTTGCCGTTCGTTCGAAGGTTCTTCGCACTTCCGGCCTACCTTCTCGCAAGAACAACGCTCTGTCTCTTCGACCAGACGCCGACGGCAGAGTTTTTCATCGTAGCAAGGCGACCGTCAGAGGCATCGGTCCCTGAGGCCCTTTCGGGTTCCCTCAGCCCTTCCTTCTGCGCTCAGGCCTGGGCGCTTGGTTCGCTCCGGGAGGGACAGGCAAATCCGTAACGCACGACAAAGTTCCTGTCCCTATGGAGGTACTCGAGGCAGACCCGGTAGGTGAGCTTCGTTTCGCCTTCGAGCCGCTCCCGAAACTCATAGGGGACCTCGCCGATCCAGCGGACTCGCCCGCGGGCAACAACCTCCATCAGGATCTTGTATCCGATCGGGCTCAGGGGAACGCCCGCGATCGCCGAGCGACGCACCATGAAGAAGCCGCTCATCGGATCCGACACCCGACCGAACACCTCAGGCAGAAGGAGGAGCCCGAGAAGCTGAGCAGCGCGCGAGACCACCCGCCGCTGAATGCTCCAATCGCTCACGCCTCCCCCGCCCACGTTCCGGGTCGCACCCGCCAAGTCGGCCCCCCGCATCATCTCCTGGTAAAGTCCCCAGTTCGCCTCGGGAGGATGCTGCAAGTCGGCATCCATGACCGCCAGGATGTCCCCGCGCGCAAGCTGCCAGCCGCGGAGGACGGCGGACGCGAGACCTCGCTCTCCCTGCCTCCGGACGACTCGAACTTGTGGGAACCGGAGCTCAGCAGCAACAGCCCAGGTTCGATCTGGACTGTCGTCGTCGACGACGATGAGCTCGTAGGATCCGCTCAACCGCGACTCCAAGAGCTCGATGAGCTGTGCGATGAGCGGCTCAATATTGGTCGCCTCGCAGTAAGTCGGAATCACCAAGGAGAGACGGATCGTACCATTCCCCTCGCTCGGGAGCGGCGCGACGGCCAGCGGTCCACTTTGGGGCGAGATGATCTTGCCGGACGATCCCTCAAGGAATGGTTCCAAGTCTAGCAGCGCATCGCAAAATGCCGCGCTGCGCAACACGCAGCGACATCCGCCGAACTTCTCACTGAAGAAACGAACGAGCCCCTCAACGAGGGGCTCGAATGCGCGCGACTTTCGCGCCGCGCCACCCGCGTGGAAGACGTCGCCGATCCAATATCTCGTCAGTCGATCACTCGGGGCCCGGAGCACCCGAGGCGATCCAGTCGCTGATCGTCTGGATTTCGGTCTCGGTGAGCGGCTGATTCGGCATAGGAGGCATCCGGGCAGGAGTGCCAGGTCCGCCAGGAGTGCACATTCCCTCAACGAGCATGATCAGAGCGCTCTGGTCGGGTTCATTCACCGTCACGAGTGGGTTGTTGCCGCAATGGCTGATCGCCATCGAGCTCGAGAACGCGGTGTCGATGGCCATGTCACTGTTGAGGTTCGGCTTGTCTGCAGTCGCCGGCATGTTGTGACAACCGCCACACTTGGCCTTGATGATGGTCGCGACATCACTGAAGGGCACGGTCGGTCCTGAACCGCCAGAGCCATCCACGCCTCCGGAGCCATCCGTACCTCCGGCAGCCGAGCCGCCGCCGCCGTCCGTGCCGCCCGAGGCACTTCCTCCGGCGCTTGCGCCACCCGCGCTGTTTCCTCCGCTCGCGGCACCACCAGCCGAGGCTCCACCGGCGGAGGGCATCCCGCCCGCAGCCGCTCCACCAGCTGCGTCGCCACCTGCACCGGGCAGTCCGCCCGAAGCAACCCCTCCCGCACCAACGTCTCCGCCAGCGCCCGGAGCCCCGCCCGTACCAACAGGCTCAGCGCTCTCACTGCAAGCGACTCCCGAGCCCAGGGCTAAAACCAAACACGTGAGGGCAATGGAACGGCTTTTTCGAATTGACATGTGAGCTCCTTGGGGGGCCTAAAGCAGGAAACAATTAGGAAATAACTCTCAGTGAGCCAGATCCTCCTCGCTGGGTGCCTCCGAATACCATAGTGACCGACTCGCTTTGAAGTCGTTCTTTCACTCAAGAGGGCGATAACGTCCCCTCTCGCCACAACCAGCGCGGAAAAAATCCGTCTCGCGGCAGGCCTGCGATCCCCCGCCCCTTACGGCCCCCCACCTCCCAGCGTAGGTTCTGGAAAGGCCAATGAGCGATGTGTCCGAAGCGCGGCTCCTAGGACGTCTCAGTCGGATTCTTGGAGCCCGGCTGCTACGTCGCACCAGCACACTGGTCGGGGGCCTGTCGCTCTTCGCGCGCGCGAGCGCGGCCGACCCGTTGATCCTCCGCTCCACGACCCCGACCGGTCGTTTCATGGGCTCCCTGACGCCCGAGGTCATCTTCAGCGAAGAGCTCCCTGATAGCTCCATGAACTCGCGCCTTGGAAATAGCTTCATCCCGCGCGTCTCCTACGGCCTCTCGGATCGAGAACAGATCGCGCTCTACCCACTCGGCATGGCACGCCGCCTCGGAGAGACGAATGGGACCGAGCTCATCCCCGCCTTCTCGCTGAACCCCTTTTTCGCTCACTCGCCGAGCGCTGGCGCCACCATCGCCGTCCACCCGCTGCTCTCCGTCGACGCTCGCCAGTGGATCCAACCGGGATCAAGCGTCACCTTGGGCGGCGCAGCCTCGCCACGCATCGCCCACTTCGAAGGTTGTCAGGGAGGATCCGAGTGCAAAGGGCGCCTCGAGGCGCTCAGCCACTGGCAGTTGGCCGCCCAGGCTGGGTTTTCGCACAACTTCGGTCCTGTGACGATCGCCCTCGGCGCGACGGTCCAATATGCGTTCAGCACGGCGCGCGCTGGCCTCGAGACCGCCGCTCTCACATTTGGGTCACGGGTGCGTCACGGGCTCATCTCCGATCCTACGGTGCGCATTCACCTCAGCGACACACTGAGCCTCGACTTGCATTTCGAGTACACGCGCACTCTGAACCTCAGCCAGGGCCTCGCCCTAGCGAGCGCCGGCGCCAGTCTATTTTTCTAAGCCCCTTCTTGAGAGCCGGCGCCTCCCCGCAACACCCCAGCGGCCACGTTGGCCGAGTCTTCTCGAAGCGGAGGGAACTCGCATATCCCAGAAATGTCACCGAGCCGATCCTCGCTTGTGATGTGGGCTCAGTAGAAAAGAGTCGCCGAGCTGAGGCGATCGCCCCCTCTCCTGCTCTCTCAGCAGCAGAGGACATCGCCTCCCTTGCGCACCAATTTCACCGGGTGGGCCCAAGCAGCAGCCAAGAAGGCCCCCCTGTTCTTCTTTGGCCCCGGTCCATCACATCTAAAACGCTCACCCGAGCCTTCGCCTCAGCCCATCTCCGAAGATGCACGGTTCGAATCCCGCCCGCTTCGCCTTGCCGGCTGGAAGGTTGAGGCGGTTTGTTCTTTTTGATCGTGCGGAGAGGGCGGATGGACTCGCGCCTCCAGCGCGATCACCGGTTTCTCATCCGCGAGGTGAGTGAACCTGGTACTTTGATACACGGTTCGAATCCCGCCTGCTTCGCCTCGCCGGCTGGTGGCTTGAGGCGGTTTGTTCTCTATTTGATCGTGCGGAGAGGGCGGGATTCGAACCCGCGGTGCTCTTGCGAACACACATGATTTCCAATCATGCACCTTCGACCACTCGGTCACCTCTCCGGAGAACCCCTCGGGTAAGGGGTTCACAAATTGTTCAGTCCGCGGCAGAGCTGCTTCGTACTGGCGGAGAGAGAGGGATTCGAACCCCCGGTACGTTTCCGCACACCTGATTTCGAATCAGGCACCTTCGGCCACTCGGTCATCTCTCCGCGGCGGAAGCTGGCAGCGGTTCGGTCCTGAGTCAAGCCAAGATTTCTTCAATATTTTGCAGGCTTTCCCAGCCCGGACCCGAGCCCACAAAAGAACGAAGGACGCCGGGCCCCCGGAAGAGGACCCCGCGCCCGAGGTTCGCCGCGGCGGGCCGCGCTCCTCAGACGTGATAGTTCGGCGCTTCCTCCGTGATGATGACATCGTGAACGTGGCTTTCTCGCAGCCCCTGCCCTGTCATCCGGATGAACTGCGCCTTCTTGCGGAGCTCCTCCACGGTGCTGCACCCCGTGTATCCCATGGCCGCGCGCAAACCGCCGACCATCTGGAACAGGATCTTGGAGAGCGAGCCGCGGTGAGGCACGCGCCCTTCAATCCCTTCGGGCACAAGCTTTTCATCGGCAGCGCCGCTTTGGCCGTAGCGATCCTTGCTCCCTTTTCGCATAGCACCCACAGATCCCATACCGCGGTACACCTTGTAACTGCGGCCTTGGTAGAGAACGAGGTGCCCGGGAGCTTCGTCGGTCCCCGCGAAGAGCGATCCGGCCATTACCGTTGACGCCCCTGCGGCCAAAGCTTTGGCGATGTCACCGGAGAACTTAATGCCTCCGTCCGCGATGATCGGAACATTGAACGCATCGGCGGCTCCTGAGCAGTCCGCGATGGCCGTGATTTGCGGAACGCCGACGCCCGCAACCACTCTCGTCGTGCAGATACTTCCGGGACCAATGCCGACCTTCACTGCGTCCGCGCCCGCTTCGATCAGGCTGACCGTCCCTTCCTTCGTCGCCACGTTGCCCGCTACAATCTGCAGGTTCGGGTACTTCTGACGCAGTTCGCGAACCGCTTGGGCGACGCCCTTGTGGTGGCCATGGGCGGTGTCAACACAGAGCACATCAACTCCTGCGTTCACGAGGGCTTCCGCCCGCTCCATGCGGTCTTTCCCGGGTCCGATGGCGGCCCCCACGAGCAGGCGCCCCCGCTCGTCTTTCACCGCCTTCGGGTTCCTCTCGGCCTGAAGAAGGTCTTTGATCGTGATCAGACCGACGAGTTCGCCATCTTCGACCACGAGTAGCTTCTCGATGCGGTGCTTATGAAGGAGCTCTCGGGACTGTTCCGCGCCACACTCGGGCGAAACCGTAACGAGCTCCTTCGTCATGAGCGCTTCAACAGGTTGATCGAGATTCTTCTCGAATCGGATGTCACGCGAGGTGAGAATACCGACCGGGCGAGAACCTCGCACCACAGGCACACCGGACACATTGTGTCGCCTCATGACGTCGAGCGCCTCGCGCAGGGACTGCTGAGGTTCAACGGTGACGGGTTGCAGGATGATCCCGCTCTCAGCTCGCTTGACGGAAGAAACTTCAAGCGCTTGTTCCTCGACTGTGAGGTTTTTATGTATAATACCGAGGCCTCCCTCGCGCGCCATGGCGATCGCGAGCTTCGCTTCGGTCACGCTGTCCATCGCCGCGCTGACCAGGGGCGTGTTCAACGTTACGGTACGTGTCAAGCGGGAACGGACGTCCACATCGACAGGCAGGACATCGCTCTCGGCGGGGACCAAGAGAACGTCATCAAACGTGAGGCACTCTCGCAGACCGGGCTGAAACATGGCTGCTCCTACTTCCGACCACCGGCGCGGTCAACCTCCAGGTTATGCTAGCGTCCCTTTCCGAAGATCATGCCGAGAACCCCACGATTCGGTGGCCTGTGGGCCGCACTGACCGCCCTGCCGCTCCTCTTCGCGCCCGCCGCCCACGCCAAGGATTTCGTATCCATTGAGTCCTTCGCGGGGAAAAAAGTACGCCTCGACGGGGGCCTCGGCGAATGGCCCTCTGGCTTCGAAAAGCTCTCTGAAGTTCAGAAAGGTCCCGGCGTCGATGCGTCTGCGCTCCTCGCCTACGACGACGAGTTTCTTTACCTCGGCTTCAAGGCAAAGACCGGCCCGCTCGTGCGCAAGAGCGCCCCGGGACCGGGGCAAGACGTCGTGACCATCGAGCTCTATTTCCCCCCCGCCCCGGGCAGCGCCGAGAAGACCCACCGAATCGATGTCTACCCTGGTGATCCGGGCAAGCTCGCCGCGCTCGTCGTCGTCGACGGGACCAAAGTCAGCTCAGCTCAAGCCGTCGAAGCGCCCACCGGGAGCGGCTTTGACCTCGAAGCAAAGATCCCTTGGAGCGCGCTGTCCGCGGCTCGCCGCGTCCGGGTCGGGCTCCGCGGACGCATCTCGTTCTCCGACGCGGACAAGCCGGGCAATACTCTGGCCGCGGGCACAACCAGCAAAAAAACAGGCAAAGCGATGCCTTATTTCACGCTCGCTGGCGAGACAGGACTCGGTCAGTTCCTCGAGAGCCGGGGCACGCCTTTCCGCCCCGATCGGGAAGCTTACGGTGATCTCGACGGGGACGGACAGGCAGAGCACGTCGCCCTCTATCACCACTATCTCACCATCGCCGGCGGACACTACCGCGGCGGCCAAGAGTTTTTCCTGAGCGAGCTCGACATCTCGGATCCGAACGCGATCCGTCGCCTTGAGCTCACTGACCTCGGCAAGGACGGAAAAAACGAGGTCTTGCTCGTCAAGCGCCTCGGCAGCGATCCGAAGAAATACCGAGAGCTCTTGCAGGTGTTCGCCGCTGCGGAAGGCGGGGCCCTCCGCGAGATTTTCGTCACCGAGGTCACCATCGTGACCCCCGAAGGGCTGGTCGAAAATGAAGTCCGCGTGGAAGGTGGGCAGCTCACGATCCGTCAAGGCAAGAGCAAGGGCTTCGATCCGAACACCTATCATGAGCCGGTCATGACCGACGTCGCGGCTCCGGCGTTACTTCCTTGGGACGAAGTCGAGTCTCGCACGTACGGTCTCGAGAGGGGTGAGTTCAAGCTGGTCCGTGAAAAGACCTGGAAGCCGAAGCTCAAGGCAAAGCCGAAAGGAACAGGGTTTACCCAGACTTCAGCCGAAAAACCGGCCCGCACGGTCGCACGCAAGCCTACTTTGAAGCAGGTACATGAGTCGTACATGGCGGAGAAAGGAGTCGCCGCCAAAATCCGCACCGAGCTATCATTGGACGTGGCGGAAGACTCGCGTCCCGAACAAGTCCTCCTCCAAGGGAAAGACATCGTCGTCTTCGGCGAAGGCTTCAAGCACGGCGAAACCTACAGCTACGTGACGCTTCCCGTTCAAAGCGAAGAGGACGTCCTCTCGGTCGCTCCTGCACACCTGACGAGCGACGGGATGGCTGTGCTCGTGGTCAATGCGCTCCTTCGCTCCTCACAGAGCTCCGGCAAGGCCGACAAACTGCCTGTGCGCCAAGCTCTCCTCATTTACAAACTCGTGGGCGGAAAGGTCACTCGTATCTTCTCCGCGGAGACCGGGAGACAGCTCGGCGATCGAAAGATTCTCGGCAATGTCCGCTTCCTGCCCGCGGCGGGAGGAGGAAGCGAGGTTGAACTCTTGCCGGGCCGGGCCGTCGGATGGACCGAGCGGAGCTACCCCTATCCGGCAGACACCGAAGCAGCCGGCGGGCTCGAGCCCCTCCTTCTGCCGTGGGGCCCGATCTCATCGCGGCGTTTTGCGATGCGAAACGGGAAGTTCACCCTCGTCTCTCCTTGAGCCTTCCGCCGTGACCCGTGCGGGCCCCCCAACTCACACCGGCAGCCTAGGGTCCGGTTGCTTAGCCGCGCTCGCGTGTTACGCTCTACTTCGAGGCAGCCTATCCGGGCGACTCACCCCTTTTTGATGCTTCCGCTTCCTGTCACGGTTCTGTCAGGGTTCCTCGGGTCGGGCAAAACCACCCTAGTCAACTACCTCCTTGCAAACGCGAAGGGACGGCGGTTCGCAGTCTTGGTCAACGATCTCGCCGAGGTCAACATCGACGCGATCCTGATCAAATCGGGAAAAACAACGCTCCATCGCCCCCGCGAAGGCTTCGTCGAACTCCACAATGGGTGCATCTGCTGCAGCCTGCGAGATGAGTTCGTTGCCGAGGTGGCCCGACTCGCCCGACTCGGTCGCTTCGACCATTTGATCGTCGAGGCCACCGGGGTCGCTGAGCCCCTACCGATCGCGATGGCTTTCGACCAAGAGGAGCCTGGCGGCGAGATGCTCGGGGCTATCGCGCCGATCGACACGATGGTGACGGTCGTGGACGGCCGAAACTTCCTGAGCGATTACCAAGCCGGTCGAGAGCTCGGGCAGCTCGGTCTTGCCATCGATGCCCTCGACAATCGCACTGTCTCGGACCTGCTCGCGGAACAGGTCGAGTTCGCAAACGTCATTGTCCTCAACAAATGCGACCTCCTCTCCCCCGCCGAGGTCAGCGAGCTTGCTTCGTTCCTCCATTGCCTGAACCCCGAAGCTAAGATCGTCCGAACCATGTTCTCCCGAATCGCTGTCGAAGACGTGATCGGGACAGGGCTGTTCGACAGGAGCCAGGCAGAGACCCCCGAAGACCTCAGGGCCCGTGAGAGCGCGCTTCACTCCGAGCTCGGAATTTCGAGCTTCGTCTATCGGGCTCGTCGCCCGTTTCATCCTGAGAGACTCTGGACCCGCTTGAGCGAAGAGTGGCCCGGGGTGCTCCGCAGCAAGGGACTCTTTTGGCTCGCCACGCGCATGAACGAGTCGGGCCTATGGTCCCAGGCGGGGCGCTCCTCGAGCCATCAGAGCGCCGGGCGCTGGTGGAGCAGTGTTCCTGACGGACTCTGGCCAACGGAGGACGCGGTCCGCGACGCGATCCGAGCCGACTTCCGCGGCCCCTTCGGGGACCGCCGCCAAGAGATCGTGATCGTCGGGCGTGACCTCGACGAAGCAAAGCTCCGCGCCTCCCTCGACGCTTGTCTCCTCGACAGCTCCGAGATGCGCATGGGGCCGCTCGGCTGGGCTCAGCTCCCCGATCCGTTCCCGCCCTGGGAACCTGAGCCGATCGACGAGACGGATCTGACCGCTTTGCCGGTCATCCGGCAAATGCCCTCCGCCTGAGCGGACGCTGAAACGACTCAGCTTACATTCTAAGGCTTCACCAAGCACTCAGCTTGCGCTCGGAAACCGCGAGCGGCGTCGACCAGCGCTCGTCCGTGAGCGGCTCGTGCAGCACGACATGGTCGTAGAGCCAGCTCATGTTGGGGCGGATTCGGTGGAGGATGCGCCGCTTCGGTGCTCGGGTCATCTCCGCATCCCAAGTTACGATCCGCGGTTTGCCCGAGTTGCCCGCGAGCAAGATCGGAACCCCTGTCACCGGGTCGGTCTCGTAGATGAAGAATGTGTGCGAGTGGATCTCTGCGTAGTGATCCCAGGCTGCCCGGCCACGGATGATCACCGCATCGCCGACCTCGAAGTCTTGTTCGTGATCTTCTAGGAACCGGAAAAACTCCTGACTCCGCTCGTAGGGAACCGCCTCTTGTAGGGGATAGTCGCGAAGGGAGAACCAGCTCGGGTTCGCGCGGGCAAAGTTCCGGAAGCCCGCTTCGCGGCGCCGTTCGCCCTGGAGGAGCTCGTCGAAGTCGAGCGTCCCTCTGACCTTCTCTGGTGGGCGTCCCCGATCTACGTAGTACATGCCGCCAGCGCGCTCGAGCGTCTCGGTCAGAAAGTCGACGCAGACCTGAGGCGTCAGCGGATGGCCGAACTTGTCAAACACATCATACTTGTCGCCGTTCATCGTATAGGTCAGCTTGCCCGCCAAATAGGCATCCTCCCAACGGCGACGCAGCTCGCCGTCTTGTTGTCCTCGCTCCGTCTTCGGCTCATCAAAGGGAAGCCCGGCTCGCACCTGCCACACAATCTGGCGCCGCAGCTGGCGCACGACAGCTGCCCGCCGAAACGCACGATCTTTCGCCGACTGGACCTTCACCTGGTCCTCGGGTTTGACGAGAGCACAGTTCAACCTCGCCTCAGGTCCGTGCAGATCGAATAGCGCCGTGACCCACTCGTCGTCGTAGCGCGCCTCTCCGAGCAGCGACCGCTCTGTCATCCGAAGTACGCGCAGCTGGTCGATGGAGTTTCGCGCGAGCGCTTCGCGTACGTCGATGTGCAGGGGCTCACCCGGGTCGGTTCCCTCCTCGTACACACGGTCGAAGAGCAGAAGTTGGGCAGGTTCGGGGCCGGTCTCGCCCCCTTCAAACATGTATTTCCCATCCGCGCCTCGGACCGCCACTCTGGTCGTGGCCCCTCTTTGCACGACGATGCGCGGCGCATCAAAGAGTTTGTCGAGAGAGAGCCGAACAGCGATCTGGCGCGCAGCCGAGGGATCATCGGCGTAGAAGTATCCCTCGCGAAGGAAGAGCTGCCGCAAGATGGGGCGATGCCCATGGAATTGTGAGAGGAGCTGGAGCGAAGCCTCGCGAGCTTCTCTCCCAGCGAGCCGATTTTGGTGCGTACGAATGCCCGAGGTCACATTCCTGTCGAAGGCGGGCGTCCGACGGAACACGACCGGTTCGGACTTTGCGCGCATGAGCACTTGGGCACGTCGACGTTCGAGGTTCGCAGCACCAGGCAAGGGATCGTCGGAGTAAGAATCGTCGATCGCGTCGCCGCACCGCAGGTACTCGGCTTCGAGGGATGGATCGAGCTCATGTGTGGCCGCGGTCGGGCGAGGAGGAAGCGCTCTGGCCGTCGACTCCCAAGGGAGAGAGAAGTGTACCGAGGAATCTGCGTCGTCTTCCGTCGGGTTCAGGCGCGGAGTGCACCCGAGGAGAAAGCTCCCGCCGAGCAGAAGGGACGCGGACAACGCCCAGGAGTGACCGAGCCTTTTCGGCTCGAGCGAGGAGGACGCAAAGAGGCCGAGCATAAGATCAGTCTGGACCGAATGCGCCGGTAGGGCAAAATTTGCGCTTTCGGGGCGCGAATCACGGGCTTCCTCGAGCGGCTCGAGTGCCACAAATCGACTTGAGCAGCAATTCTCCGTCTTAAGCAGAAACAGTTTGCTCATTCCGAAATTCGCTGGCTGCTCGAGAATGCCAGGGGTAGATTTCCTCCCCACTTCAACAGCTAGCCGCCCGCGCCAAGAACGGGCGAGTTCGGCGTCACAGATACTAGCACGAGTTCGTTATGAAAATGTTTGCACGGGTCTCCTTCCTCGCATCCTTGGGCTTCGCCTCGATCCTTGGGTGTAGCGCTTCCGTAGGTACTTTTGAGGGCTCCGGCGGGAGCTCGAACGGCGCCGGTGGCAATGGCGTCCCGGGCGCCGGTGGGACCGACGGAGCTGGTGGCGCCGTTGTCGGAGCTGGTGGCGCCGTTGTCGGAGCTGGCGGTGCGGTGGTCGGGGCTGGTGGCGCGGTCGTGGGAGCTGGCGGCGCGGTCGTGGGAGCTGGTGGCGCGGTCGTGGGAGCTGGTGGCGCGGCGGATGCGGGACCCGGTTGCAGTGCAGCCGCGTTCACGGTCTCGAACATGAGCTACATCGATAACGGTACGTTCTGTGGGTACGCGTGGACCACTGCCTACGATGGTGCGTCGATCGATCCGCCCTGCCCAGAAGCCGGCGGCGATTGTTTCGCGGGTGAAATCTGCGCGACCGCTGAGATTCCGGCGAACGAAGACCCTGTCTATCCGGGCGTGATGATCGGCTGGAGCGTGGCGCAAAAGTCCTCAGGCGGAACGGTGGGGACCTTCACCGGAACATTCACCTCCATCACCCCGACGTTCACGGTCACGCCCGCCGCTGCCGGCGAGGTGCGCATCATCCTGAAGAGCGGCAACTCCGAGTACTGCGCGCCGGCTAGCTCGGGAACGCCCATTTCCGCGAGCACGTTCGCCCAGGAATGTTGGAGCGCCAGCCCCAAGCCAATGCCTGCGGGCACTCCTATCAAAGAGCTGATGCTTCAGGTCAATGGCGCGGACGCCGCTCAGAGCGTGGAGTTCTGTTTGACCAATCTCACGGTCCAATAATCATCGTCTCGTGACGATCAGGAAAGGCGCTCCCAGTCGGGGCGCCTTTTCTTTTTTCGGGACATCGAAAATAGCCAATGCCTCACTCAGAGGCCTCCGTTTGTCGGGCTCGTTGAAGCCCACTCTCGAACTATTGCCCACCCCGGCAGTAACGGGATTCCGTGAGAGCGAATTGATACAGCCTTCATGTCACAATGCGCCGCTCGCGCAGCTGATTCTTTCCCCGTGTCTCCGCTACCAGACAGCCGATTTCAGCTGCCGCGTTTGCCTCACCTGGCTCCGAAAGTTAAGGTAAGCGCGCTTTGAAAACGCATCTCTTCACTTCTGGCTGTGTTGCTTTCCTCTTCCTTTCTCCCGCGCTCATCGGTTCTTGCTCGGAGGGTCTCGGTCCCGACACGAACGGCGCTGGGGGCTCTGTCGTTGTCTCCGGTGGCGCAGCGAATGGCGCCGGACCAAACGCCGGAGGCACTGCGAACTCCACAGGTGGGTCGAATGTGAGCGCCGGTGGGGCTCAAAGCTCTGGAGGAGCGGGGAACGCCGGAGGTGGTCCGTCGGGAGGAGCCACCGGATCGTCGGGCGGCGCTACGGGGAGCGGCGGCTCGAACCAAGAGCCCTGTACAGACGTCCAACACCCCGATCACGGGGACAAGTCCTGCTCCTATTGGGTCGATCCGAATCAGGCCGGCGGGAGCGACGAGTGCAATAACCCGAACGGCTGGCTCGATGGCTACTGTGACAAGAGCTGCGGCCGCTGCACCGATACGGGCAACGGCGGCGGGGGCAATGGGAGCGGGGGCGAGGGGAACAGCGGAACTGGTGGCTCCGTGGGCGACGACAACCCCTGGGGTAGTGTGAGCGGAGGCCAGAACGGCTGGGCCAGTCGCTACTGGGACTGCTGCAAGCAGAGCTGCGGCTGGGCGAATAACGCGGGAGGGAATCCGGTGAAGGCCTGCGACGCGTCGGGCAAAAACAAGGTGAGCGCCGACGACCAGAGCGTGTGCAGCGGCGGTTCGGCCACCACCTGCAACTCGATGGTACCCAAGGTGTACAGCAGCAAAGTCTCCTTCGGCTTCGTGGCGAGCCACGTCCAGGGCGCAGCCTGCGGAAAGTGTTATCAGATTCAGTTCACCGGCTCGAGCCACAATGGCGGAGCAGATCCTGGATCCCAGGCGCTCAAGGACAAGGTCATGATCGTGATGAGCACGAACATCGGCGGCGACGTCAGCGCCGGACAAATGGACCTCCTGATTCCGGGCGGTGGTACGGGAGCGTTTTATGGGTGCGGGCAGGCCTGGGGCGTACAGCAGGGTTCCTCTGAGCTCGGCGCTCAGTACGGCGGCCTTCGCTCAGGTTGCAGCGGCGATTTGAACGGCATCAAGAACTGCGTCGCTCAGAAGTGTCAAAGCCTCTTCGGCAGCCGAGGACTCGACGACATGTACGAAGGGTGCATGTGGTACGTCGATTGGTTCGAAGCTGCCGACAACCCGAACTTCGTCTACAAAGACATCGAGTGCCCCCAGGAAATCCGGTCCATGGCTTACTGAGGTGAGCTGGGGGGGCGGGCG
>JAEYYX010000009.1 GCA_023428245.1 Pseudomonadota bacterium
CTCGGCCTTTTCGGGCCGAGAGCACACTCGGATTTGGCTCTGTTGTGGCTCACACTCAGGTCACGCGAAGGGAATGCTTGGGTCTCGCTCGAGAACCTTGAGGAGGCCGCTGAGGGGAAGTTCGAGCCAATCGGGGCGATTCTCGAGCTCGTAGCGCACCTCGTAGATGACCTTCTCGAGCTCGTAGAACGTCATGAGCTCTTCGAGTGCTCCAGGCTCCTTCGGCAAGAACGGTGCGTCCCCGGCGCGCTCGAGATACGAGGCGAGTAAGCGCTCCTTCACCTGGCTGTGGAAACCTTCGGCCCAAGCGCTCAAAAGAGGCAGGTCTTCCTCGCGGTAATGACCCAAACGTAGTTCACTCGCTGTGGCGTAATCGAAGGAGCGCAAGAGTCCCATCATGTCGCGGAGCGGACACCGCTTGTAGCGCCGCTCATGGAGGGGTCGAGCCGGCTCGCCCTCGAAGTCCACGATCACGAAGTCTTGACCCGTGAACAAGATTTGCCCGAGGTGGAGGTCACCGTGGGTTCGGATCCGGAGCGCTTCGGTACGGATGTGTGTGACACGGGCGAGGCGGCGTTCGATCTCGCGCACCCGAGGAAGCAAGGTCGCGACCAGCGCTGCAGCGCTCGGATGAGCTGAAAGGTCTGCCCTTTTGAGTCGCTCAAAGGTCCGATGCAGCATGGTGCGCGCCCGCTGGTAGATCGACTTCTGATGAAACGAAGAGAACGTCTCGGGAGAAAACGCGGGGTCGGACTCGTCGCCGAGGAGCGCCAGGTGGAGCTCTGCCACCCGATGACCAAGCTTCTCTGCGAGTCCGAGGAAGCTTGCGCCGTGGCGTGAAGAGTCCTCTCCTTTACGGTTTCCTTCCGCAAGCACATGTTCGAAGGCGCCTCGCAAGCGAGACACAGTCATCTGCCAGGCGTTGCCTTCATTCGGAATGAACTCGTGGAGCACGCAGAGGGCAGCCACATCGCCCTTGCTGTTGTACTCGATGCTGCCGAGAAGCCGAGGTACCGGCGCCGCGGTCCCGGCGAGGAAGCGTCCGACCTCGAGCTCAGGATGAGGTCCGAACGCGATCTGCCGGTATACCTTGAGGAGGAGCTGCGTGCCGAGCACCACGGTAGTGTTGGTCTGCTCGAGGGGTTCAATTTTCGAGGGCAGGGCCGCCTCATCGATCAACGCAGCGAGCTCGGGAGCCGCCGTAACCCGAAGCTTTGAATGCGAAGTTCCGCGCGCTGCTGCGTGGAACTGGGCCAAAATGGGCCCGAGGCCGACGGCCGCAGCGACGCCATCTACGAGGTATTGCGTCTGATTGCTGCTTGCCTGTTCTGCGACGATGGTGTGGGGCGCGCTCTCAGCGAGCTCGCCGGCAAGAGCTCCCGAGACCATCGCGAGCGGCACAAGATAGGTGTCTGGCTCGCCTTCCGTGAAGGACTGTTCGACGATCGCGAGGGCCTGCTCCGCTTCATCGGACAAGAAGACAAGGTCCACCACCATGGTTTTCGTGGGGGTCCGATCCTTGCTCGCGTACCAACGACGCCCGACGAGATAAGCCGATAGAGCGGCCTCGAGCTCTTCCGTCTTGGTTCCCGAAAAACGTTCCGCGAGGGAGACTCTCTTCGGAAGTCGCGGAGCTCGACTCTCTCGGGCGCGACTGACCTCGCTTGCCTCGAGAGAAAGCCAAAGAAAGCCGTGGGGCGGGAGCATCACGACCCACGGCTTCTGTTCGATGCGGGGGAAGCGGACTCCCCCCGTCACTTCAACAGGGACGAATCCTGCATAGTCTGAGAGGTCGAGCTCCGTGCACTGATGCAAGCGGGAAAGGTTCGCGACAACCAGAATGCGCTGCTCGGGTGCGCTGCGAACGAAGGAGAGGATTCGAGCGTTGTCCGGTGAGAGGAAGGTGATCGATCCGTGCGCCAAAGCCGGGTTTCGCTTCCGGTGCGCGATCATTCGCTTGGTACTCCAGAGCAAAGATGACGTGTTGCGCTCCTGAGTTTCGACGTTGACCGCCTCGTAGCGATACTCCGGGTCCGTCGTGACCGGTAAGTAGAGGCGCTGGGGATTCGCCTCGGAGAAACCCGCGTTTCGGTCGGCGCTCCACTGCATGGGGGTGCGCACCCCGTCACGATCTCCGAGGTAAATGTTGTCCCCCATGCCAATTTCGTCGCCGTAATAGAGGACCGGCGTCCCCGGGAGCGAGAAAAGAAGCGCGAGCATCAGGTCGATCTGACGGCGACTTTCGAGCAGCGGTGCGAGGCGGCGACGAATGCCAAGATTGAGACGAGCCGTGGGATCTTCCGCATAGGCGCGGTACATGTAGTCCCGCTCCTCGTCCGTGACCATTTCGAGCGTGAGCTCATCGTGGTTACGGAGGAAGGTGGCCCACTGACAGTTGTCAGGGATGGGCGGCGTTTGGTCCAGGATGTCGACGATCGGAAACCGGTCTTCCATCTCGAGCGCCATGAACATCCGCGGCATGAGCGGAAAATGGAAGTTCATGTGACACTCATCTCCGTCACCAAAATAGGCGGCCGCATCTTCGGGCCACTGGTTGGCCTCGGCGAGCAGCATCTTATCTTTGTACTTTGAGTCGATGTGCGCTCGCAGCTCCTTCAGAAACGCGTGAGTCTCGGGCAGGTTCTCACAAATTGTCCCCTCTCTCTCATAGAGGTAGGGAATGGCATCGAGGCGCATGCCATCGACGCCGAGATCGAACCAGAAGTCGACTGCCGCGAGAACTGCCTTGTGAACCTCGGGATTCTCGAAGTTCAAATCCGGCTGATGTTGGTAGAATCGATGCCAATAGTAGGCCTTCGCGACAGGGTCCCACGTCCAGTTCGACGTTTCGTAGTCCTTGAAGATGATCCGGGCGTCCTTGTACTTTTTCGGATCGTCCGACCAAACGTAGAAATCTCGATGAGGGTGACCGGGGGGGCTGCGACGGGCGCGCTCGAACCAGGGGTGCGTTTTCGAGGTGTGATTGATGACAAGCTCGGTGATGATGCGAAGGCCTCGCTTGTGCGCTTCTGTGAGGAGCTCGCGGAAATCGTCCAGCGTCCCGTAGATCGGGTGCACTGAGGTGTAGTCGGCGATGTCGTAGCCGCCGTCGAGGTGTGGCGATGGGTAGAAGGGCAAAATCCAGATCGCTGTGACTCCGAGATCTGCGACATAGTCGAGCTTCTCGATGAGTCCTCGGAGGTCTCCGATGCCGTCGGCGTTCGAGTCCCTGAAGGCGCGGATCGGGATCTCGTAGATGACGGCGTCCTTGTACCAGAGAGTATTCGAAGAAATCGCCATAGTTTCGACGTTAGCATCACCAGGACGTTTTCGTCCCCTTGGGCGAGTTTGTTCTCAACTGTGGCAAATCGCCGCACACCCCCTCCGCTCCAATATTTCGAGCGGAGTACATGTTTTCAGCGGACGAAAGGGCTCGATCGTGGCTCTCTCATCATCCGCTGAGGAGCAGGGGATGTGCCTCGCTGAACGGGCGCAGCGTTTGGCCCTGCGCTTGCAGTAGTCCCGCTGCTGCATGAGACCCACACTGCCCGGCATTCCTTATCCTCTTGGTGCGACTTTGGACGGAGGGGGAGTGAATTTTGCCGTCTTCTCCGAGCACGCGACCCAGGTCGAGCTTTGTCTTTTCGACGACGACGGCACTGAGACGCGCGTTCCCGTCCGCAACAAAACAGCCTTCATCTGGCACGTCTATGTGCCTGATCTCCCCGCGGGGGCGCGGTATGGCTACCGAGTCTACGGCCCTTACGATCCGCAAGCCGGTCATCGGTTCAATCCCGAGGTGGTTCTGCTCGATCCCTACGCGAAGGCGACCGACGGGCCCGTGCGCTGGGACGAGGGGGCTTTCGGTTACGAGCTGGGACATCCCGATGGCGACTTGGTGCAAGAGACGCGACCGCAGCTCGGCGCACCCCGCGGTGTTGTCGTGGACACCTCGTTCGATTGGGAGGACGACGCACCGCTCGGTACGGCCCTCCACCGCTCAATCATCTACGAGGCCCATGTTCGCGGCTTGACCCAGACCCACCCGGAGGTGCCCGAGGAGCTGCGTGGGACCTACTCCGGGATCGCTCACCCAGCGATCCTTTCCTATCTGCGGGAGCTCGGCGTGACGGCGATCGAGCTCATGCCCGTGCACGCGTTCGTCGACGACAAACACCTCCTCGACCGAGGGCTCAAGAACTATTGGGGCTACAATAGCATCGGCTTCTTCGCGCCGGACCCGCGCTATTCGAGCGGTTCGCAGCTCGGCAGCGAGGTGCGGGAGTTCAAGTCGATGGTCAAGGCGCTACATCGCGCCGGGATCGAGGTCATTCTTGACGTGGTCTACAACCACACGGCTGAAGGAAATCACCTCGGCCCCACGCTGAGCTTCAAAGGTTTCGATAACAAGAACTACTATCGTCTGGTCGGGGACCAGCCCCGCTACTACTTCGACACCACGGGCACCGGCAACACGCTCAACGTAAGGCACCCTCAGGTTCTGGCGTTGATCATGGACTCGCTCCGCTATTGGGCGGACGAGATGCACGTCGACGGCTTCCGGTTCGACCTGGCTGCGTCGCTGGCGCGGCAGCTCCATGAAGTGGACCAGCTTTCGAGTTTCTTCACTTTGATCCATCAGTCGCCCAACCTGCGGCATGCCAAGATGATCGCCGAGCCATGGGACATCGGAGAGGGCGGCTACCAAGTCGGGAACTTTCCTATCCGCTGGGCTGAGTGGAATGGGCGCTACCGGGACTCGGTGCGTCAGCTTTGGCGCAGCGCGCCCGGGCGCGCTGCCGAAATTGGCTATCGCCTGACGGGGTCGAGTGACCTCTATCAGGGTAGCGGACGCATGCCGTCCGCGAGCATCAATTTCGTCACGGCGCACGATGGCTTCACCTTGCGCGACCTTGTGACCTACGAGCACAAGAGGAACGAGGAGAACGGCGAGGACAACAACGACGGCTGCAATGACAACAACAGCTTCAACTGCGGCCACGAAGGACCCTCGTCCGACCCGGAGGTGCGAGCGCTCCGCCAACGGCAGATGCGCAATCTGCTCACCACGCTGCTCCTGTCTCAAGGTACTCCGATGTTGCTCGGGGGCGACGAATTTGGCCGAACGCAACACGGCAACAACAACGCCTATTGTCAGGACAATCCTGTCTCTTGGTACGACTGGAACTGGGGGGACGAAGAGAAAGCTCTCTTTGAGTTCACCAAGCGTCTGATCGCCTTACGCCGGGCCCATCCGGCGCTTCATCGGACAAACTTCTTCCGCGGTGAGCCGGTGCTCGGTACCGACTTTCACGACCTCAGGTGGTTCCGCCCCGACGGGGCTCCCATGACGGGCGACGACTGGGCTTTAAGCGGCACGCGCGAGCTCGTAGTGTTTCTAGCTGGTCGAGGGATTGGCGATGTAGACGAGTTTGGGCGAGCGATTGTCGACGACAACCTCGCGATCCTCATTAACGCCGGGCCTGAGCCGAGAGAGTTTACGCTGCCGGAGCTCGGGCACGCCCAGGACAGTTGGCAATTGGTCTTGGACACCGCCGATGACGACGCCGAGGAGGTCGTGGGCGCGGGGGGATCGAAGACGCGACTTGTGGGTCGTTCGATCAAGTTCTTCTCCTCCCCGTCGAGAGTGTATCGAACAGGGGGCGCATACTATTCGCTCTCAGCAAGCTACCGGATTCAGCTCAGCTCGGAGCTGAACCTCTCCAAAGTTCGCGAGCTGATCCCTTACCTCGAAGGACTCGGCGTGAAGGATGTTTACCTTTCGCCAGTTTTCGCGGCGAGCGAAGGCAGCACCCACGGCTACGACGTGGTGAATCATGGCAAGCTGAACCCGGCCCTTGGCACCTGGGAGGACTTTGTCGCCCTTGCAAATGACCTCCGGGCTCGCGGCATGGGCATCATCCTGGACTGGGTGCCGAACCACATGGGCATCTCGAGCGGCCAAAATGCCTTTTGGGACGACGTGCTCGAAAACGGGCCGAGCTCTGCTTACGCGGACTATTTCGATATCGACTTCCATCCACCGAAACACGACCTCCAAAATCGAGTATTGCTTCCAATCTTAGGAAAACAGTACGGAGAGTGCCTCGAGAACTTCGAAATCCGGCTCGCCGTAGAGGAGGGTTTCTTCCGGGTACGTTATTTCGATCATAGCCTGCCGGTTGGGCCGAAGACTCTGGTGCCTTTGTTTGAGCGGGTTGCGTCTCGCTCCGGGCTTGCGGAGACGAATCCGGACCGACAAGAGCTGGAGAGCATCATCTCGGCGATGCGCAATTTGCCGAGCCAGCACGACACGTCCTCGGAACAGCGCCGCGCGCGCGCTCTCGAGAAAGAGGTGATCAAACGTCGCTTCAAGGCGCTTTTTGAGGCGTCGGACGAAATCCGAGAGGCTGTGGATGCGACCCTCGCCGAGTACAACGGAACCTCTCGGGACCCCGAGTCCCTGGAGCTCCTCGACGAACTTCTCTCGGCCCAGGCCTATCGTCTGGCTTCCTGGCGCGTCGCCTCGGAGGAGATCAACTACCGCCGCTTTTTCGACATTAACTCGCTCGCAGCGATCCGCATGGAGGAGCCGGAGGTATTCGAAGCCACCCATTCGCTTCTCTTCGAGATGATGGACGCCGGCATGGTGAGCGCGCTGCGTCTCGATCACACCGACGGCCTGTACGATCCTCTGGGCTACTTTGAGAAGCTTCAGCGCCGCTTTGATACGACGGACCGGTCTTCCTCTGCCTCGGCGGACGATCTGACTCGCCCCATCCCGATCTTGGTCGAAAAGATTCTTGAGCGCGGAGAGCGTTTGCCCGATACGTGGCCGATCGACGGGACGACAGGTTATGAGTTCGGTGCAGCGGTTACGGAGCTCTGGGTCAACCAAGACGCAGAGGCCTCATTCAACCGCCTCTACGTCGCGCTGACCGGCGATCGGCGCAGCTTTGCGGAGCACGTCCACGAGAGCAAGCTCGACATTCTCCGCTTCAGCCTCGCGAGCGAAGTAAACATCCTGGCCCGCCGTCTCGAGCGGATTGCGTCACGAAAGCGCCAATATCGAGACTTTACGTTGATCAGCCTGACGCGTGCGCTCATGGCGGTGCTCGCTAGCTTCCCTGTCTACCGAACCTATCTGCGCGCGAATCAGCCCCGCACTGAGCGTGACGTCGCACCTCTCCTCGAAGCGATTTCGCTCGCGAAGAGGCGCCATCCCTCGATCGAGGCGAGCGTCTTCGACTTCTTAGAGGCCGTCCTTTCTCTCTCCCGGGAGCTGGCCGGGGAACAGCTCGGTCCGGCCCGCGAGGAACTCGAACGGGCAGCCCTTGGTTTTCAACAACTCACGAGCCCAGTGAAGGCGAAGGCTGTCGAAGATACGGCCTTTTACAGGTATCCTCGGCTCCTCTGCCTCAATGAGGTCGGAGCCGATCCAGGGAAATTTGGCGGCGCTGTGGAGGAGTTCCATCAACAGAACCTCGACCGGGTGAGGGCCTGGCCGCTCTCTATGGTGAGCACTTCCACGCACGACTCGAAGCTCGGCGAGGACGCGCGCGCGCGCATCGCGGTCCTCTCTGAAATGCCCGACGAGTGGCGAAACACCGTGAGGACTTGGCAGACGATCGCCGAGCGCCATGTGAGGTCTTTGGATAAAGGACGCGCTCCGTCGCCGGAGCTCGAGTACTTGTTCTTCCAAGCCCTCGTGGGCGCTTGGCCCTTCGGCTGGCACGGGGAAACGGGACGCGAAGAGTTCACCGTGCGGCTCAGCGACTACCTGCGTAAGGCGAGCAAAGAGGCGAAACAGCAGACCTCCTGGACAAACCCCGACGGGACCTACGATGAAGCGGTCGAGCGTTATGTGGCGGAGGTCCTGAGCGACGAGAGCTTCATCGAACAAGCTCGAGACTTCTGCGCAAAGATTGACCCTTACGGGGCGGCGAATGGGCTCGCGCAGACTCTGCTGCGTATCGCAGTTCCCGGAGTTCCGGACACCTATCAGGGCACCGAGTTCTGGAATCAAAGCCTCGTCGACCCGGACAATCGGCGGCCGGTCGACTTCAAAGTGCGGCAGAGCGCGCTCGAGAGTCTTGCGCGAGGCCGTGCTGAGGGCCCGGAGACCCTTTGTCGCGCCCTTCGGGACAGCTACGCGGACGGACGCCTCAAACAATACGTCCTCTTCGCCGCCCTTGAAGAGCGACGCAAAGATCAGGAGCTCTTTCTGCGCGGCGACTACGAAGGCATGCCTTCGAGTGAGTTCGTCGTCGCGTTCACACGAGGACACGCGGGACGTCGCCTCATTTGCGCGACGTCGCGCCACAACTACCGCAAGACGAACGGCGAGCGCGCTTTTGCATGCGGGGAAGTTTGGGGCGATGAGCGGCTCCGGGTGCGTCATGGCGGACGGTATCGGGACGTCCTCTCGGGACGGGAGTTTTCGATCGATAAGTCCGTTGCCCTCGCCGAGTTGTTCTCGGTTCTTCCCTGCGCGCTGCTTCTGCGCGTCTCGGAGGGGTCATGAAACGTCCCGAGATTTGGGTGCCGAGGGCGCTCGGGGCTCATCCTCGCGACTCGGGGACTATCTTTCGCGTCTTCAGCACCGAAGCGAAAAACGTGGAAGTCCAGCTCTACTCGGCTCCTGACCGACCAGGGGAACGGAGGGCGCTCCGGTTAGTGGCCGATCATACTTTCGAGCTCGAATGGCCGGGCGTTTCTCCCGGGGCCTCGTATCAGTTCATCCTTGACGGGGAGACGCGGCCCGATCCGTTCGCGCAGTTCTTGCCCTTTGGTGTGCATGGACCGGCGGAGGTGATCGACCCGACCTATTCCTTTCGCTACGAAGCTCCGCCGCCTCCTGCCTCTCGCGTGATCTATGAGATTCACGTAGGGACCTTCACGAAGGAGGGCACCTACGCGGCCGCCGAAAGACATCTCGAAGAGCTTCGGGCGCTTGGCATCACTACGATCGAGCTCATGCCGCTCGCGGCTTTCCCAGGGCGTCACGGCTGGGGTTACGATGGAGTGGCAGGGTTTGCTCCTTTTGCTCCCTATGGTCGACCGGAAGCACTCAAACACTTCGTCGACACCGCCCATGGCCTTGGCCTCGAGGTCCTTCTCGATGTCGTCTACAATCACTTTGGCCCAGACGGGAACTATCTCGGCGCCTATAGCTCGCGGTACTTCGATCCCGACATCGAGACCCCTTGGGGTCAGGCGCCGCGCTTCACCGATCCTGCGATGCGCTCCTATGCGCTCGAGAGCGCGCTCCATTGGCTCGAAGCGTACCGGTTCGATGGATTGCGCTTCGACGCTTGCCATCAGATCCACGATTCCTCGCCTCTGCATATCATCGGAGAGATCCGCGAGCAGGTGAGGAGTCGAGCCGAGTACTTTTTCGTAGCGGAAGACGAACGCAACGACCCCCGAGAGCTCGAGCGAATGGGTGTCGACGCGGTGTGGGCCGACGATTTTCATCACGTGGTCCATTCTCTCCTGACCGGGGAAAAGGACGGATATTACGCTGGCTATTCTCCCGAGCCGGCTCAGCTTGCCCGCGTCATTGAGCGCGGCTTTTTGTACGAGGGGCAACCGTTTCTCGCGGGAGCCCCACGAGGGCAACCGGCCGATCGAATGGCACCGGAGTCGTTCATCTTCTGCCTCCAAAATCACGACCAAGTGGGGAATCGCCCTTGGGGCTCGAGACTCCATCATGTCTGCGAACCTTCCTCCTATCGAGCTGCCTCTGCGCTTCTCCTGTTTCTCCCGATGACTCCTCTCCTCTTCATGGGCCAGGAGTGGGCGGCGAGCTCGCCTTTCTGTTACTTCACCGATCACGAGCCAGAACTGGGCCGGGCGGTCTCCGAGGGCAGGCGCAAGGAGTTTGCGAGCTTCGTGAAGTTCAAAGGCACCGAGATCCCCGACCCCCAGGCAGAGAGCACATTCCAGAGCTCCAGGCTCGACTGGAGCGAACGAACGCGGGATGGCCATCGAGAGATCCTCGATCTTTATCGGGCTCTGCTTGAGCTCAGGCGCCACGATTCAGTGCTCTCGAATCCAGGCGTCCGAGAAGACCTCAAGGCTGAAGTCAACGAGGATGCTCTTGTCGTCACGCGCCGCGCCGGAGCAGAGGAGCGTATCCTCATTTGGAACCTCGGGTCGGCACGGCCGGTGACTGACTTCCGGGTAGGAGGTCTTCTGCTCGCAACGGAGCCCCTCGAAGAGGGTTATCTCGCCGGAAACTCTGCTGCGATTTTCCGCAGCGTGGAGCGCTCCTGAGCACCGCACTCGAGTCGCGCAAGACTGTTTGATCTGTCCGAAACCAAGGAGAAGAAAAAATGGAAAATGAACGTCCTTTAGCCATCATTACGGGCGCCTCGACAGGCATTGGGTATGAGCTCGCGGTCCTCGCCGCCAAGGGAGGTCATGATCTGATCATTGCTGCCGACGAACCTAAAATCTTTGACGTTGCCGAGAACTTGCGTGGGTTTGGCGCGCGGGTCGACGTAGTTGAGACGGACCTGTCGACTGTCGCCGGGAACGATCATGTTTGCGAAGCGATTCAAGGGCGCCGGATCGAGCTCCTTTGCGCGAATGCGGGAAGAGGTCTCGGTCGCTCGTTCCTCGAACAGGATTTCGAGGCGATTCGCCACGTCATTGAGACCAACGTGACTGGGACGCTCTATCTCGTTCACAAGATCGGAAACCTCATGCGTCAGCAGGGGGGCGGAAAAATCCTCATCACGGGATCTATCGCTGGGTTCATTCCCGGTACCTACCAGGCTGTCTATAACGGGACGAAGGCGCTCCTCGATTCGTTCTCGATCGCTCTTCGGGCGGAGCTGAAAGGCACCGGCGTGACCGTGACGAACCTGATGCCCGGTCCGACGGACACGGAGTTTTTCCGGCGCGCTGATCTGCTGGACACGAAGTTCGCCGCCTCTGTGAAGCAGGCTGCCGACGAAGTTGCTCGTATCGGTTATGAAGCTGTGATGCGCGGCGAGGCGCAGGTCGTCTCGGGGTGGAAGAACAAGCTGCAGACGGTCGTTGCGGGGTTGACTCCGGCCACCCTGCTCGCCGAGCAACATCGGCTGCAGGCGGCGCCGGGCAGCGGCAACGGACGCGCAAAGAGCGCCGCGCCGTAAGGCGGCGCTCCAGAAGATCGAAGGCCGTCTCGAAATCTACGCATCGAGACGGCCCGATCTTCCTTGGAGGGGAGTTGGGACACCGCCGACCAAACGCGCCCCAGAGCATCGCGCGTTCAGGTCCCCGGAGTTAGGACTACCTTCACGCAGTTGTCGAGCTTCTCGTTGAAGATTTTATACCCGTGGGCGATCTCGGAGAGGGGCAGCCTGTGGGTGATGATGTCGTCCAGGCGGAGCTTCCCTTCGTGGACCCACGTCATGAGCTCGTCGATGTGCGCCTGAACCGGGGCCTGACCGATGGAGACGTTGATGGCCTTGTCGAGCATCTGCCCGAGCGGGAAGTTGTCGTAGTCCGTTCCATAGACGCCGAGGATGCTCACGCGACCTCCTCGCCGAACGGCCTGAAAGCAGAGTTCCACCGCTGTAATGGAGCCGCGCTGAAGTCTCAGAACGTTCAAGATCTTTTCGCCAAGACTTCGATCGACCTCGAGTCCGACCGCGTCGATGCAAACATCCGCGCCGCGCCCGTCGGTGAGCTCGCGGATATGAGCGATGGCATCCTCGCGAGCAATATTGAAGGTCTGGGCTGATGCGACTTCGCGTGCCATGGCGAGGCGATAGTCCTGAATGTCGACTCCGATGACCTGCGCTGCGCCGAGAACTCGCGCCACCTTCATGGCCATTAGGCCGACCGGTCCGCAGCCGAATACGGCCACGGTCTCGCCGGGCTTCAGCCTGGACCAAATGACCCCGGAGTATCCGGTCGGCAAGATGTCGCTCAGGAAGAGGACCTGCTCATCGCTGAGTCCGTCTGGCACCTTGCGCGGACCAAAGTCGCCATAGGGCACCCGAACGTATTCGGCCTGACCACCGTTATAACCTCCGTAGAGATCGGTGTAACCGAACAGCGCGCCGCCCTTGTCCTGAAGAAGTCCGCCGTCGGGGCCATAGTTCGGGTTCGAGTTCTCACATTGAGTGGGGAGCTCGTGATTGCAGAACCAGCACCCGCCGCAGGCGATCGGGAAAGGAACGACGACGCGGTCACCCCGCGCGAGGTTCTTGACGTCTTTGCCGACCTCTTCGACGACGCCCATGAACTCATGACCAAGGGCCATAGGTCGGAGCTGTGGAAAAGCGCCATTGTAGATGTGGAGATCAGAGCCGCAGATGGCTGTGCTGGTGACACGCAGGATGACATCGCGAGAATCCTCGAGCCGAGGGTCTTCGACCTGTTCTACCCGGATGTCCTTCGGCTTGTGGAATATGGCTGCTTTCATCGGAGGGTCTCCTCTGGAAATGGGACAGAGTTTCTTAGAAGAGGTGTGCAAGGCTCATTCCACGGCGTGGCTCAGGAGCGCAGCTCGCCATTTTCGCGATTCATGCGCTGAGATTCAGCGCAGCCGATGAGGCAAAATGGAGCGGAGGACCTCGCCGATCGGAAACAGGCGCGGAACGTGTCTTGCACGAGGGGAGGATTATGGGACCCAGACTCCTTGGCTATGGTTTGTCACTTCTTCCTTTCCTCGTCGCCTGTGACCGGTCGACGGAGCCGTCCAACCCGATGGCGCCTCCGGGCTCTGAAAAGGACCTTGGGTCAGCGGTCCTACAGAAAGGGGCGAGCATCCTTCAGAACCTGAGCCCTGTGGGAGGCTTCGACTACTATCTGAATGGCTTTCATGTGATGAAAGACCATCCCGAGCTCCACATGGAAGCTCACCACTACTGTCGCGATCTGAACGATGAGTTTTCGCAATGTGTGATCTTCGATGGCAGCACGAGCGACTCGAACCTTGTCGGGGTCGAATACATCATCTCCGAGAACCTATTTTCGAGCCTCCCGGAGGAGGAGAAGCGCTACTGGCACCCCCATAACTACGAGATCCTCTCAGGGCAGCTCGTGATGCCGGGGGTAGGAGCCATCGCAGAGAAGGCAGCGCTTCAAAAGAAGCTCAATAGCTACGGCAAGACCTGGCACATCTGGGACACGGGGCACTTCGGTCGACCCGCCGCCAAGACTCTACCGGTCGGCGAGCCGATGCTCGCCTGGTCGTACAACCGAGACGGTGAAGCCCCCGAGAAGATGCTGGAGGAAAGAGACGAGCGCTTGAAGGTCGACGTCTTGGCGAAGCGCGAGGATCGGGCGAATCTTGCCCGCGACGCCCGGCCCCAGACGGGGGAGAAGGAGCTCGAAGGACGTATCGTTCAGCCCCGCAAGAACTCCCCGCTCGACGGGATGGCTCATCCGTCCCAACATATAGGTCAGGGGAAGGAGTAGGCCATGACAGACGATTCTGCGCTCAGACGGCTTATGGTGGAGGAGCAGCTTGTTGCGCGGGGCATCAGCGATAAGCGAGTGCTGGAGGCTATGAGCATGGTTCCGCGGGAAGTGTTCGTACCTGAAGAGCAAAGGCCCTTCGCTTACGAAGATCGACCTCTGCCCATCGAGCTCGGCCAGACCATCTCTCAGCCCTATGTCGTCGCGCTGATGGCGCAGGCAGCCCGGGTGTCTCCTTCGGACAGGGTACTCGAGGTTGGCGCGGGTTCGGGCTACGCAGCGGCTGTCCTGTCGGAGCTTGGAGCCGAGGTCTACGCCATCGAAAGGCACCCGGAGCTGACAGCCTCCGCGAGAGCTCGTTTGACCCAAGCTGGGTATGGCCGCGTGCATGTGCTCTGCGGCGACGGAACACACGGCCTTCCTGCTCAGGCCCCTTTCGACGCGATCTTTGTCTCGGCCGCCGCGCCAGCGGTGCCGAGTGTTCTCTTGGATCAGCTTGCCCTCGAAGGCCGCCTCATCGTGCCAGTGGGGAGCTATCCAGGGCCCCAAAAGCTCCTTCGAGTGGTTCGGGAATCCTCGCTCGGATTTGCTGAAGAGAATCTCGGCCAGGTTCACTTCGTGCGGCTCGTGGGCGCCCATGGTTGGCCGGAGGAAAGATCGCCCGACGAGCCGTCGGAGGGAGTGCGGCGTCGGGCCCCTTGAGAAGCACTCTTCACGAACCCATGCGCTCTACGCTCCTTAGAGGGGAGTGAGCTTGAGGAGCTTGGCCTGCTTGCCATCCGTGAGCAGGTAGATGGCTCCTTCGGGACCTTGGATGACGTCGCGCATGCGGGTCTTTTGATCTGTAAGCAATCTCTCTTCTCCCACCACTCGATCGCCTTCGACCACAAGACGGATCAGCGCCTGGCTTGAGAGCCCGGCGATGAAGAAGTTTCCTTTCCACTCAGGGAAGAGGTCGCCATCATAAATCATGAGCGCACCCGGGGAGATGACGGGGTCCCAGTAATAGACGGGCTGCTCGAGACCCGGCGCCTGAGGTGACTTGTGAATCGGCTCGCCCGAGTATTCCTCTCCGTAGCCGATCATGGGCCACCCGTAGTCCTTTCCGCGCTCAACGAGGTTCAGCTCATCGCCTCCCTGGGGACCCATCTCGGCTACCCAGAGTCGATGCTTCGCGTCGAGGGCGGCTCCGAGGACGTTGCGATGCCCGAGGGTCCAAATTTCGGGTCGAGCACCTTTGGCGTTTACGAAGGGGTTGTCCTTCGGGACTTTGCCGTCTGGTAAGACGCGCACGACCTTTCCGAAGTGGCTGGAGGGGTCGCGAGCCTGAACGCGGCCCTCCAGGATCGAGCGGTCCCCAAGCGTCACGAAAAGCGTGCCATCCGGCGAGAAGACGATCCGTCCTCCGGCGTGTTTCGTGGAGTCGAGGGTGGGCTGCATTCGAAAGATCACCTCGAGCATCGTGAGCGTGGGGGAGCTCCCCGTGCTGAGTTGTGCTCGAGCTACCGCCAGCCCGTTCCCACCCTCTCTGGGCTCGTAGTAGCTCAAGTAAACGAGCTTGTCCGTTTTGAACTCCGGACTCAGGGCAACGTCGAGGAGCCCTCCCTGATCTCGACCATCGACGCGAGGTACGCCTGATACCTCAGTGAAGCCCTTCCCATCCGGAGTGACGAGCAGCAATCGTCCTTCGTACTTTTCCGTCACGAGCATGCGTCCATCTGGCAAGAACTCGAGGGCCCAGGGGTATTGAAACGGGCCGGCGATGGTGCTGACGCGGAACTTGGTTTGTGTGAAAACAGCCTTGGCCCGGGTTTGCCCTTCGAAAGCGGCTTTGAACTCGGGCACGTTGGGCGGAGCCGTCTCGACAGGCTGGGCCTCCGGATTGGGGCCCACGCGAGGCACCGTCTCTTCACCTTCGCTATTGCCATCCGGCTCGACGACCTGGGGCTCTTGGATCGGCTGTATTGGGTCGGGATTCGGCTTTTTGTGGCAGGAGAAAGGTAGAGTCATGAGCGCCCCGGCGACGAGAGGGAGAAATCGCATGTCCGGCTTCATGCACGCCTTGTGCCGCGGCACGAGTGTAGGGGCTCTCTGAGTTGTGCCGACCTCGAGTCAAAAAAGTCCGCGGCCGAAGCTGGGCGGGCGGCGGAGGATAAGAAGCTCCTCACTGGGGGCTCGTGTCCTGCGCGCTTGGACGACGACCTCGTGGTGAGGCGACAAGGCGCAGGCGGGGTCGGTCGCGCGCGCGTCGCGGGTGAGCGCGAAGGCTTGGCAACGACAGCCGCCGAAGTCCTTGCGGCGCTCGGGGCAGCTTCGGCAAGGCTCTGGATGCCAGTCGATGCCTCGAAACTCTTGAAACGCGCTCCCCTCGGACCAAATGGCGGCAAGGGGAGCGCTCCGAACATCTTCGAAATGAAGCCCCGCGATTTCGCGGGCAGCGTGGCACGGGAGCGCGAGACCGTCAGGGGTCACGACCATGTAACTTTGACCCCATCCGCCCATGCACGCACGCGGACGCTCTGCGTAGTAGTCAGGGATCACGAACAGGACGTCGGTGCGGCCTTTCAATCGCTCTTTGGCAGCAGCTGCGAGCAGTCGCGCGGACTCGAGCTCTTCTCTGCTGGGCATGAGACGCCCGCGGTTCTTGAGCGCCCAGCCGAGGTATTGAACATTGGCGAGCTCGATGCGATGGGGCTCGAGCGCCTCCGCGAGAGCTAAGAGTTCTGGGAGTTCACCCACGTTCTCTCGGTGCAGCACGATGTTGATGGTGAGCTGCAGACCCAGTTCCTTGGTCCAGCGCGCCACTTCGAGCTTCTGTTCAAGGAGGTTCACGCCAGCGATCGCGATGTTCTTCTCTTGGCTCTTGGCCTGGAGCGAGAGCTGGAGATGTTCGAGTCCTGCTCGCGCGAGCTCAACGAGACGGTTCCGGCAGAGAGGAGACCCGCTCGTCACTAGGTTCACGTAGAGGTCCCTCTCCCGGGCGCGACCGATGAGGCGCTCGAGTTCGCTATAGAGGAGGGGTTCTCCGCCGGTGAAGTGCACCTGGAGAGCACCGAGAGCCTCCGCTTGATCAATGACCTGAAGCCAATCCTCATACGAAAGCGATGCACTTCGGCTCGCTAGGTGGGTTGGATTCGAGCAGTAGGCGCAATGCAGCGGGCAAGCGTAAGTGAGCTCAGCGACCAACGTGAGCAGCCGCGGCGCAGAAGTCATCAACTCTCGTCCACCGTGAGCAATCCCCGCTCGATGAGGAGCTGGAGGAACTGAAAGACTTGCGGCTCGAGTTCGGCGAGTGGAAGATCTCTGTGTGCACGGAGGAGTTCGGCCGTGATCTCTTCTACGCTGAGTGCACCCGTACACCGTCGAATGATTTCGGCGGCGCTTTCGTTCAGAGCCAGTCCACGCTCCGGTGCCAGCAGCACGAACTGCCCTGAGCGTCTGTCGTGACGCAGTCGGATACCCGGCGGGAGCTTTGGCCTGCTTTCCTGGCTCAGCGCGACGAATGAGTCCACGTTGGAGTCTCCGGAGTTTGGACGCAGTCGAGCAGGTGCCAGAGAACTTCCGTTTTTCGGATCAGGGCTTGGATGCAGGCCTCCTGCGCGGCGCGGGTGGTGGCCGTTGTGAGGACGAACTCAAGGGCTTCACTCGCGTCTCTTTGAGCGCGGGGAACCCGCTGACGAAAATATTCGAGTGCTTCCAGTTTCACAAAGGGATAGTGCCGCTCGAATGAGGCGACGCGCTTCACCATGAGCTCAGGTGAGAAGAACTCGGTCAGAGAGGCAGCGACAGCCTCGACCAGGCTCGTCTCACGAACGAAGTTGACGTAGGCGTCGCAAGCGAAGCGGACGCCAGGCAGCACGCGATCGAGCCCCTCGAGTCGACTGCGCGGCACTCCCAGCGCTTCACCGAGCCGCAGCCAAAGCTCCAGGCCCCCGGTACCTTTTTCGACTCCGTCATGGTCGACGATGCGGCGAAGCCAGCTTCGCCGGAAGGACGGGTCGTTTGATTTCGCGAGGATCAGCGCATCTTTGATGGGAATGCGCGTTTGATAATAGTAGCGGTTCTCAGCCCAGCGTTGGAGCTCTTCGAGGCCCAAGCGCCCTTCATGCATCGCTACATGGAATGGGTGACGGTCGTGGTAGCGTTCTGTCCCCTCCTCGCGCAGGCGGTCCAGAAAGTGCTCTCGAGAGAGAGGTAGCTCTCCGGGGTCATTCATCTTGCTCTTTGACCTCAACTTCCGAGTCCATCAAGAAATAGGGCTCAGGCCGCTCTCCGCCCTCTTCGGCCTGATAGGCGCCGATCTCGGCGTTCATAGTCCATTCGACGAAGCGCGGTTGTTCCCATTTTTGCATGGTGAGAAGGTTCGCAAGATACGTTCCATCCGTCAGCGGTTCGTTGGGTGGAGTTTCGAGGAGCCATCGTGGCAAATCGGCCTCAGCTGAGGCCAAAATGACGCTCAAATTTAGGTCGCTTGGTTTTTCGCAAGCGCTAGGGTGCTCCACATGACACTTCATGTGATCGTGCTTGGCTCAGCGGCCGGCGGCGGTTTCCCTCAGTGGAACTGCGGCTGCGACAATTGCCGGCGCGCAAGGCAAGGGGAACGTGGCTTCGAGGCGCAGACCCAGGATTCGGTCGCGGTGTCGGCGGACAGCAAGAACTGGTTCCTCCTGAATGCTTCTCCGGATGTCCTGGTGCAAGCGCAACGGACGCCTGAACTGTGGCCCTCTGGTCTCCGCGATACCCCGATCGCCGGAGTGGTGCTCACGAACGGAGACCTCGACCATTGTCTGGGACTCTTTCTCCTCCGAGAGTCGCAGCCCCTCGCGGTGTATGCGACGAGTCGCGTAGAGGAAGGTCTGAGGAGAAACGTGGCTCTCCGAACGCTCGAGAGGTTCGAGGGACATTCCCATTGGCGTCGGCTCTTGCTGGGGCAAGAGATCGAGCTCTTGCTGCCGGGCGGCGCGCCGAGCGGTATTTTCGTGCTCCCGATCCCTGCCCAGGGCAAACCCCCGCTCCATCTCATGGGGCTCATGGATGCTCATGAGGAAGACAACGTCCTGCTCCGCGTTCGCGCTGGAAAGCGGACCCTCATCTACGGGAGCGCGGTCGCTGATGCGTCGCACCACTCAGAGGCGTTCTCGGCGTGCGACGTCCTCCTGCTCGACGGCACGTTCTGGTCCGAAGAAGAGCTGCCGGGACTTGGCCTTGCGTTCGGCGCCGCTCAGACCATGGCTCACCAGCCCATGGGCGGAGAAGGCGGTACGCTTCGGGCCCTTTCCAATCTGAAAGGCCCGCGGCGCCTTTACACGCACATCAATAACACCAACCCAGTGTTGAACCCGGCTTCGACTGAGCGACGTACGCTCGAGGCGGCGGGGTGGGAGCTTGCGCACGACGGGCTTCGAATGAAGCTCGGCTAGTTCGAAAACTCCACGTCCATGTCGGATCAGCCCTCCTCCTCGATCGCAATCAACTCGAAGGGATCGGCGCCCGCGTGCATATGGTCGAGTGGGTCGTCGTTCGGATCTCCGCCGCTCGCCTGGAGGAGCATCTCTCTTGCCATGTTGACGCCGAGATCATCGTGCGTCAGTCGGATGCGAGGCGCGGTTTCAGCCTCCGCGTCGAAGAAATCGAGGGATGCGGCTTCGGTGGCCTCATCCCCTCCGGGCGCGAGGAACTCGAGCAGGCTCTCGCTGGCTCGGCTCAGGGAGATCTCCTCGTCTTCATCATCGAGGAACTCGAGAAGGGGCTCGTTATCGAGGGGCTCGTTATCGAGGGGCTCGTCGTCGGGGAACTCAAGGACGGCCGCGCTTTTATCCAGGAACTCCTCGTCGGTCTCCTCGCTCCCTTGGATCTCGGGGAGCTCCAGGAGCTCGAGACTCACCGGGCCAGCGTCTGCGGGCTCCACGTCGGTTGTGGCTTCGGACTTGATCGGCCAAATCGTCGAAGGAGGCTGCCATTCGGTAGTCTCTCGGTCCATCTCTTCATCTGCTGCGCCCTCTTGCGTCCGTGAGCGGTCGCTGATTCGAGAGACGCTTCCGAACTCAAGCTTGTCGAGGCCGGTGCGTCGGCCCACCTCGTCAACTACGTGCAAGACAAACTCGGTCGCATTGTGAAGGGCATCGGCAAGCTGGCGATTCATCATGACGAGGGACTTGCACGAATCGGACCATTCTCTTGGGAACTGAGGGACAGCTTTTTACCTAGCCTCGGGAGGGGCTAGGGAGAATGAACGTCCCGCTGAGCGGAACCTTCCGTGGGGCGTTTCTACACAGGAGCTCGCTCGGGAGCACAATATTGGCACGGGGGGCGGATGGCGGCTCGGCGAGGAGGGGCTGGCACCGTGACAGAGCGTTGAGCCCCACAGACTCAGTCGAGAAGACAAAGGGCCGCTGAGGGGCCCGGGGTCGAAAGTCGCTCGGCGTGCCAAGCACGCAGCGCCAAAATGCGTGGCTCAACTCAGGTCAGTCGAGAAAACAGTGCGCGAGGAGGGACTTGAACCCCCACGAGTTGCCCCGCCGGAACCTAAATCCGGTGCGTCTGCCAATTCCGCCACTCGCGCCTGTCAGGGGAGTGCTCCCTAGCGCGAGATCGTCCGTCGCGGAAGACGTCGAGCGGGGAGGCCGAGCGAACGGCTCAAGAGAACCTGGCGTCCCTAGCTTTTTTGCTGAAGAGCTCGGAATGCCCCATTTCTGGCGAGCAGGAGCCGAGAATCTGTGATGAGCTCGGGGCACGTGTCTGCTGCTTTGCGCCGGTCGCCTTGGCTTCTCGTTCTCCTCCTGGGAGCCTGCTCTCTCGGTCGCCTTTGGCCAGAGCGCGAGGCGTCGGCTCGGGGCGACCACACGCCTCCCGCCGCATCGGGTGGGGCTCCTGGGTCTATCGCTTCTCCTCGAGCGCCTTCCGGGCCTTCCTCGCCGCCGTCGTCCGGGCTGCAGACCGACGAGCCAAGAGACGCGAAAGCGGCCCCCGCACCAGAACGTGGAACGGCGCAGAGCGAAACATTGCGGCTGTGCGGGTGGAACGTCCAGAAGCTCGGACACAAAAATCAGAAGGATTTTCCCGTCGTAAGAAGGGTGATCGACGATCACTGTGACGTGGTCGTGCTCACGGAGGTGATGCAGAAAAAGGGTGCTGCTCCCGGATACGACGAGCTGCGTGCGCAACTCGGAGAGGTCTGGACTGGGCTGCGCACTCTGACTCCGCGGCCGAACACCAACTCGGGGAACTCCGAGTTCTACGCGGTCGTCTACCGAAAGACGTTTCTGGAGACGTGTGAGGGGTGGCGGGAGCTCATTTTCGCGGTGGACGGCGACGGCTCGGACCAAGCCAGCGGTCCCGATGTTTTCCTTCGCGAACCGGCGTTCGGTTGTTTCCGCATGCGTCGGACGTCCGGTGAGTTCGACTTTCTCCTGGGCGCGTTCCACGCCAAAGCGCGCCGGGGCGCCCAGGATCGGGAGCGGACGGAAGCGGAAGCGCGGGGACTGTCGAGAGCGCTCGAGTCGGTGCGCAAGTTGCGTCCCGGAGAGAACGATGTGCTCATCGCCGGCGACTTCAATCTCACGCCCCATGAGCTCGCCTCCGCGACCCGCCTGATCCCCCTGCAAAAAGGAGGCGGGTCGACGCTCAGCGCCAGCGGCGGAAGGAGTGCGAATCTCCTCGATGGGTTTCTTCTCGAGAGCCCCGCGCTGTCCCCCGAGGTCGCGAGCAGTGCAGAGGTCTTGGATGTCAGGAAGTATGCGAGGAATGCCAGGACCTTCGCCCGCACCGTGAGCGACCACCTCCCTGTCCGAGTGCTGCTGCGCGTCGTAGGGCCCGACGACGACTGAACAAGATTCGATCTTCGCTGTATTATTCTATTAACGCAGCAGCGGTCCCCGAGAACCGAGCAGAGAATGAGGCGGGTGCGGAGGCCCACTAGCGCCTTCTGGTATCCTGATCCAAGCCTTGGCCGCCTATTTCGGCGCTTTCCCGGACATCAACATGATTCGACCCGCCCACACCGTTTCCTTTGGCCTCTTCTTGGGCGCAGCTTTGGCGCTCGGTCCCTCCTGTTCGTCCGGTGGTACGGGCGGGAGTGGCAGCGGTGTCGGGGGCGCAACGGCTACGGGCGGCAACACGAGCTCGGGCGGGACCTCCAGTGGAACTGGTGGCGAGGGCGAAGATAGTGATGATTTTGTCATCGGATCAGGGGGCAGCGAAAACCCAGGCGGGTTCCAGTGCGAATCCTTCGGGGTGATCTCATGCGACGGCTCGGCCCTCACAGCGACCCCCATTGAAACGAGCATTTTGCTCGTGCTCGACAAGAGCGGAAGCATGGACCTCCAACCAGACCCCAATTCCACGGCGTCGCTTTGGGAGTCAGTGAAGGTCGCGCTCACGGCCTCCCTGGAGGAGGCACCCGAGGACATCGCTTTTGGTCTTGAGCTCTATCCGATGAATGATGAGTTCATCATTCCGGAGAACTGCGGAGACATCTGTTGTTCGATGCCAACCGGTGACCGAATGGATGTGAAGGTAGCGCCCGGGAAGCGCGCTCGGGACGCCATCCTCAAGGTGATGGGTGAAAACCAGCCTGGAGGAGGCACCCCTACCGCTGCGGCGCTCAAGCGTGCTCTCGATTACTTCACGGTAGGGGACGGCAAGGAGCTCGGTGGGCAGCGCTTCATTTTGCTTGCGACAGACGGCGGACCGAACTGCAACGGCGACACCTCCTGCACCATCGACGCCTGCACGCGGAATATCGACGGTGGATGCCCTGACGAGAGTGTGAATTGCTGCGCGTCGAGCCCGGAGGGGTGCCTCGACCGGGACGGCGTCCTCGAGCAAGTCGAAGCCCTTTCGGCCGCGGGCATCGACACGTTCATCATTGGGCTCGACGGGACCCAAGCCTACGCGGATTCTTTGAATGCCTTTGCTGAAGCAGGAGGCCGGCCGCGAGCGGGCGCCGCGGAGAAGTTCTACAAGGTCGACGCGGCAAGTGGCACGGCCGCGGGCCTGACCGCAGTCTTCCGCGAAATCACAACCCAGCTCGTCAAGGATTGTGATGTTGCGCTGAAGGATGACGTCAATGTCCAAAAGCTCAACGTCGCTGTGGATTGTGAGATCATTCCTTTCGCAGAAGACCCAGCGGGTGAAGGCGGGGCGACCTCGAGCGACAAGAGCAGTTGGTGGGTGGATACTTCCACGTCGCCGCGCATGGTCCGCCTCCAAGGACCCATCTGTGACAAGATCGAGACCGACGGGGTCCAGCGCGTGGATCTCCTCGAAGGCTGCGACACGATTTTCTGAGAGCGGCCCGGTGCCGCCCTTCCTTTCCCTGCTTTTTCTTTCACCGAATCGAGGTTCTCATGGCGAATCATCTGCACCGCTTCCGACATCTGCTCGTAGGTTCTGGGCTGGCTCTCGCTCTAGGTCTGGCTTGCAGCACTCCGGACCCCGCCGATGGCGGGAGCGACGGCGGCTCTGATTCAGGGAAGGGCAGCGGGGGGCGCAGCTCTTCGGGAACCGGCGCGAAGGGGAATTCCGACGACGGAGAGGACGGAGGCCAGGGTGCCGGCTCCGGGAGCGGAGGAAAGTCCTCTTCGGGCACCGGAGGAGGCTCCGGCGACTCGACTTGCGGTATCTCCTCGGAGGGCTTGGGGGGGCGCCAGGAGATCACGCCGGCCTTCGAGTCATGTGCGGAGTCTTCGAACCAGGCCGCGGTCGTCCCGGCGGACGTTTTTATTCTCATCGATCAGTCGATTTCGATGGAAGATAACCGGGTCAATCCGGCCGATCCTTCTTCGCCCACTAGGTGGGAAGCGCTGACGACTGCGATCAAGGGATTCATCGAGAGTCCCCGCTCAGAGGGGCTGCGTGTGGGCCTTCAGTACTTCGGCCTGACGAAGAATGGCGCGGTTCTTTGCGATCCGGAGGACTATAACGGCGCCGACGTGGAGATCGGCGAGCTCCCTGGAAACGCCGGGAACTTGCTCGATTCACTCGACGCTCACTTCCCCTCGAGCAGTACGCCTTCCGTGCCGGCGCTCGAAGGCGCGCTCATGCATGCGAAAGCCTGGGCTCTTGAACACCCCGATCGCCCCGTCGTCGTTGTCTTCGCGACCGACGGCTATCCGACCGAGTGTGAGCGGAATTCGATCCCGGAGCTGCAGGCCGTAGCGGCCGAGTACGCTCAGGGGACTCCTCGAATTCCGACGTTTGTGGTCGGAATTGGCCAGGTGTCGAACCTGAAGCTCGTGGCCCAGGCCGGCGGAACGCAGAAAGCGTTCTTTGTCGCCGATTGTCCGACGGCGGTCGAAGATCTGACGGTCATGCTTGAGCGGATCGCGAGCAGTCCGGCGATCTGTGAGTATCAGCTGCCTGAGCTTCAGGAAGGCGAGTTCTTGGATAAGTCGAAGATCAACCTCGCCTACTACCCGGACAAGGGAGTGGGCGGAGAAGCTCTCAGGCAGGTGAGCGGTGAGCTCGCCTGCGGCGACGGTTGGTACTTCGACGACAATGAGCGCCCGAAGAAGGTGATCGCCTGTCCGGAGACGTGCCGGAGGCTCGGTGGCGGCACTGTCGATCTCGTCGTGGGTTGTGAGACGTTGACGCTCAAGTGATCTACCTATCGGAGGTCGAAACGCCCCTCGGGGTGCTCGCGATCGCTGAGTGCAAGGAGCGGTTTCTGGCCGTCGTTCCCGGCGGCGTCGACGGGGCGCACTTTGGCACGCTCCGTCGACGCCTCGAGCAGTGGGGCGAGCTGAGGCTTGCCGCCCGTCGTCCCCTTGCGGAGAGGTTCGCGGTGTTCTTGGGAGGTGGGGAGCGGGGACGGTGGAGTGTCGACCTTTCCCTCGCCTCGGATCCGCTCGCGCGGTCCGCCTATCAAACGCTCTTCAGGACGCGTCCCGGCGAGCTGCTGAGTCTTGTTGACCTTGCTGAACGAATCGGCTGCGCCCCTGAAGTCGATGCGGTTGAGGCAGCCCTTCTCAAGAATCCGCTCCTCGGTGTCGTCCCTTCTCATCGTGTGCGCAAAGATGGCGCTCTGCTGGGAGGGCTGGACGAGCAAGCCTGGGCTGGGTTCTTCTCGAGTCTGCCCGGAGAGAGAGCCGAAGCGCTGAGCCTGGCGCACTCCTCTCTTGGATGAAGTCACACTGAGCTCCTCTCTCATGTCTCTTTCGCGATTTTTCCTTTTCCCCTTTCTCGGACTTCTTCTCACCGCCTGCGGCGGCGCCAAAGTGCAGCCGGAGAGCTCCTCCGATGCTGAGCCTGCCCGGGCGCACCTGGGCTTGCCGGTCCGCGGTGTCCTTGAGCCCCGCCAGGTCGTCTACGCGCTCGGCGGGAGCGAAAACGACTATCGAAAGTGCTTCATGCGCGCCGTGGGCACACGGGGCTACATTCGCACGCGCTTTGATGTCTCGCCGCGAGGCGAAGTCGAGAGCGTAGTGATCGCTGAGTCGACAATCGATCGACCCGACGTGAGTGAGTGCATCACGGCTCGCCTGAAAAGTCAGCTCTTTGGAAGTCTAGACGAGCCGAAACAGGCGGAGTGGACCTTCGTCTTTCGCCTTGTCGAACCGGTCCCCGAGAGGGTGTTCCGCGGCAAGTTGAGAAGCGCTCGCCAGAGGCGGGAGGATGGAATCTCGCTCGTCAGGTCGTCCTCGGGAACATTGGATCTCGACCATTTCGCTCAGCGGGTGGCGGTCAACTATCCCCTCGTGGCCCGCTGTTATCGAGCCTCCCTTGAGCGCGAAAAAACGCCGGGAGGCATCTTGAAGCTCAAACTCCGGATCGCGGAGGACGGCAAGGTGGTGCGGATCGATGACGCAGGTTCGGTCATGGCGGATGCGTTCGCCGTTGATTGCGCAGCCGAGGGGTTCTTCGCCATGGAGTTCCAGAAGCCCGTGGGAGGGCCGGCGGATGTGATCTACCGGATTGAGCTCGAGTGAGAGGCTCGGGCCTCCCGAAGGGGAGTGGCTTCGCGCGCCTGAAGGGGGAGTCTTCGAGCGACAAGGTGAGATAGCCGGCGCCAGGACCGAAAAATTCTTCAAATGTAATGGGGAGTTTCGGCTGAGGCCTGAATCGGGCGTACGCTTGTCCGTTGATAGGAGGAGCGCGATGCCACCGGCCCATTCCATGCCGCCCATGCGGAAGCCGTTTTCGCTCTCGGTGAGTGCGAGGGTCATCTTGTTGACCGTCGTTGTGTGGATCGGGCTCTTGGCAGGGGCTCACGTCATGCAGGATCGGATTTTTCGACCGACCTTTGTCGCGATCGAATCGGACCTCGTGATCAAAGACCTGGAGCGGGTCGAGGCGGCGGTCACACGGGAGGTTGAGCAGTTGAGCCGCGTCGTGGACGACTACGCGTCATGGGAAGACATGCGCGCTTTCATCGGCTCAGCGGAGGGAGCGCCCCTTTCTCGAGCGCTCAAGCCTGAGATTCTGACCTCGCTCGATCTGGACGCCATCTTCGTATTCAACGCCATTGGTCGTGTGCGGCACTCGCTCACGCGGAAAGACGACAGCGTCCTCGCCGGAAATCCCGAGTACACGCCGACCGGATTTGCCAATCAGTTCCCTGTCATCGCATCCGTGCGCACGCAGGGCGGGGGCGGCCGATCGTCTCAAGGTCTGGTTCGCTTTCGAAGCGGACGCTTGGTGTTCGCCGTGGCGGCTCCTGTGCCCGGAGCAAAGCCCGAAGAGCCCGCTCTCGGGACCGTGGTGATGCTCCGGGAGCTCGATGATCGCGGAGCTCGTCGGCTGGCTGATCAGGTGCGTCTGCCGGTGGTCATCGCGGCTAAGGAGCCGACCGCTGGCGCCAGTCCGTCCGCACAGGAGGCGACTCCTGTCCTTGAGAACAGTCAAATCGGCGCGAGCGCTTGGCTGCGTGACCCGTTTGGGCTGCCAATTGCGGAGTATTCCATCACGCGCCCCGCGACCATCCTGACCCAAGGCGAAGGAACTCTGCTCAGCGGAGAGGTCGCTTCCGTTGTTGTCCTTTCGGTCATCTTGCTCTGCTTGATCCTGCTCTTGCAGTGGTCGGTGATTCGTCCGCTTGCGCGCTTGACGAGGATCGTCGAAAGCGTCCGGCGAACAGGAGACCTGTCGGTCCGAATTCACGAGAAGCGAAGCGACGAGATCGGTCTGCTTGCGCACAATTTCGACCGGATGCTCGCGCTGCTCGACGAGCGCACCCGGACACTGGAGGAGCTCGCCACGACCGATGGTCTGACCCGTCTCGCCAACCGTCGCACGATCATGGAACACGTGACCCGGCTCGTGAACGCGGCGAACGATAGTACGCTGCTCTCCGTCCTCGTCATCGACGTCGACCATTTCAAACGCATCAACGACACCGTCGGACACTCCGTGGGCGATCGCGTCCTCCGGCATGTGGCGGCCGTGATCCGCAAGGCCATCGGTCCGAACGCGATGGGCGGGCGTCTTGGTGGAGAGGAGTTTCTGGTTGTCGTGACCGGTCTTGTGAAAGGTGACGTGATTCGGCTCGCGGAAACGGTGCGAGCCTCGATCGCGGAGTCGCCAGTTCAGGGCGTGGATTGGCCAGTGACGGCGAGCATCGGTGTGGGTCACTACGCCGGGCACACAGTGCACGGCCTGCTCGCGACTGCGGACTTGAACCTCTACCGCGCGAAGGGAGCAGGTCGAAACCGCGTGGTGGCTGACGAAGTCGCAGCGTCGCTCTTGCCGGCAGCGTCGGTGCCCCCGCCTCCCGGCGGTGGTGTTCTCATCATTTGAGAGACCAAGAGTGCGGTGGAAGGGACCTTCCACCGGAGCCCCCTCTTGGGGAACGCACTGCGCACACTCGTCTCTTCCCGCCGACAGCTCGGCGTAGACCTAAATGTGCGACAGGAGATGCGATGAATGCGCGAGGAAGAGGTCGTGCTCGTGCTCCCCACACGGGCATACCATACTTCTCACAATTTGCTTGTGCGCCTGACTAACTGTCTATTTTGTCCTAGAATTGATAGACATGCATCTTGCGTCTGCTCGCCCTCGTTTCTTCGATAAGAGACCTTTTTTCTTGGCCGCTCTGATCCTGAGCGTGGGCTGCGCCTACCCCTTGGACTTTCCGATGGACGACGACGGAAGCGGGGGCGCGAGCGGCGCCACAGGCGGACAGTCGAGCAGCGACGGCGGCAATGGCAACCCTGCGAGCGGCGGGGCAAGCAGCGGTGGCAGCGCGAGTGGCGGCAACGCAAGCGGTGGGGCTTCTTCGAGCGGTGGAGCTTCTTCGAGCGGTGGAGCTTCTTCGAGCGGTGGTGCGAGCGGTGGCTCGCCTTCGACAGGTGGCGCGCCTTCGACAGGTGGCGCGCCGGGCGCGGGGGGAGGACCCGCCGATCCTTCGTGCACGTGCGCGCTGACTTGGGTCTCCGCGATGAACATCCCGGCGCTCGATACGGGCGACTGCATCGGCTACATGGGCACGCTGTACCGGTACGAGCCGGAGAACGCGACCTCCCAGATGAGCTATTGTGATCCGAATTGCCCGCCCAACATGTCGAGCGGGGACAACTGCAAGTGGCACGCGAAGCTTGTCGCGCAGGGACCTTGTCCCTGATGAAGCTGAGCGTGTTCTCAGCGCACGCTCTATTGCGCGGCGAGAGCGGCACGAGCGCGCTCGAAGAGGCCTCCCGCCTGCACTTGATCGCCGGTCAGCCCGAAACGTCGCTCCGTGCCCGCGAAAATGCGCAGGGCTTGGAGTAGGTGCTGTTCGGAGAAGTCGGGCCACATCACTTCTAGGAATACGAGCTCCGCGTAGGCTGCTTCCACAAGAAGGAAGTCACTCACACGGGACTCACCACCCGTTCGAATCAACAGGTCGACATCGGGCAACCTGCGGGTCGTCATCGCTCCGCGAATCAGTTCTTCGTTCACCTGATCCGGGCGAAGCTCCCCCCTGGCGGCCTTTTCGATGAGCGAGCGCACCGCGCGGGTCACATCATCGCGGGCGCCATAAGAGAGCGCCAAGCTGAGCGTGGTGCCCGTACAATGGGCCGTCGCGTCCATGAGCTCGTCGAGCGAACTGCGGGCAGTGTCCGGAAGATCTTCTTCGCGCCCAATGAGCTGGACGCGGATGTTCTGACGAATGAGCTCGGCGCGCTCCTTATGCGCGAAATGGGTCAGAAGCCGCATGAGCGCTTCCACCTCGAGCCGCGGCCGGTTCCAGTTGTTTACACTGAACGCATAGAGCGTCAGGTATTCGATCCCGAGCCGAGCCGTGATCTCCAGAGTCCGCCGCACGGCGGAGGCACCGGCCGAGTGGCCTTCCCAGCGCACCTGGCCGCGCGCTTTCGCCCATCGTCCGTTGCCGTCCATGATGATCGCGACGTGCCGAGGCAACCTGTCGGGGATGCCTTCGGGGGAGACGCCGGGAAGTACGGTCTTCTGAACCATGTGCAATTCTGGGAGAGTGCCAGAGGGTGCCCCCCGCGTCGCCCCGTTTCTCGTGGATATTTCGTGGAGATAGGGCCCGCTTCGCTCCCGGGACGACGAACGCGCCTCGCTCTGGGGACCCCCAATGTCACGACCACGCTCGATTTGGGGGCCTCTCAGGCGCTCGGGAGGGCCAATTCAATGACCACCCGAGGGGGGCCGTAGGAGAGGACCTCAACTTGGCCGCCGTGGGCTTCGGCGACGGCTCGAACGATGGAAAGGCCGAGCCCCGTCCCACCTTCGCTGCGCCGGGTCGTCACGAAGCGACGAAACAGCTCCTCGCGGATGTGGGGTGCGATGGCGCCCTCGTTGTCGACGCGGAGCTGCAGTCTTCCCGCACTGCTTGTGAGCTCAAGCTGGGCCCGACTCTCCGCGGGGGAGTGGGCCAGGGCATTGGAGAGCAGGTTCAAAACTGCCCGCCCGAGCCAGGCCCGATCCCCGCGTAGCATGGCTCCCGAAGGGACGCGCAGCACCACGCGCGCCCGCTCATCGCCCAGAGCTTCCACGGCATCTTGGATGACTTGTGAGAGGTCGACACGGGGACGACCTTCGAGACTCCGCGTTTCGAGCTCCGCCAGGTCCAAGAGCTCGTCCAGCAGCCGTTCAATCCGCTCTGCGGCTTCTCGCATACGACGCACGAAACGCCGCGCCTGCTCAGGTTCATCGATGGCTCCGTCTTCGAGAACCTCAGCGCTCGCCAAGAGCGCAGCGACCGGGTTCTTGAGTTCATGGGACAAGTCAGCGGCGAAGGCCTCGACGAAGGGGCGCCCTTCGAGCTTGCGCCTCATGGTGTCGATGGCGCGGACCAGCCTCGCGACCTCGCGCCCCGAGGTGCTGCGGGGCAGGGGCGGCCTGCGCCCTTCGCTCACCTGTTCCCCGAAGTCGCTGAGGGTCTCGATAGGTTCCGCGATCGTGCGTCCGATCCACGCTGCGGCGATGGCGGCTGCGGCGCCCAGGACAAGCACGATCACGAGCACGGTGGGGGCGATATCGGCGAGAAGAGCGCGAACAACGATGGTTGGCTTGACGACGCGGACGACTCCGAGTCGCTCTCCGTCCGAGGAGATCTCCACGTCGACGAACACTGCTCCCTTCTCGAATGCGCGGGACTGGGCTCTTTGTGGGTAGAGCAGTTTCCCATCCCTATCGAGCAGCTCGAGTCCGGCCGGTTCTTTCGGGGAGAGCCCGCTCTTCGGCCTAGCGGGGCGATAGACGTCGAGGCCTTGAGCGAGCCTTTCGAGGCTCGCGTCCGTCCGTGCCAGTTCACTCTGGATCAAGGAAGCGACTGTCGCGGCTTCGTCGGTTGCCGCGGCGAGGGCGAGTTTCGAGGCGCGGGCCTCGACCCGATCGATCACCATGAGCCCCACGCCTAGGGAGAAAGCGCCGACGATGCTCGCGAGAGCGAGGAAGATTTGCATGCGCACCGAGAGGCCGCGTGTGCGCGAGCGCGCCAATCGACCCACGATGAAGGTGAGGAAGGCGATCAGGCCGATCGAGGCGAACGCGACGACGATGACCCGCGTCATGACCGTTCGACGCTCTGCTCAAGGCGATATCCCACGCCCCGTACCGTCTCGATCCAGTTGGGATCTCCGCCAGCGTCGCCCAGCTTGCGGCGCAAGGCTTTCACGTGGGAGTCGATCGTGCGATCGCTGAGCGCAAAGCCGTCCCCCCAGTTTGCGGCAATGATGCGGCTGCGCGAAAAGACGTGACCTGGCTCCGAGGAGAGGAGGGCGAGGATGTCGAACTCGGCTCGGGTGAGCTCGAGCGGCTGGCCTTGGACCGTGGCGCGACGCGCCTTGGTGTCCACGACGAGGGGAGCGGGGCGTAGAGCGGAAGGCGCATCTTCTCCGCTTGTCCGCCGCAAGACCGCTCGGATGCGAGCGACCATTTCTCGTGGGGAGAAGGGCTTCACGACATAGTCGTCTGCGCCTGACTCGAGTGCGCGCACCCGATCTCCTTCCCCCGATCGGCTCGATAGCACGATCAGCGGAGGTCTCGGGCCTGCAGTTCTGCGCGCTTCGAGGAGGGAGAAGCCGTCTCCATCAGGGAGCATGAGGTCAAGCACGATGAGGTCGACGGAGCCGGCGTCGAGGTGCGCTTGGGCGGCGGCGAGCGTGGTCGCCGGCAGGGGAGAGAAGCCGTTCTTCTCGAGGGAGTAGGACAATGACTCCAGAAGGGCTGGTTCATCATCGATGAGAAGGACGCGGGTCACGCATGGTCGAGTCTGCGACCGTTTGAGCCGATTTTCCACAGCAGCGGCCTCGATTTCGCGAGCGCCTCTCGAAGCTTTTCCTGCATTTTGGCGCGCTTACGCGAGCGATCGCGCTTCGCATCTCCTCGATCTCTGCTAGCCTCCGGCCCCCGGTGAAGACCTTACTCCTCATGCGGCACGCGAAATCGAGTTGGCGCGATGCCGGACTCGAAGATCACGAGCGGCCGCTGAATGGACGGGGGCGCCGGGCGGCGCCGTATATGGGAAAGCTGCTCGGAGAACGTGGGCTCACCCCTGATCACATCCTGACCTCGTCAGCGCTCCGGGCCCAGGACACCGCACGGACTGTGGCCCAAGAACTCGCCTATGCCGGGCCATTCGAGGTGACTCGCCGGCTTTACCTGGCCGATCCAAAGGCTTACCTCGCGGCCCTTCTGGATCTTCCCCAGTCCGTCCAGCGCCCCCTCATCGTCGGGCACAATCCGGGAATCTCCGAGCTCGTATTTGAGCTCACCGGAACAGAGCTGGACATGCCCACCGCTGCCGTGGTCCTGATTGAGGTTCCCACGCAGGATTGGAGCGCATTTCCCGAGCGGGGATCCGCGAAGCTGGCGGGATACTTCCGGCCCCCGAAGGAAGACAAAAAATTGAAGGGATAGCGGGGTTTCCACGTAGCCTGGCCCCCGGATCGCGGGTATTCAGGGAGAGAAGATGGAAGGCCCGGCACAGCTTCCCCCGAAACCGGACGTAGCGCTTCTCCTGCTCCAGTCGCAGTCCTCGGTCTATGTTCATTTGGATCCGCGCGGTCCGGACGTGTTTGTGCCTGCGTGGTTCAAGAACCAGCCGCAGCTCGTACTTCAGGTAGGGATGAACATGGCGGTGCCGATCCCGGATTTGAACGTCGGGCAATCAGCGCTCTCCTGTACGCTCAGCTTCAACCGCCGACCTGAGTTCTGCAAGATTCCCTGGGGAGCCGTGTATGGGCTCGTTGGCGAGGACGGGCGCGGAATGATTTGGCCCGACTCGATCCCGCCCGAGGTGGCGAGCGCGGCGAAAGCCGCCGAGGCCAAGAGCAAAGAGAGCAAGAGGCCCAAAGGGCATCTGCGCCTCGCACACTCGGAGCCGCCGGCCCCCGCATCAGAGCGAGAGACAGAGCCCGCGTCCCTGTCCGAGCAAAAGGGAGCCGCTGATGATGAGCTGCCGCCGGACATTGCCGCCGCGTCCGCCCCCGAACCGGCGGGATCGGAGGCTCCTGGGGAGCGGGATGTGGCGGACGATAGCGCTTCGGGCGCCTCTGAGCCGCCCCGGCCGGGAGCGAAGAAGCTGCCTTCGTACCTGCGCATCATCAAGTAACGAACTGCAGGGCTTTTGGAGATGGAGGTTACCTGCGGTCGATGCAAAGCGAACTATGAGTTCGATGACGCGCTTTTGTCGGTGGAAGGCACTACGGTGCGCTGCACCCGCTGTGGGTTCGAATTCGAGGTTTTCCCTCGCGAGCAGCTGGCAGACGAGTGGTCCGTCTGGCCGAGTGGGGCGAGCGATCCGCTGAAGTACGACGCCCTTGCCGATCTCGAACGCGATATTGCAGCCGGGAAGATCGGACCCGAGGACCTGCTGGCGAGGGGGGATGAAGAGCCCCGACGTCTCTCTTCGATTTCGGAGCTGGGTCCGCTCTTGCGCCAGCACGCGCTTTCGAGGGTTCCGCCGACGCGAGACGTCGACCGCTCACTGACGCGGACGCGGCTCGGGCTGCCCTCCCTCGGAGACAAGCTTCCGCCGGAGCTCCTCGCCGGGGATAGGCCTTCTCCGCCTCCGG
>JAEYYX010000057.1 GCA_023428245.1 Pseudomonadota bacterium
CGGCGACAACGTCACTGTGACGGTGGAGCTGATCACGCCGGTGGCACTCGAAGAGCAGATGCGCTTCGCAATCCGCGAAGGCGGCCGCACCGTCGGTGCTGGCGTCGTCTCGCAGATCCTCGTCTGAGGAAGCGGCGCAAGGGGTCCGCAGCCATGCTCTCGTCGAAACGACAGGACAAGCAGCGGATCCCGATCGTCCTCGCCTGCTCCATCTGTGGCGGGCGGAATTTCAAGACGACTCGTGGAAGGCACCAAGAAGGAATCCTCAGACTCAAGAAATTCTGCCCAGCCTGCGGGAAACACACTGAACACGTGGAAAGCAGGTAACGGAGGAAGCCGGCTCTCAAGGGCCCGGCTTTCGCCACATCAGGGGATCATCCCCGGAACATTTGCACAGGGGTATAGCTCAGTCGGTAGAGCAGCGGATTCCAAATCCGCAGGTCGGGAGTTCGAGCCTCTCTGCCCCTGCAACCTGAAAAGTAGCCGCCCTTCGGGCGGAGAACGAAAGTCTTCATGGCAAGCGACTCCGACGATACCAAGACCCTCGAGGACACAGAGGCCGGCCCGAGCCCTTCGGATCAGGCTCCGCTCGCGGTGGAGGAGGGAGACGACGACGTCGGTCGGCTTCCCGCGGTGCTCGGGGTGGATCGCTACGTCCACGCCGCGTTTTTTGTCGCTGCACTGATCGCTTCGTACCTCGCTTCCCAAATCCTCGGTTTGCTCTGGAGCACCCTGACCGGCTTCCCTGAGGCGGTCCGGGCGGCTCCGTTCCTGCTTGAGTACAGCGAGGACGAGCGCGGCACCATTTGCCTGGTCATCGGTGCAGTTGTGGGCGTCCTATCGGTTTTGCGCTACTACCGTCGGCCCAGCATCAAGGGCTGGGCTTTTGGGGTGGCGCAAGAACTCGGCCGCGTCACCTGGCCCGCGAGGGACACAGTCACAAACGGCACACTCGTTGTCATCGTCGCAAGCCTCATCGCTACTATCTACGTAACGCTACTGGATCGCTTCTGGGGCTACCTCACGAATTTGGTGTACGGAGCATGAGCTCACAAACAACTACCGATCAGCCGGCCACGAAAAAGTGGTACGTCGCCACGACCTACTCGGGATTCGAGAACAAGGTAAAGTCGGCGCTGCTCGAGCGGATCCGTCAGTTCAAGATGGACGACCGCTTCGGTGAGATCCTGATCCCGACCGAGCAGATCACGGAGACAAGCAAGGACGGCAAGCTGCGCACTCGTTCGCGCACGACCTTCCCCGGCTACATTTTCGTCGAGATGGTCATGGGCGAGGAAGCTTGGCATCTCGTCAAGGATACGCCGAAGGTCACCGGTTTTGTTGGGAATAACCGGCCGCAAGAGGTGCAGCCGCCGTCGATCGACGGGCTGCGCCGCGGCATCTCCGAGGGCGCTCAGAAGCCCCGTCCCAAGTACGAGTTCCACGTGGGCGACGAGGTTCGCGTCGTCGTGGGTGCGTTCGCGAACTTCTCGGGCACGGTCCAGGAAGTAAACAGCGACAAGCAGAAGTTGAAGGTCAAGGTGAGCATCTTTGGTCGGGACACGCCGGTCGAGCTCAACTTTTCGGATGTAGAGAAGCGCTAAGCGCGAGAGACGATTATGGCTGCCGCGAAGAAGAAGATCACTGGTTACATCAAGCTGCAACTGCCCGCCGGTAAGGCGAACCCGGCGCCGCCCGTGGGTCCCGCCCTCGGTCAACACGGCGTGAACATCATGGCGTTCTGCAAGGACTTCAACGCCAAGACGGCGAAGCTCGGCGACACTGTCGTTCCGATCGTGATCACCGTCTACGCGGACCGGTCCTTCACCTTCGTGATGAAGTCGGCCCCCGCCAGCATTCTCATCAAGAAGGCCGTCGGCCTGAAGATGGGCAAGCCGGGCTCGGGTTCGAAGGAGCCGAACAAGCAAAAGGTCGGCAAGATCACCTGGGATCAGCTCCGCGCCATCGCGCAGGAGAAGCTTCAGGACATGAACGCGACGGACGTCGAAGCCGCAGCGAAGTCGATCGCCGGCACCGCCCGCAGCATGGGCGTCGACGTCATCTAACGTTCGGTCTTCCGAAGTTTCCCTCCCGGAGACTCCGGGACGAAAAAGTACCCGAGTTTCCCCATCCCAAAAATTACTGGCCCGGGCTGACCGCAAAACGGTGAGCTCAATCAGGGTCCAGGAGTCGAAAGACGAACCTCTATGCCAAACAAGATTGCAAAGAAAAGAGCGCAAGCTCTGGCCGGCTTTGAGCGGCAGAAGCTGTACTCCGTTGAGGAGGCAGCCGATCTCGTAAAGAAGCTCGCTTACGCCAAGTTCGACGAATCCGTCGACATCGCGGTGCGCCTCGGGGTGAACCCGAAGCACGCCGACCAGATGGTGCGCGGTGCGGTCGTCCTCCCTCACGGGACGGGCAAGTCCGTACGCGTCGCCGTCTTCGCTCGAGGCGACAAGGAGAAGGAAGCTCGCGAAGCGGGCGCCGATTTCGTGGGCGCCGACGACCTGGTGAACGAAGTTCTCGGCGGCATGCTGGACTTCGACCGCGTGATCGCGACCCCGGACATGATGGGTGCGGTCGGTAAACTCGGTCGCGTCCTCGGTCCGCGTGGCCTCATGCCGAACCCCAAGGTCGGCAGCGTGACCTTGAACGTGGGTCAGGCCGTCCGCGAGGCGAAGGCTGGTAAGGTTGAGTACCGCGTCGACAAGGCCGGTGTGGTTCACGCTCGAATCGGCCAGAAGTCCTTCGGTGCCGAGAAGTTGAGCGAGAACGCCCGCGCCATGGTGCGTGAGCTCGTCGCGCGTAAGCCCTCGACCGCCAAGGGCACCTATCTCCGAAGCATCACTGTTTCGAGCACGATGGGCCCTGGCGTGAAGATTGACACCTCGAGCGTCGCCGCCACCGGCGAGGAGGAGAGCTAATGTTGCGTGCAGACAAGGAAATCGCGGTCAGCGCGATCCGTGAGCGTTTCTCGAAAATGTCGTCGGCGGTTTTCGTCGACTTCTCGGGCATGACGGTCGAGGAGCTCACGAACCTCCGCGGCAAGTTCCGTGAGAAGGGCGTCGAGTACAAAGTTCTCAAGAACACCCTCGTCAAGAAGGCCCTCGGCGATGAGCCGTTCTCGGGCAGCCTCTCGAAGGTCCTGCGCGGCATGACCGGTATCGCTTGGAGCTTCGAGGAGCCGAGCGCCGCCGCCCGCGTCGTCAAGGACTTCGCCAAGGAGAACGAGAAGCTGAAGATCAAGGCCGGCCTCATGGACGGTCAGGTCCTCAGCCCCAAGCAGGTCGAGGATCAGCTCGCGACCTTGCCGAGCAAAGACGAAGCGCGCGCGATGTTGCTCGCTACGTTCAACGCACCTGCGCAGACGTTCGTGCGTCTGCTCAATGCGCCCCTCCAGCAGATGGTCCTCGTCCTCGAGGCCAAGCGAAGCAAGGGCGGCTGAGCCGCTCTTTTCACCAAACCCCCAGAGCTACCCCGTGGTGAAGCGATTCGCCTCATCCGGAGTCACCGCGTAGAACCCATCAACAAATCGAACGTCAAGGACCGCATCCGGACGAATGAGCCGGAGCGGCAGTTCAAGGAGTAAAACAAAAATGGCCGATATTACTAAGGACCAGGTAGTCGACTACCTCTCGAACCTCCCCGTGATCCAGATCGCTGAGCTCGTGAAGGAGCTCGAGGCGAAGTGGGGCGTCAGCGCAGCACCCGTGGCTGTTGCTGGTGTGGGTGGCGGCGGCGGTGCTGCTGCTGCTGAGGTCGAGGAGAAGGACGAGTTCGACGTCGTGCTCGCTGACGCGGGTGCGCAGAAGATCAACGTCATCAAGGTCGTTCGCGAGATCACCGGTCTCGGCCTCAAGGAGGCAAAGGACCTGGTCGAGGGTACGCCCAAGACTCTCAAGGAAGGCGTCAACAAGGAAGAAGCCGCCGACCTCAAGAAGAAGCTCGAAGAAGCAGGCGCAAAGGTCGAGGTCAAGTAACCACCTCGTGCTTTGGCCTATCAGGTGGCTTCGGAATCCGTGTCAGAGCACCTGCCCGCCCGGAAATGGGGTGGGCGGGTCGCTCCGACGCGCCTATTTGAGTCGTGAGGGATTCGCCCGTGCGACGAAGCGCGGACGCATGGTTCGCGTTTGACTAACGTCGCGCGGCCCGTTTTGAGAAACAAGCAAAAAAATGGCTTCTAAGGTCCAATCCAACTTCCGTCATCGTACCAATTTGGGTCAGGTTGAGTCCGTCGTCGACGTACCGAATCTGATCGGCATTCAGAAGCGAAGCTACACCATCTTTTTGCAATCGGACGTCGATCCGAAGCAACGACAGGACGTTGGCCTCGAGGGCGTTTTCAAGAGCGTCTTCCCCATTCGCGACTTCGATGGGACGAGCGAACTCGTCTATGTCGGCTACACGCTTGAAAAGCCCAAGTACGACGTCGAAGAGTGCCGCCAGCGCGGCATGACCTTTGCGGCGCCGATTCGCGTCACGACTCAGCTCATGGTCTACGACGTGCGCGAGGGCGGCGAGCGCATCGTGCGCGACATCAAGGAGCAGGAGGTCTACTTCGGTGAGATCCCGCTCATGACCGAGACGGGCACGTTCATCATCAACGGCACCGAGCGCGTCGTCGTTTCACAGCTCCATAGAAGCCCGGGCGTCTTCTTCGACCACGACAAGGGCAAGACGCACTCCTCCGGCAAGCTCCTCTACTCAGCTCGAGTTATCCCCTACAGCGGCTCTTGGCTCGATTTTGAGTTTGATCACAAAGACATCATCTACGTGCGCATTGATCGGCGGCGGAAGATGCATGCGACAGTCTTGCTTCGCGCGCTCGGCTACAGCACGCAGGAGCTTCTGAACTACTACTACGACACCGAGACCGTCTTCATCGAGAAGGGCGACAAGTACTCGAAGAGTGTCGAATACGACCTGCTCGTCGGTCAACGCGCGACCCGCGACATCAAGGCCGGCACCACGACCATCGTCCGCAAGAACACCAAGTTCACCAAGGCGGCGATCAAGAAGCTCCGCGAGCAGGGCATCGAGACTCTGCCGATGGACCTCGAAGAGCTGATCGGAAAGGTCAGCGCCGAGGACGTCATCGACAAGGAGACCGGTGAAGTCCTCCTCGAGTGCAACGAGGAAGTGACCGAGATGGCGCTGACGCGGCTCCGCGAAGCGAACGTCGCCGAGTTCAAGGTCCTCTTCATCGACGGCTTGAACGTCGGCTCGTACCTCCGCGACACGCTGATCGCTGACAAGACGACGACCACCGAAGACGCGATCATGGAGATCTATCGCCGTCTCCGTCCGGGTGATCCTCCGACGCTTGAGACCGCGAAGCTCCTCTTCCACAACCTCTTCTTCAACCCCGAGCGCTACGACCTCTCGGCGGTTGGTCGCTTGAAGCTGAACTACAAGTTCTACCGGGAGGTGCCCCTCGAGGAGCAGCCTGGCCTCGACCAGCGTACGCTCACCGAGCGCGACATCTTCGAGACCGTTCGTCACCTGATCGAGCTCAAGAACGGCCGCGGCAGCGTCGACGACATCGATCACCTAGGCAACCGCCGCGTGCGCGCCGTCGGTGAGCTGATGGAGAACCAGTATCGCATTGGCCTCGTTCGCATGGCCCGTGCGATCAAGGAGCGCATGAGCATCTCCCAGGAGATCGACACGCTCATGCCCCACGACCTCATCAACGCCAAGCCGGTCGGCGCGGTCGTCAAGGAGTACTTCGGCTCGAGCCAGCTCTCCCAGTTCATGGACCAGACCAACCCGCTCAGCGAGGTGACGCACAAACGTCGCCTCTCGGCGCTTGGTCCGGGAGGCCTCACCCGCGAGCGCGCGGGCTTCGAGGTGCGCGACGTTCACGCCACGCACTACGGGCGCATCTGTCCGATTGAGACGCCGGAAGGTCCGAACATCGGCCTCATCGCGTCGCTCTCGACCTTCGCGCGCGTGAATGAGTACGGCTTCGTCGAGACGCCCTACCGCCACGTGGCCGAGGGCCGGGTGACGGACAAGCTCGAGTGGTTCAGCGCTCTCCAGGAAGAAGGACGCTATATCGCTCAAGCTTCGGCCTCGGTGGATTCGAACGGCAAGTTCAAGGACCGCTTCGTTTCGGCCCGCTTGAACGGAGACTTCCGCATGGCGCTCCCCGAGCAGATCGAGCTCCAGGACGTCGCCCCGAACCAGATGGTGAGTATCGCAGCCGCGCTCGTGCCCTTCCTCGAGCACGACGATGCGAACCGCGCACTCATGGGCGCGAACATGCAGCGCCAGGCTGTTCCCTGCCTCAGGAGCGAAGCTCCCTTCGTCGGGACTGGCATGGAGCGACGAGTGGCCATGGACTCGGGCGTGTGCGCAGTGGCGCGCCGTGACGGTGTCGTGGAGAGCGTCGACGCGGAGCGCGTCGTGGTGCGCGCAACTGGAGGTGAGGGCGACGAAGTCCCCGACATCTACCACCTGATGAAGTACCAGCGCTCGAACCAAAGCACCTGCTACACGCAGAAGCCGGTCGTTCGTCCGGGTGAGATTGTCAAGGCAGGCGACGTTTTGGCTGACGGCCCGGCCACGGACAAAGGTGAGCTGGCTCTCGGCCAGAACGTGCTTGTCGCGTTCATGCCCTGGCAGGGTTACAACTTCGAAGACTCGATCCTGATCAGTGAACGAATCGTTAAGGAAGACGTCTATACCTCGGTCCACATCGAGGAGTTCGAGTGCGTCGCCCGTGACACCAAGCTCGGCAAGGAAGAGATCACGAAGGACATCCCGAACGTCGGTGAAGAGGCCCTGAAGGACCTCGACGACGCGGGCGTCGTGCGCATCGGCGCCGAGGTCAACCCCGGCGATATTCTGGTCGGAAAGATCACGCCGAAGGGCGAGAGCCAGCTCTCTCCCGAGGAGAAGCTGCTCCGCGCGATCTTCGGTGAGAAGGCGGGCGACGTCCGCGACAGCTCGCTCAAGGTACCGCCCGGCGTGTCCGGTGTCGTGATCGACGCGCGCATCTTCTCGCGCAAGGGCACGGACAAGGACGAGCGCGCCAAGGCGATCGAAGATCAGGAGCGCGCAAAGCTCGAGCGGACCCGTGACGAAGAGGTGAACGTGATCCGCGACACCGTCTTCTTCAAGGTCAAGCAGGTTCTGACCGGGAAGACGACGACCGGAAAGCTCGTTGACGACCACGGCAAGCAGCTGCTCGACAAGGGCGTCAAGCTCACCACGAAGGCCATCGAGGAGATCCCGCGCAAGTACTGGGGTCAGATTCCGGTCGACGAGGAAGGCGACAAGATCGCTCAGCTCCTGACCGACCTCGATACCATGGTGCGCTCCCGCGAGGAGCACTTCCGCGAGAAGATCGAGCGTCTCAGCCGCGGCGACGAACTGCCGCCCGGCGTGATCAAGATGGTCAAGGTCTACATCGCCATCAAGCGCAAGCTTCAGGTGGGCGACAAGATGGCAGGCCGTCACGGAAACAAGGGTGTCGTTTCGCGCATCCTTCCCGAGGAGGACATGCCCTTCCTCGCGGACGGAACGCCCGTGGACATCGTCTTGAATCCGCTCGGCGTACCGAGCCGTATGAACGTCGGTCAGATCCTCGAGACGCACCTCGGGCTCGCTGCACGCCAGCTCGGAATCCGCGTCGGACAGGCGATCGAAGCCGGTTACGGCCCGGCCAAGGTTCGTGAGCGTTTGGGCCAGGCTTACCGGGTCGATAAGAGCTTCCAGAAGTTCTTGGACGCTCTGCCGGACGAAGAGGTGATCGAGCTCGGCAAGAAGGTCAATCGTGGCGTCTTCTTCGGCACTCCGGTGTTCGACGGCGCTAGCGAGGGCCAGATCAAGGAAGCGCTGGTTGCAGCGGGTCTCGAGCCCTCTGGCCAACAGATCGTCTTCGACGGTCGAACCGGCGAGCCCTTTGATCGAGAGGTCACGGTCGGCGTGATGTACATGCTCAAGCTGCACCACTTGGTCGACGACAAGATCCACGCGCGCTCGATTGGTCCTTACTCGCTCGTTACGCAGCAGCCCCTCGGCGGTAAAGCCCAGTTCGGCGGTCAGCGTCTCGGTGAAATGGAAGTTTGGGCGATGGAAGCCTACGGAGCGGCCTACGCTCTGCAGGAGTTCTTGACCGTCAAGAGCGACGATGTGCAGGGTCGAACCCGCATGTATGAGTCGATCGTGAAGGGCGAGTACGCGCTCGAGGCCGGTCTCCCCGAGAGCTTCAACGTCTTGCTCAAAGAGCTGCAGTCCTTGTGCTTGAACGTCGAGCTCATGGAAGGCGGCGGGGGCCTCCCGCCCGTCGCGGCTGAAGAGTGATCCTAGGCCCGGGGGATTGAGCTGAGTTTCTCGGCTCTCCCCTTTGCCAAACAACCGTAAATTTTTGCCCCCCGCGTCTCAGTCAGGACCCCCCGGAGAACCCCATGCGTGACATCTTTTCCTTCTTCGAAAAGCCGAAAGATCCGCTCTCTTTTTCGTCGATTCGCATCTCACTCGCGAGCCCGGAGAAGATTCGTGAGTGGTCTCATGGCGAAGTGAAGAAGCCCGAGACCATCAACTACCGAACCTTCAAGCCCGAGCGCGAAGGTCTCTTCTGCGCGAAGATCTTCGGACCGGTCAAGGACTACGAGTGCATCTGCGGCAAGTACAAGCGCATGAAGCACCGCGGCATCGTCTGCGAGAAGTGCGGCGTCGAAGTGATTCAGTCGAAGGTTCGCCGCGAGCGCCTCGGCCACATCAACCTCGCGTCCCCGGTCGCGCACGTCTGGTTCCTCAAGAGCCTCCCGAGCCGTATCGGCAACATTCTCGACATCACCCTCAAAGACCTCGAGAAGGTGCTCTACTGCGAGGCCTATATCGTCGTTGACCCGGGCGAGACCGGACTCGACTTCGGCGAGGTTCTCTCCGAGGAGCGTTACGCGCAGCTGCTCGACGAGTACGGCGATGACAAATTCGACGCGCAGATGGGCGGCGAAGCCATCACCGAGATGCTGCGTCGGGTCGACGTGCACACCCTGTCCGAGCAGCTTCGCATCGACCTCGACGCCGCGACCAGCGAGGCGAAGAAGAAGAAGCTCGCCAAGAGACTTCGCGTTATTGAGGCGTTCCGGGGGTCCGGGAATCGCCCCGAGTGGATGATGCTGAGCGTGATCCCGGTTTTGCCGCCGGATCTGCGCCCGCTCGTTCCGCTCGATGGTGGACGGTTCGCGACCAGCGACTTGAACGACCTCTACCGCCGCGTGATCAACCGGAACAACCGGCTCAAGCGTCTGCTTGAGCTGAACGCTCCTGAGATCATCATCAGAAACGAGCGGCGCATGCTCCAGGAGGCGGTCGATGCTCTCTTCGACAATGGTCGACGAGGCAAGACCATCACGGGTCCGAACAAGCGCCCGCTGAAGTCCCTCTCCGACATGCTCAAGGGTAAGCAGGGCCGCTTCCGGCAGAACTTGCTCGGAAAGCGCGTCGATTACTCGGGGCGAAGCGTGATCGTGGTCGGTCCGACGCTCAAGCTCCATCAGTGCGGCTTGCCGAAGAAGATGGCGCTCGAGCTGTTCAAGCCGTTCATCTACAACAAGCTCGAGGAGCGCGGCTTCGTCAACACCATCAAGAGCGCCAAGAAGATGGTCGAGAAGGAGCGTCCCGAGGTTTGGGACATCCTGGACGAGGTGATCAGTGAGCATCCCGTCATGCTCAACCGCGCACCCACGCTCCACCGTCTCGGTATCCAGGCGTTCGAACCGGTCCTGATCGAAGGCAAGGCAATCCAGCTCCACCCGCTGGTTTGCGTGGCGTTCAACGCGGACTTTGACGGTGACCAGATGGCGGTGCACGTGCCGCTCTCGATCGAGGCCCAGATGGAAACGCGCGTGCTCATGATGAGCACGAACAACATCCTGTCACCGGCCTCCGGAAAGCCGATCATCAACCCGACGCAGGATATCGTGCTTGGGCTCTACTACGCGACGCGCGAGCGCAAGTACGCCAAGGGTTGTTTCCGTGAGGGCAGCTTGGCCCTCAAGGATAATCGCCTGAATGGCCACCTGCGTGGCGTCTACTCCTCACCCGAGGAGGTGCGCATGGCGTACGACGCTGGCACCGTGGAACTGCACGCGGGCATCCGCGTGCGGCTCGAGGAGGAGGATGCTGAGGGCACGCTCGTCGAGCGTTTCGTCGACACCACCGTCGGCCGAGTCCTGATCAGCGAGGCGCTGCCCCCGGGCGTGCCCTTCGATGCTGTGAACAGGGTGATGAACAAGAAGGCTCTCAGCCAGCTCATCGACACCTGTTACCGGATTCACAAGAACAAGGAGACCGTCCTGCTAGCCGACCGGCTCAGGAACCTCGGTTACCACTTCTCGACCCTCGCAGGCATCAGCGTCTGCATGGACAACATGGTCATCCCGCCCAAGAAGAAGACCTTGGTCGAGGAGGCACAGGCCGAGGTCGAGCGCGTTCTCGAGCAGTACCAGGAAGGTCTCATCACCTCCGGCGAGCGCTACAACAAGGTCGTCGATATCTGGGCCGGCGTAGCGGATCGCGTCACCGAGGAAATGATGAACGGCATCGGTCGCGAGACGCTGACCGATCCGGAGACCGGCACGACCTCGGTCGAGTCGAGCTTCAACCCGGTCTTCATCATGGCCGACTCGGGCGCTCGTGGTTCTACCCAGCAGATGCGTCAGCTCGCGGCGATGCGCGGTCTTATGGCCAAGCCGTCGGGCGAAATCATCGAGACGCCGATCATCGCGAACTTCCGCGAAGGCCTCAGCGTGCACCAGTACTTCGTTTCGACGCATGGTGCGCGTAAGGGTCTCGCCGATACCGCGCTCAAGACCGCTAACTCCGGTTACTTGACGCGCCGTCTCGTCGACGTCGCTCAGGATTGCGTGATCAGCATGAACGATTGCGGGACCTTCGATGGTCTTCGCGTCGCGAAGCTCGAAGAGGCCGGCGAGGTCATCCAACCGCTCGGCGAGCGCATCCTCGGGCGCGTTACGCTCGAAGAGGTGATCGATCCGCTGACTGGAGAGGCCATCGTCCAGGCGAACGAACTGCTCGACGAGACCGCCGTCCGCCGTATTGAGGATGCGGGCATCGAAGAGGTCGTGATCCGATCGGTCTTGACCTGCCAGGCGCGGCGCGGCGTGTGCGCGATGTGCTACGGGCGCGATCTGGCTCGCGGTTACAACGTAAACGTTGGCGAGGCAGTCGGTATCATCGCGGCTCAGTCGATCGGCGAACCGGGAACGCAGCTGACGATGCGTACCTTCCACATCGGTGGCGCGGCGGCGCGCGGCAAGATCGAGGCCAACAAGCTCGAGCTGCGCACCGAGGGTACGATCAGCATCCGAAACGCGAACATCGTAACGAGGAAGGACGGCAGCACGGTCGTCATGAATCGCCACGGTGAGATCGTTGTGATGGATGACACCGGTCGCGAACGCGAACACCATCGCCTGCTCTACGGCGCGCTCCTGTCCGTGAAGGACGGAGATCGCGTCCCGGCTGGCAAGGCCGTCGCCGAGTGGGACCAGTTCGCTCAGCCGATCTTGACCGAGGTCGGAGGTGTCGTGAAGTTCGGAGACCTTGTCGAAGGTGTGACCGTCGTCGAGAAGGTGGACGAAGTGACCGGCCTTTCGCGCAAGATCGTGGTCGAGTCGCGCGCAGCGGATCTCCGCCCGCGCATCACGATCACCGATCCGGAGACGGGCGAGCCGGTGAAGCTCCCTGGCTCGGGTCTCGACGCGCGTTACCTGCTCCCGGTCGGTGCGAACATCGTGTGCGTCGAAGACGCAGCGATCACGCCCGGCGAGGAAATCGCGAGAATGCCGCGCGAAACGACGAAGGTTCAGGACATCACCGGTGGTCTGCCGCGTGTGGCTGAGCTGTTCGAGGCACGCAAGCCCAAGGATCACGCCATCATCGCCGAAATCGATGGTGTTGTGGACTTCGGCAAGGACTCGAAGGGTAAGCGCAAGATCACGGTGACGCCGATCTCCCTCGACGGCACGTTGCTCGAGGATCAGACGCGCGAGTATTTGATCCCGAAGGGCAAGCACATCCAGGTTCAGCCGGGCGACCACGTGCGCGCGGGCGATCCGCTCCAGGACGGTCCCGCGAACCCGCACGACATCTTGCGAGTGAAGGGTGAAAAGGAACTGTCGGCGTGGCTCGTCAACGAAATCCAGCAGGTTTACCGCCTGCAGGGCGTGACCATCAACGACAAGCACATCGAGGTGATCGTGCGCCAGATGCTCCGCCGCGTGCGGATCAAGGATCGCGGCGACACGAACTTCCTCCCCGATGAGCAGATCGAGAGGTACGTGTTCGAGGCCGAGAACGAGCGCGTCTTGGCTCGCAGTGGGCGTCCCGCCGTGGCAGAGGCAATGCTGCTCGGTATCACGAAGGCGTCGCTCTCGACCGAGTCGTTCATCAGCGCGTCGTCGTTCCAGGAGACGACCAAGGTGCTCACCGAGGCGGCTATCCACGGAAAGACCGACGATCTCGCTGGCATCAAGGAGAACGTCATCATGGGTCGACTCATCCCGGCCGGTACGGGTCTCGCGGCGTACAAGCGCTTGCGGCTCGAGACCGAGGATGGCGAGCGGTTCCATCCGCCCGCCCTCCAGAAGCCGGTGCCCGTCGCTCAGCTCGCAGACGAGTTCGCATAAAGGCTCCCGAGGGCATCACAAAAAGAGCGCGTACGCGGATGTTCCGCGGCGCGCTCTTGTCATTTCCGGAGGTGACCATTTCCGGGGAGCGAAGTTTTTTGTGATGAGGTGAGAGGACCTGCTTTCGGCTCGCGGCGAGTGGTCGAAAGAGCCAATTTAGAGCATCATGCCGCCCGTGTTGATGCTTCGCTCTCTCTCCCCCCGGCGCGATTCGGACGCTCCGCCCGCGCGTCGTCCTGGGCTCTCTGCGCTGCTTCTCTGCCTTTCGGTTGTCCTGCTTGCGCTGACGTTTGGGTGCAAAGCTGGTTCCCAGGGTGGAACCGGACTGCTCGCCACGAAGGCGCCGGTCGAGACGAAGGGTGTGTCAGGTGCGGAGCGCTTGAATGACGGCCGGGTCCCGGCGGAAGGGTCCGCCTGGAACAGCAATCGCACGACGATCTTCACGAATCGGCACGGTTATGTCGTCTACGACCTTGGCGAGGAGAAGCCGATCGAATCTGTCGCGCTCCTTGGCGACAACAACGATAACTACAGGCTCCTCGGTCGCAGCGAAGGCGGCGAGTTCGAGCTCTTGTGGGAGGCGACTTCGGTGCAGGGCGCGGGCCTGCGCTGGCGCAAGACGAATAGCCTCGGCAAGAGCGCGCGCTATCTGAAGCTCGAGCCGGGGCGTGGTGACTCCTCGCTGAGCGTGGCTGAACTGGCAGTTTTCTCCGAACCAGCCATCGAGCTGCCGCCGAAACTCGAGACGGTCAGCGCTCTCGATTCTGGTCTCGTCTATCGCAACGCCATCCTGGTCCTGACTGCTGTGATTGTGATGGTGGTAGCGCTGACCTGGACTGGCGCGCCCTGGTCGCTCTTGGTCGTCGCCGCGCTCGCGCTCGGGTGGGCGCTCCGCGGGTACATCTCGGTCTTCTTGAGCGAGTTTCCGATCGCTCAGCTCGAGGTCAGTCTGACGCGCGCAGCGAGCGCTTTTATGGCCGCGGCGGTGGTTGCGCGGGAGACCTACGGGCCTCGCGACAAGAAGCCCATCGCGGCTCTCAATATCGGTGTGCTCGCGTTCTCCGCGGCGCTCGCGGTCGGATCCTTCTACAACCTCGGCCACCCGCAGTTTTACGATCACAAGAATCGCGAGCCGAGCGTCGTCCACAACTACGACATGCGCGTCTACTTCCCCGTCGCGAAGTATTTCGACGAGCTGAAGTATGACGGTCTGTACCTCGCGAGCGTCGCGACCTACGCCGAGGAGCACGGCGGACTCGATACGCCGGAAATGAAGCGGACCGAGCTGCGCGATTTGCGCGATCACCGGATGCGCGCGGTGCCGGCGATTCGGCAGGAGATCGAGGACGTCAAGAAGCGCTTCTCTCCCGAGCGTTGGGAGGAACTGAAGCGAGATATGCGGTATTTCTGGGAGACGATGGGTTCCCACGCCTACCTCGGCAGCATGGCGGACCATGGTGGTAACGCGACGCCCGTCTGGCTGACCCTCGCGTACTTCATGTTCAAGAGTGCCCCTGCGTCTAACGAGGTGTTGATTTGGGCGGGCCTCTTGGACCCGCTCTTGCTCCTGGGATTCGGCGTCGCGATCTGGCGCGCCTTCGGGGTGCGCACCGCGCTGGTCTCGCTCGTCCTCTTTGGCGCGAACGACTTCTACATGTTCGGCTCGAACTGGGCCGGAGCGACCCTGCGCCACGACTGGATGGTCTATCTCGGCCTCGGGGCGGCGGCGCTCAAGACGAACCGCTACAAGACGGGCGGCGCGCTCCTCGCGATGGCAGCGCTCATTCGAGCGTTCCCCGCGATCTCTTTGATCGCGCTCGGGGTGCCGGTGCTCTACTTCGTCCTTGAGAAGGCGAAGGAGCTCGGGAGAAACCCGACGCTCAAGGAGATCTTCGAAGGCAACCGCTGGTTCATCGACGCGGCGCTCGGGGCTGTGGCCTGTGTGGCGGGCTGGGTTCTCTTCTCCTCGCTCGTGCTCGGCTTTGATGCCTGGCCGCTCTGGGTGAAGAAGATCTCGAGTTTCACAGCTTCGCCCCACGTCAACCATATCTCACTCCTGACGGTCACCGCTGGCTCTGAAGGGAACCAGGCGATCGTGCTCCGGGAGCGTTTGCCGCTGCACATCGGCATCACCGCGGCTTTTGTGATCTTCGCTCTGTGGGCCGCGTACCGCCGCCCACCCCATGTTGCGGCCATGCTCGGGATGCTCCTGATGCCCGTCTTCATGTACCCGGCGAACTATTACGACCACTTCATCTTCCTCCTGGCGCTCCTCGTCAGTGAGCCGCTGCTGGCGACGTCGCGCGTGGAGAGAGAAACGAGTGGGAAGGTTTGGCTCGCGCTGCTCCTATTGTGTTCGGCCCTCTACATGACGGTTAAGATCAGCGATCTCGCGATCCACTTCTACCAAGCGAGCGTGCTGCTCCTGGCGGCTCTCGGCGCGGTGCTGGTCTACTTGGTCCCGCGCACTGAAGGCGGAGCTTTCCTCTTCCCGGAGCCGCTCAAAGTTCTCTGGGAGACGAAGGAGAGCGACAAGAGGACTGGCTCAGATGAGGGGGTCAAGAAGGCGAAGAAGAGGTCTGCCGGGCGCTCCGATGACGTCACGCTCGAGAGCCCGGTGATGCCGGACAAGCGCCCGGAGAAATCCGACGACGTCACGCTGGAGAGCGCTGTCGCGTCCGATAGGCGTCCGGCGAAGTCCGACGACGCGACACTCGAGAGCCCTGTCGTGACCGATAGACGCGCGGCGAGAGAGGAAGAGGAGCCTGCTCTGCAGTCGGACACGGAAGGATCCGACAAGGAGGCGTGAAGCGCGCCAGATGAGCCAGGAAAGTGAGCAGACAGTGAGCCAAGCGAGGGAACCGAATCGCCAAGTCCGCACGCTCGGGCTCACGCTCGCGCTCTTGTTCCCGATTGCACTCGTGCTCGGGGAAGCGATCTTGCGCCTGACACATCATCGGCCCCTCGGCGCGATGACGGTCAGCTTTCTGGTCGTGCTGTTCGGCGCGGGGCTCGGCGCCCTTGTGCGAGCCCTGATAGAGCCCGGGGTCATAGCTGACCGAGGTTCGTCGTCCCGGTACGAGACGGAGGAGGCACCCGTGCGGTCCGGCGTGATGCCCCGAGCTCGCTCGAGTGAGCGGGAGCTATGGGCCATCGGGATAGCCGTCCTCCTCTGGCCCCTCGCCCTCAGTTGGGTCTTTTTCGGCTGAAGGAAGGGCAAGAGCGGCCGTCTGATCGGGGGGCGCTTGTGGCCAAGAGCACGCCAAAGGGGCCGCTCCCGAGGAGGGGCGAACTTGACGACCCCCTGGTCGGGACTTAACTCTGAGAGCACTGTGCCGAGACTCGAGCGTTCGAAGAAGAGCCGGTGGCCGTCGTCGGGCGCGTCTCGGGAGCTCTTGCAGATCTTTGTCGCATTTCTGTTCGCGTTCGCCCTAGCAAGCCCGGCGTCCGCTCGGTCGGGGGCTGAAGACGCAGCTTCGGGGCTTCCCGCGGCTCCCGAGGAATTCTCGTCGCTCGAGGCCCATGGAATCCGCCTCCGCTACCATCCGGACCAGAGCGCGCTCGCCCGGAAGCTGATGCTCGAGACTGAGCCTTTCAGGCGCGAGGTCGTCGGCCTGCTCGGTATGCAGCCGAACGACTCAGGCGCGCCGCTCTCGGAGCTGATCGAGGTTCGACTCGGGCGTACGCCGCTCGAGATGGAGAAGCTGGGCCCGGTCGGGATGCGCGCGCCGAAGTATGCGTCGGGATTGGCCCTGCCGCGCGCGCGCCTGATTTTGCTCACCGCTTCGCCCCGTTATCCCGGTGAAAAACACGACTTGGTTCAGATCTTCCGCCACGAGCTCGCGCACATTGCCCTGGCCGATCGCGTTGGGATCGGCAGCGTGCCCCGTTGGTTCGACGAAGGGTTTGCTGTGTTCTCTTCGGGCGAAGGCGAGGCGGCTCGCATGCAGACCCTGTGGACCGCGACACTCGCCCGGCGCCTGATTCCCTGGGACGAGCTGACGCGAAGCTTCCCGGAAGACGCTCAGACAGCATCGGTTGCCTATGCACAGGCCGCCGACATCATTCGCTATCTCTTGCGCGGAGACGGACAGCATCGGTTCTTTTCGATCTTCTCGCGCATGAACAAGGGCCAGACCTTCGAGAGCGCGGTGAAAGACGCTTACGGAGAGGACCTCGGATTGCTCGAGGTCGACTATCGGGCGGACGCCGCGCGCCGCTACACGTTCTGGCCTATTTTGTTCGCCTCCTCCACGATCTGGGGCGTGGCGGCGGCTCTCTTTATCGTGGCCTACCTGCGGAAGAAGAAGCAGGCCGCGAAGAAGCTGGCGCGCTGGGCCCGGGAGGAACAGCTCGAAGACGAGCTCCGGGCGCGGCTTGAGACGATACGCGCTCCGGCCATTCGCATCGTCTTGAGCGAGCCGGAGCCGATGGCACCAGAGGTCCAAGCCTCCGCCGCGACATTCTCTCGAGGCACGAATGTCGCCGGAGTTCCCTTCGTCGAGCACGATGGCTGTCGCCACACGCTCCACTGAGGAGAGAGGGCCTAATAGGTTCGAGGGTCGTCGATCTCGGGAGCGTCGGTGTCGCGCTCCCCGGTTTGCAGCTTGGCTCGCGCGGCGCGGGCGAGCTCCTCATAAGAGCCACGGATCCGATCAAGCTCTTCCTCTTCGAGGTCCTCGAGGTCCAGGAGCGCGTTGTGAGCGCCCCGTGTGACACGGATGAGCTCGTCGAGCTTGACCTGAACCGCTTGGGTGTCACGGTTTTGCGTACTCTGAATCAGAAACACCATCACGAAGGTGACGATGGTGGTGCCGGTGTTGATGACGAGCTGCCAAGTGTCGCTGAACTCGAAAATGGGTCCTGTGATCAGCCAAACGAGGACTGTCCCGAATGCGATGACAAACGCAGCCGGCCGCCCAGTGGCCCGCGAGGTCGCCTTGGTCAGTGTCGTGAACCAGTTCGAGGACTTCGTGGGTCTCATGGCCTGAGGGCGTTATTGTCGCTCAGTTTCGATGCGGCGACATTCACGCACCAACGTCTCGAAGACCGCCCGGACGAGGCTTGCGTCGAGAGGGTCGCTCGCGCCTTGGCTCAGGCGATCGAGCAGGGAGGCCTCCCGCGCAGGATCATGAATCGCGAGGCCCTTTTTCTTCTTCAGCGCGCCCACGGCGAGCACTTTGTCCACGCGCTTTCGAACGAGGCCCAGGAGCTCTCGATCGATCGAGTCGATCTCTTGCCTCAGCCAGTCAATCTCCGGATCATCGATCACGGCCCGAGATTGCCATTCTTTGTCCGGGATTGCATCACTTCTTCGTCCCGCGGAAGCGGGAGACGTCGACCTGTCCGGCCGCGATGATGCGGTAGGCGCGGCCACGGGAGATGCCGAGCTGCTCGGCGGCGCGTTGCACGTTGCCTCGCTGCGAGAGGAGGGCTTCTTCGAGCTCTCGGGCGGCGGCGTCGGGGGCGCTTCGGGGTGGAGGTTCGCTCCGAGTTCGCTCGGAGTCTTGGCTGCGGGGAGTGAAGGCGCGGACTCGCTCGGGCAGATGTTCGAAGCGGATCGTGCTCTCCTGACCGCGGAGCACGGCGACTTGGCGCGCCGTGTTGATGAGCTCACGGACATTGCCCGGCCACGGGTAGAGACAAAGCGTCTCGACGACGCGGGGGGAGAGCTCTGGGGCAGAGCCGCCGAGCGCATCGCTCAGGAAGCGCAAAAAGAGAAACGGAATGTCTTCGCGCCGGGCGCTGAGAGCAGGGAGACGAAACTGGTAGCCATCGAGCCGTGCGGCGAGGTCTTGTCGGAAGATTCCCCGCGCGACCGCCTGTTCGAGAGGCGCTTGAGCCGCGCACAAGAAGCGCACGTTCGCGCGGACGGGGCGCGTCTCCCCGACCGGCACGTATTCGTTCTCTTGGATCGCTCGGAGGAGCTTCGCTTGGACAGCGAGCGGGAGTTCGACGATCTCGTCGAGGAACAGGGTTCCGTTCTCTGCGGTGCGAAGGTACCCGGCTTCACTCGAGAGCGCTCCGGTAAAGGCGCCGCGACGGTGCCCGAAGAGTTGTGCCTCGGCGAGCTGCTCTGGAATTGTTGCGCAGTTCACGGCGACGAGCGGGCCTTTTCGCCCGCTCAGATCGTGCACGGCTCGCGAGACAGCTTCTTTGCCGCTGCCCGTTTCGCCGACGATGATCACCGAAAGCTCACTGCGCGCAACCGGTCGAAGATCTTCGATGGCGCGCGCGAGCGTCGGCCCCCCAAAGAGGCCTCCTGAAATCGACTGAAATTCCCAGTCGGCGGGACCCGGTGCATCCCAGAAGAGGGCGATCGTGTCGCCTACGCGAAGGATCGCAGAGTGGCGAAGAGGCGCCGAGCTGATCTGCTCACCATCGATGAAGCTTCCGTTCTTGCTGCCGAGGTCTCGTGCCATGACCCCAGCCCTCGTGACGTCGAGGGCCAGGTGTTCGCGGGAGACGTGACTCGTCGAAAGGACGATGTCCGCTTGGTCGGCGCGCCCGACCACCACGCTCCGCGTGACCGGAGTGAAGCCGGAGCGAGCGCCGTGCAGCCAAAGCAGGCCTGTCACGACGCGCTGCTCTGCGTCGGTCGGATAGGAATCGGGGGCGTCGACGGTATCGATGATGACCACGCGTCCTTCGATTGTCCCGAGGACAGCTCAGCTTTCAAGGGCTTACGTTAGCGCGTTTGCCTCAGTGGATCGCTTTCCCGCTTTCGTTTTCCACACTCTCGAGAAAAGAAGGCCCGTTGAGCGATAGGTCAGTAGAGCACTAAGTCACACCCGAGCACGACGCGGATCTCCCGCACCTCGCCGCGCTGAACCCGAGCGCACGACTCACCGAGCAAGGTGACTTGTCCTTCACGATATCCCCAGCCGTCTGCGGAGCGGGAGGGCAAGACGACGCCGTCGAGGTAGACGTTCAGTTGGACGGCATCTTTGGGGGGATTTTCGAGCTCGAGGGAGCAGGACTGGGCGACCTCGACGCCGATCTCGGCGAAGGCATCGTCGAGCCCCTTTTCGTCTCGCACGTCGAAGTACTTGGTTGTGCCGCTCCGTGGCGCTCCGCCGGCCTCGGCGAGCGCATTCATCAGGTCGCGAGCAATCTCGGCGCCGGGTACGCCGATCACGTAGGTCATGATGCCCTGCGTTCGGAGCTCCTCGATGAGCTCGACGCTCGCTTCGCTATCTAAACAGAACGTGCCGGGGTCGGCGACAAGGTCGCCCGTGAGCCGCGGGTCACAACAGTTTGTCCGGTTGCTACACTGAATATCGCCGACTTGGGCTTGAGCGAGGCTCAAGCTGCAATCGGAGGCGTCACAGCGCGCGTCCGGATTGCAGTTCGGTGCGCCGTCGGTCAAGAGAATGAGGCTTGTCGTGCCAGGTAGGGCGCGGATCTTTCGCTCGATGGCCTCGAGAGTCGGCGTGAGGGGAGTTCCGCCAGCACTCCGGATATCCTCGACCACGCGCTGGAAGCTGCGATAGGCCGGGCCCTTCACGAACTCACCACACTTGAGCGCGTCGCCCTCTCTTGTGCGGAAGACTTCGCGCCCCGGCGCGCACTCGGCGCTGGAGGAGGGGAAAGTCGCGAGACCGTAGTTCAGTCGATGTCCGTGGACTTCGGCGACGCGTAGGATTGCGGCTTTGGATGCCTCGAGCTTCGACAGGCGAGCCCCGATTCGGTCTTCCATGCTCCCGGAGACATCAAGCAGGAAATAGAGGTTCGGGCGCTTTACCTCAACGGGGATGACCTCGTTGCCGCAGAGCTCGCTCGGATCGATCGGGTCCTGTCCGGGGCATCGATTCGGCTGAGGTGAGGGAGGCGGGAGCTGGCCAGCAGCACCAGCGGCGCCGCCTTCTCCGGCGGAGCCGCCGGAGCCGGGCGGCCTAAAGTAGCCCGGCGACTCCTTCTGGGAGCAGGCTCCCGAGAGAGTGAGCGACACGAGCGCCGCAAGTGAGAGCCAGAGCAGGCGACGCGCCACGGAAGATTCATTATAGCATCTCGAAGCAATATGGTCGCCTCCAGGAAGAAGCTCGTAACTCTCGCGCTTTGGGCGATCTCCTGTGGACTCCTTTTCTGGGTCGGGAGGCTGGCTCCGGGGTGGTTTGCGTCCGGCGAGAGCCGTCCCGTCGCTCAGGAAGTGTCCTGTCAGCTGCGCTGGGTGGTTCGGGGAGTGTTACCGGGAGGGCCGCTTTCCCTCTCCTACTACAGGCTCGCGTCGGATGGGCGTTACGAGGTTCCGATCGAACAGAAGGTTCCGGTGCCGCCGAGTGAGAGCGCGGAGTGGAGTGAAACCGCCGAGTGGGACATTGAGCAGTCTCTTCCACCCGGGCGATATTGGATGATAGGGAGAGGGCCCGGAATCGCGCGAGTCAGTGCGGCCCTTGAGCTCAAGGATTGTGACGCTGCGCTTGTGCGGCGCCTCGAGCTCACTGTGCCCAGTGAACTCACTCTCGAGGTGAAGGTTCGACAGGAGGACGAGAGTCTCGCTCCGCTTCCCAAGGCGACGGTGCTCGTTGAGTCGGGAGCGCCTGCTTCGAGCGGGCAGCGCCCGCTCGAAGCGCCCTTCGGCTCGCTCAGTGATGAGGGAGGACGCGTCACGTTCAGGGAGCTTTCCGAGCCTCCTTATCGCGTGCGTGTCTTCGCGCGAGGGTACGAGCCATACGAGGCGGAGCTTGTGAGCGACAGCCTCGTGGTGCTGCGTCCGGTGCATGTGCTTCGGGTCACTGTGACGGACTCTGGAGAAAGAGTGCCCGGGAGTGTCGTTACGGTGTCCGGCCTGGCGACGTGGCCGCCCCGGCGCGTCGAAACCCAGGCCTCAGGAGCTATGGAGATTCTCGGGCTGAAGGCGGGTCGCTACGCCGTCTACGGGGAGCACGGCGAGCGCATCGGGGGGCCGGTGCTGGTGGACGTGCCGCCGGGAGTGGGCATCACCGAAGCCGAGATACAGCTCGGTCCTGGCGTGATGGTGAGCGTCCTATGCCAGGAGGAAAGTGGGACGGCCATCGTCGGCGCGCATCTCGCGTTTCAGCCGGGTTCTCCCTACGATGCGTCCCGTTACGGTGAGTCGGATGGCGAGGGGCGCGCGCGCCTTGGGCCGCTTCGCCGCGCGGAAGGAATGCTCTCTGTCTCCGCGCCCGGCTTCGTGGCCGAGACCGTTGAGGTCCGCGATCAAACGGAGGTCGTGGTGTCGCTCGTGCGCGGCGGAACGGTCGTCGGAAGGGTTCTCGATGAGCGCGGCATGCCCATTTCCGGAGCCGTTGTGCGCATCGGGGGCAGGGACGAAAAAGGCCAATCGATCGTCCACGGCTTCGATCGAGGCTGCGCACGGGATAGCCATTTTTCTTGGGCGCTGGCGCAGTCGAGCCTGATCGTCCCCTCCGGGGAGCTCGGGGTGATGATCGGTCCGGTGCCGCCGATACCGCTTTTCGGCCTTCGGGAATCAGGCCCTTGTCCGACAGCCCCATCGCATCAAGCCGACTCGCTCGTGACGGACAAAGACGGACGCTTCGCGGCCTTCGGAGTCGCTCCTGGAACCGTGGTGGCGGTCGCGGAACATGAGAACTACATGAGCGGCCGGAGCACGGAGGGCCGCCTTCAGAGCGAAGGGAGCCTCGAGCTCGAGATTCGTCTCGGCGAGGCTCAAGTGCTCGTGGGTCGGGTCCTCGACGATCGCGATTTCCCAGTGCCTGACGCGACGGTGCGGGTGCTCGGACGGGGGCATGTGCGCGAGACGAGAACAGAGCGGGACGGCACCTTCCGCATTCCCGCCATCCTCGAAGCGTTCACCTTGCGCATCTTCACTCGAGATAGACCCTTGGTTCCGGCTCTCGAGGAGCGCATCCCGAAAGAGCGTCCCACAGGCGAACTCGTGTTTCGTCTCCCGAAGCCGCGGGAAGCGAGTGAACTCGTGATCGTAGACGAAGAGGGGCGCGCGGTGGAGCTCGCCCAGGTCAAACTGGCGTCCCTCGTCGCCAGCGAACCCACCGTCGAGACGCGCTTCACGGACGCTTCCGGACGCGTCACCGTCAGCGGAGTGCGCGGGCTCAAGGCGCGCATCAATGTTTCTCGTTCGGGGTTCGCTGAGCTGGAGGAGAATCGAGAGCTCGGGGCGGAGCACCGTTTCGTCTTGCAGCGAGCAGTCCGCGTTGAAGGGCGCATTACGAGCGTTCGTGGGCGTGCGCCAGCGCCAGATACCCGCTTGACCCTTCGTTGCGGCTCGGAAAGTCAGGCCGCTATCACGAATGAAGCCGGCGAATACGTCTTCTCCGCGGCGCCTCGGGGAAAGTGTGTTCTCTCGGCGTACCACGAGACTCTCGGCAGCGGAGAGCTTACCGCCGAGATCCAGAAGACTTACCACGGGCGAGCTTTTGTCTTGCCTCACCTGGACCTTGTGGCACCTGAGGAGAGGACCGGACGCGTCACGGATGCTCGAGGCGAACCCGTGCGTGATGCCATCGTGAGTGCCGTGCCCCTCCCGCCGTATTTGCCGCGAGATTCTTCGCTCTTGCCCGAGCCACTCGTGCGCACGGACGAGCGCGGGGAATTCCAGATTTCCCTCTCGCCCGGCCGAACCCAGACCCTCTATGCGGTCCTTGCTGGACAGGCGAGTGGCAGCAGTGCTCTCCCGACTCGCACCGAACAATCAGTCGAAATCGCTTTGAGCGTCGAAGACGTTGCTCCCGCTGAGCTCCCCGGCACGGTGCTCGTCGGGCTCGAAGCCCGACAAGGGCGCATTCTTCTCACCGCGGTGCTTCCGAAGGATCGCGAGACCCAGAGCCTTCGCGTCGGGGACGTCCTCCTTGAAATCGATCGAGAGACCCCGAGAGATCTGAGAGACGCTCGCGCGCTCCTCTCAGGAGCCGTCGGAAGCGAAGTGCGCCTGCTCGTGGAGCGCCAAGGCCACCCTCTCGATCTCACAGCCCGCCGCGAAGTGTTCGTTCGGTAGCCACGCTCGTGGACCCCCGGGTGACGCTCTCGCACGATGTCGGAGAGTGAAGTCGGGCGAGGGAGAGATCAAGCGCCGTGGGGTGGCTCAAATATTGGCCCTAGGGGCCCATTGAGAGAGCCAGCCTCTGGCCGAGCGAGGGCAGGTGGGCGCAGGATATGGGGGTATGGGGAGCCCGGACACAGCGCGCGAGAAGGAAGATCTCAGAAAAGCGCGCCGTACATTTCTAGATGGCCTGAGCAGAGAGAGGCGCCTGTTTGGAGCTTGGCTCGTGTCGCTGGGGATGGCGCTTGCCATCTTGCTTTCTTCACTTCCAGTGCATGCCCAAGCGCCTACGCGGGAGAGTGAAGTTCTCTACGTTGGCGATCGGGCGGTGGTGACGCTCCGGGGTTCGGTCGGTGGATATTCGGCGCGCGAGCGAGTGACTTCCGCGCGCGAACGGCTCGCTCGAGCGCTTCAAAAATCGACTCCGCCCAAGGTCACTCTCGACGACGTGGAGCTCGGAACGCGCGTTCTCGTCGACGCGGAGCCGGTGTTCCTCGTGACGCGTGGCGACGTCGACGTCCAGATCGGCGAAACGCCGCACTTCCTCGCGGAAGAGTCGGCCAAACGTCTCGAGCGGGCGATCGCCGAGGTCCAGAGGCAACGCAGTCAGCCGTTCATGCTTCAGGCGCTCCTGACGGCGGGAGCAGGCACGCTCGTCTACGCGATCTTACTCTGGGTCTTGTCGCGTCTGGCGAGACGTCTCACTCGGCGCCTCTCGCTCGCTGCGGCGAGTCGGGCCGATCGGCTGCAGGCCCGCGGCGTGAGTATCCTCGATACGGGGCGAATCTTGCGCTTTATTCGCTGGGTATTCGTGGCGCTGACCTGGGTCATGGGCGCGGGGGCCACGATCATCTGGCTGGCCTTCGTCTTGAGCCAGTTCCCCTACACCCGAGCGTGGGGTGAAGGGCTCGGCGCGAATCTGCGGAGGCTCGCTTGGGAGGTTGCGCTCTCGATCGGGCGAGCGGTGCCGGAGCTCCTTGTGGTCATCTTCATCGCCGTGGCGGCGAGGACAGCGATCGCTATCAGCAGCTGGTTTTTCGATCGCGTCGAGGAGCGAAGGCTGCTCGTGGCGTGGATGGATCCGGAGCTGGTGCGGCCGACGCGCCGCGTGTTCGGATTTCTTGTTTGGGTGTTCGCCTTGGCCATGGCGTACCCATACCTGCCAGGATCGGACACCGAGGCCTTCAAGGGCCTCTCTGTTCTCGTCGGTTTGATGGCGTCCCTTGGCAGCTCGAGCGTCATCAATCAGGCGGCGAGTGGCCTCACGCTCATGTACGCCCGGACCATCAAGGTCGGAGACTTCATTCGCATCGACGAAGCCGAAGGCACAGTTGTCGAGATCGGGGTCGTTGCGACGAGGATTCGAACAGGCCTCGGTGAAATGCTTGTTCTGCCAAACGCGAAAATCCTGAGCAGCCTGATGAAAAACTACTCGCAGCCGGTGCACGGGGACGGTTGTGTGCTCGACGTGGAGGTGAGTGTTGGATACTCGACCCCTTGGCGAGTAGCTCAGACGCTGCTTCTTCAAGCGGCCGACGATGTTCCGGGCGTCTCGCCTACGCCGCCGCCCTTCGTCCGTCAGGTTGCCCTGAACGACTACAATGCGACCTATCGGCTCGTGGCCCGGACGCCGGAAGAAGATCCGATCGTCCGAGCTCGGATCCTGAGCGACTTGCGCGGCGCGGTGCGGGACGTCTTCGAGTGCAACGGCGTGGACATCATCTCGCCCCAGTATCTCTCGCTTTCGCAGCGCAGCTCGGTGCCCCGCGCGGAGAATCCGGAGAGTCTCCGCTCCTAGGGAGGAGCGCCGCTTTCGATCGCGTCGCGAAGACGCGTAGCCGAGAGCAGAGCGTGCGGGATGTCCAAGGGCGAGCGACAGCTGTATCCTGAGCCCACCATGCAAAAACTCCATCGATCGTCGCGCCTCGTTTCTGTCCTTGCTCTGATGAGCTTTTTGGGAGGATGTGGCCGCTCAGGGAACTCCGGGGAAGCGGAGAATCCGGACCCCGCGCAGACAGAAGACGACGCGAGCTACGCGGCTCCGAGTGACGAGCAGGCGGGGGACGAGAGCGCGCCGGGCGAGTCGCCGGGAAAGATCTGCGGAGCGCGCGCAGGAGACACCTGTGGTCCGGACGAGTACTGCGCCTACCAAGCGGGCCAGTACTGCGGCGCGGCGGACGCTACGGCGTTCTGCAAACCCCGCCCCGAGATGTGCACGAAGGACTACCGGCCGGTCTGTGGTTGTGACAATCGCACCTACGGAAATGCGTGCAGCGCAGCGGCAGCTGGCCAAGGGATTCTCCAGGACGGCGAGTGTCCCGCCTCCCCCGACGAAGTGCCGGGGGAGTGAGCGAGCCTTCCGCTCAGTCCGGAATCTCCGGCTCGACCAGCTCCGCAAGCTTTCGCAGACTCTGCTGCCATCCGAGGTAACAAGCGGCGGCGGGGATGACGTCTGGGACGTCTTTTTGTTCGATGATGAGTTCGGTACCGAGCAGCGCCGGGCGGAAGCTGATCGTGACCTTGATCTCGCCCGGCAGCTTCGGATCGTCGAACTTGTCCGTGTAGACGATCCTCTCGCCTGGGACGATCTCGAGGAACTCGCCGCCGAAGGAGTGGCTATTTCCGGTCGAGAAGTTGCGGAAGCTCATGTGGAACTTGCCGCCGACGCGAGCCTCGAATTTGTGGACCTGACAGGTGAAACCGAAGGGCGGAAGCCAGGCGGCCATGGCGTCGCCGTCGAGGAAGGCTCGACTGACCTTCTCGGGTTGCGCGGTGAGAACTCGGTGGAGGTGGATGGTGCTGGGCATGATCGGGGGCCTTTCTGAGATGGGTTCTGGGATCGGTTGCGCGGAGCGCTCGAGGTCGAGCGCTCGTGAGCTTGGAGGATTTTCCTATCGCCGAAGGACGGGGAACACGGCGCGCAGTTGCGGCGTGCGGAGCCAGAGGCCGCCCCACATGAAGAGGCCGACGTAGATGGGGAAGAGGACGTGGCTGAAGAGTGGATTGTCGACGCGGATGTGCGTGGCCATCGCGCCTCCGAGCAGTCCCATCGTGAGGATGGCGCCGAAGATGCTGGTCTTCGGGATGAGGTAGAGGATGACGCAGCTGAGCTCGAGGATCCCGATCGAGAAGGCGTAACCGGGGGGCCAGCCGAGCTCGGCCATGGTCGTCTCGGCAACGGGGAGCCGGAGCAGCTTCGGCGTGACGGACGCGCCGAGCAGGAAGAGGACGTAGAGTCCCGAAAGGACGCGGCCGGTCCAGACGGCGGGAGTCGTCGGGCTGGGCGAGGTCCTGCTCGGGGGCGCCTCGCGCGCGGTGTGGACGGTCGGCGGAGCGGCTTTCGAGCTCGAAGAGACGGAGGCGACGGGAGCATCGGGATGGGCGGCGTTTTCCATGGGGGTTCGTCCTTTTGCCCCGAGGACGAACCAGGCCGGGCGAGTCCGACAGGGGCTCCTCGCTTTTTTTGGAAAACCTTGCCGCGGGTCCTCAGGGAAGTCGGGGTGCGCTTCGGGCGAGCTCTCCTGGACAGGCTGATCGTCTCTCTGGGACAACAGATGCGCGGGTCGAGCGAAGAAAATTGGTCGCGGCCTGTCGGAATCGCCCCCGCTCAGTCGTCCTACGAAAGGCCAACCTCCCATGCGTTACGCCCTGCTCTGTTACAATGATGAATCGATGACGTCCGCCTGGACCGAGGAGGAGGACGCCGTCGTCATGGCGCGCCTCAGCAAGGTCCATGAGAAGTACGCAAAGGAGTTCGGTCCCGTCGCTCGCTTGATGCCGACGACGGCGGCCACGACCTACCGCAAAGAAGCGAAGGTCTTGACCGATGGCCCGTACGCCGAGACCAAGGAACAGCTCCTCGGGTTTTATGTGATCGACGTCGCAGACCTCGAGCAGGCCCTCGAGATCGTGCGTGACCTTGCGGAGGCGAATCCGGGTGGCGCTTACGAGGTTCGCCCCATCATGCTCTTTTATCCTGGTGGCGAGGGGCATGGGTGAACTACCAGAGCCCGCTTGGATCGAAGCGCGCCTGGTCGCGGCGCGCCCACGCGTCCTCGCGGCTCTCCTGAGATACTTTCGAGATCTCGAGCGGGCGGAGGAGGCGTTCCAGGAGGCCTGTCTGCGCGCTCTCACGAAGTGGAGAGAGAACGGGCCTCCGCGGGACGCGGAGGCTTGGTTGATCCTCGTCGGGCGCAACCTCACCCTCGATCACATTCGGCGCGCGTCCCGTCTCACCGAGCTGGCCGACGAAGCTCCGAGCGCTGAGCGAGTGGACGTGGAAGCGGACTACGCCGAGCGCCTCGACGAGTCCCACTATCGCGACGACATCCTCCGGCTCCTCTTCACTTGCTGCCACCCCGAGCTCCCCGCAACTCAGCAGATCGCGCTCGCGCTCAGGGTCGTCTCGGGGCTTTCGGTCGAGCGCATCGCGCGCGCCTTTTTGATCGGGGAGCGCGCCATGGAACAGCGGATCACCCGCGCCAAGGCGCGCCTCGCCGCGGCGGGCCTTCCTTTCGAAGCTCCGGGGCCTGCCGAGAGGAGCGAGCGACTCGCGGCGGTCGCGACGGTCGTCTACCTCGTCTTCAACGAAGGGTACTCGGCGTTCGATCTCGAGAGCGAGCGAGCGGGTCTCTGCGAAGAAGGGATCCGTTTGGCGCGGCTTCTCCTCAGGATCTTTCCCTCTGAGCCGGAGATGATGGGGCTTCTCGCTCTCATGCTTCTCCAACATTCTCGCCGCAAGGCGCGGTTCGACAAGCAGGGCCAGATCATCCTGCTCGAGAAGCAAGAGCGCTCACTCTGGAGTCGAACCATGATCGATGAGGCGCTCACCATGCTCGACAAAGCGATGTTGCACCGGCGCCCGGGCCCCTATCAGATTCAAGCGGCGCTCGCCGCGATGCACGCGCGCGCGGAGCGCCCCGAAGACACGGACTGGGCGGAGATCGAGGCGCTCTACGGAGCGCTCGAACGCCATGAACCGTCTCCGGTCGTGACCCTCAATCGCGCGGTGGCGGTCTCGAAGGTGCGAGGTCCCGAGGCGGCGCTCGCGCTCGTCGAAACGCTCGCCGAACCTCTCGGGGGCTACTTCTATTTCCACGGGCTCCGGGGCGCCTTGCTCAAGCAGCTCGGGCGCACGCGGGAAGCTCAGCGCGCGTTCACGGAGGCGATCGGACTCGCGGGGAGTCCAGCCGAAGCCGCACACATCCGCGAGCACCTCGATGAGCTCTTGGCGTTCCAAGAGACGAATCGCCTCTGATCAGCGCCCGAGCGCTCTCAGGTGTGGACTAGTCCGTATCGAAGACGTCTTTCGGCTCGGCGCGGTCCTGTCCCGGTGAGAACAGGAAGAGGAGCGGAACGACGCTCATGGCGCCGACGAGCGTGGTGACGATCTTGAAGAGGGTGAGAAGGCCCGACTCCGGCATGACGCGGCTGAGGCTATGCGAACTCGGGCGGAGCGCAAACCGAGGGCCGCAGAAGGGCGATTTCGGGCCCCTGGCGCCCCGCGAGCCCCCCGAACCTTCTCGAGGCACTCGGGATTTTGCGTGCAGGCGAAGGCTCGGTCGAGCTCTGCTGGAGGTTTTGGGCCGGGGCCAAGGGGCTCAGCCGAGCACCTGCTTGGCGATCGTCGCGAGCTGCATGTTCGTGGTGCCCTCGTAGATTTTGCCGATCTTGGCGTCGCGGTAGAGCTTCTCGACGGGGTACTCGCGCGTGAAGCCGACGCCTCCGAAGAGGTCGATCGCGCTCGACGCGGCTTCCTCGGCGACCTCGGAAGCGAAGAGTTTTGCCATGGCCGCTTCGGTCACGAAGGACAGGCCGGCGTCTTTGAGGCGGGCTGCGTTGTAGACGAGGAGGCGGGCGGCCTCGATCTTCGTGCGCAGGCGGGCGAGCTCGAACTGGACAGCTTGGAAGTCTTTGATGGGGCGGCCGAACTGGCTGCGCTCGGCCACGTAGCGCTTCGCGTGATCGAAGGCGGCCTGAGCGAGGCCGAGCATTTGCGCTCCGATGCCGATGCGCCCTTCGTTCAGGGTCTCGATCGCGATCTTGTAGCCGAGGCCAATCGGGCCGAGCACGTTCGCCTCCGGGACGAAGGCCTTGTCGAAGAGGAGCGGGCAGGTGCTCGAAGCGACGATGCCGAGTTTGTCTTCTTTCGGACCGACCTCGAAACCGGGGGTGGTGCGTTCGACGAGGAAGGCTGTGATTCCTTTGTAGCCTGCAGAAGGCTCCACCGTCGCGAAGACGATAAACAGCGAGCTTTCGCCGGCGCTCGTAATCCAGAGCTTTTCGCCGCGGAGCTCGTAGCCACCGTCGACCTTGTTTGCCCGCGTCTTCAGGGCGAACGCGTCGCTTCCGCTCGAAGCTTCACTGAGCGCGTAACTTCCGACCCACTCGGCCGCGAGCTTCGGCAGGTAACGGGCCTTCTGGTCGTCGTTGCCCGCGCGGAGCAGCGTGTTGATGACGAGAGTGTTCTGGACATCGAGGAGCACACTCACGCTCGGGTCGACCTCGGCGAGCGCCTCGACCGCCAAGATCGCCGAGAAGAAGGAGGAGCCGCTGCCGCCGTACTCCTCGGGGACCTCGGTTCCCATGACGCCGAGCTCGAAGAGCTTCTGGATCAGCTCGGGCCGGATCTTCTTTTCTTCCTCCATGGTGCGCACGAGGGGGGCGACGTGCGTCTGGGCGAACTCGAGGATCGAGGTTCGGAGCAGGAGCTCCTCTTCGCTGAGTCTCGTGAGGGGCAGGCGATCGGCGGTCATCCCCTCATCATGACGCCTCTTCTGCCCAGGGAGTAAGGGAGGCCCCCGCGGCTCGAGAAAATTGCTCTGAGCGCGCGTTTCTGCGCGCCCTCACGCCGGGCCGCTCGCCGGGCCGGACAATGGCCCTTTGGGGCGGATGGTGGTAAGGGCCTGGCCCTCCCATGGCAGGAAATAGCTTTGGAAAAGCCTTCGTCGTGACGACGGCGGGCGAATCGCACGGACCGGGCAACGTAGTGATCGTCGACGGCTGCCCGCCGGGAATTTCGCTCACGGTCGAGGACCTCATGGTCGATCTCGAGCGGCGTCGGCCGGGCCAGAGCAAGCTCGTGACCCAGAGGGCCGAGTCGGACACCCCGGAGATCCTGTCCGGGGTCTTCGAAGGCAAGACAACAGGCACGAGCATCGCCATCTTGGTGCGCAACGAAGACCAGAAGAGCCGCGACTACGCGAACATCAAAGATCGCTACCGTCCCGGTCACGCTGACTACACCTTCGACGCCAAATACGGCTTCCGGGACTACCGAGGGGGCGGGCGCTCGAGCGCGCGCGAGACTGTGGCGCGGGTCGCCGCGGGAGTCATCGCGAAGAAGATTTTGGCCGAGGCCTTCGGGGGAGAGGTCCTCTGTTACACGAAGCAGGTCGGACCGATCATCGCCGACGTCGATCCCGGCTCGGTCACCCTCGAGCAGATCGAGAAGCTGCCGAATGGCGAGCCGAACGCGGTGCGCTGTCCTGATCCGGTCGCGGCCGAGAAAATGGCGCTTTTGATCGCCGAGGTGCGCAAAGACCAGGACTCGATCGGCGGCGTCGCTGAGGTGGTCGCGAGGAATATCCCACCGGGGCTCGGCGAGCCTGCGTTCGACAAACTCAAGGCGGATCTCGGAAAAGCTCTCTTCAGCCTGCCAGCGGTGCTCGGCGTCGAATATGGAATCGGCTTCGGAGCGGCGACGCTCCGGGGCAGCCAGAACAATGATATCTTCGTGATGAGCGGCGAAGGCGAATCGCGGAGAGTGGTGACGGAGACGAACCGCCACGGGGGTCTGCTCGGCGGAATTTCCTCGGGGATGCCTATCGTCTTCCGCGCAGCCATCAAGCCGACCAGCAGCTTGCCCCGCGAGCAGCGCACCGTGACCCAAACGGGAGATGAGACGACCATCTCGACGAAAGGCCGTCACGATCCTTGTCTCTTGCCGCGCTTCGCGCCAATGGCCGAAGCGATGTTCGCGCTCGTTCTCGCCGATCATTATCTCCGGCACCGAGCACAGACCGCGTCCGTTCAGGTGCGCTGAGAGCGTCCCGAGCTCAGACAGGCTCACTCGGAGCCGTTGTTTGCGTTCACATTTCGGGACGATTCGGTGCATCGGAGGCGAGTTCCGACCGTAGAGGCGCCGAAAGGAGCGAAGCGGTCGGCGTGGAGCTCAGGTGAAGGCTCGTTCGGACTGAGCCTTTTGTGATGGGCCGGGGCCCCCAAAAAAGGTGAAGCAGGCGACGCTGCATCTTGGGCGAAAACTTGCAGCGAAGCGGGAACAGGAAACTGCCGTGAATAAGGTGAGCCGCGAGCCTGGGGAGATGACGCTGCGCTGATTCGGTCAGCTTCGCTTCGTGCCTTTTCTTGGGCGCGTTCTGCGGTCATGGATCGGAAGCAAATGAAGCGGAGCTTTTTTCCTACCCTCTTCGGTCTCGCGTGTGCGTTCGCTGTCGCCTGTGGCGGCGCGGGTTCGGTAGAGGACGGGAGCGGGGGCGCTCCCTTGGCGGTCGGAGGAACGAGTCCGGGCAGTGGCGGAGCGAGCGAGGGGAGCGGAGGAGGCGTTTCTACAGACGGCGGGAGCGCGAGCGGCGGGACGACAGACGGCGGGAGCGCGAGCGGCGGAGGCGTGGGCAGCGGCGGCCGGGCTGCGGGCGGAGCGGGCGCGGAGCCAGGTGTGGGCGGAATGTTAGGGACGGGCGGCGGCGAGGCTGTCGACTTGGGTCCGCATTTGAACGCGCTCCAGTGGGCTGACACGGACGGCAGCCCGATCCAGGCGCACGGCGGCGGAATGATCGAGGTCGACGGCTACTATTACTGGTTCGGCGAGAATCGAAACCCGGACGGGACATTCCTCGCGGTTTCCGTCTACAGGTCCCGCGATCTTCGAAACTGGGAGTTTCGGAACGACGCGCTCAAGATGACGACCGATCCCGATCTGCGTCCAGCGAACGTTGAGCGTCCCAAGGTCGTCTACAACGCGCAGACGAAAAAGTACGTAATGTGGATGCACTGGGAGAACGGGAAGGACTACGGCGAAGCGCGCGCCGCGGTCGCGAGCTCGGACACCGTCGACGGCGACTACGTCTACCACGGAAGCCAGAGGCCCTATCGCGATCGTGGGGTCACCGACCACGGCAAACCCGGGTACATGTCCCGGGACTGCACGCTGTTCGTCGATGATGACGGCAAGGGGTATTTCCTCTCGACGGCGAACGAGAACTACGATCTCCATCTTTATCTGCTCACGCCCGACTATCTCGAGGTCGACACGCTCGCGGCTCAGCTCTTCGTCGGTGAGCATCGCGAAGCGCCCGCCCTCTTCAAGCGAGGAGACACGTACTTCCTCGTGAGCTCCGGCTCGACGGGCTGGAATCCGAATCAGGCGAAGTATGCGACGAGCCCGAGCCTCACCAGCGGCTGGTCGAATCTTACGAACGTCGGAGACGGAACGACCTTCTACTCGCAGTCGACTTATGTTCTGCCGGTGACAGGTTCGAAGGGGACGAGCTACTTGTACATGGGCGATCGCTGGGCAGGAGCGTTCGGCGGAAGGGTGAATGACTCGTACTACGTCTGGCTGCCGATCGAGTTCCCGTCGGACAAGACGATGAGTCTGTCCTGGGCGAACACCCTCGAGATCGACGTGGCTTCGGGGACGATCTCAGGAGCGACGAACAACTTCCGCTTGATCAACGAGAAGAGCGGGCTCGCGATCGATGTCGAGGGAGGCGCGACGGACAACAGTGGCGACCTTGTGCAGACGGAGCCGGGCAGCTCAGCGAGTCAGGAGTGGAGCTTCAACTACAACGGCGCCGGCTATTTTCGCCTGACGAACAAGAAGAGCGGCCTGGTCGTCGACGTTCCCGACGAGTCCACGGCGGACGGGATCGAACTCGGGCAATGGGAGAGTAACGGGGGCGATCACCAAGCCTGGCTGATCCAAGATCAGGGCCGCGGGCTCTATAAGATCAGGAACAAGAAGAGCGGGAGGTACGTGGGCGTTGTCGGAGGTTCGACGGAGCCCGGCGCGGCTCTCGAACAACGTTCAGCGACAGACGGGCCCGAGCAGTTGTTCCGGATCGAGATCTATCGCTGAAGGGCGAACAGCGACACTCGAAATGGAGACGGTCGCAAGAGCGCCGGGCGTTGAGCAGACCTCATTCAACGCGCTGGGAGCTTGCGCTCGTCTGGCGAGGAGGGCGGGCGGGAGCTTCGCGGTGGCATTTGGTTTCTATTCCTCGAAGGGGTTCGCGAAGCGCGGGTCTGTCACGAAGCTCTCATCTGTGAGTGAGTGCAGAAATGCGATAATCTGGTCGCGCTCCTCTCGAGAGAGCTCGAACGGACGGATGAGCGGGTCGAGCATTGGACTCGTTGAACCGCGCCCGGCATACGGTCCGGTCTGGATCTCGCGTCCGCCGGCCGCGTAGTGCTCCAGGACTTCCTCGAGCGTCGCGATGCTTCCGTCGTGCATATAGGGGGCGGTGAGCGCGATGTTTCGGAGAGTCGGCGCTTTGAAGCGCCCCATGTCGCTCGGATCGAGGGTCACCGAGTGAACGCCGGTATTAGGAGCGGGGTAGGCACCTTTGCCGTCGAGATTGTAGAGGCCTGTGTTGTGAAACGGGGCATCGAAGAAAGGCTTGTCGCGATAATGGACGTGGTCACTCAGGTTGAATCCGACGTGGCAATGGAAACACTCGAACTTCTCCGAATGAAAGAGGCGGTATCCTTCGAGTGCGGCCGCGCTGAGCGCGTTCGGGTCGTCTCCTCGAATCCAGCGGTCATAGGGGGCGTCCGAGGAGATCAGCGTTCGTTGGAAAGCGGCGAGCGCCCGCGTGACTTGGTCGAGCGTTGGCCGGCGCGACGCTCGTGGGTATGCTCTGTGAAAGAGCTCCTGATAGAGCTCGATGGCTCCGAGTTTTTCCTCGAGGTCGCGTGCTTCGCGTATGCCCAGTTCGACGGGCGATTCGCCGAAGAGCGGCACGATCGCCTGGCGTTCGAGCGTGAGGAAGAGCGGGTTCGCCCAAGTCAGCGTCGCCGCATACCCGACGTTGGCGAGGCTCATGGAGTTTCGGTCGGTGAGCTCGCCGGTCGATCCGACGCTCACGGAGAGACCGTCAGTGAAGGCGCGCTCTTGATGGTGACAGCTCGCACATGAGAGGGTCTCGTTTTCGCTGAGTCGGACGTCGTAGAAGAGGTGCCTTCCGAGTTCGACCTTTTCGACCGTCGTGGGGTTGTCTAACGGCTCCGGTGGAAGCGGAAGCCCCTTCGGCAAGTTCCACTCGTACGGATGGCCATCCGGCTCTTGCCCGTCGGCTCCTGCGACTCCGCCCTCTCCGACTCCGCCGTCTCCGGACCGGGCACCCCCGCTTTCCTTTCCGAGTGAGCCACCGCTCGAAGTGCCTCCGCTCGCATTGAACCCTCCGCCCGAGGCGTCTTCGGTCGAGGGGTTCTCACAGGCGAGCAATGAGAGCGAGGACGCTCCCAAGAGCCAGCAGAGATGCAGGACATCCAGCGAGCGGAGTGTCCTGCCCTTGTTCGAACGTCCGGGGGCGCCTCGCCTCATTGTGCTTCGACGCGAAAGGTTGTTTGGCTCTCCTTCGGCGCGCCCGTCATCGAGTCGACCCCAATCTTCGGAAAGAGGGTCTCGCACGGCATCTGCATCTGCATTGAATGACATTGCGCGTCGACGCTCATGTCGACGTCGCTCATGAGGGCGCTGACATCGAGCACGATCGCGTCATTGTCTGGGTCGAAAGAGTCGAGGCGGATCTCGTTTCGATTTTGGTACGAGCAATCCACCGCTGGGGGTGCCCCGTGCTGAGGTGAGCTTTCACCGCCCGCCCCGCCCTCGCCCATGGGACGATTGTCACAGCCAGTGCTGCCTAGATGGAACACGCCTCGGCCTGGCTTTTCGTCCTCGGCCGGCGCCTTCGTCGCGATGAGTTCGGCTCGGATGAACTTGTAGCCGAAGAGCCAGCCCCAGCTCATTCCGCCTGCTTGGAGCGGATCGGGGAGCGTGGCTGGGTCTGCGTGGTTCAGGGCCTTGGGTACGGAGGTTGAGAAGATCACGCCGGTGTAGCTTCCGGCGGGCACGCGGCCCGTGATGCTCGTGTTCATTGATTTGTTCCCGTTCTTGCATCCGCCGCTCGCGTCCTCGAAGTCGAGCAATGCAACTGTCGGAGCCTGCCAAGGGCTGCGCTCGTCGAACTTCACCGGGACTTCGTCGCCCGACGGCGAGAGGAGGCGCAGCTCGGATACATAGAGACGAAGGTCCTGAGGCGTGACCTCTACCTCGCTCGAGCCTTGCTTCTTGTATTTCTTTCCGCAGGAAAACGCATCGTCCCCGAGCTTCGCGCGGAACTCGATCGTCACCGGCTCGGAGTCGTCCGAACCACCGTCACCGCCAGTTGCGCGCCCACCTGACGAGGCGCCTCCCGAACCCTTCCCGCCCGAACCCTGTCCGCCACTCGCTTTGCCTCCGCTCGCCTTGCCGCCGGTGGCGCCGTCTTCGGGAGCCGGATCCCCGTTGCAGGCAGCGATGGCGAGAGCGGGGAGGGCAGCGACCACGACGAGGCGTGTGAGGCGTCTTGACATGGCGAGCGCCTATCACCTGGGAGGTGCACCGGGAATGCGACAATTTGTCGCGTTTCGGGGGCAGCCGCGGAGCCCATCTTTCGCAACCGGCTCGCGGTTCGTGGCGCTCACGTGACGAGCTGCGCCAGTTCGTCGAGCATGCGGCTGGCGTGGGCGAGGCCATGATCGAAGGGACTCGCGCCGGCGCGGCGGGTGATGGACCCGTCCGGGGAGAGGGAGTAGCGATCTTTGTGAGCGCTGATGAAGGGGACGAGGCGCTCGGGGGCGAGGGGCGTATCGGCGCGAAGGTGGAGAGTGGCCGTGGATTTCGTGGCGTTCATGCCGAGCGCCATCAAGCGGCGGAGGGCGACCTTGAGGCGCATGAGCTCGAGGAGGGCGAGTCCCGAGCGGGGCACGGCACCGAAGCGGTCGGTCATCTCGAGCCCGATGCGATCGACCTCTTCCTCGTCGGGCGCGCCAGCGAGGCGCTTGTAGAGGCTCAAGCGGACGCCAACATCCGAGATGTAGTCGTCGGGCAAGAGCGCCTCGACGTCGACGGAAAGCTCAGGATCGACCTCGGGGGGCCTACCGTGGCCGGAGAGTTCGCTCGAAGCCTGTTCGAGCATCTCCGAGAAGAGCTCGAAGCCGACACTCTCGAGGACGCCGCTCTGATCGGCTCCCAGCAAATCGCCGGCTCCGCGCATCTCCATGTCGAGGGTCGCGATCTGGAAGCCCGCTCCGAGCTCCGTGTGTTTGGTGAGGGCTTCGAGGCGCAGATTGGCTTCGTGGGAGAGCTCGCTCGGGGGCGGCACCAAGAGATAACAATAAGCGCGCTCGCTACCGCGACCGACGCGGCCGCGGATTTGGTAGAGCTGAGCGAGGCCGAAGTTATCGGCGCGCTCGACAAAGATGGTGTTGGCTCGCGAGATATCGAGGCCGCTCTCGATGATGGCGGTGGCGGCCAGGATGTCTGCGTTGCCGTCGACGAACTCCAGCATTGTCTTTTCGAGCTCACGGTCGCTCATTTGGCCGTGGGCGACGCGAATGCGCGCGTCGGGCACGAGCTCATGGAGCTCAGAGGCGCGGGCGTAGAGCTCTTCGATGCGATTGTGGACGTAGTAGACCTGTCCGCCTCGGGCGAGCTCCCTCTCAATGGCAGTCTTGACGACCGTGGGGTCGCGTCCGGCAACGAAGGTTCGGATCGCGCGGCGCGTCTCCGGAGGTGTCCGGATCACGGACATGTCCCGAAGTCCGCCGATGGCGAGGCTCAGGGTGCGCGGGATCGGGGTCGCGCTCAGGGTGAGCACGTCCACGCTCTTGCGCAGATCTTTGATGCGCTCCTTATGAGCAACGCCGAAGCGCTGCTCTTCGTCGATGACAAGCAGGCCGAGCTGCTTGAAATGCACGTCGGAGGAGAGAAGACGATGCGTGCCAATGACGATGTCGATCGCGCCTGATTTCAGGCCTGCGAGGATGCGGGTCGTTTCCTTAGCGGTCGTGAAGCGGCTGAGGGCGGCGACCTGAACTCCGAGGTGTCCGAGGCGGCCCTGGAAGGTCCGATAGTGCTGTTCGGCGAGGACCGTGGTCGGGCAGAGGAGCGCCGTTTGCCGTGAGTCGAGCGCCATGCGGTAGGCGGCGCGGAGCGCGACCTCGGTCTTCCCGAAGCCGACGTCGCCGGAGACGAGACGATCCATGACACGCGGTCCGCTCAAATCTGCTTGGACGTCGGCGATGGCCTCGGCTTGATCTGGGGTCTCTTCGAAGGGGACCTCCGCTTCGAAAGCGGCGTAATCGTCCCCAGGGGGCGGCAGCGGCGGGCGCTCGATGGTGAGGCGCTCGGCGTAGAGGCGGAGAAGCTGGTCCGCCATGTCGCGCGCGCGCTTTTTTGCGCGGGCTTTGGCCTTCTCGAAGGTCTGGCCGCCGAGGCGATCGAGCTTCGGACTCGTGTCTCCACCCGCGTGCTTTTGGATCTGATTGAGGCGGTAGACGGGGACGTAGAGCTTGTCTTTGCCTTGGTACTCGACGACGAAAAAGTCGACGGTACTGCCGCCGACATTTCTGTGTTCAAGACCGAGATATCGCCCGACGCCGTGCTCGCGGTGAATGACGTAGTCGCCGGGTGTGAGACTTCGGAGGTCGTCGAGGCTCGCCTTGAGTTTTGTGAGCGATTTGCGGGCGGTGCGCTGGGCGCGCTTTCCGAAGATCTCTTGCTCGGTGATGAGGACGAGGCGCAGGGCGGGAGCGACGAAGCCGGAGCTCACCGGGCCGATGAAGAGGCCGGCTGGCTCGAAATCGGAGCCGCTGCTGCGCGGGATCGCGGGAATGTCTTTGAGCTCGACGCCTCTGTGGGAAAGAAGGTTTTTCAGGCGCTCAGCTTGAACCGCGGTGCGCGCGCAGAGGATGACGGTGTGGCCTTCGCTTCTGTATTCGGCGATGGTTTCTTTGAGAGGGGCGAGGGGCGACTCGCCGCGCTCGCTGCGCGAGCGCTCGAGGGCGGCGACGAGGGAGCGATTGTCGCTTGTCTTGAGGTCGTATTCTGCGCCCCGGGAGAAGGCGAGAGACTCGAGGCTTCCGTCGTCCGATCCGAAGACTGTGACGCGCGAGAGGAACAGACTTTGGCGAGTTCGAAGCTCACTGCCGATGAAGTCATCGGAGACGAAGTGATCTTCGACCGGGAACATGAGATTGCCTTGCTTATGAAGATGGGCTTTGAGCGCCGCGTCTTTCACCTCTCGGAAGGCTCGAAGTACGCTCGCTGGTTCGACGAGAATATAGAGCGGCGCGGGACCGAGATATTCCGAGAGCGGTGTGAGCTCCGCGAAGGCGGGCAGGAGCGCTTCTGAGCCGAGGGAAGAGGCCGGGAGCAGGACTTCGTCGAACAGAGCGCGGGCTTTGCGCGTTGGAAGGTGGAGCTCGTCGGCGAGCTCCTGCATGCGCGCGCGGGCGCGGGTCTTCGTTTCCTCGGTAAGGGGAACGTCCCGAGCGAGGGGGAGCACGAGCTCCTTGAGGGACTCACCGTCTCGGCGGCGCTCTTGGCTCTCGGGGTCGAAGGGAAGGATGCGGAGGGCCGTGTCGAAGTCGACCTCAATCCGAAGCGGGTCGGCCGACGACGCGGGCCAGACGTCGAGCAGACTTCCCCGCACGGCGAAACTCCCCTCATCCTCGACGAGAGGCGTGCGCACGTAGCCGATGCGCTCGAGGGCTGTGCTCGCTTCCCGGAGATCGAGCGGCTCGCCGGTACGAATCGTGACGCGCGCCTCGGCGAGCAGGGAGCGGGGAATGACCTTACGGGCGAAACTGGCCGCGGGGACGATCAAGACGCGCACTGCGCCCCGTCCGAGGGCGTCGAGAGCGGCGACGCGCGCCTGGATCAAGTGGCGCTCGACACGGACGCCATCGAAAGGTGTGCCGTCGATGGTCGGGAAGACGAGCGTAGGCACGTCGGGCAAGAACGCCGTGAAGTCTCCGGCGAGGTCATTGGCTTCGTCACTCGTGGCCGTAAGAAGGACGATGACGCGCTCCTTCGGCAGACTCTCGTGGAGCTCACGAACGACCAGAGCGCTCACGCCTGGAACCGCTCCGGAGACGTCGAGGCGGAGCTCTCCCGCGGCGACTCGGCTCGCGAGGGCCGCCGGGGTGGTCGGAGGAGGTTCCGTGGTCATAGATCGTGGTGAAGCGCGCTCGCAGCGAGCAGAGTATTTTGGACGATCCGCGCCCAAGGTCCCGTATGCTTCGCAGAGGAAAGAGCCTGCGCGGCGGCTTCCGGCTGGTTCTGCTCGAGGAGGAAGAGCGCACGAGTGAGCGCAGCGGGGTAGCTTGGCTCGAGGCGCTCCAGCGCGGAGACGACGTTCAATTGGTAGCTATTTTTCGTGAGCGCGTCTGCGCCCGGCGGGTGCAAGAGAAAGAGCGAGTGATAGTAGAGGAGCTCGTCGGGGCTCGGGCCGAACTGGCCTTGGCCATGGGTGTCCGTGAGATTGCCGAAGCGCACGCGAAAGAGCAGACGAAGGTCGCGATCGCTGAAGATAACGCGCCTGTTCTTGATCCAGGAGGCGCGGGCTACTTCGATGAAATCGCCGCCGAGCTCGATGAGCTCGCGGGAGGGCTCTCCCGTTTCCTCGAAGCGACGCACAGCGCGGACGAAGAGCTCCGATTGCAGCGAGCGGAGTCGGATCAGCTCTGCCGAGAGTCCTTCGGCGCGCAGCGCATTGAACTCAGAAACGAGCTCGAAGGACGCGACGCGGGCGCTCTCGATCCGGTAGGGAAACTCGAGCTCTGGTGGACCTTGGCGTTCAGTCCAGAGCGCCGCACCGAGCCTCCGAAACCTTTCTCCTGCTCGGCGGATATGCACAGGGAAGTCGGTATTCTCCCGGAGCCGCGCATCTTGTGCGTCGAGCCGCGTGAGCTCTTGGAAATCCACGGGCGGCAAAGGAATGATGCGCGAGCGGTTCGGTCGCGGAATGGCGATCAGCCCGAGCGCGAGGGTCGCTCCGAGGGCGAGAGCAAGGACCTGAGGCCGCAGAGTGAAACGGGGAGGAGACACGTTCCGAAAGGCAGTCGGGACGACTTCAGCGCACCCCGCAAGGTATTCCTTTTCCCCTTACGTGTCTCGCCAGCGAGCCGTTATTCTGGGGGCCGCCGTGCGTGAAAAACGAGAGCATATCCGGGCTCCCTATCAGGTGGATGTTCAGGTCAGCGGAGACTGGATCGGAACCGTTACCTCGCGCGACTTGAGCGTCGGGGGGATGTTTTTGACCACGCCCTGGGGCATGACGTCTCCTGCTATGGGCGCAAACGTCGAGCTTCGCTTCCTCGTGCCGGGGAATACCGAGCTTCGTGTACCGGGCATCGTTCGCTGGCAGAGCACCGACGGATTCGGCGTGCAATTTGGCCTGCTCGGAGCGCGGGAGACGAACGCGATCGGCAAGGTCACTCGCGGTAAGCTCTAGAGCGCATCCCCGCTCGAGGCCTCCCCGTGGGAGAGGCCGAGACTACTTCTTCTTCTTGAGGCGCGGCGTGTCGCAGACCTCGCCTGAGTCGACCTTGGCCTCGGAGGGATCTTTGCCCGTTTCGCGCTTCTTCGCGGTTTTCTCGAGCGGCTCCCAGCGCAAGCTCTCTCCCGTCTGACCGAGGATCTTCGTGGTGGTCCAGCGTTTGAGCGAGAGGACATAGAGCCCCTTGTCGCTCTTCGTCTCGCGGAAGAAGGCGAGCATGCGGCCGTCGGGGCTGCAGGCGGGATAGGTGTTGCTGCCCTGGTTCTGCGTGAGGCGCTGCAGCCCTTGGCCCTTTTCGTTGCTCATGACGATGTCATGATTGCCGCCGCCGGTCTGAACCGAATAGACGAGGAAGGTGCCGTCTTCCGTGGCGCAGAAGGCAGGAGCCGCTGCCGTAAAGCCATTCGGGGAAACGGGCTTGCCGTCGATGTAGACGCGCTGAGTTCCCTGCTCCGATCCGCCGATCCACGCGAGCTTACCGCTCGGGCTGAAGACCGGGTGGGTCGCCAGCTCGGTGTCCGAGACCTTCGTAAAGTCGGTGCCTTTCGCGGAACCGACGTAGATCGCGCTCCGTCCGAAGTTCGCCACCGAAATCGCCATCTTGGTGCGGTCGTGATTGAAGGCGACACCGTAGATTGAACCCTTGAATGGGAGGGTGAACTCCTTCTCCGAATCAGGCTTACTGACGTCCAAGCTGTAGAGCCGGTACGGCAGGTAGTTCATGCTCTGCGTGTAAAAGAGGTAACCGCCGGGGCCGAAGGCTGGAGCGAGCGCAGTAGCTGCCGGTTCGGTGTGCGGGTTGAGTCCATGGCCGTCGGAGTCAACCGAGAAAATGCGGCGGTTGCGCACCCACGGGCCCGAGTAGGTGAAGCGGCTCGAGAATCCGCCGGGCGCTCCGGTGAGCGCACCGATCAGATCGTCGGTGATCTTGTGGGCGGTGCGGCGCGCCTCGTCTTTGGTGACGGTGAGCTTTGTCTCGTAAACAGGCGTCGCACCGACGCTCGGGAAGTAGGCGATTCCAAGGACCTCAATCTTGTCCTTGCCGGCATCTTGCGCTGCGACCTTGATGATCGCTTCGGCGCCGATCGCTTGCCACGCGGCGACGTTCACGGGAGCGGTGAAGCGGTAGTCTCCAGCGGGCGCGTTCTTGTCTGGGATGACGTTGAAAAAGCCGCTGATCTCGAAATCTCGGCGCACGACGCCACGCACGATGACGTCTTCGTACGCGGCCGACGTCGAGGGCAGGATCGCGACCTTCGGAATGTGCTCTGCCGAGGTGCCTGTGACGACGAACTCGCCGAGGACGCTCTCGTCGGCGGACTTCGGTTCGGCCGCGAGGAGCTGTGTGGTGGTGAAGAAAAGAGCGAGGACGAGCGAGAGCGAACGCCGCATAACCCTCTCTTAGCGAAGGCTCCCTCGCGATGGAACGTTCGGGCTGAACTTCACTTCCGATCGGAGAACAGGTCCGCCGGCGGTTTCGGTGTCGAGGGGGCGGATGTCGGCGTTGCGGCGGGCGCCGCGGGCGTAGCACTCGTCGGCCGGGGGGCCGTGGCCGGGGGCTTGCTGCTCGCGGGTTTGGTGCTCGCGGTCGTGGCGGGACCCCGTGCGCTCGGCGTCGGGCTTGCGTCGGGCTTCTCTGGTTCGGGGCTCTGAGGCTCGGGGCTCTGAGGCTCGAGGGTCTCGGCTTCTGCGGCCCGAGCGACGGGTTCTTGAGATTCGGCGCTCGCCGGAGAACCCGTGTCGGGGGCTTTCGGACCCGGGTCGCTCGTCGCGGGGACCACGGCGGCAGGCGCGAGACTGCTGCTCGCGGGACTCGAGACGAGACCATCTTGGACCGGGGTCTCGGTTTTGGAGCCGAAGGCGAACATGGCGGCGCCAGCGAGGGCCACGAGGGCCGCGGCGAGACCGAGGTAGAGAGAACCACGGCTTTTCGTCGGGAGACCGGCGGGAATATCGAGCTGGGTCGCGGCGGAGCCTCCGAAGGTCGTGACGGAGGCGGGCGCGGGGCGTTCGTACTCCTCCTGCTGTGCGACGCCATCAGGAAGCGTGGCGTCCGGCACCACGCCGAGTACGCGAGACACGCGCTGGACTGATGCGCGGGCGTCTGCGGAGACAAAAGGCGCGAGCGCTAATGCGAAGGCAGCGACGTCTGGGTAGCGGTCTGTCCGCTCCTTCGCGAGAGCCTTTTCGAGGACACGCGGAAGGCCTGCGGGAATGTCGGAGCGGGATGCGATCGGCGGCATCGGGCTCTGGAGCACCTTCGCGACGATCTCCGGGATGACGTCTCCATCAAAGGGTACCCGCCCCGCGAGAAGCTCGTAGAGGATGATCCCGAGCGACCAGATGTCGGTGCGGGCGTCGACCGACTTCGAGCTCACCATCTGCTCAGGGGACATGTAGTAAGGCGAGCCCATCATCGAGGACGTTTGTGTCATCGAGTGATCAGTGCCGACCTTCGAGATGCCGAAGTCGAGCACTTTGATTGATGGCGTTCCGTCATTGCGCACGATGCGAAAGAGGTTCGCCGGCTTGAGGTCGCGATGGACGATGCCGAGCGAGTGCGCTTCGGCGATCGCCTCCAGCGCCTGGACCACGTAGTCGACGGCTTCGCTGATGGAGAGGGGTCCGCTGCGCTCCAGGTATTGAGCAAGGTCGACCCCGCTCAAGTACTCCATGACCATATAGGGCGAGCCGGTCTCGAGGGTTCCTACGTCGATGACGCGGGCGACATGCTCGCTCTTGATCTTGACTGCGGCGCGCGCCTCCCGCTCGAAGCGCCGCACGGCTTCAGCGTTCTCCAGCGCTTCGGGCAAGAGGAATTTGATGGCGACTCGCTCGTCGAGAGCGAGGTGAGTGGCTTGAACGACAACGCCCATCCCGCCGCGACCGAGGATGCGGTCGATCCGATATTTCCCCGCGAGGATTTGTCCGGGTGCGACCTCGGTGCCGCTCAAGGAAGCCATAACTCGAAAACCACGGTGGAGTTTAGCCTCGGAGCCGCCAGGGCGCCAAACGCGGGCCCGACGTGCCCGAAACGTACGCCGTTTTTACGATTCGTCGACCGGCGCGGTTCGGTACACCATGAGCGCGCGGTTCGCGATGGCGCGAAGCGCCACGCTCAGATCGGAATCTTCGACCTCGTTTGAGAGGCTGAGCACCTCAGCGAGCGCAGTGCGCGCGCGTCGGAGCTCGGAGACGAGCCAGAGCACATCGGCGCTCTCCGCCGACTGACGCTTCATGTGGTGCGCTTCGATGTCGCGGGCGCGCCACTCCACGAGCACACTGGTATCCGGCAGTTCACCCGAGCCCCCGCAATCAGGACAGCTCGTTGCACCGTGCTCGCTGCCAATCTCACCTGTCCCGAAGCAAGTCCTGCATGTGTTCGTCCTCGTCGTCGTCACAGGTTCCATCTGGCTCAGGTTAACACGGGCCGGAGCCGAGCGTGCATTCCAGCCGCTCGCACGAGCTCAGTCGTTTTCGTTTGTTTCCAGGTGGCTCTTTGCGGCGTGGAAAGCCGTATGCTCTCAGGTGTCTTTCAAGAGCGCCTGTTTCGTGATCGTTCGCAGCTCGTCCGGTGTGTAGGGCTTTTCGATGAAGGAGGTTCCTCGCACCAAGTTGAGCTCATTGGTCGCGAACTCTTCCGAGTAGCCGCTTGTGTAGATGATCGGGATCTGGGCGCCGAGATTGCGCAGCTGCTCGGTGAGCTCCTTGCCGCTCATCCCGTCCGGCATGACAAGGTCGGTCAGCACTAAGTCGATCTTGTCCCGCTCCTTTTCGTAGAGAGCAAGGGCAGCTTCGCCGGAGCTCGCAACAAGGACCTGGTGTCCGTCGCGCTCGAGGATGCGCGCAGCGGTGCGTTGGATCGCGATCTCGTCATCGACGACAAGGATCGTGGCGCGCACGTGCGTGTCGGTCGCCATCGGCTGCGCCGGCTTCGAGCGAGTCCCGCGCGCTCGCACGGGGAAGTACACGGAGAAGGTCCCTCCGGCGCCCGGCCGGGTTTCGACCTCGATCAGCCCGCCAAGTCCGGATGCGAGGTTCCGCACGGTGGCGAGACCGAGTCCCGAACGACGCTTCTGTGCTTTGGTCGTGAAGAAAGGTTCGAAGATACGCTCCGCGAGCGCGGGGTCGATACCGCTGCCTTGATCGATGACCCGCAAGCGCAGGGCGCGCAGCGGACGCGAGGGGGTTGCTGAGCCCATCTGCGCCGGCGCGGGGACGAGCTCGGTAGTGAGCGTCACGGTGCCCCCCTGGGGCATGGCGTCCCGGGCATTCAAGACCAAGTTCAAGATCAGCTGGCGGAGGTCAGCCGGGTCGGCCTGGATCGGCGGCAAATCCGGGGCGAGCTCGGTGGCGAGCTGGATGTCGCCGAGGGTGACCGCGAGGAAGCGCAAGAAGTCACGAATCAGTGAGTTGAGATCGAGTTCTTCGCGGGTCTGAGACTGTTTTTGGCTCATCGAGAGCAGCTGGCGCGTGAGCATCGATCCGCGCTTGACCGCGAACTCGAGCTCTTCGAAGAGCGGGGCCGCGTCTTCCGGGCTCGCCCCTTTCAGGAGGCCGGAGCTGTTACCAATGATGGTGAGGAGATTGTTGAAGTCGTGGGCGACGCTCTTCGAGATCTGTCCGATGACCTGGAGCCTTTGAGTCTCGAGCACCTGTTCCCAGACGCGGGTTCGCTCGATGGCGTAGCGCAGTGAGCGGGCGAGAGCCGTGCCACCGAGTTCTCCTTTGACGAGGTAGTCTTGGGCTCCAATTTCGAGCGCGCGGGGGCCCACCGCCTCGTCTTCGAGGCCCGTGAGGACCACCATCGGCGTTGTCGGATCGAGGCGCCGGAGGAAGCGCAACGTGTCGAGCCCTTGGCTATCGGGGAGCCCAAGGTCGAGCACGACTGCGTCATAGCGGCCGCTGCGGAGCTTCTCTGAGGCTTCGGTAAGGGATGTTGCCCTGTCGAACCTCGGCGAGTGGGCGAGAGTTTGCTCGAGCGATCGCTTCAAGATGAGCGTATCGGTCTCGCTGTCCTCGACGACGAGCACCTTGAGTGGTGCTTGATGGAACGCGGGCGAGCCCGACGACGGCGGGATCTCGTGCCCCGTCTCGCGAGGATGCGGAGGGAGGCGGACTGTCCGGAACCAATATTCGCCGAGCGAGCGCATCATGCTGGCGAACTCGTGCATGTCGATGGGCTTGACGATGTAGCTGCTCGCGTAGCTCGCGTAGGCCCGGTAGGCATCGTCATCGGCGTCTGAGGTGGAGAGCACGACCACCGGGATCGGGCGGAGGCGCTGGTCCCCCTTGATGTGCATGAGCAGCTCGCGTCCGCCCATCTTGGGGAGATGGAGATCGAGGAGGACGAGGTCGGGGGGCGGAGCTTTGGCGAAAGGCTCTTCTCTTCGAAGGAAACGGAGCGCATTCACGCCGTTCTCGACGACATGGAGATCGTAGAGGAAGCCGCCTCCGTCGAGGGCAGCCTTGGTGAGCCTTCGATCCGTGTGGCTGTCCTCGACGAGCAGGATCTGGTGGCGTGGCCTCGGGTCGCTCATCGCGCTCGCTCCCAGCACCCAGAGGAGTCACAGTAGAAGCTCCTTCCCCTTTTCCTCACCCCAACAGAGTTTTCCTGAATCGGTGACTTGTCTAGTGGATCCGGCGACATGGCCATTTCTAGGCCGTTCGCAGTTCGGGGGAGCTGCCGGAGCTTCATTTCCCTGACGATTGGCCGTTTGGATCAGGGCGGTATGCTTGCTGACGCTTCCATGGACTCAAGTTTGCGAGAGGATGAAATGCCCGGGGCGTCGGCGTCGGCGTCAGCTGAGCTCGTGATGACCGCTATGGACGCCTATGCGGCGTTCTTGCTCGGGGTCTGTCACGCGGAGGGCTCCCCGCTCGGCGCGCTGCTCTCGAACATCTCCTTGGTCCAGGAGGATCTGGCCGACGCGGAGAACGCGCTTGGAGGCGGCCCGAGCGAAGCGGAGCGGGCGCTGCCCCTGATTCAAAGAGCTCGCGGAGACGTGGCTGACGCGATCAAGCTGATCGGAAGGCTGAAAAGCATGCTCAGCGAGGTGCGCGACGTGGAGGCGGGAGGAGAGTCTCCTGTCGTGTTCGGTGACTTGTATGACTGTGCGGCGAAGTACGCGGGCTCGGCGATGTTCAGGGGCGCACGGGTCACGACCGAGCGAGCTCCGGAGATCGAGACTGTTACCGTGAAGGGTGAAACATCGCTCGTGTTCCGGTTGATCCTCGGAGCGTTCGCGGTCGCCGCTCGAGCTCAAAGGTGGCGCATGGAGCGAGCTCATTTTCACATCAACCTATCAAGCACCACATCGGAAGTGTTTGTAGGTATCGATTGTGGAGCGGAAGCGAACGTGACGCCCTCATCACAGCTCTTGGCTTTCAGCGAGTTATTCCGAAAGCAAGGCGGCTCGCTGAGCCTCGAGGACCGCGCGGGGCGTGGAGTGGTCGCGGCCACGTTTTTGCGCTAACTTGAACAGTTGAATCGGGGACGAAGATGGAGGAGCAGGAAGAAACCAGCAAGCTGAGAGTGAGCGGAGGAACCGTCCTGCTCGTCGATGACGATCTCGACGTGCTGCGCGAGTACGGAAAGATCCTCGAACGGATGGGCGTTCGGACGATCGTCGCCGAAAATGGTGCGACGGCTCTGCGCTACTTGGCCGAACAAACGGTCGACGCAGTCGTCACCGATCTGAACATGCCAGTGATGAACGGCATGAACTTCCTTCGGGAGGTGCGAGCTGTGCACCTCGATATCCCGGTGATCATGGTGACCGGGTTCCCTCGCCTGCGCTCGGCGATGATCGCCGTGGAATACGGCGCGTTTCATTATCTGACGAAGCCCGTCGAACCCGACAAACTCCGGGAGACGGTGACGCGGGCTCTGAGTATGCACGCTCTCTGTCGCATTCAGCGGCAAGCTGCCGCCCTTGCAGAAATTCCTCAGGTCGGTCTGCCCGATCGGGCGGCCCTGGAAGCGCGCTTCAATACAGCTCTCGATCGGCTCTGGATGGCCTACCAGCCGATCGTGTCTTGGTCACAAACGCGAGTGTTCGCGTACGAAGCCTTGGTGCGCTCAGGCGAAGAGACCCTGGCGAGTCCAGCGGCCCTGTTCGAGACGGCGGAGCTCCTCGGGCGGACGGCCGAACTAGGAAGAACGATTCGCAGTCGCATTGGTGAAATTGCAGAGCAGACCGAAGGCAGCCTCCTGTTTGTGAACTTGAACCCGGTCGACCTCAACGACGACGACCTCTATTCCGAGGACGCGGTGCTCCGTCCTTATGCCCACCGGGTCGTCTTCGAAATCACTGAGCGCTCGCAACTCGCGCACATCAATGGACTCGCCACGCGCGTCGCTAAGCTCAGAAAAAAGGGCTATCGCATTGCGATCGACGACCTCGGCGCGGGGTACTCGAGCCTGACCAGTTTTGTGCATCTTGAGCCAGATTTCGTGAAAATCGACATGTCGCTCGTGCGCGGGGTGGATAGCTCAATGCTCAAGCGTCGGCTCGTGCGCGGTTTGTTTCAGATCTGCAGCGGTGACCTCGGCATTCAGGTCATTTGCGAGGGCGTCGAGACCGAGGCCGAACGCGAGACCCTGTGTGAGGACGGGATCGATCTCCTCCAGGGCTATTACTTCGCTAAGCCTGAGCGCATCCTCCGCGAGATCAATTTTCTGAAGACCAAGAGCGCCTGAGGCCTGTCCCTTGCCGCGAGAGTGCGCTCGTAACAGAGCGCTCTCAGCGCCTGCGGGGCGGCCGGGGCGAGAGTGTTCTTTCATTTGCCAACCGCGGGCGCGATCTGTACTCTGTCGAAGATTCTTGCTCCCTTGTTTGGGAGTGGGCGGAAGGGGCGGGTGGCTCAATGTAGGCCTCCTTCTCAGGAGGCGGCATGGACACATCGGCAGCACACGAGGCAGTCCTCCTAGTCGACGACGACCCTGACATCCTTCGCGAATACGGGAAGCTCTTTGAGCGTATGGGGCTCCTGACCCTCGCGGCGAAAAACGGTGCTGAGGCGCTCGAGCTCATGCAGGAGAAGCGCGTCGATGTCATCGTGAGCGATTTGAATATGCCGGTGATGGGTGGGCTCGCGTTTCTGCGCGAGGTGCGCGGCATCGATCTCGATATCCCGGTTGTGCTGGTCACGGGAGAGCCTGAGCTCGAGACAGCGCTGGCTGCTGTCGAGTTCGGGGCGTTTCACTATCTGAAAAAGCCCGTCGAGCCCGAGAAGTTACGTCAGACGGTGGCGCGTGCGCTCCGGTTTCATAGTCTCGCCAAGCTGCAGCGTCAGGCGAACGAGTATGATGAGCTTCCGAGTGGAGGGCTCCGGGACCGAGCCTCCCTCGAGGCGCGCCTGGACAGCGCGCTCGAAAAGCTCTGGATGGCGGTGCAGCCGATTGTCCGCTGCAGCTCGCAGCGTGTGTTCGCCTATGAAGCCCTCGTGCGCTCGCGGGAAGAGACCCTGCCGCATCCGGAGGCGCTCTTCACTACAGCCGAGCGCCTCGGGCGGACCGTCGAACTCGGGCGAGCGATCCGGAACAAGGTCAGCGAAATCATCGCCGGTGCTCCCTCCGAACTCTTCTTCGTCAACCTGAATCCGACCGATCTTGCGGACGACGAGCTCTACTCGGAGAGCAGTCTACTTGCGCCGTTCGCTTCACGCATCGTTTTCGAGATCACGGAGCGCTCGACGCTCGCAGGAGTGAATGGTTTGGGAGGGAGGCTCGACCGTCTGCGTAAGAAGGGTTATCGGATCGCGATTGACGATCTTGGCGCGGGATACTCGAGCCTGACAAGCTTCGTTCACCTCGAGCCTGATTTCGTAAAGCTCGACATGTCGCTCATCCGCGGCATCCACACCTCGCCCCGCAAACGGAGCTTGGTCCGGGGTATCAGCCAAATCTGCGCTCGCGACCTGAACGTCGATGTGATCTGTGAGGGTGTTGAGACGAAAGAAGAGCGGGACGTCCTGATCGAGGACGGACTCGACCTTCTCCAGGGGTACTACTTCGCGCGTCCTGCGGAGCCCTTCCCCGAGGTCGACTTTCACGACGCCCGCTGAGCCCCTCGAGCGGCCGACGGGGGACGCTCGGGCCATCCATCCCATCCGTGGGACCTCGGCGGAGCCTTCGAGTGCGCTCGGCGGCGTGAGGTAGCGCTCGGCGGCGTGAGGTGCGCTCGGCGGCGTGAGGTGCGCTCGGCGGCGCGAGGTAGCGCTCGGCGGCGTGAGGTGTGAGGTGCGCTCGGCGGAGCCTTCGAGTGCGCTCGGCGGCGTGAGGTAGCGCTCGGCGGAGCCTTCGAGTGCGCTCGGCGGCGTGAGGTAGCGCTCGGCGGCGTGAGGTGCGCTCGGCGGCGCGAGGTAGCGCTCGGCGGCGTGAGGTGCGCTCGGCGGCGCGAGGTAGCGCTCGGCGGCGTGAGGTAGCGCTCGGCGGCGTGAGGTGCGCTCGGCGGCGCGAGGTAGCGCTCGGCGGCGTGAGGTGTGGTCGGCGGCGTGAGGTAGCGCTCGGG
>JAEYYX010000079.1 GCA_023428245.1 Pseudomonadota bacterium
CAGCGACCGCGCCGCCCGCAGCGACCGCGCCGCCCGCAGCGACCGCGCCGCCCGCAGCGACCGCGCCGCCCGAGCCTTGCATCCCGTCCGCGTCCGAGCTCTCGCCACTACAAGCAAACGCCATCAGAGCGGCCGAAGCCACCGTCACCGGAACCAACCGAATTAGTTTAGCCATTCTTCATCATCTCCAAGTCAATCAAGCGCCCCGAGGTCGCCTCCTGCTTCCCTGAGGGCCAAGAGACTAGCTCAGCGCGCTAGCGGTGACCACAGTCAAAAGCAAAGCGCTTCCTCACGCTTCTCGGAATCGCTTCGGATCCTCACAATCGAAACCAAGGACCAACACTGAGAGTGTAACTGGGGCGGCCCCATACGCTCTCCTCGCCGCCAACGATGAGACGCGGTGCGTCTCCATAGAGATGAAGCCACCCCGTCGCGAAAACGCCCACTGAATCCCCGAACCAATAGCCAAGCCCCGCCCCCAAATCGGCGGCGGGCGAGACATGGGCGCCGCGCTCGAGAAGCTCGGATCCATTCATCGTCTGAACTGCGTCGAGCGCGACAGTCCGCATCGAGCCCCCTAGGCCCACCTGACAAGAGAAGGGCCTTTCGCAGAACGCAAGCTGGCCTCGCACACCAAATCCATATTCATGGATCGAGATGCGAGAAGTTTCGGCTTCCCATACAGGACCGAGGAGCGCGACGTCAGCGACAAGCCCCACCCCCACATAGTTCCACCAAAAGTCGAGAGAAGCTCCGAAGCCCAAGCCGACGCCTTGTTCCCCACCCGCAAGCTCCGGACCGAAACCAATCACCGTCGCCAAACGTCCCTCCCGAGCAACGGGACGTCGAGGTGCGCCTGACCGCCCCTGATAGTGCCCGGCGCGATCCGCCTCGAGCACGGGGGCTCGTTTCGGCTCGGGCGCCGGCCCACTCGGCTCGACCTTTTCTGGTGGCGGGGTCATAGGCCGAGCACTCGCGAACTCTGCGAGCGGACGCGACACAACTCCCTGGTTCGCTACAATGGCCTCGAGGACCGCCGCACGCAGTCCGTCCACTGCTCGAATTGCGATCACCTCCGCTCGTGCATCAGTCTTGTTCGTCAGATCGACAACTTGGCTGAGCGGAAGATGAGCCTCGCTGACCTGAGCCCAAATCGTCAACACATTCCCCGTCACCTCGAGGCTAATGGTCGCCGAGCCGCCGGGACATTCGCCCGTCTCACCGCCTTCGCCCTCTCCCTCGCCCCCTCCGACGACCTCGAAGCCGACGGCCTGGAGTTCAGCTCGCACGCGAACGCTCGACTCCTGAAGTAGCCCGGGCCCGTGTGCTCCCGGACCGATCAGGCAAACTGTTGCTTGGTCACCCTCCGCTCGCGCGCCCGCGCCCCAAAAAAGGAGAGCAGAAACAAGACTCAAAAAAGGGCCCCAGTTCGGTCTTCGATACCGCCCCCATGCCCCAGCAGGCTTCTCACGTTGATCCGCTGCGTTCAGTGGGCGCATCTCACGAGACGCGCTCTAGCGGTGAAGCGAGCCAGAGCCTTCGGCCTGCTCCGTCAGAGACACAGCGGCGGCTCGGTAAGGACCACTCGGGAACCGCGCCAAGTACTGGCGAGCCAAAGACTTCGCGAGCGAAAGATCGCCGCTCTTCTGGGCGAGGGCCATGCGCCGGCCCAGAGCCTCCGCGACGTAACTCCCCCCCGGACGCGATTTGACATAAATATCATATTCGCGTGCCGCTTTCTGAGATTCGCCGTTTGCCTCAGCAATACGCCCCAGGAAGAAGTGCGCGTTCCGAGCGGCGGCGCTCGCCGGATGCGATTGAACGAGAGAGCGGAGGACACGCACCCCGAGATCTCCTCGGCCCACGTAACGCGCGGCATGCGCCAGCTCAGCGAGCTCATCTGGAGATTTCGTGGACAGCACGGCGCTCAGGCCGCGGGTCTCAGCGTCCTTCACGATCTCTGCAAAGCGCGCCTGCTTGGCGAGAGCTCGATAGCTCGGGGCCGCTGGGCGATGCGCTGGGGCGACGTTCGCTGAGTTCGCGTCGACATGTGCGTTTTCTGTCGCAGGTCCCTGGTCGGGCACGTCAGACGCGGTGACCGGCTGCACTGGGTCGGCGAGCCGCGGGGGGCCAGCTTTCTCGGCTTTGGCAGGACTGCCGAGAAGGGACAGTTTTTGGCCACCGAGCACGCGCCCGAGCGGGCCCTTAGGTCCACGGACCTCAACAGAGCCCTCTTGCATCTCGAGCAGACCGCTGCCTTGGCTCGGGTCGAAGCTCAAGTCAAATTCCGTACCTGTCACAAAGACTTCATATTCGCCTGCTCGGAAGCGGTAGTCGGTGTCTTCGTGGTGCACGATGTTCGCATGGACTCGGCCCCGATCGATCGCAAACCGGACTTTCCCAAAGTCGACGACTTCCAAGTTCACGCTCGTGTTTGGAGCGAGCAAGACGGTGCTCTTGTCGGAGAAGGACACCAAGAGTGGTTCGTCCTCCGTCGCCCAGCGATGGGATCCGTGGTCGTCGACCAAGGCCCCACTGTGAGCGGTAACAACGTAGGTCAGATCATGGGCATCCGAGGCCGTCTCATAGAACGCAAAGGCCAACGTAGCAGCAGCGGCCACGGCCACAGGCGCAGCCCACCTCGCCCAACGGGGCACCCGCGAGGCAGAGCGCTCTACCGCTCGGAGTCCCGTGCGCCGCTCGACGATTTGGGAGAAGACCCTCTCCTTGTCGACGCGCTCCCCGGACGTGAGGTAGTCGTCCATGAGAGAGCGGAAGCCCCTACCGAGCTCCGCATCTCCGAGCGAACGCGCCGTAGCCTTCCTCTCGGAGGACATCACAAGACCTCCTTCAGAGAGCCATCCTCGGCGGAGAATGTGTCGTCCCGTTCTCCCTTGTCGCGGACATAGTCCGAGAGAAGCGGGTTCTGGGAGACCCGCCGAAGGAGCCGTTCGTTCGCGCGCCTTAGGCGACGTTTGACGGTAGATAGGGACATCTCGAGAGCCTGAGCCACGTCTTCGAGATTCATGTCTTCGAGGACATGGAGGGCAAAGACAAGGTGATCATCTGGATTCAGCGTGGACAGGATGCGGCTCAAGTGCAAGAGGGCAACTTTGGCCTTGGGGTCGTCCGTGCTCGGGACCCGGTCGACAGCGCGCTTTTCCTCCTCCACGAGAGAAAAGAAGCGCCGACGTCGCCTACGCCGTAGCTCGCGCCGCACCACGTTCATCGTGATCGAAACGACATAGCTGCGGACTCGGGTCGGAGTTCGGATATTCGACGCGCTTTCAAAAAAACCGACAAAGACGTCCGCGATCAGGTCCTCGGCGTCCGCCATCGGTCCCAAAGAGCGAATGATGAGCCCTTTGACCAAGGGGAAATACTGATCGTACGCGAGCCGCTGCCAGGCCGTTCCCCCCTCCTGGATCATCTCGAAAAGGCGCGCATCAGCCGAATCTCCCAGGCTCGGCGAAGTGGGCACCGGTCTCAAGTGAGCCGGGCGGGGGTTTTGGGTCGAGAGATCGCGCACGGATGTTTCTTCACAGTCGAAAATGGAGGCCTCGCGTACATCAAGCGCGATCGCGGTCGTGCGGTCAAGCAGTGGGAACGTTCTCAATTACGGCTATAGTAACCGCAAATGCCACGCCAAGTCAGAATCGCCGCTTTAATTCCAGCGGCGCTAACGATCTTTGCCTGCGGCGAAACCCCGTTCTTATTCTTCGAGACGACCCCGCCCGTCACTCAGCCGACCGGAGGACAAGAGGGATCGGGGGGTGAGCCGTGCGGAGAGAGCTGCGGCAGTGGTGGAATCATCACCGCGCCGAGTGGCGGTATGGGCGGGGACGCTTCGGGTTCCGGTGCGGCGCCTTCAGGCGATGGCGGAGCTCCTGCCGAGCCGATGGAGCAATGCCTGATTCCGGGCACGACGACCAAGGTCGAACGACTCCAGGTCATCGACAATGGCCTCTGTGTCAGTCGGGGGACTTACCAAACTCTGCTCGGAGAACCCTCCTATACCATTTCGCTCACCGACTGCAGCGCCACCCCCAAGCAGCTTTGGGTCCTGACTGAGCTCAGCGAGGGGGTCCTCGAGGTGCGCAACTACTCGGTCGATTTGAATCTCGACGTACAATACGCGGCGGTTGTGCCCTGGACGCCGATCGACTTATACGATCCCCATCGATTCCAGAATCAACTTTTCGTGGTCGCGGACAATCCAGACGGCAGCTTCAAGATGTCGCCCCAAAACGCGCTGGCCCAATGTCTGAGCGCGTGGGATGGATCCTTGGTCCTTCGAAACTGTGACCCGAACTACCTCGGGCAGTCGTTTCGGCGGCTCGAATGCGAGGAATGAAGTGAGCCGTTTCCCTCTTCAATCGATTCGACAAAGACCCCGAGCCCTCACCCCGAAAGATGCCGACGTCGCTGACGTGCGCGCGGCGTTCTTGCGCTACCGGAGCGAAATCCTCACCCGCGAGGGTGCGCGCGGATTCATTCGCGCTCGCCGTCCAGACACGCCGGATGGTGTCCCGAATTCGACTGTCTCTGAAGGCATCGCCTACGGCATGATCATCGCCGTCTACATGGACGAACAGCCGCTCTTCGACGACCTGTTCCAATACTCCCAGTGCTTCTTGAACCAACAAGGCTTGATGGATTGGTACATCTCGCCGGACGGCGAGATGCGCCTCGGAGTCGGTGGCGCCTCTGACTCAGACGAGGACATCGCTTTCGCCTTGATCATGGCGGACCGCGCCTGGGGCGGTCGGGGTTCGCTCACGGAATCCTACCTGACCCACGCCCGGCAGCAGATCGCGCGCCTCTGGGAGTTCGAAGTCGATCACAATCGTTATCCCCACATGTTTCTGCCCGGGGACGACTGGCGCGGGAAGAATGTGTTCAACCCCTCCTACTTTGCGCCTCATGAATATCGCCTCTTCGGCGAAGTCTCAGGCAACGTCCGCGGCTGGGAGCAGGTGACAGACAGGGGCTACGAGATCCTCGAGCGCTGCCAGATCGGGTCGGAAGAAGAGAAGAACGGACTGGTTCCGGCCTGGTGCGACTGGGACGGGAGACCCGTCGAAGCCTTCCCGGGGGCCATGATGAATCACCAATACGACTCCGCGCGTACCCCCTTCCGCATCGCCCAGGACTACTTCGAAAACGGCGATGAGCGAGCGCTTCGTTACCTCAAACGTATCAGCCGCTTCTACGTGGGCGTCGGCGCGGACCAGATCGTCGACGGCTACGAGCTCGACGGCACCCCAGCGCCGGATCCGAACGCAAAGCGCCCGAACCCCGGCTCGGCGGTCTTCGTGGGCCCCGCTGCAGTCGCGGCGAGCCATGACCCGGCGAACCAGGACTTCGTGGACGCCTGTTATCGCCGGATTCGAAAGGGCGATCTGCTCGCCCGCAGCCGTTACTACAATCACTCCTGGACCGTCCTGTCCCTGCTCATGCTGACCGGGAACTTCTGGAATTTCCCAGCCCCGGCGACGGACTGAGCAGAAAATCCGCCCCTTTACCGGTTCCCGGGGCTTCGTCCGCCCCGGCCGCCCCCGGACTCGAGTCGACGCCGAGCCGAAGCCTGCCGGAAACTCGCAACGGGCAGAACAGAGGTGTGGGTGCAGAGCCAGCGTTCCCCGCCACGCCTCCTTCCGAACGATCGGTCGATGTCGACGCCCCCCTCGGCATGTCCGGGCGCATCACCCGCGCCGACGTCGCTATCCAAGACCTCGGCGCGTGCCGTTACCCCTCCCCCGTCGCAGCGCATCTCGGCGACCGGGCCATGCTTTTCGTGGGGGCTGCCGACAAAGTGCTCGTCAATGACTGCCTCTCGGACCTGAGCTCTTACCACGGAGACGTCAATCGACTCCCTGCCTTCGAGCTCGCGGGCCCGCGAAACCAGATCTTCTTCGATCCCCGCACGACCCGCGCTGGGATCGTGACCTGTGGCGGACTCTGTCCGGGCCTAAACAACGTGGTCCGAGGCATCGTCTTCGAGCTCTGGTTTGGCTACGGCGTGAAGAAGATCCAAGGCTTCCGCTATGGCTACGAAGGACTGGTCCCGAGCGGTCGACCTCCTATCCCTCTCACCCCCGAGGTCGTCGACGCCATCCACCACCAGGGCGGAACGCTCCTTGGCTCCTCCCGCGGCGACCAAGACCCAAGCGTCATGGTCGACACCCTCGAAGCTTACGGCATCGATGTGCTGTTCGTGATCGGAGGTGACGGAACCATTCGCGGCGCCATGAGCATCGTCGAAGAATGCAAGCGGCGCGGCTCAAAGATTGCCGTCGTCGGCATTCCGAAGACCATCGACAATGACATCCACTTCATCGACCGAAGCTTCGGCTTCGAGAGCGCCTACTCGGCCTCCGTGGAGGTGATTCGGAGCGCAAAGGTTGAGGCCCTTTGCGCTCGGGACGGGATCGGTCTCGTGAAGCTCATGGGGCGCCACAGCGGATTTGTGGCGTGCCACGCGGCGCTCGCCTCGACAGACGTCGATCTCGTCTTGATCCCAGAAGCTCCGTTGGTCCTGGGCGGGCCTCGCGGGATCCTCGCTTACGTCGAACGCATTTTGGACCGCCAGGGGCACGCGGTGATCGTCGTCGCCGAAGGAGCCGGACAAGATCTCTTCCAGGCGGGCGACGAGGCGCGTGACAAGAGCGGAAACGTCAAACTCAAAGACATCGGGGTCTTTCTCCGGGACGAATTGGCGCGCCATTTCCGAGAAGGCGGACGTGAGACGACGCTCAAGTATATCGACCCGAGCTATCAAATCCGGAGCGTCCCAGCCTCTCCTTCCGATAGCGTCTATTGCTGGAACATGGCACGGAACGCCGCCCACGCTGCCATGGCAGGAAATACGGAGATGCTCATCGGACGCTGGCACGGCCGTTTCGTCCACGTCCCGATGCCACTCGCGACGCGCAGTCAGAAGCACGTCCTGCCCGGCGAAGACCTCTGGCTCAGCGTGGTCGAGTCCACCGGACAGCCCCGCCTGTTCGGGGAGAATCGGCTTTGAAAAATCAAGGACTTTCGGAGCTCTTCGCCGCGAGGCCCTGACGGGCTATTTGCGCGTCACAGGATCGTCACCTATGCGTAGCCAATCGTCGCAGAATGTCGTGTCGAACGTTCATTGCCAGCCGAAGCTCGTCGTTATGCATTTTCTCCTTCTCTGGCGCCTTGCGCGCACTATGGTGAACGCGTGTTGCTGATTTCAGACGGTTCTGGCGCCCCAGGCGGAACTTGTTCTCTACGCGAATTCTTTAGGGCCATGATCCTCGCCGCGGGCGTGACCCCTCTTTTCGTCGCTCCCGCTTTCGCCGAAGAAACGGCTGCTGCCAAGCGCGCGGAGGGCGAAAATTTGCCTGATCTCGAGCGTGTCCTCGAGCTTGTCGCAGATAGCGCTCCCGAGGTTCAGCGAGGGAAGGCCTTCGTGAACGCGAGCCGCGCGACGATGGTCGGCGCGAAGCTGCCCCCCATCGGCAACCCGGATTTTCAGGTATTCGGCGAGAGCGGCAACGTCGACGGTTCGAACGTCACCCGCGACGTATTCATCGACGGCACCATGACGTTGCCTTGGGAAATCTGGGGTCAGCGGAGCAAGCGGATCCGCGAATCCGAAGCTTATACTAGCCTTGCCCAAGCGAGCCTCGGCTCCCAGACAGCTAACGCCCTCGCCTCCGCGGTGAACACTTACGGCAACATCGTCGTCTCCCACGCGCGCATCGGCGTTCTGAAGGACACGATCGAGATCGCCGACGACGAGGCCAACATTTACCGCGCTCGCGCCGAAGCCGGCGACGCCACCTTGCGCGACTCCCGCGTGGCCATGGTCGAGCTCGCGCGCAACCGCGTTCTCTTGGCAGAGGCCGAAGCGGACCTGAGGATGAGCCTTGCAGCGCTCACCCGTCTCTCCAAGAAGAACTTCGCGCCCCACCCGGACATCTCACCGGAGCCCCCGTGGCGCCGTCCTCCTCCGCCGAGCGGGAGCCCCGAGCTCCCCACGGTGAAACAGTCTCAAGCAGAGGCCGAGTATTACCGCCGCAGTTCGGAGCGCGCCCGGGCCGAAGGCAAAATGCCTTTTGGCCTGATTTTCCGGCTCGGACGAGGCGATTTCGGGGAAATGCGGCTCGGCGGCGGCGTTGCTTTTGCCCTCCCGCTCTTCCGCCGCAACCAAGGTGAGCGGGCGCTCGCCGAAGCAAACGCTGAGCAGGCGGAGGCTATCGCGAACATTGAAAAACAAGCTCTCGAAGCGGCGCTCGACGGCGCGTTCCTGGAGCTCGAGCAGCTAGAAGATGCCCTCCTCGTCATCGATCGCGACGCCGTTCCTGCTGCGCGAGAGGCGGTCCAGGCCGCCGAGGAAATCCAGCGTGCCGGGAAAAGCGACATTCTTCCCGTCCTTATCAGTCGTCGCGACTATGCCGCTCTTCGTTTGCGGCGCCTCGACATTCTCGGCCGCATGTGGAACGCCCTCGGCCGCATCGTCCTGATCCGCGGAATCGAACCATGACAGACCCCCAAGCCCAAAGCCTCGACGCCACTCCTTCGCCTCCGGAGAAACAAGTCATGAGTCGCCGCATGAAGTGGATCGGAGGTCTCTCGCTCGGCGCTGTGCTCATCAGCGCTATCGCGATGGTCGCAGCCTCGGAGAAGGAAGTCACCGCGGCGCTGACGAACGATGTTCCGCGCGTCGAGAACGGACGAATTGCCTTCTCGAAGACCTTCGCAGAGCGCATCGGTCTGACCTCCGAGGTTATCGGTGAAGCGCCCCTCGCGCCCATCGTCTCGGCGGTCGGTATGGTCACGTTCGATCCGCGCTACGTGGCTCGCGTCGGTACCCGCCTCCGCGGGCTGATCCGCGACGTGCGTCACTACGAGGGCGAGGTCGTCGAGAAAGGCACCATCCTCGCCGAGATCGACAGCCCCGAGCTCGGCGAAGCTCAGGCGCAGGTCACGATGTTGAGCGCCCAGGCCGAGACAGCCCGTCGGGATGCTGCTCGCGAGCAGAGCCTCGTTGAGCGGAACCTTTCTACAATCCGGGAAGCCGAAGAGGCCGCGACCGAGGAAGAGAGCTACCGTTCGATGCTCCACGCCGCGACCCAAAAGGTCAAAGCTCTCGCGGGCGGGAACGCCGACGCAAGGGCGCTCGGAGTCCACTACCTGATCGCTCCTCTGACGGGCACGATCGTCGAGCGCCACGTCACCAAAGGGGAGCTCGTCGACGGAGACCACGTCGCCTTTTTGATCGCGGATTTGACGCACCTTTGGGTTGAGCTCGATGTCTTCGAGCGAAGCCTCGCGGCGATCCGGGTCGGCGATCAGGTTACCGTGCGAGCCCTGGCGCGCTCCGGCCACCCCATCCAAGGGCGCGTCGCGCAGGTCGGCGCAGTCATCGATCCGGCGACCCGCAGCGCCGCAGTGCGCATTGAAGTCGACAACACCGAGGGCCACCTCCGCCCCGGCCAGGCCGTCGACGCCAAGATCCAGGCGGCCCACGCCGACGAGGTCAAGTCGACTCTCGTTCCTGCAGCAGCTGTCACTTTTGTCGACGGCAACCCCACGGTCTTCGTCCTCGACGGAGACCTCGCCGTGCGGCCCACGCAAGTCACCCTTGGTGACACGAACGGAGATCTCAAGCAGGTCTTGAGTGGCGTTCAGGTCGGAGACCGCGTCGTTGTGCGCGGCGTGTTCGAGCTCAAGAGCGAGCTCTTCCGCTGAACATGCGCTCGCGCGCGCAGCCCGTCCGACTGGCCCGATCTACGAAAGTCTTCTGAGTGCTCAGTTCCATCGTCATCGCATCGATTCGAAACCGCCGGCTCACCCTCGCGGGGCTCGTCGTCTTGCTCCTCTGCGGCGTCTGGGCCGCGCGACGCCTGCCCATCGACGCGATGCCGGACGTCTCGACCATCCAAGTCTCGGTCCTGACCACCTCCGCGGGCCTCACGCCCCTCGAGATGGAGCGGGCCGTCACGACCCCAATCGAAAACGCCCTCAACGGCATCCCAAAGGGCGTCGAACTCCGCAGCGTCTCTCGCTCTGGCTTGAGCGTCGTCACCGTCGTCTTCGAAGACGACATGGACGTCTGGTTCGCTCGTCAGCTCGTCCTCGAACGCTTGCGCGGAGTCATGCTTCCGCCGGGCACGAGTGAACCGGAGCTCGCCCCGGTGAGCACCGGCCTCGGAGAAATCTACCAGTTTGTCGTGCGCTCCGATCACCACAGCGCGATGCAGCTCCGCACGCTGCTCGATTGGGAGATCGTCCCCAAGCTCCGCAATGTGCCCGGCGTCGTCGAGGTGAACACGATGGGCGGCGACCTCAAGCAATTCCAGGTCGTCGTCGATCCCACTCGACTCAAGACAGCGGACCTTACGCTGGACGACGTGGTCCAGGCGCTCAAAGCCGCGAACGTAAACGTCGGCGGCGGCTACGTCGAGCGCCTCCAGGAGTCCTACACCGTCCGCGGCCAGGGCCTGCTCGAGAACCTCAATGAGATCGGTGAGGTCGTGCTCCGCACGAGCCGCGAAGGAACGCCGGTCCTCGTGCGCCACATCGCCGAGGTCAAGGTCGGGCCCGCGCTCCGGTACGGGGCGATCACCCTCGACGGGAAGGACGAAGCTGTCACCGGGATCGTGATGATGATCCTCGGCGCGAACAGCAAGGACGTCACGGCCGCGGTCGTCGACCGCGTGGCCCAGATCCAGAACGAGCTCCCGGCCGGCGTCCGCATCGAGACTATCTACGACCGCTCAGACTTCGTCGGCGCCACCTTGAGCACCGTCATGAAGAACCTGATCGAGGGCGTCCTTGTCGTCGCCATCGTCCTCACGCTCTTCCTCGGCAGCTTCCGAGCGGGCATGGCGGTGGTCATCGGTGTCCCCGCGTCCATGTCGATCGCTCTCTTCGGCATGCATCTCTTCGGCGTCACCGGCGATCTGATGTCTCTCGGCGCGATCGACTTCGGGTTCTTGGTCGACGGACCTATCGTTATCGCCGAAGCCGTCATCGCGAAGACTGCAGGCAAGGTGCTCGCGGGAGAAGCGCGCAGCGAACAGTACGCGAAGATAGCGAGTCTCGTAGCGCGACCCGTAGCGTTCGCCGTCGCCATCATCATGCTCGTCTATTTGCCGCTCGTGTCCCTGGAAGGGGTAGAGGGCAAGATGTTCCGACCCATGGCAATCACCATGGCCTGCGCCCTGTTCGGCGCCCTCGTCTACGCCATCGTCTTCTTTCCCGCCGTGCTCGTCACGTTCGTGCCTCCGCAAAAGGGGCACGATCCCCGCTGGATCACCTGGCTCACGAACCAATACGCGAGGATGCTCCCCTGGTTTGTCCGAAAGCGCCTCCCGCTCTGGGCCGCTTCAATGGTTCTTCTCGGTGTCACCGGTTGGCTCTTCATGCAGACCGGCGCAGAGTTCGTGCCGCGCATCTTTGAAGGCGACGCCGTCGTCACGATCCGCCGCGCACCGAGCATCTCCCTCGACGAAGCTCAGCGGCTCGACTTCAAGGCAGGCGAGGTCCTGGCGCGATTCCCCGAAGTCGAGCGCAGCCTGGCCCAAACTGGACGCGCTGAGGTGGCCACGGATCCGGTCGGCAATGACAACACCGACCTCATGGTCAACCTCAAGCCGCTCAAGGAGTGGACAACGGCCCATGACTTCGATGACCTTTCCGTCGCTTTCAAGAGCGCTATCGAGTCAGAGGTACCAGGAACGTTCGTGTCCGTCTCGCAGCCGATCGAAGATCGAACGAACGAGATGATTAGCGGCTCCCGCGCCGACGTCCAGATCCAGCTCTTCGGCTCGAACCTCGACGATCTCACAAAGTACTCGAACAAGGTCGGCGAGATCGTCAAGACGGTGCCCGGTACCGGCGACGTCCGCGTCGAGCGCATCTTGGGCGCTTCGATGATCAACGCTGTCGTCGACCGCGGGCGCATGGCCCGCTACGGCGTCCGCCTTGAGGACGCGTTCCACGTGCTCGCGGCCGCTCGTGAGGGCATTCCGGCCGGCGACATCTACGAGCAAGAGCGCCGCTTCGACTTGCGCGTGCTCCAGCCCCCCGCGAAACCCACAGCGGGCGCGATCGGTGACCTGTTCATCGAGACAGCGACCGGGATCTCGATTCCCTTGCGCGAGGTGGTCACGATGAGCGAAGGCGACGGACCGACCGCGATCCGTCGGGAAGATCGGAAGCGCGCTGTGCGCGTCGACGTGAACCTGCGTGGCCGCGATCTGGTGAGCTGGGTGACGGAAGCGCGGCAAAAGGTGAACGAGAAGGTCCAGTTCCCGAGTGACTTCACGGTCAAGTGGGGCGGACAGTTCGAGAACTTTGAGCGCGCACAAGCGCGCCTGGCGCTCGTGGTTCCCGCCGCTCTCGGCGTCATCTTTGGCATGCTGCTCTGGATGTTCGCAGACCTCCGCTTGGCACTCGCGGTCTTCTCACTGGTCCCCCTGGCGCTGACGGGCGGCATGCTCGGCCTCCTCCTGCGGGGGCTTTCGTTCAGCCTCCCGGCGGCCGTCGGCTTCATCGCTCTCGGCGGCATCGGCGTCTTGAACGGAGTCGTGGTGGCCAATGAAATGCGCGCCCGCCTCGACGAGGGCCTCTCCCTCGACGAAGCTGTCCAGAGCGGCGCGACGCACTCGCTGCGAGCGGTTCTTACGACGGCAGTGGTCGCGGCACTTGGCTTCTTGCCGATGGCCTTAGCGACAGGAGCCGGCGCAGAAGTCCAGCGTCCTCTCGCAACAGCGGTGGTCGTAGGCATGTTCTTCGGAACCTTCCTCTCACTGATCGTCCTGCCAGGCATCCTTCGCATTGCCTTTGCCGGCAGCCCCACGACCCGCGCGGCGACTGCCGCGGCCCTCAATGAAGGGCGTCCGCCCAAGGGCCACACGACAACCGCAGCCTGACGCTATCATTGGGCGCGCAGGCGACCCCACGGCCGAGCCCGCCTCGCACGCCTTCACGCTCTCAGCTGCGGGCCGCGAGTCTGGAGAGGGGCGCCTCTTCCCCCGAGGACGCTCACTCGCGTCGAGCTGCCGCAAGAGGGCTTCGCTCTCGCTGCGTTCTCACAAAAAAGAAACGGTTGGATCTTTTGGATCCAACCGCTTCCCGCCGGTGCCCGGTACCGGCTTCAAATTTTTGCCCCTTTGGTTCAGTTTGCCATCATGTACTGAAAGCCGACCTGAATCGCGTCGGATCCCACGCTGGCCCCACCATTCGGCCCCGATTCGGTGTGCCGATAGTTGAGGTGATACTTGTGGTTGAAGCCGTCGACCACGTAAGCGAGGCCGGCATCGAACACTGTCGACGTCACACCGGCATAGTCGCCGTATTGGACTCGGACGTTCGGCTGCAGCTTTCCAACCCCGATCTTCTCGGGGGTCAGCCACGAGACCACACCGAGGAAACCTTCGCCGGGATAGGGTCCCCAGACGCCGTAACGAGCGTCCGCGGTGCCCTGGTTGCCAACGTAGCCGGCCCCGGTGTTGTCGAAGTTGAAGTAGCCGGCTTCCGCCGTCCACGTTCCGGCTCCGCCGAGGTTCTTCTCGATCATCCCGTCGATGGAGAAGCCGAGCAGATCGTCGTCCGGCACGCCGTCGTCGCCCTTCTGGGTCTGAAACGCCGCACCGATCGTCAGGATATCCTGAGTTCCGAAATAGGTTCCCGAGCTGTAGTAAAAGTTCTCAGGCTCCCAGAAGTGGAAGTTGATGCGCCCCGCCAGGCGAGCATGCTCGATGCTCTGGGCGGGCTGAATGTCCACGACGGACAAGTGATACTTGAAGCGGCCCCCTGCCACGAGGCCCCAGAACGTAAACCCGCGGTCGCGAGCGCCCATGTCGAACGGATAACCACCCGCCGCGATAGCGAAGTTCCAGGTGTTTCCGAAGAATGGACCGTTCATATTGTTCCGGTCCTGAGCGGGAATATGCTGCCCGACCCAGACCTGGAACTCGTCGACGAACTTGACCTGTGCGATCGCGTCTAGGATCGCGAAGGACGGCAATCCGGAAGGATTCGACCCCGCGCCAATCTCGAACTGGAGCCAGAACCCGACGTGCGGGGTGAGGCTCCCGCCGATGAACGGACGGACCTGGAGCTGGTCGACCAAGCCATCGTTCAAGGTGAGCCCCCCTGAGCTCGGATCGAGGCTCAAGCCCGTTCTCATGCCAGCGCCGACGGTGAGGTGAGGAGAAAAGGGAGCAGGCTCCTCAACCTTCTCGATCTCCTCCGCTACGGACGGCTCTTCCTCGACAGGAGCGACCGGCTCTTCCGGCGCCGCCGTCAGAGTCACAGTGGCCTCAGCCGGAGCTTCCGGGGCGGCTTCTGCGTCAGGGGCGGCTTCTGCCTCCGCCGCTTCGGCCGGAGCCTCTGCCTCCTGAGCCTGGGCCGCTGAAGCGACGGTCAAAGCGAGGACAGAGGACAGGATTGTGATGTATTTGGGTTTACTGAACGTGTTGGGTTTTAGACTACGGGCGTTACTCATGGGCTTTCCTCTTGCAAGGGACTTCTCGAATATTCGAGCATGATCTTTATCTCTCCTTTTCCCCTCTTATTCTGCTGCTACCGGTGCTTCAGCGTGGCCTTGAAGGAGTTCTTCTTCCTCGGCTTCCGTTGGCTTCCCCTGCACTGCCCCGAACTTCGCGCACCCGTAAAGAAGCACTGACACCATCAGGTATGAGCTCGCGACGAGGGGAGACACAGCGAAGCCGATGGCCTCACCGTGCATAAAGCCGAGGAAGGTCAGGGCCGCACCGGCCACCGAGAACAGCGCCGCCTTCTCAAACTTGCGGTCGACGATGAAGGCTCCAATCGCGCCGAGCACAAGACCGCCAAGAATTGAGCCGCCGCCGAGGATGGTGAGTCCTTCGTAGAGAACGCCGACCTGAGCGAGCTTTTCGAATCCAACAGCGGCGGCATTCGTGCCAGCGGCGCCAAGAGCGCCGTCGATCAGCATCTTGCCCCAAGCCGCCAGGTGCGGGACCAGCGCAAGAACGATGGCAGGGGCGTGGCGCCGGGGCGTCTCTTGGAAAGCCTGAGCTCCGATCAGCATGCCGATGTAGAGCAAGATGGGCGAGATGGCGACGACGGGGATGAGTGCGACGAGCACCGGCAGAATTCCTGTGAAGGCGAGGGTCGCGATCACAATGCCCGTCACCGCGGAATACCCGATGCGTCCGCCCATCGCCTTCCAGCCCGGGTGACCGATGTAGACGGCGAGGATGAAGGGATTCCCCATCGTGCAACCGATCAGGCTAATGATGCCGTCTGCAGTCAGAACGCGAGTCGTCGGGAAGTTGTCACCCGCAGCTGAGGCGCTCTCGACGTTGTCCATCGCCTCGACAAGGTCGTAGATCCCGAAAGGAATGGCTGTCACGAGGATCATTCCGAGGAACTCGAAACCGGCGAAGGTGTGATTCAGCGCGGGGATCGGCAGGCTGAAGCCGAAGCCAGCAACCGATTCGGAGAGCGCAGCGAGCGACATGCCCCCGAGGCTGTAGCCAAAGAGCGTCGAACCCCAGGCGATCACACTGCCCACGAAGATTGCGACGAGGCCCGCCGGGATACCGCGGAAGTATCGAACGTTCCCGAACCAGCTCGCGAGAATGACCGCGAAGCAGGTCACGCCGATGAGCGGATTCATATACATCTCGAGCGCGGGTCGCACGGAGATGAACGCGACGGAGACGCCCGCCAGAGTGCCGAGAAGGGCGGCGCGGGGCGTCACTTTCCGGATGAATGGGGCAATGAATCCGCCGATCGAGAGCAGACAGCCCTGAATGAAGACCCAGGCGAGACCAGCCTCCCACGCCTTCATCGGATCGCCAGTTTTCGCCTTGATCGGCATCATGATCACGAAGACCACGACGAACATGTGAGGAACGCTGATCCCGGAAGGCAGCGCGCACACATCCGCTCGACCCGTCTCCTTTGCGAGCTTGTACGCGACCCAGGCGTAATAGCATGTGCTCAGAAGGAGCATGAAGCCGGCGGCGGGAAGAACTCGGGAAAACACGAGCTCGTCCGGCATCCCGAGCACGAATCGCAGAAGCCCCGTGAGAACCAAGAGGTTGACGAGGATGTTCGTCCCGAAGCCAAAGAATGCATTCCAGTCCCCAGGCGTCCAGAATTTAGGTCCATTCGCTTTCGTCATCGCTATAACGTCCCCTCTTGTTTCTTGTTCACACCTCGAGGGCGCGCAGAATGCGCGCCGAATCGCTCACCCAGCCGAAAATCCCCCCCTGCGCGCTCACCATCCGGAGCGCGACCTCCTTGAACTCTGGGAAATACGACGCCGTACAGTCGCTCGGCACGACGCACACAAATCCTCGGTCATTGGCTTCCCGCACCGTCGTGTGCACACACACCTCGGTTGTCACCCCGCAGACGATCAATGTCTTGATGCCGCGACGCGCGAGGATCGGCCCCAGATCTGTGGCAAAAAAAGCACCTTTACCTGGCTTATCGATCACCGGCTCCGACGGCCTGGGCGCAAGCTCGGGAATCAAATCGTGGCCTGGCTCTCCGCGGATCAAAATTCGACCCATCGGTCCCAGGTCGCCAATGCGAGCTTTCGGTGCTCCGCGGAGCACCTTTGCGCTCGGCGCATCCGAGAGGTCAGGACGATGCCCTTCGCGCGTATGCAGGACAAACATTTCTCTCTCCCTGAGACCAGTAAGGAGCCGTTGACAGGGCTCGATGGCGGCGCGCAGATGAGACACGTCGTTCCCGAGCGCCTCCCCAAAGCCGCCAGGCTCAAGGAAGTCTCGCTGCATGTCGATGAAGATGGCCGCCGTTGTGTCAGGCTCAAAAGAGAGCGGGCTCGGGTCCGCATCCACGGTCACCTGCTTCGACATCACAAGACCTCCACAGATTGATTCCAAACAGCAAGAACGAGACAGCCCTCTTGGCTCGAGACAGCGTGGGTTGTTCCCGGTGGGCTCATCACGCAGGTCCCCGCCGGATACTTTCCGTGACGATCGGACTGGGAACCGCGGAGCACGAAGATATGCTCGTAGCCGGGGTGAAGGTGTTCGGGGACGCTCGCGCCGGGCGCGTAGCGCAAAAAAGCCGCGGACGGACACTTCGGATCGACTGGTTTTCCGTTCTCGCCAATGCCGTAGAGGGGCAAGATCTCGACCCCAGGCCAGAGCGGCACAAACGTGCCGAGCTCCGCCGGGAGTGAACCGTCAAGGAGATCGCGGAGCACCAGCCTTTGGTCGTTCACCCGCGCCCCTCCATCTTCGAAAGCTCAGCCAAGAGAGCGTCCGAGGTCGCCACCGCTCCGAAGACCCCTCCCTGCATCTTCACCATCTCGAGGGCAGCCTTGTGATTGTTCGGATCCGTCGCTGCGCAACAGTCCGAGACGATCAGGCACTCAAACCCGCGATCGTTGGCCTCGCGCATGGTCGTGTGCACGCACACGTCCGTCGTGATCCCCGTCAAGATGATGTTGTCGATGCGACGCAGGCGCAGCAGCATTTCGAGGTCCGTTGCGTAGAAGGACCCCTTGCCGGGTTTATCGATGACATACTCACCCTCATTCGGCGCGAGCTCCGGAATGATGTTCCAGCCTTTTTCACCGCGAACGAGAACCTTGCCCGAGGGGCCCTCATCGCCAATGCCAGCGCCAATCTGACGAGAGCGCCAGCGCTTGTTCGCCGGCAAATCGCCGAGATCCGGGCGGTGTCCTTCGCGGGTGTGGAAGATCGAAAATCCGAGAGCGCGCATCGCATGCAGCAGGCGACCGATGGGCTCGATGCAGGCGCGGGTGAGGGAGATGTCGTAGCCCATGAGGTCGACGTATCCGCCCTGGCCGCAGAAATCGAACTGCATGTCGATGATGATGAGGGCCGTGTTCTCACGGCGTAGCTCACCATTGTAAGGCCAACGATACGGAACGCTGTCGATTGTGTTTCCTGTCATCGCTTCACCCAAGAAAGCACAGCCAAAGAGCGGAACATTCACCGCTCACCCTGCGCTCCCTTTATCCACAATTCGCTCACACATTACCAGCACCAAATCGCGAACGGCGCGCTGCTCCATTGAGGGTGGTCCGACCCCGTCGAACAAAGCCCCTCTCACTTTCCGCCCCCTTCCCACGCGTCCGCATCGGCTCCAAGCTCAAGCAACAACGGAACTCGCGCTCGTCGAATGTCGTACGAACAACGGCAACAGGACCTCGACGAAGCTCGCCGCCGGAACCGGGAGCACTCGCCCTCTCCGCGCCGCTAGACACAAAGAGGCCTCCGAACACGGAGGATCGCTCAGCGGGATCATCACGAGACCCGGCGACTCGTCGTCCGGTCCGACGCGAAAGCTCAGACACACCGCGCGACCAAGGCGCGCATAAGACTTCAACGTTTCGATAGAGTCCGACTCAAGCGCGGGGCGCAACGTCAAAGACGTTTCCTCCGCGACTGTCTCTATGAGCGCCCGTGCCGCGAGGCTCTGATCAGGGATCGCCAAGGGGTATTCAACACAGTCCGAGAGCGCGACGCGCCCGAAGTGAGCGAGGGGATGGTCCGGTGCAACTAAAGCGCAAAGCTCATGCCGCACCTCGGCGAGCAATGTCACGCTTGGCAAGCTCGGCACCTCGTGGGTCAAGATCAGATCGACACTGTCCTTGATTAGAGCATCAATAAGCGCACCGGGACCATCGACTTCGACATGAAACCCGACCCCAGCGTGAGCCGCTTGGTAGGAAGAGATCGCCCTGGGTAAGAAGCTCGGTGTCACCGACTCGGCGACGGCGATCCTGACGACACCCCGCACTTCGCCCTGCAGCTGCTCGATCTCAAGCTCCGCACGGCGCAGCTCCTTCAAGGACTTCCGAACAAACCCAAGCAAAATCTCACCAGCCGTGGTGAGTCGCATCCCTCGAGGCAAACGCTCAAAGAGAGCAGTGCCGACCTCATGCTCGAGATCGAGGATGCGCCTGTTCAATGCGGAGGAAGCAATATGGAGAGCATCAGCCGCTCGTCTGATCGAGCCATGCCGGACCACCGCGTCGAAGTAGAGGTGATTCTCCGAAGGACGCAGCTTCCTCGGACGTCCCACCTCTCGACCTTCTCGGTGGCGTTGAATCTCGGTCACCTTCTCCACTCGCGCCCTCGTTTTTCCCTCAATGCACGGGAGGCTTGCTTTTGCCTCACTGAGAGCACTTGACCATGCTCCTACGTCGCCCATGTCTCCCTCATGTTTCAGGATGTTTCATGGCGAGGGCTTCTTTCTGACTCGCCACATAGGCGCGAAACCCGCCGAACGCGCTGATATCGACAGCGTCACCGATGCCGTAGGGCTCACAGATGAAGCCCTTCTGCCAGCTTCCATCTTCGAGCTGGACGCTGCCGAGACCGAGGGGAGAGTTCACCTTTTCGAGGAGGCGACTGAGATTTTCCCGGGGGACATCCCAGAGTTCAACCTCGATCCCTGGTCCGTGGTGTCCCGGAGTTCGACACAGGCCTGGCCTTTCGGGCTTTTTGCCCCCGAGCGCGAACAAGCGATATTCGGTGGCCGTGCGCGCCTCGCGAACAAACTCCGCACCGAGCTCCCGGAGCTCATGATTGAGAGGCATGCGCCGCATGTGAGCGCCGACCACAATAAGCCCGATCCCCCGAGGCGAGCGCGATGGGCTCACAGCCTGATCCTCGGGCATAGGACGGGACGTCGCTCCGAGCAGCACCCCACCTCGCCTATGGAACGCGCTCGCGAGCTCGCTGAGGCTTTCCTCTTCGAATGCCCGGCAGAGGAACGTCACACCAAATGGCAATCCGTCGTCCCGAAAAGGAGCCGGCACCGCGATCCCAGCCAGATCGGCGAGGTTCGTGAAGTTCGTATAGGTCCCGAGGACGGCGTTCAGCGAGACAGGATTCCGCGCGATTTCCTCGCGTTTGAAGGTGGTCGGAGTAGTCGGCACCATCAGCGCGTCGAGACTCACCATCGCCAAGTCGATCGTGCGCGCGAGCTCAGCCCGACGGTATTCAGCGCGATACGCATCCCGCGCGGAGAACTCAACACCTTTCGCGATCAGGGGCCCGACGATAGGATCGAGGAGCTCCGGTGTGCTCAGGAGCTCCCCCGCGGAGAGAGCTCGCTCAGCTACCCAGCTCTCGGCGTAGAGCAGCTCCGCGAGCTCATGGAATGCGCTCATGTCCGTGGCAACGATCTCCGCCCCGAGATCTCGGAGAACGCCTATTGCCTGGTCGAAGGCGCGCTGGGCCAATTCGTCACCGAAAAAACGCGGCGCCTCGGGAACTCCGATCCGAGCTCGCTCCGACGGAAAGGCCGGCGGCCGCCCCTTCGGGCTCTTGCGCGCGTAGGGGTCGGGCGCATCGTACTTCGCAAGGAGCTCGAGCACGAACCATGCGTCCTCACTGATCAGGGAGAAAACCGAGACGCAGTCGAGAGTCCGGCATGCTGGAACGACGCCCCGAGTGCTGAGGCGCCCCTTACTCGGTTTCAGACCGACGATGTTCTGGAGCGCCGCCGGCACTCGCCCTGAGCCCGCCGTGTCGGTGCCGAGGGCGAAAGGGACCAAGCCGCGAGCGACGACCGAGGCCGAGCCAGAGCTCGAGCCTCCGCCGATATAGGCCTCATTGAAGGCGTTCGGAACAGCCCCATAAGGGGAGCGAGTTCCGACCAGACCCGTCGCGAATTGGTCCAGATTGGTCTTGCCCACGACGAGCACGCCCGCTTCCTTGAGCAGACGCACCACCTCCGCGTCTGCCGCGGGGAGCCTCGAAAACGCGGGACAAGCGTTCGTCGTCGGGAACCCGAGGGCGTCGATGTTGTCCTTGATCGCAACGGGCACCCCGTAGAGCGGCAGCTTCTCGTAATCTCCCCCCGCCGCCTCCAGGCGCTCGCGCAGTGAGCGCATCGATTCTTCCAAAGAGGCGCGAGACGCGAGACTGATCCAAGCAGGGTCCGTCTTGTCGAAAGTCTCGATGAAATCGAGGACCGAGGCTTCGCTCATCCGCCCGCTGCGGTAGGCGACAGTCCAGTCGCGAAGTGTCCAACCAAGAGCAGGGCGCATCGAAGCTCGACTCGCTTCTAACCAGACGCACGTTTCGGGACGGTTACGGGCCTAGGTTGAGTCCACCCCGTCGCTAGATTAGCCTCGGGTTTCCCCGCGATCGTGCCTCGTCCCAAATCTCTACCGATCGATCCGACCCCCGCTGCCGAGCGCGCCAGGGATCGCAACGGGTCCCTCACGCGCGACTCTCTCGGTGAGCTCCTCGGAGCCCTCGGAACCTCCTTGCTCCGGGACGCACAGAACAAGAGCCTCCGCACGCTCTCGCCAGAAGGGTTCGCACGGGAGCTCTTCGCATTCTCCTATGCCTTGCTCGGCCTGCTCCTCGTCGCTCGGCGCCCCGGAGCTCCAATCGGGGCCCTCGCACGCGCCGAGCTCTTCCCTCTCCCCGCCCAGAAGGACGAGACAACGCGTGACGATTCCCAAGTACGGCAAAGAATCGAGCGCGCGCTTCGGCTCGCCCGCTCAGGGGACCCTGAAGCCGGTGTCGCGCCCCAAGGAGGCCTCTACGACGGCAGTCTCATGCCTCATATCCTCGGAAACGACGGGGAATTGCCTCCCCTCTCCGGTCCCCCCGCGAGCGCGCTCCTATTGTTTTTCGGAAGGCTCAGCAGCGATCAGCTCCTGCCCCCGCGAGCGCTCTTGGGTCGGCTCTACGAAGGTCTCCTTGAGCTCGATCCTCACATCGAGGGCGAAATGTTCACGCTCCGGACCTCGGACGGCGAACACTCTCGGCGCAAGCTCGGGAGTTACTACACCCCCGCTCCTCTCATCTCAGAGGTCCTCGACCGCGCCCTCGAGCCACTCATCGAACGAAAGCTGAGAGAGCCGAACCCCGATCTCCTGGATTTGAAGGTCCTCGACCCGTCTTGTGGCTCCGGCGACTTCCTCGCCGCCGCCGCCGAGCGCATCGCGGTGCGCCTCCCCTCGAGGTCTCCCGAGGATTTGCCAGAGCGACTCGCTCGCGTCCTCAGCTCCAGCATCTTCGGCATCGATCTCGATCCCCTCGCTCGAGAGATCTGTCGGCTCGGCCTCTGGCTCGAGGTCGCTCAAGCGAAAGGCGCGCCGCCCCTCGGTTCTCTCCGTATTCAGGTCGGCAACTCGATCTTGCTCCCGCCTCCGAGTGCGCGCGACAAGTCCCTCACCTACTTCGACTGGAATGCGGAGTTCCAGGACGTCTTGGCGCGCGGCGGGTTCGACGCGATCGTCGGCAATCCCCCCTGGATCGCGCACGCCGGTCGCGCAGCTCAGCGCCTCGAGCCCCCCCTCCGCGCCCATTACGAACGCTGGTGCGAAGCCTTCGCCGGCTACCCGACCACTCACGGTGTCTTCGCCGGGACTTTACCTCCCATGCTTCGCCTGGGCGGACGCCTCGGCCTGGTTCTGCCCACTTCGGTCTCCGAGCTCGCAGGCTATCTCCCAGCCCGCCGTGCCCACGATCGATACAATTCCTTCGAAGGAGAGCTGGTCGACTTCGGTGAGGGCAAGTTCCCCGGCGTGACCCAGCCCTGTATGGCTCTCGTCTCCGTGCGCACCGAAGGAGGCAGAGGACACGACGCGGGAGCCGCTTGGCCCGTAGCGCGGCCCGAGCTCGGGGCGATCGAGCGAGCGCTGCTGGATAAGCTGAGCGCGCTCGAGCCCGTGCCCAAAGCGCTCTTCGGAGAGCGAGGCCTTCAGTCTGATCGAGCCTTGCGCGAGCACTTTCTCGCTATCGACGCTCCCCAAGGCCGCTTCACTGTCCCCCTCCGCGAAGGGAGTGACATTCGAGAGTTCTGGCTCAGCCCGCCGCGCCTCTTTGCCGATCCGGAAGCGCTCGAAGGACGGCTGCGGTCCACCAAGGAGTTCCAAGACGTCCGGATCTTGATCCGCCAAACGGCGCGCTTTCCGATCGCGACGCTCTCCGACGGGCTCGCCTTCCGCAACTCGCTGCTCGCCGGCTTCGAACTCCCTGAGTGGCCCGCTTCTGCGTTGGTGGCGCTCCTCAACTCGAGCTTCGTCCGCTGGCTGCACTACCAGCGGTACCGAGAAGCCCGCCAACCGATTTTACCCCAGGTCAAGATCTCCCACTTGAGGAGTATCCCGTCTCCTCCGGACGGACTCGGCGCGCGCGCCTCTGAGCTCACCCACTTCGCCGAAGCTATGAGCGGTCAGAGAGAGATGTCCTCTGCCTCCCGCCGGGCCCTCGACGCGCTCGTCTTTGACCTCTACGGCCTCGATGCTGAAGAACGGGCAGTCATCGAGCGCTTCCGAGACAGTCTGCTCGGGGCGAAGAAGACATCTCAAAGGACGCCCCAGAAGCGGGCGCCCGGCGGCCGCTGAGCAATCTTGACCGCGGCGACCTTGGTTAACAATTTGATTTTAATAACATTTTCTTACACCTTGAAAAGCACGAACGGTCGTTCTATTTATTGCAACATGGATTCAGTCGCTCGGTCCCAGCGTAAGCGCGCCCCCCGCAAGGGCGAGCTCACGCGCCAGAAGGTCCTCGAGCGCGCCTTTACCTGGGCCGGTGAAGCCGGCTTGCCGAGCCTCACAATTGGCGAGCTCTCCGCAGATCTCGGACTTTCGAAGAGCGGTCTCTTTGCGCACTTCGGCTCCAAGGAGAAGCTCCAGCTCGCGGTCCTCGAGTATGCCGCGGGGGAGTTCGAAAGAAGTGTGTTTCGACCGGCTTTGTCGCGCGCACGTGGCCTCCCCCGCCTCCTTGCGTTCTTCGATAGCTGGCTCGATTGGATCGATGGGCACGAGCGTCGCGGCTGTGTCTTTCTCTCGGCCGCGATCGATTTCGACGATCGAGAAGGCCCCGTGCGCGAGGCGATCGCTGACTGGTTCGGTAAGGCCGACGCGATGATCACTCTGGCGATGACTCTGGCCCAGAAGGAAGGACACCTCAGCTGCGATGCCGATCCGGCCCAGCTCGCCTTCGAGTTTCACGGCATCCTGCTCAAGTACCACCTCACCAGTCGACTCTTGCGACGAGCTGACGGGCGCGTTCGGGCGCGAGCAGCCCTCTGCTCACTTTTCTCTCACCATGTCACAAGTCCAGGAGTTCTCTCGCATGTCTTCCCGTGCCCATGATGCCGCCGCGCGCCCCTGGCCTCAGCCAGCTCGCATTCGCGCAGCTTTCCTCGACGCATTTCCTAGACTGAGTGCTCGCTTCCTAGCCGACAGATTTCTCGTGCCCTGGACAAAGATGCCTGGTCTCCAGGCAGACCAGGGCCCCCTCGAGACGCTCACTGTCGATGGCAGGCGCGCCGTCGCGCTCGTCTTTGGCCAAGGCCCGCTCGTGGTCCTCTCCCATGGCTGGGCAGGTTCAGGAACCCAGCTCATCGAGCTCGGACAGACCATCGCCGAGCGCGGTTTCCGCGCCGCCGTCTTCGACGCTCCCGCGCACGGAGCGGCCCCGGGCAGGACAACCCACGCCCTGGAATTCGCCCGGTTCATCGAGCTCCTCTCCGAACGTCACGGTCCCGCCATTGCCCTCGTCGGTCATTCACTGGGCGGTCTCGCCTGCTCCTTAGCCGCTGAGCGCATCCGTCCTCGCGCCCTCGTGCTCATCGCACCGATGCCCTCCCTCGACTTCGCTCTCCGGGGTTTCCAAGAGAAGGTCGGATTCGGCGAGGCCGTAAGAGCGCGCCTCCTCCGAGAAGTGATCCAAAGGGCCCAGGTTGAGCCCAAAGGAGGTCGCGTCGAACCCGCACTTTTGGCTGCGGAGCGGGCCCTCATCATCCACGATCGCAAAGACCGCCACATCCCAGTCGAAGTGAGCCGTGGGCTCTCGAGGTGCATTCCAAAAAGCGAATACGTCGAAACCGAGGGCCTCGGCCATGGGCGCGTGCTCGCCGAGCCAGCCATCCAGGAGCACATCGCGAACTTCTTGCTTCGACTCTCCAGAGAGGACCAAAGGGCCACGGCGCGCAGCTCACAGACGAGCATCTAACAAGCTTCGGGATCCTCGAGCCCATAAAGCGGACCGTCCCAGCCCTGCCCCGGCCACTGCTCGGGGCGGTCCGGCATGCGCTCGAGCAAGATCTCACTTATGACTGCGTCCACTTCGAGAGCGGACAGCGGCGCCGGTAGGGACAGCGGTACGCTCACTGAGCGTCGACCAGCGAGCTCGAGACACGCTCGCACGCGAGCGAAGAGTGAAAGTCCCCGCGCCCCCGCGCCGTGCACCACGAGCAGAGGCGCGTCGCCTTCCTGGAGCGTCTGAAGCGGACCATGGGCGAAGCCCAGGGCATCGAAAACGGGAGGAGGAGCGCACCAGAGAGCTTCGCGCCACTTGGCCGCTTCGACCTGAACGAGATCAACGATCGGCTCTCCCACAATCAGCCCCTCCAGACCGTTCTCCGGCAAGAGGCGCGAGAGCTCGCGCCCTTGACCCTGACTCGCTTGATAGGCGAAAGCGAGCTCCCGAGGGCTCACGGCGAAAGATGGCTCCGGCCTCCCGAGTTGCTTTCCGAGCTCAAGCCCCAAGAGGTAGGCGAGAGCGCGAAACAAAGTAGGTCCGGTCAGACGAACAAGCGCACGAGGCTCGAAAGGCACTTCGAGAGGCAAGATCGTGACGCCTTTCTCTCTGAGCTCTGTGCCGATCTCTCCTTGGATCGAGGACTCGGTCGTCACGAGCAGAGTACGCGCGTAGTCGCTCGCTCGGAAAAGCATCAAGCGGGCGTTCGGGGAAAGCCCCTGGGAAAACACAACGAGGACCCGTCTTTTCGTGTCTCTTCTTTCGAGGAAATGAGTGACGGGGCGATACGTCGACGGCACACAGAGCTCTGCGAGGACGGCGGTCAGAAACCTCGCGGGCCCCTCCGATCCCCCGATCCCAGCGACATCAACCGCAGCGCCGCGCCTGAGCGCACGCGCAATGGGTTCAAGCGCACCGATATCGCCGAGCCCGAGCCCTTCGAGAGCCGAAGGCAGCGCCGCGCACGCTGCCTGGAACTGATGTTTCGAGCTCCTTGCGACCAAGATCAATGCGCTCCTTCTGAACCGGGGTCCTTTTTGAATTTCTGCATCGCGCGCAAGAACTGAACCAGCGCGGAGAGGTCGTCGTGGGAGAGGTCGGTATGAGAAGGCATTGACCCGTAACGGAAGGCCCGAGGATCGCGGATATACGCGATGACATCTGCCTCGGCGCGATACTCAAGGATGTTCCTCGGCACGTTGAGATCGGGGCCCACCTTTCCGCCCGCTTGGTTCAGGGCGTGGCAGCGGATGCATCGACTCTCAAAGAGCTCTTCCCCCCGCCGCTCGAGACTCCCCTCAGCGAATCCATCCTGCGGCCCAAAGCGCAGCTTCTCTGCGCCCACCATCCTGAGCGCGACGACGCTGTAGGGGCGCGGGTGCGTCGTGAGATCCGTGTGCTTTTCGCCCTGCCAGACGAGATAGAGAGGACCCGGATCGGAGGCGCGAGGACCAATCGGCGAAAAGGACGGAAGCTCCGCGTCCGCGTAGACCAAAAACGCGCTTTCGCGCGCGAGCTGGCTCAGCGGGAGCCGCACTTCATATCCGTCGACCGCGCGAAACTCCACTTCGCCGCCCTCAGCCTGTCCAGGAAAAGCCCAGGCCAAGAGCTCCGAGGCCGGCCAGCCCCAGAACACTTTGTGAGCCGAGTAATAGGGATCGAACGTCTCCACCTTCTTGCCGCCCCCGAGCGCCTTCTCCACCTCACGGAGGGTTACCTCGCGCCCCCCGTCGCCGGGGTCCCCAAGTCGGACAAGCGCGCTCGCGGGGGCTGACTTCGAATCGCCTGATGACACTGTCTTCCCATCCCCGCACGGCGTCGGAGCGCCGGTGGCGCGAGAACATCCCAAGAAAGTTACCGCGAGAGCTATCACAGAGAGCATTGACGCCATCGAGAGACGCTGGGCGCGCAAGCGGCGAGCGGTCGCACGGTAGTCCACGAACACGACGAAAGCACCGTAGTAAAGCACGTTAGGAATGACGCGGATCAGGTAGCCGACGTCGAAGCCAGCGACAATGATGATATCGGCAGCCGCCCATAGGCAGTAGTAAGTGAGCGCATACATAGCCACGTCGCGCGCGAGCTGGGCGCCCGTTTCACTCGGCGTCTTGGGCTGACGCAAGATCAGAGCGATGAGCAGCACAATGAACAAGAGCTCATAAACGAGGAACGTGTGGCGCACGTTTGCGAACCACTCTGGGAAAATCTGCGTGAGGAGACCCTGAAGGAGTGGTACGACTAAGCTCATCGCGAAAGCCGCGATCCCTGTCCGATGGGGAAAACCGTGCAGGCGAAACACAAGATAGAGAACGCGAAAGTCACCCAAGATGACAAAAACGATCGCTATCGCTTGGGCGAGCGAGGGAGAGATCGAAGCGCGCTCGATGATGCTGTCGGTCGTGAAGGTCGCATCGAGCAGCGTTCCGAGCGTCACCAGCTTCAAATAGGGCGCGAGGAAAGCGGGGCTCTCGAGCCCAGACAGCGAACGAAAGCGAAAGGCAAGGTAGAGAAGCGGGATCGCCCACAGCATCACGGGGTGCTGAAAGAAGCTCCCGTAGAACTCTTGGAACATCGCCCCGAGCGTCCATCGCCGCGCTCCGCGAAACAAGGAGCATTGTGTCAGAAGGAGGAGCGCCCCGGCGCTCAGGCGCCCTGGGTTCGAGCTCTCGAGACGCTCAGCTTCCTTGCATTCATTGCGCTCTTCTCATGGGGTTCAGTTCGTGCCCTGCTCTTGGGTTGTGCGCTCCCGCTCGAGGAAGCGCTCACCCTCGCGCCGCTCAGCATCACCATTGCCTGGCTCCTCTCTGACTTGCTGAGTGGATTGATTCACTTCGCCGGAGACCGCATCGGACATGCCCACTGGCCGCTCTTAGGTCCAGGCTTCATCGCTCCCTTCCGCGAGCACCACAGCTCCCCCAGAGCGATCTTGACCCATGGGCTCTGCGAACGCATGGGTTCGCACGCCCTCGGCACAACTCCACTTCTCGTCGGAGCTCTTCTCATTGGTGACGCTTCGGATCCCGGGTCGGTCACCGCGCTCCATTTCGGACTCGTGTTCTTCCTGATGAGCCTCTCGTTTTGGCTCGTGCTGACAGGTCAGATTCACGTCTGGGCTCATCAGCGCGCCGTTCCAGGCTGGGTGCGCAAGGCGCAGACCATGGGCCTCGTGCTCTCTCCCGAGCAGCACGCGTGCCACCACAGAGGCGCCCACCGAAGCCACTATTGCATCACAAGTGGTTTCTGGGATCGGGCGTTCCTCGGAGGTCTCCGAACAAGGGACAGTCAAACAGAAAGCAAGACTGAGCCTGAGTGGAGCGGCAGCTGAGCGCGCCACGAGCCGCTGAGCGCGCCACGAAACGAAACAGGCCGCCATGTTTCCGAAGCCCCAGGCTCCTCGGCCAATTCCGGCCCCGTAATAGGGGGGCCGGGCTGGTCGGGGCGAAAAACGAAAGATTCCCGCGGGCTTCCGCTCGGCGGTCCGCGACACGGGGAGCGAGAGGCGCACCCAGCCCGACCCTAGAAGACCTGTCTGCAATTCCGCACAGCTCTCGCGGCTGCGTCTGCAGATTCCGACAGCTGAGCTGTTTGAGAGTCAGCGAATAGGAACACATTTCGGTCCCACAACGAGAATCGTTCCCGCTAGGTTGGTTCCTGCTTGCACAGTGTTCAATCTGTGGGGATATCTTTGAATGTCGGTGAAGCGCGACGTGCACAACGCTGAGCTCGTCGAAATCCGCATCGCGAGTGAGTCGCGAGCCGATGCGCAAACCGAAGTTGGCTTCGAACGCGGTCGAGTCGACCTCACGCTCTCCCTTCGGCCTGAAGAGTCGGTCACCGCCCCCTTTCCCGAACCAAGAACTTGACGATGCTCAAAGCCCTTTCGAAAGACTTTCCCTCCGGTAGCGTGACGTTCCTGGTCGCGCTCCCCTTGTGCCTCGGCATAGCGCTAGCGTCCGGGGCTCCCCTCTTCTCTGGTCTGCTCGCTGGCATCATCGGCGGCGTCGTCGTCGGCGCGCTCAGCGGCTCCCATACGAGCGTCAGCGGCCCGGCGGCCGGCCTGACTGCGATCGTCGCTACCCAAATCGCAACGCTCGGCTCATTCCGCGCCTTCCTCGCCGCCACCGTCATCGCAGGAGCTTTCCAGCTTGTGCTGGGTTTGGTGCGAGCCGGTTTCATTGCGCACTTCTTCCCCTCCGCGGTCGTCAAAGGCCTGCTCGCTGCCATCGGCGTCATCCTGATTCTGAAGCAGATCCCCCACGTGATCGGCCACGACCCGGACCCCATAGGGGACATGGCGTTCGAACAGGCCGATCGCGAAAACACCTTCACCGAGGTGCTCGCTTCGTTCGTCGACGTCCAATACACAGCTCTCATCATCGGACTCGTCTCGATCGGACTCTTGCTCGTCTGGGACAAAGTCGCCCTGCTCAAGCGGACAAAGATCCCGGCCCCGCTCGCTGTCGTCGCGTTCGGTATCGTCCTCACCAAGGCGCTTTCCTCCCTCGGAGGCCCCTTCGAACTCGCTACGACGCACCTCGTCCAGGTGCCCGTACTCGAAGACAAGTCGGCATTCTTTGACCTCCTGATCGCCCCTGACTTCAGCGCTCTGACGAGCGGCGCAACCTATATGGCAGCGATGACGCTCGCGATCGTCGCCTCGCTCGAGACCCTTTTGAACCTCGAGGCCGTCGATGCCCTCGATCCGAAGCAGCGCCGTTCACCGGCGAGCCGTGAGCTCGTGGCTCAAGGTATCGGCAACATGACCTCGGGGCTTCTCGGCGGTTTGCCGATCACCAGCGTCGTGGTGCGCGGAAGCGTCAACGTGGGCGCCGGTGCAGAAACCAAGATGAGCGCCATCATTCACGGCGTCCTGCTTCTGCTCTGCGTGCTCTTCTTGCCCACGCTGCTCAACACGATCCCGCTCTCGGCCCTCGCGGCCATCCTGGTCGTGACGGGCTTCAAGCTCGCGAGCCCGGCGCTCTTCGTCAGCATGGCGCGTGGCGGAAAGGCTCAGCTCGTGCCCTTCCTCGCGACGGTGGCTGCGATCGTCCTCACGGACATGCTCAAGGGCATCGTGATCGGTCTCGTCATCTCGGTCGCCTTCATTCTCTACAGTAACTCCCGCCGCCCCGTGAGGAGGCTCGTCGAGAAGCGCGCCGGCTACGATCTTGTGCGCATCGAGTTCGTGGAACAAGTCAGCTTCCTGGGACGCTCGGTGCTCGAGCGAGCGCTGGATGAGGTCCCCCGCGGCAGCCATGTGCTCCTCGACGCCCGCTCGGCTGACTACATCGATCCCGACATCCTAACCTACCTCTCCGACTTCGTGCACCATCACGCACCCGCTCACGACCTCAAGGTCAGCATGATCGGCCTCGAGCGCTATCGCTCGGACCTGGCCGATGTCATCCTGTTCCAAGAGCACGTCACCCGCGGTGTGCAGCGCAACATGAACCCCACCCAGGTGCTCGAGCTCTTGAAGCAAGGCAACGAGCGGTTCCTCAGGGGTGAGAACTTCCGTCACGACGCAGCGCGCCAAATCGCCGGCACGGCCGCCGCTCAGTCGCCGCTCGCCGTGGTCGTCGGTTGTATCGACAGCCGCGCGCCCGCCGAGATCCTGTTCGACGCCAGCATCGGAGACATCTTCAGCGTCCGCGTCGCTGGCAACGTAGCTCGCGAGAAGGTCATGGGCAGCGTCGAGTATGCGTGCGCGGCCGCCGGTGCGAAGCTCGTCGTGATCATGGGCCACACGCGCTGCGGTGCTGTCACGGCGGCGGTTGAAGATCTTGGAGAGGCTACAAGCGTCGGAACTAAGCTCGGCTGCCAGCACATCGACGTCCTCGTCGATGAGATCCAAAAGTCGATCGACGACGACCTCGCTCACCAAATCCAGAACGAGGATCGCGCGCAGTTCGTCGATCAAGTCGCCCGCCGCAACGTCAACCGCACCATGGACAACCTCGTCACCCAAAGTCCCAAGCTCCACGATCTGATGGAACAAGGAGCGATCGCGATCGTCTGCGCCATGTATGACGTCGCGAGCGGGACCGTCGAGTTCGGTGAGCTCAACGCGCACCTGCCTGTCGCTCGAGCGCCCCGCGTATTCCAAGCGCAGGCCTCCTGACCTACCCCCCCTCCGTCACCGATAACAGAAAGAGCCCCGGCCTCCACCTTTCCCGGCGGGGCACCGGGGCTCCGGCTTTTTTGAGGAGCTTTCTGCCGCCCTCGAGGCAATCAGGCCCCGTCACGCGGGGATCTGCTGACCCCGTTGAACGGCCGGACGCGCCAAGAAGGCCTCGAGCACCCGCTCGACCTCAGGGAAGTCCGAAAAGCCGATCAGATCCCCAGCCTGATAGAACGAAAGCAATCCGTTCACCCAAGGGAAGATTGCGATGTCCACCAAGGAGAACTCGTCTCCTAACATGTACTTTCGGCCGCGAAGGTGTCCGTTGAGCACCGAGATCAAGCGCCGCGACTCCGCTGCGTAACGGTCGAGGGGCCGCTTGTCTTCGATCTCACGCCCCGCAAACTTGTAGAAGAACCCGAGCTGCCCAAACATCGGGCCGATCCCGGCCACCTGGAACATGAGCCACTCGAGACCTTCGTAGTACTTGTCCCGCGGCAAGAGCTGGCCGGTTTTCTCAGCCAGGTAGAGGAGGATCGCCCCCGACTCGAACAGGGCGATCGGTTTCCCGCCGGGACCGTTTGGATCGACGATGGCCGGGATGCGCCCGTTGGGGTTCAGGGAGAGGAACTCTTCGCTCTTCTGCTCTTGAGAGCCGAAGTCGACCCGGTGCGCCTCGTAAGGCAGCCCTACCTCCTCGAGGAAGATCGAAACCTTCACCCCGTTCGGGGTCGGAAAGGAATAGAGCTGCAGCCGGTCAGGGAAGGACGGAGGCCATTTTCTTGTGACGGGGAATGATGAGAGATCCATAACCTTTTCGTCCACCCTGAGGCAGAAATGGGCTTTTTTTCGATCTTACTTTTCGAGCAGACTTCGCAGCATCCAGGCAGTTTTCTCGTGGATCTGCATGCGCTGGGTCAAGAGGTCACAGGTCGGCTGATCGCTCACGGATTCTGCGAGCTTGAAGACCTGTCGCGCGGTGCGCGCAACGGTCTCGTGCCCAGCAACGAGCTTCGCTACCATCTCTTCGGCCTTCGGCACGCCGGGCTCCTCGGGAATGGCCGAGAGGCGGCTGAAATCAGCGTAGGTACCCGGGGCGGGGAAACCGAGGGCGCGAATACGCTCCGCCACGAGGTCGACCGCCAAGGCCAGCTCATTGTAGTGCGTCTCGAACATGAGGTGCAGCGTCTGGAACATCGGGCCCGTCACGTTCCAGTGGTAATTGTGAGTCTTGAGGTAGAGGGTATATGTATCCGCCAGGACTCTCGAAAGCCCTCCAGCGATCTCTTCTCGCTTACCCGCCTCGATTCCAATGTCAATGTTCATCGTTTCCGCTCCTTTCCCTTTGATTTAGGCCGGCTGCAGGCGAAAGCAAGCGGCAGGCAGTCCTCGCTCACTGGACGCCTCTCCATCAGGAGCTCAGCGGACCTCGCCCTCGTGCTCCTCTCGCCTGACGGCGCCCAAGGAGCACTCCGTGAGTCACAGGGGAAGTCCTCGCTCCCGAACCGGGTCAGGCTTCCGTGGAGCGCTCCGCTTCGTCGACAGTGCGAGCTTGGCCGGGAACCCCCGGCGCGACGGGCAAGAGTCGTCCTAAGATGAGTCCCACGATTCCGCTCACCAAACTTGCCCCCAAGATGCCCAATTTGGCGGCGCCGAGCAGCATAGGATCTGAGAAAGCCAGCTGCGCGACAAAGAGTGCCATCGTGAAGCCCACGCCCGCCACTGTTCCGAGGATGACGAGGTGACGGAGACCCAGACCGAGCGGGAGCGTCGAAATCTTGAGCTTCAGGAGCAGCCAGCAGGTAAGGAAAATGCCAATCGGTTTGCCCAGGAAAAGGCCCGCGCTCGTGCCGGTGATCACCTTCCACGCCGAAGCGTCGAGACTCTCCACCGAAAGGCCCACACCCGCGTTCGCCAGAGCGAAGATCGGCATGATGCCGAAAGCAACCCAGGGATGGAGCCGTTCGATGAGGGCTTCGGCGGGCGAGACGGCTTCGCGCCCGGCAAATTCGACGCCCCGCAGCGTTGCGTGCAGGACCTCCGGGTCTGGTTCTCTCACTCCCGCCTCCTCGAGGCGACTGAGCTCGCGACTGACTCGTCCTTGGAACCCTTCGGGCCCGAGCCACGCCCGGACCGGCGTGAGTAAGCCAACAATCACCCCCGCGATCGTCGGGTGCACCCCGGCCGCGTAGATGCCAGCCCAGGCCACGAGTCCAGGAGGGACGTAGGCGAGCTTCTGGCGGATAGCGAGCCTCTGCATGAAGAGGATCACGAAGGAGCCGAGTGCCGCGACCAAGAGGCCATAGGCCTCGATGCCGCTCGAGTAGAAGAAAGCGATCACACAGATCGCTCCGAGATCGTCGATCACAGCGAGGGCCAAGAGCAGGACGCGCAGCGCTGGCGGCACCCGGTCGCCGAGCAAGGCCAAGACGCCGACGGCAAAGGCGATATCCGTCGCCATCGGCACACCCCACCCCGCCCGCGTCGAAGGCTCTCCAGCGAATGCTAGGTAAAGAAGGGCAGGGGCCACCATGCCGCCGAGAGCTCCAGCCAGCGGGAGGAGCGCGCGGCGCCACTCGGAGAGTTCCCCATAAGCAATCTCGCGGCGGATCTCGAGCCCCACCACGAAGAAGAAGATCACCATCAAGCCATCGTTGACGATCCACTCGAGGGAGCGCTCGAAAACGAAGGAGCCCACCTTGATCCCCAGGGTCGTGCTCCAAAAGTGCTCATAACCATCAGCCCACGCAGAGTTTGCTGCGGTGATGGCAAGCGCGGCACAAACGAGGAGTAAGATGCCGCTCGCGGCCTGGATGGCCAGGAAGCGCTCCAGAGGGCGCTTGACCAGGTCGGCGACTTGAACGAGACCGGCCCAAGCTTCAGGCGGGGGGGTAGCGGGCTTTTCGACAGACTGCAGGGGGAACTCCTTTTCGGGGGACCGGGGAAACTCGCGGTTTTCTAGAACAAAGCGCCGTTCCCCGTACACCCGAACCTACTTCCTCCCACGGGTCAAGAAGCTGAATTGTCACTGAACATCCGCACAGCTAAACTCGCGGCATGGCGAGGCCCCTCCCCTTGGCGAACCCGACGAGCCGCTTTGAGCGCTTCTCGGTCGACTACGACGAGGGAGAGACGCCTGACCAAGAGGTCCAGCTCATCGAGGACGTGAGCCGCAGTATCGTCAGCGAGAATCGAAGTCCCGATCTCCCCTTCCGCTTCAGCCTCAACGCGTACCGCGGCTGCCTGCACGGCTGCTCCTATTGTTACGCGCGACCATCCCACGAGTACCTCGGCTATGGCGCAGGGACCGATTTCGAGCGAGTGCTCTTTTACAAGCCGCGCGCGGCGGAGCTCCTCCGAGAAACCTTCGAGAAGAAGAGCTGGCCCGGGGAGCTCCTCGTCCTGAGCGGAAATACCGACGCCTACCAGCCCCTCGAAGCAAAGCTGGGCCTCACGCGCAGCTGCCTCGAGGTCTGCCTCGAGTACAAAAACCCCGTCCACATCATCACCAAGTCCGCCCTCATCGAGCGGGACATCGATCTTCTCGAGAAGCTAAACGAGGTCGCTTTTGTGGGGGTGTCCGTCAGTGTGACCTTCTGGGACGCGAACGCGGCGCGGAAGGTCGAGCCCTATGCTCCCTCGCCCCAAAGGCGCATCGAGGCGATTCGACGCCTCTCCGAGCGCGGCATCCCGGTCATGGTCCACATCGCGCCGCTCATCCCCGGCCTTTCGGACGTCGACATCATCCCGATCCTGGAAGCGGCCCGAGCTGCGGGCGCGCGCTCAGCTTTGAGCATTCCTCTGCGTCTGCCGGGAGCGAGCCGCGACGTGTTCGTCGAGAGACTTCTCCGCGATTTTCCCGAGCGAGCAGAGAAAATTCTCCGGCGCGTCGGGGAGATGCGCAGCGGGAAGATGAACGATCCGCGCTTTTTCTCCCGCTTTCGCGCCGAGGGGACCTACGCGCGCGCGCTCGCGACTGTCTTCGACAAGACAAAGGAGCGCCTCGGCTTCGAAGATTTCCCTGAGCCCCGAACAGGGACCTTTGAGCGGCCTCGCGACCGGCGCCGTCAGCTCTCTCTTTTCTGACTGCGGCTCAGGGCGCGCGCCCGAACCGACGCACAGCCTCTTCGACATCTCGATCGAGCACCGTCTTTCGGCCATTCGCTTCCGCTTCCCGGATCGCCCGATCCGCAAGCGCGCGCAGGTGTTTCGAGAGGACGGGCATCACTCCTGCAGAAGTGTTCATGCCGCTGCGGTCGGCCACATATTTCTTGAACCTGCTCACCACGACGAGAATGTCTGCGTCGTCTTCGGCCGAAGGGGCCGCAGCTGCAGTCTCCGCGGGCTTCGCTCCTACGATCTTTCTCACAGCGGGAGTCTCCGGCGAGGGACCGCTCGGCGCGACCACCTCCTCCGCCCAAGCATCTCGATGACGAGCGTCGGGCACGTGCGCGTCCCAGCAAGGCACCGAACAGAAGTAGAGAGCCGTCCGCTTCTGATTGCAGGTAGAGACGCTGCAGCGAAAGTACTTCGCTCCGTAGGCGATGGGAGTCCGGCAGGTGCTGCACACTCGAAACGCTTCGGTCATGTTCAGGGCGTCACGATCCCCGCTTCAGGACCCTCGCGCAAGGTAGCGCGCATAGCCCCAAAAGGTCGCCGGAGTTCAGCCGCGGACCGGGTGAAGCACCGGTCGGATCCGAGGAGCGGGAGCTCTCCTCGGGCGCGACTTCGAGGAAGGAGGCGCCGGGCCTTCCCGCCGTCCGCCGAGGGCTTTCCGCGTTCTTCCGGTGGTCGGATCGAGCAGAGTTGTCGGGTCACGGTAGACCCGGAGCTGCTCGAAGAAGCGGAGGAGCGCGTGGCTCAGGGGTAGGCTCTGGTAGCGGTCGGGAGCGAGCTCGAGGATTTTTTCGCGAATCACGGGTCCGTGCCGCAGACTGACCCCGGGGAGCAGGTGGTGCTCGGTGTGGTAGCCAAAGTCGAGCGTGTAGAAGCTGAAGAAGCGAGGCACCGTCACCGAGAGAGACGAGGCGAGGGTGTCGTTGTGATCGACGAGGCGGGACAAGCCGTGATTGGTCACGATGTGCATCATCACGATCCCGTTGCCGATGAGGAGCGGGACCACGAACGCGAACAGCCAATTGCCAAAGCCAATCAGCGCGCCGAGTCCAACCCAGAATCCAAACATGGCGAGGGTCTCGAGGAGGGCCAATCGACGCCCCCTCGCGTCCAACAGGCCAGAACGCACCGAGCTCAGGAGGACCTGGAGACTTTGGACCGTGAACCCGATCAGAAGGGTCACGATCCCGCGCGTTTTCGCCTGAACGTTCGTAGTCGTACGGGCCTTCTTGCTCCCCTGGTACTCTTCGAGGGTCGCGAGCGCATCCGGGTCACGACCGGCGATGTTGGCGTTTCCGTGGTGGACGCGGTTGTGCCAAGCGATCCAGAGCCGCGGAGGCAGGCTGAAGGGGAGAAAGCCAAGCACCCCGGCGATGCGTCGCAAGTGCCGCCGTTTGGTGAGCGCGCCGTGGAGCGCTTCGTGTCCTACAAAGGCGAGGCCCGCGAAGGAGAGCCCGAGGAAAAACGAGATGAGGAACTTCACCCAGAGCGCATCGGTCCAGACAATGGCAAGGACACCGAGCGCAATGACGGAGTAATGGAACGGGAGCCACCAAAGGCGGCTCTCGGCGGGTTGAAACACTTCACTCGGAAGCAAACGTCGAAGCTTGCTCTCGAGTCTCTCGAAAGATTCGTCGACCATAACTCAGCATGACGCGCGCGAACCAAGGGCGCCCGTCACACTTCGGTCACAACCTGATGGCGCCCGCCGGTCGTCGCGGAGGCGCAGCCGCAGAGCTCTCGCGAGGAGAGCGTCGCTCATCGACGCAGGAAAGGATTGTGGGCTCGTTCAGCACCGATCGAGGTCGCTCCGCCGTGCCCCGGAATGACGGGCACGTCATCGTCGAGGGTGAGCAGGCGCTCGCGGATCGAGCGCAGGATGAGCGCGCTATCGCCCCCCCAAAGATCGGTCCTGCCAATGCTGCGTTGAAACAGCGTATCGCCGGAGAACACGATGGAGTCGGAACCCGCCCGACAATGGAAACAGACGCTCCCCGGCGTGTGGCCCGGAGTATGAAGCACACCGAGCTCGAAGCCGCCCAGCGAGATGCTGAAGCCGTCGTTCAGCTTCCCAACCATCTCGCACTTTTCAGGCAAGTCGATACGGAGGAGCGCCGCCTGCACCGGAAGCATGTCGTAGAGGAAGCGATCTGCTTCGTGGATCATTGCCTCGGCTCCCGACTTTCGCTGAAGCGGCGCTGTCGCGCCCACATGGTCGATGTGCGTATGCGTGTGAACGATGGCCACGACCTGAAGCTCTGCGGCCTCGAGCTCCCGCTCGATGAGGGGCAGATCTCCGCCGGGATCGATGACGATCGCTTGTTTAGACTCGAGATCACCAACGATCGAGCAGTTGCAGCCGAGGGGCCCGGTCGGGAAAGTGCGCACGAACATGAGGACCCCTCCGGTCTACCACGGCTTATTGCTGGGACGACTCCTTCAGGGCAGTCGAATGTCCGGGACCGGGGGCTCAGTCATGCCCTCGCCGATATGGAAGCTCGGGTGCGGAGGCTGATTGTACGCGGCGTTCTGCCAGGAGATAGCCGCGCGATATTGGGGATCGTGCATCAGCGTGTAGATGCGGTGGCTCGTCGGCTCGGGCGTAGAGTAGATGCGAATCGTATTTCCGCAGCGCAGTACGATCTCTTCTCGGAAGTCCCCAATCAGGTCGGCGCTCAAGGTCGGAGTCGATTTCGAGCCGTTGTTCGAGGAACAGCCTTGGGCCGTCAGCTCTCCGCCCTCTGGGTCCACCTGACGGACAGTGTTCGAGTCGAGGATCTCTCGAGACAAGTCCCCGTCCCACCACACGAGGAAATTGTCGAAGCGCGGCTTCTGCCCAATGTTTGCGCCGGTGTCGCCGCGCATCATGCTGCTCCCGCTGACCCAGGCCTCAGCTCCGGGCGAGCGTGGATCGACGTCTGCGGCGACGCCGCGTCCTGGCCCTTCCCCTCCGGACGCCGTATCCGCTCCCTTCCAAATGATCTCGCAAGTACGCGCGTCGCGCATCGAGTACGCGGGGACCTTGTCCGCTTCATAGGGCATGAACACCTCGAGACCGGGACGCGAAGGAATCAGGTCGGTGACGTGGAGCGCGTCGCCGTGAGCGTAGAAAGGAACGGCGCAGACGGGCTTGCCGTCGTGGTCGAAGGTCGCTCCGCCGTTCACAATCTCTTGCATCGGATCGTCGTCGACGTTCGCGATGCTGATGCTGTGAGCGCCCTTTCCTGCGTAAGGTCCATTTGACGGATTGTCGCTGACCCATTCGAGCTCGAGCTTCGTGCCGTCGAAGTGCCAGGAGCTGAAGGTCGTTCGGGTGTACATGCCCCGGCCCATGATGATGCTCGGGCGCCCTGAGGGATGGACGAAGGCCACGCTGGCGAGGAAACGATCGACACGATTGCCATAGTTGTCTCCCCAGTCATTGACGTTGCCGCGGGCGACCTGGAAGGGAACCGTCGCAAGCTCTTTACCTGTGAGGCCTTCGAAGACGGTGAGGTACTCGGGGCCAGTCACGATATACCCGCTCTCGTTTCTGTAGTCCGCGCTATCGTTGTCGTTCGCCGCCGGGCCGGTGCTCAGGAACTCCCCGGTTCCGTCTTTGGTGCCCGGGGCTGTGCGCACCGCCAACTCCGCTCGTCCATCGCCGTCGAAATCGTAGACAACGAACTGGGTATAGTGGGCGCCTGCGCGGATGTTCACGCCAAGGTCGATCCGCCAGAGGCGCTCGCCGTCGAGCGTATAGGCGTCAATGTAGACGTTGCCAGTTCGGCCGGCTTTCGAGTTATCCTGAGCGTTCGACGGATCCCACTTCACAATGAGCTCATATCTTCCGTCACCATCCAGGTCGCCCGCGCTCCCGTCTCCGCTCGTGTAGGTGTAGGAGCCGTCAGCGTTACTTCCTGACGGAGGTGGCGGGGTCGGAATCTCTCGGTATCCGGAGCTCCAGACGGCGGCAGCCTCACTCGGCGTGTCTTCGACCCCGCCATAGACCGCGGCCACCGAATACTTCGAGCCAATCCCGCCGCTCCGATCGACGAAGTTCGTGCTGTCGGTAACGGGTTCGGGGCTCACCCTTTCGCCGTCACGATACACAACGAAGGGTAGGTCCCGGGATTCATAGCCGAACAGGCGCCAGGTCACGAGGTTTCCGCCGCCGGGGGTCGGGATAGCAACGACTCCGCGATCCAATCGCTCGACTTGGGCGAAGCCTTCCGGCTCCACGGCGCCCCCGCCTCCCGTGCTCACGCTTCCCGCTGTACCCCCCGCACCGGTTGCGCCCCCAGACGCGCCGCCTGCTGCGCTACCGGTGCCCCCCGCGCCGGGCACTCCCCCGGTCGGCAGGGCGCCCCCCGCGG
>JAEYYX010000072.1 GCA_023428245.1 Pseudomonadota bacterium
GCCGAGCAGCTGCTCGGTTTCAAATCGAGCGTCGATCTGGATGAAGGCCTGCGCCGCCTGGTGACGTGGTGGCGGGCAAACAAAGAGCACGTGGCATGATCCCGCTGATGAAGCCGCTGATGGACGAACGTGAGGCGCAAGCCGCCTCGCGCGTGATCTTGAGCGGCTGGGTGACCCAAGGCCCCGAAGTGGCCGCGTTTGAAAAAGAGTTCGCCGAATTTGTCGGCGTTCCGCACGCGACGGCGGTTTCCAACTGCACCACGTCGAACAGGCCTTCCAGGCGAGCCACCCCCGGGCGAAGCTCCGTCGCCCGAGCGGCGCCTAAACCAACAAAAAGCTCGGGGCCCGCAGCAGTGGCCCCTGTCCAATCCGCGAAATTGCCGTAAGGTCTTCGAGGTGACGTTCCGCATCGAGCGCGGCCAAGGTGAGGCCACGCCTCTCATCGTCGAGATCCCTCACGCAGGGATCCATGTCGACGCCGAGAGCCTGGCCTTTTGCATCGCGCCCGGACGCGCCATCGGACAAGACGCCGATCTCTACGTCGACGAACTTTACCAAGACGCCACGTTCCATGGGGCAACGCGCATCGTCGCCGAGATGTCCCGCTACGTCTGCGATCTGAATCGCCACGAGGCGGACTACGACGCGGACACCGGAGTCGGTGGCCGGAGCGACGCGAGCGCCTTCGGGGTGGTCTGGCGGCGGACAACGGAAGGCTACCCGGCGCTTCGGGCTCCCTTGCCAAAGAGTGAACTCGAGCGCCGCCTCTCCCGCTTTTACCGCCCCTACCACAAGGCTCTCCGCGAGCTCATCGAGGAGACGCGACAGCGCTTTGGCTATGCGCTCGTCCTCTGCGCCCACTCGATGCCCTCCCTCGGGCGAGGCGGCGAACCCCGAGCCGACGTGGTCCCCGGGACCCGCGGCCGCACCAGCGCTTCCCCGACGGTCATCGCCTTAGTCGAGCGCGTTTGCGAGAACTTCGGGTACACCTGGGTGCACGACCAACCCTACCGGGGCGGATTCTCGACCGAACATTACGGACGGCCCGCCGACGGGGTGCACGCGATTCAGGTCGAGCTGGCCCGTCGTCTCTACATGGACGAGACAACGCTCGCGAAAAATAGCGGTTTCGAAGCTTGCAGGCGGTTCTGCTCGGAGCTCGTGCACAGCCTCGCGGCCTGCCCCGGGTCCTGAGCCGAACTTGCTGAGCTTTTCGGGCCGCAAAGAGCTCTCTCCCAGGCGAAAAGCAGCGTTTTTCATGCGTCGAAACGGCTCAAAGGGCCTCAGAAAAGGGCCTCAGAATCGAGGAGCTTGGCCCGTTTGCGCACTTTTTGTTTGAAGGTATCGAAGTCCTAGGCTAGGTTCCGCGCCCCCATGGCCAAGAGTCAGATCACCGGCAAGCGCCAAATGAGCGCGCACCACGTCTCCCACTCCAACATCAAGACCAATCGTTGGCAGAAGGTCAACGTGCAGCGCAAGCGCCTCTACGTGAGCGAGCTCGGTCGCTACGTGACGGTCCAGGTCACGACGCGGGACATCCGCACGATCACCAAGATCGGCCTCCTCGCGTTCGCTAAGCAGCACGGCTACAAGGTCACCTGAGACCAAGCCTCGCCGACTTCCCACCATCTACTCGCGAAAGGGCACTCGTCGCTTCGAAGCCGGAGCGGACCTGCCCTTTTTCGTGTTTTGTGTGTTCAGTTTCCTGCTCCTAGAAATCGGAGCGGCACGCTCCCCGAGATTCGAAGGTGCAGTGGAGTGGAGGCGCCTCAGAAAATACGCCCACAGACGAAAAGTCAGGCCGTCGGAAGCCCGCGGTCGTCGAAGGCCGAGCTGAGTCGAACGGCGCGAGTCCTCCGATCCTGACTGAGCGCGATGCGCACATCGGCGGCCGGCCCTCGCGCAGCCACGCGATCCCAGCCCCCATCGTCTCCTTCTTCGAGGGTGAGCTCCATGGGCGTGTCGATCGGTGTGCCGGGTTTTTCTCTCGGAACGCCCCGGAGCACCGGACTCGCCAGGGCCGGCAACTCGACTTCAAACTCCCGCACGGGCACGCCGGGGCCTTCGAAGAAACAGAGAGCGGCCAAGAGGCCCGCTCCGTCGACGGCGACGATGGCGTGCCGACGGAGGCCTTCCGGGAGGATCAGCGAGCTCTCACTGACCGCCCACGGCAAGGTCGATAACGTTTCACTCACACGCGCAGGATGCTCCGGAGAGAAGCGCATCTCGAGGTCCGCTGCGCTCAGGTTGCCCCCGGCGGTCGGCCCCGCCGCAGCCAAGAAAGCGCGCTGGACCGCGGCCTGTTTCAGGCCCTGGCCTCCCGCTCCGAGCGTGAGCTCCATGAAGCGGGCGCGCTCGGCGGCGCCGCTGCGCTTGGCCGCTTGCATCCCGGGACGACCGCAGGCGAGGAGGCTCTTACCGCCGAGGTAGCTGAGCGCGACGGCGAGCGCGGCGAGCGACCCCGGGGCCGCAGCGTAGGCCTCCTTGGGCGGCCCCCCGGCCGTGAAACCGCGCGGACGCCGCCCGGCGACGCCCGGCTGGCGGGCGCGTCCGTCGAACGCCTTGGCACCGTGGCCGACTCCTCCGTAGAGTAGCCCGACAGGACCGAGCAGTGGACTCGGAGAGAGCCCCGCCGCAAACAGAAAGCCTGTGATGACGGCGTGGACCGCCGAACCTCCCTCGGAGAGGGCTTCTTCGGCGGCGTCTTGTGCTTCGGAGTGCGTGGAGAGCGCAGCGCGTCGCTTCAAGCGTTCTCCTCCTCCTCGCCGTCGTCCTCATCTTCCGCGAACGACTCGAGATCGAGCTCTTCCCCCTCGTCTTCCTCGTCCGCCCACTCGAAAGCCGCTTCTTGGCTGCCGAGCGCCCCCGTCAGCTCCTTCTTGAAACGAAGCGCTCCGGAGCCTTCTACAATCACATAGGCCTCCTCATAGGAGGTCAGAGCTTCCGCTAACAGATCGATCCGATGCAGCGAGGGCCGCGCGGAGGTCCCGAGCGAGCGCAGGCGTGTATAAGCGTTCGATCCTTCGGGCGGCGTGGCCCGCGTCAGGTCGCGCACCAGGAGCACATTTGCCTCCTGGGCCCAGCGTTCTTCCTCTTCGGGCTCGAAGATGCCGTGGGGTTCCCAAGCGACGCGCGTCGTTTCAGAGCGGAGACGCTCGGAGAGCTCTGTGAGGCGCCTGAGATTCTCTTTGGTGGGCCCCGTGCGATGAGTCGTTGGCAAGACGATGAATGCCGCACGCTCAGCTGCTCGCGTCAGCCTCTCGAGATCATCCGCGGTCAGGGTCAGCGCCAAATCGGCGGCGACGCGCAGGGACACGATGAGGTCCGGGCGAGCCTCTTGGATGGTCCGGAGGACGCGACGCCTCGGGATCGAGCGGCCAGCCTGGATCTCGACGAACGAGAAGGGGAAGCGCTCGAGTTTTCCTCGGAGCTCAGGCACGCCCACGTGAAGTTTCATGGCGCCCCTTTTGCCAAATGGTTCTCGCCTGCGCCACGCCTTTCTCTCTCCTCGGAGCTTGTCTCCGCGGGTCGCCGAGCAAAGTTGTACCACTGGGTCGGAAAACGCTGGAGGTAACGCTCGAATCCACCCAGCACCAAGCCGGCATCTCGGACGAGGTCCTCGTCACTCGGACGGCGGGAGATCACGAGGGGCTCTCCGGCGACGACCTCATAACTGCCGTCCTCCCGGCGCGCGACGAACACTGCGGCAAGGGGAACTCCCGCGAGCCCCGCGAGGACGAAGGGACCCCGCGGCACGAGGAAATCACGCCCAAAGAGCTTGGCCTGGATCGCCGCTTGGCTCTCCGGGACCCGATCGATTTGAGCGGCCACGATGCCGCCCGCGGCCAGGTGCTCAAGGGCGGGCAGCGCATCGAGCGGGTGAGTCCCGAGTCGAAGCACTCGCACCTGGAAGTCGCGACGGATCTCGTCCTGGAACGCGGCGGCGCGCTCATCTTCTTCGCGCCCCATGAGGAGCATGATTCGCGCACCCAGATCAGTAGAGATGAGTTGTGCCGCGCGATCGTAGGGTCCAGCGTGGGCGGTCACGAGCACAAGGCCCCGACCCGAGGAAAGAAGAGCCCGGAGCTCTTCGGCGCCGTGGACCTCGACGGGGCGAGCCGCTTGCTCCGCTTGCATCCCTGCGACGAGGGAGTGGGCGAAGGACCCAAAGGTCGCAAAGACCTCGACGAGCTCATGCCGAAATGACCTGCGCCCGAAGATCAGGCGCAGGTTCGCGAGCACCGCGCGCCGCGCCGAGCCCAATACGAGCGCCATGAACCAGCCGATCCACGTCGGAGCGTAGCGCACGAACCAGTCGGGCCCCTTTCGAACCCCGAACGCGGCGGCGCGCCGCCACAGCTCCGCCTTATGAAACTCCCGCTGCATCCCCGAACGAGCCTGCCAAACGAGCCTACCAAACGAGCCTAGCGGCGCTGAGCCTGCCTGAGCTCGGGCCGACGCGCCATCGTGCGGGCGCGGCTCTCTGACTTCCGCCAGGCATCGACCTTAGCGTGGTCGCCGTTCTTCAGAACGTCAGGGACAAAAAGCCCCCGAAACTCCGCGGGCCGGGTGTACTGGGGATATTCTAGCCCGCCGTCGAGGGCTTCGCTGAAGGACTCTTCGCCGGTCGACTCGGGATTGCCGAGCACACCGGGCACGAAGCGAATGAGCGCTTCAATGGCCGCCATGGCCGCGATTTCGCCGCCCGTGAGGACGAAATCCCCGAGAGAAAGCTCCAGATCGACGAAGCTCCGCACCCTCTCATCGAACCCCTCATAGCGCCCACAGATGAAGATGAGCGAGGAGTGCGTGGAAAGCTTTTTGGCAATCCCCGTTTTGAGCACCTGCCCCTGGGGGGTGAGAAGGATACGATGGGCGCGCTCACCCCAGCGCGCTTCGAGACTCTCAATGGCCTGTACAACACAGTCCACCCGCATGACCATGCCGGAGCCTCCGCCATAGGGGGTGTCGTCGACACTTCGGTGTTTGCCGAGCCCGTGCTCCCGCAGGTTTTCGAGTTCGAGCTCGAGGAGCCCGGAGCTCCGAGCCCGCCCCACGAAACTCGTCTCGCTGAACGCGCCGAAAAGCTCCGGGAACAGCGTCACGATGCCCACCTTGACGCGACCGCCGGACCCGCTTGTCTCGCTCACGAGACGAACCCCTCCGTGCTTGCGAGCACCACGCGCCCCTCGGCGACGCGCACGTCTTGGACCCAAACGGGCAAGACCGGCTGTTCGACCAGGGTACCATCGACGAGCTCGATGATCATCGTATCGACGGTCGGATCGCCCCGGACCCCGCTCACTCGGCCGATCTCCTCTGCTCCGAGGTAAACTCGGCAGCCGATGAGATCCATCAAGTAATACTCGCCTTCGGCGAGTGCCGGGAGCTCACTCCGGAGAGCAAACACCCGCCTTCCGGTCAGGACTTCCGCCTGCTCACGGCTCGCCACACCTTGGAACGTCAAGACCCAGCTCTTCGGACGCGCCTCTACGGAGGCGATTCGAAGCTCTTCTCGGCCTCCCCGCTCGGTCTCAATCAAGAGCCGCTTCAGCGTGTCGAAGGCATCGCTGTCAGGGTTGTGAAGACGCATGTGGAGGGCGCCCCGGACCCCATGAGGACGGCCGAGGACGCCTAGTTCCAATTCCGCGCCCGCCTCCGGGCCCCCCGGCACCTGGATCAGCGGGCTCGACGACGATTTCATCAGCCGTCGATGATTTCGAGCTGAGCTCGGCAGCCTTGACGCGCTGCGGCCGCGTTCAGGAGCGCGCGGATGCTCTGAGCGGTGCGCCCATCCTTGCCGATGACCTTGCCCATGTCGCCCTTGGCGACGCGGAGTTCGACGAGCACACCGCGCTCGTCTTCAATCTCCGCGACCTCAACGCCATCGGGATCGTCCACGAGCGCCTCGGCCACGGTGGCCACTAAGTCTTTGAGCGCCATGATTAGAGAGGACTCCTGATTGTCTGGTTTCGCCGCGCGAGGAAGGCGAACTTACGCCTTCGACGCGATCTTCACGAGACGGTCGAGCGTCGGGGACGCCTCAGCGCCCAGGGATCGCCAGTAAGCGATGCGCTCGAGGTTCAGGGACAGGCCCTTCTCGGCGTTCGGATCAAAGGTCCCGAGACGCTCGATGAAACGGCCATCGCGAGGGTTGCGCTGATCGGTCACGACGACGCGGTAGAAGGGACGCTTTTTCGAGCCGTGACGGGAGAGACGAATGTGAACTGCCATGTTCGATGATTCTCAGAATCTTTGATCTGAATTCGATGGGTCGAAAGGGGAATTGAGCCGTTTCTCTCGACGATCGACCGAAAGGGCCCAAGCGGGGCGTGGCTCTTACCATCTTTCGCCCTGAACGCAAACGGCTTTCTACTCTCGCTTCTCAGACTCTGTCGAGCTAGGCTCTTTGAGTTTCTCCCGTGGCGAGCCCCGATTCCTCCCTCTTTTCGACCCTGCGCGACGTCCTGGCCCCGATCATCGAGGCCGACGGAGGCGAACTCTATGTCTTCGGCCCCGGCGAGGGCACTTCTCCCCTTCGTTTGCACCTCGCTGGGCGCTTCGCTGGCTGCCCGGGGAACTCCCTGGTCTGCGAGCACATCATCCGCCCGACCCTCGAACCCCTGCTCGGTGGGAGGACGGTCGAGGTCTCCTCAGGGCGGCTGGTTCCCCCTGGCGCCGAGCGCGTCCGTCCGGCGACCGCTCAGTAAGTTCTTCCTGAATCGTATCCCGAAAAGGCCATGCTCCGCTTCCGTAGTTCGACCATCGAAATCAAGACCCCCGCCGAGATCGAGGCGATGCGGGTCGTCGGTCGGATGGCCGCTGAGACCCTCGAACTCGTCGACGGCATCCTCCGCCCCGGGATCACCACCGAGGACATCAACACCTTCGTCCACGAGGACACGATTCGACGGGGCGCCCTCCCGGCCCCCCTCAACTATAAGGGCTTCCCGAAGAGCGTCTGCACCTCGGTGAACCACGTCGTCTGCCACGGCATCCCGGGGCCCCTGACGCTCAAAGCCGGCGACATCATCAACGTCGATATCACCCATAAATACAAAGGGTTCCATGGTGATACTTCAGCCACTTTCTACATTGGCGAACCCTCCCCTGACGCGATCCGGGTGACCGAGGTCGCCCGTCGCTCCCTCGAACTCGGCATCGCCCAAGTCAAGCCCGGCGGCCGCATCGGGGACATCGGCGCCGCGATTCAGGAGTACGCCGAGGGCCTAGGGTGTTCGGTAGTTCGAGACTTCGTGGGGCACGGCATCGGCCGGGTCTTCCACTGCGAGCCCCAGGTGAGTCATGTAGGACAGTATGGGAGAGGCCCCCGCATGAAGCCGGGCATGATCTTCACCATCGAGCCCATGATCAACTTGGGTAGTTATGAGTGCGAGATTCTCGATGACGATTGGACCGCTGTCACGCGAGACGGCAGTCTTTCGGCTCAATTCGAACATACCATCCTCGTCACCGAGACCGGTCACGAAGTGCTCACTGCTCGTACGAAGCCGCTCCCCTCATCGGAGCGCTTCCCGAATTTCCCACAGATCTGATAGAGCGCGGCCGGGGCCCAAAGGAGCAACCCTGCTCGCGCGTTAAGCCGTTTTTGGCTAGAAACAGCGCCTAACCCCTCCGAAAGGTGGTCCCAAAACCATCTCAGATGGCCGTCCGATCGCCGTGATGCTCCACGGGATAGTTGACGAATCTGATCCGAAACGACTACGTTCGGAGCAGATTCGAGGAGCGCCGGGGGCGGCTCCAGACCCGATTGGACGGGCCCGAAAACGCCGCCCCCTCGGGCGCAGGCATCGTCCCTCCGAGATTTCAAGGGCTCCATGGCGGCTAAAAAGAAAACGTCAAAATCAAAAGCGCGCAGCGTCCCCCGCTCGATACCGAAGGGGAAAGCAAAGGCGCCCGCTGGGAAAAAGAAGACCGGAGCCAAAAAAGGCACCGCGAAAAAGAAGACGACGGCGAAGACCAAGAAGAAGTCCGTGAAGAAGGCACCCGCCCCCCGGACCCTCAAGAAGAAGCCGACGAGCTCCGCTCGCCCCGCGGCCAAAGCAAAGACCGCCTCCAAGGCCAAACCCGTTCCTAAGAAGAAGATCCCGACCGCCAAGCGCGCAGTGCCCAAGAGCGGGAGCCCCCGGCTCGCCGACAAAGCTCGAAAGGCAAAAGAGCGGGCCGAACTCGAGGCCGAGAAGAAGCGGGAGCAAAAGGAGCGCGAGAGAGAACGCCTCGCCGCCCTGAAGGCCAAGGAAGCCGAGCGTCGTCAGAAAGAGAAGGAGAAGGCTCACCTCGCCGCCCTGAAGGAAAAAGAGCGCAAAGAGGCTGAGAAAGAAAAGGCCCGCCTCGCTCTCGAGAAAGAGCGCGAAAAAGCCCGCCTCGCCGCCCTGAAGGAAAAAGAGCGCAAAGAGGCTGAGAAAGAAAAGGCCCGCCTCGCTCTCGAGAAAGAGCGCGAAAAAGCCCGCCTCGCCGCCCTGAAGGAAAAAGAGCGCCTCGAAAAAGAGAAGGAAAAGGAGCGCCTCGCTCTCGAGAAAGAGCGCGAAAAAGCTCGCCTCGCCGCCCTGAAGGAAAAAGAGCGCCTCGAAAAAGAGAAGGAAAAGGAGCGCGAGCGGATCCGCAAGGAAAAAGAGAAGCTCGAAGCCGCTCGAAAGCGCGAGGAAGAGCGGATCCGCAAAGAAAAGGAGCGCGAAGCTTACCGCAAGGCCCGCGAAGCGGAGCGCGCCAAGGTCCGCGCCGAGAAAGAAGCGGCCAAGCGCGCTCTCGAAGGGCGCATCGCACGCCAAGCCCGTCAGGCTCAGAAGATTGCCGGTAACGCGCGGGGTGCTTCGTCGCGAGTCTATCGTCCCGATGCGATCCCGAGCCAAACCGGAACGACCCGGGAGCATCCCAGCATCCCCCGTCCCGGCGTCCGGCCCCCCCTCCCTCATCTCCGAGTTCGCCCCTCGGTCCCGCCGGTTCCCGTCAAGCCCCCGCCACCGGCAGAACTCGACGCTCGCTGGGCCCTGATCCAGGGGCGTCTCAGGAAGACACCCGAGGCGTTCCAGCGTGAATACGCCGAGAGCTTCGATATGTCCTGGATCCACCACGACAGCGCCCTCGAAGGCGTCGTTTACACGTTCCAGGAGCTCAAGACCGCCATCGATGACAACATCGTCGTCGTGCCGGATTCGAGCCTGCAGCCTGTGTGCGAGGAGATCCGGCGTCACAAGGCGGCCATCGATGTGGTCCGAGAGCTCGGCAATAACGACGTGCCCCTCTCGGCGGACGTGTTGAAGCGCCTCTATCTGATCCTGCACCCCGAAGAGGGCGACCTCAAATCTGTCAAGTACCGCAAGGAGATCCCCCAGCACCGCCTCTACTTCCACGAGTACTCGGCGCCGGACAAGATCGCGGTCAGGATCCGGCAGGCCCTCGACTGGTTCCACGGACCCGAGGCAGAAAAGCTCCGCGACCCAATCCGGGTCGCCGCACGGCTGCACTACGATCTCCTCCGCACGTTCCCGTTCCCCGAGGACAGCGGCAAGGTGTCACGCATGCTGATGAACGTCGTCCTGCTCCGCGCGAAGTATCCTCCAGCGATCCTGCATTCGACCGAACGGCAGCGTTATTACGACGCGCTCCGCGGGGCCCTGCCGACCATTGTTCAGATGGTTACGGATTCGATCAAAAACGCGCTCACGAACATCGAGAAGATGCTCGACGAGGAAGACGAGAAGCTGACCGCCGAGAGCAATCGCGCCCCGGCCTAATCCTCATCCTCCGCGAGCGTCGTGAACCGAGGCCCCAGCGTAGATTCGCTCGGGGCCTCGATGCGTTGGGGGATCAATATTACGCCGGACCTTGAAGCAACGTGGGCCAGCCCGTCGTCTGACCGAGCTTGGCAAGGGCGACGTTGTACTCGAAGATCGCCTGCATCTCGCTAAAGCGCTTGAGCGCGTACTCCTTGGCGGGCTCGACGAATTCATCGTCTTCTGTGAGCCCGAGCTCGGCGCCCTGTTGGACCCGGATCAGCCATTGTTTGGCGTAACGGGCCGAACGATGCCAAGCATCGACGCGCGTCTTCGCATCGGCGGCGCCCCGGTAGGCCTCCTCGACCTCCACCGCAATGCCCCCAATGGCGAAACGCTCCGTCGCGCGCATCTCCTCGAGCTCGGCGCGGGCCTTGGCCACGCGAGCCGACTGAGGCAAAAAGTCGAGCTTCCAGCGCATCATCAGCCCCACGCCGACGAAGGGGGCGTTCAGAGGGTCGTAGGCGAAGGGATTTCGCTGGTCGGTCACTTCGGGTGCCCGAGCCATCTTGGCCGCGAAAGCGAGCCCCACATCCGGCAGATACTTAGCTCGCTCGAGCTCAACGAGAGCCTGCCGAGCGCGGAGTCCAGCACGGACCATGTTGAGCTCAGGACGGTGAAGCCGGGCCGCTTCCAGGTACATGGCAAGGGGGCCGAGCTCGTGGTTGGAACGAGCGAGCGGGATGTCGGGCAACGCGACCCTTCTCTCAAGCCCCGTGAGAAAACCGAGCCCCGCGAGCGCGATCTTCTCTTGGCGCTCCGCCTCGCTACCGCGGGCTTCGAGCTCCGCTTGGACCATCTTCAGCTTCAGGAGATCGAGGTCGTCCCCTTCCCCTTCGCTGATCTTGGTCTCGAGACGCTCGATGCCTTTCTCGAGCTCCCCGCGCACCTCGCCGATCAAGAGCATCGCGTCCCGCGCGAAAAGAACACCGTAATAGGCGCGGTGGACGTCGAGCTCGACCTCGTTCTTGATCTTTTCGACCTCACCCTTGCCCGCATCGACAGCGGCATCCGTCGCACTCCAGAGCGAGCGGAGTTTGCCGAAGGTCCAAAGCGGAACGACGCCTTCCACGCCAATCTGATAGGCGAGCGCCATGTTGCCCGTCAGGCTCGCGTCGGAGTTCGGGCTATAAAGGCTCGTTCCGCGCCAACTCGGTAAGATCCCGGCGCCGCCCGTCACGTTCACCTCTCCAAAAGGTACGAGCCGCGCCTCCCGACGCTCACTCTCCGCGCGCTCGAGGCGCGCACGCGCCTCTTGGATCTTCGGGAAATTCGCGCGGGCGAGCTCGACACACTCGTTCAAGGACAGCTCGCGCTTTGCGCCCGCCTCCTGCGCAGGCGCCGCGAGTGCCTTGCCTCCACTCGCGAAGCTCAGAGCAAAAAGGGCGATCGTCAGCGCACGAGAGAACCGCCTCGGAGCGCTCTCTCCTGCGCGGCCACCGCGCCAGAGCTTGGACCTAGCAAACATGCCCTTTTTTGCGCTCTCTCCTCGAAGCAACAGGCTTTCTCTTAATCGGGATGGCCGCGAGAAGAAAGGCCTACTTGGCCCAGAGCCCCCAGAGGGCGAGTTAGCCCCGGCCGCCGCCGACCTTAGGAAGACCCGTCTGTTTGAGGCCTTTTCCCCGTGCGAGCGGGCGGGGGGAGGCGACGGGAGAAGAGTCCCCTTCGTTCAAATGACCCCGGACCTCCGAACGGCGGAGCGCACGCCGGAAGTTCGAGCGATCGAGCCCTGCTTGGCGCGCCGCTTCCGAGAGGTTTCCGCTCGCCCGACCGAGCAGAGCTGAGAAATAGCCCTGTTCGAACTCTTCCATGGCCCTCTCCTTGGCCTCCCGATACGGCAGATCGAGCAGGCTCTGCGAGACCGTCCTGCTGCCTTTCGGCTGCGTAAGCTCGCGCGCGGGACCATTGTCGCCGGGCAAGTCGCTGACCAAGATGGTCGAGCCGCGACAGAAGACGATCGCGTGCTGGATGGCGTTCTCGAGCTCCCGCACGTTCCCCTCCCAGGTCCGCGACTGGAGCGCGGTGAGGGCTTCGGGGCTAATTCGTCGCACCTCCGAGCGCGCGGACTCCGCGTGTTTCTGGAGGAAATGGTACGCGAGCAGCGGGATGTCCTCCACACGCTCGCGGAGCGGCGGCAGAGCAATCTCAACAACAGCTAAGCGATAGTAGAGATCTTGGCGGAACTTTCCTTGAGCGATGCGCTCGCGCAGATCGACGTTTGTCGCCGCGACCACGCGCACATCGACGGTCCGCGTCTCGTCGGAGCCGACCCGGCGCACTTCCCCTTCCTGGAGCGCCCGCAGCACTTTCACCTGAGCAAGCAGCGGCAGATCTCCGATCTCGTCCAGGAACAGCGTTCCCCCGTCAGCAGCTTCGAAGAGGCCCTGACGCGTCGTAGTGGCGCCAGTAAACGAGCCCTTCATATGCCCGAAGAGCTCGCTCTCGATCAGGTTCTCTGGAATGGCCGAGCAGTTCACTGTAACAAAGCGGCCCTGAGAACGGCCAGATTGCGCGTGAATGGCGCGGGCGGTGAGCTCTTTGCCGGTCCCGCTCTCCCCTGTGATGAGAACTGTCGAAGAGGTGCCCGCGACGCCGAGAGCGCGTGCGTAAACCTCGTGCATGCGAGGCGCGCTTCCGATCAAGTCACCAAGCTTCTCGGCGCGCTGGAGTCGGCGCTCGAGAGCCAGCGTGCGATCGAGGAGCCTTCGATGCTCCGCGGCCTTCCGCACCGTGATGGCGACTTCTGCCGTCGAACGGAACGGCTTTGTGAGGAAATCATATGCGCCGGCGCGCATGGCCTCAACCGCCACGTCTACGTCGCCGTGGGCGGTCATGATGACGACGTTCACGTCGCTGCCTTGGCGCTTCGCCTCCGCCAGGAACTGGAGCCCGCTCAACCCGGGCATCTGCAGGTCGACAAGGGCCACGTCCACGGGTTCCCGGGCAAGGATAGCAAGCGCATCCTCCCCGGAGACCGCCGTGAGCACCGTCATGGACTCCGCGGTGAGCAGCCGAGCCAGCGTACGACGCAGCTCAGGCTCATCGTCGACGACGAGAACTCGAGCTGACTGGGCTGATTCTTCCGCTTCTGTACTCAAAGCCATGTGGTGGATCCCACTTCCGGATCTAAAGTGTATCAGAGAGGGACCGGGGCGTCCTATTTTTGGCCTGAGGCCTCGCCCCGAGCCCATTTTTTTCGTCCTCGGGGAAGTCCTCACGGCCCCTCAGGAGGGCGCGGCAGAGGGGATGGCGCTACATTTTTCCCCGTCCTTCGAGTAGGTTCCCGCTTGCGATGGCCGGCCCTTCGAAATCTTCACGAGGCGCGACGCCCGAGTTCGAGCTCTCGGCGTTCATTGGGCAGGAAGCCGTCCTCGTGGGACAGCTCTCTTTCGCTGGGAACGTCAGGCTCGATGGATCCTTTGAAGGGGAACTCCGGGGCGGCGACGTGGTGGTGCTCGGCCCCTCGAGCCGTGTCAGCGGGAGCATCGTCGCGCGCCGCGTGATCATCCTGGGCGGTCGGGTCGAAGCGGACATCGTCGCTCGCGAGGCCGTCGAGATCCGGCCGGGCGCCGAGGTGCTCGGCGCGCTGACCAGTCCTGAAATTCTCGTTGATCCTGGGGCGAAGTTCTCCGGAACCTTCCACACCGAGCCCCCGCCGGTCGTGGCTGAGGTCCCGCCCAGAGCCACCTGACGGTCCGTTTACAGAGCTTCTCGCGTGGCCTTCGCCACGAGTTCCCGGTACTTCGGGAGTGACCTGAGCGGCCCGAACTCCGACTGGGTTTCCGAGCGGACGATCCAATCCTGCGTCGAGCGGAACGTGCGCAAAAATCGCGGTCTTTCGTAGCCGCTCGCGATGTGCAGGGTTCGCTCGAAGCGCTCGTAGCAGCGCTCGGCGAGCGCGCTGCGCTCGGCCCCCGCGTCCGCCGCCCGCAAGCAGGCGACACGGGCCTGGGTGTAAGGGACTTCTGCGCTCGTAGGAAACTCGCCTTCGAGTGTCTTGAGAGCCACATCCGCCCCGTCAAGCTCCACCACACGCCCCGGTCCAGGCGTACGCGCCAAGCGTAGCCGTCCATAAGCGATTCCAATGAGCTCATAATACCGAGCTCGGCGAGGCAGTGCGCAGCCCACAACGTGGAGTTTTTCTGCCGCCTCGTAGTACGCGAGACCGAGCTCAGCGGCGCGGGTTTCGTCGAGGTCCTTGTCGTAGAAGACCGCATCGCCGAGCCAGACGAGGACTGTGCCGCTCTTCGGGTGTGCCTCTTTCAGCTCGGTGAAGATGCGCTGGGCCTCTTTGTAATTCTTGTCCTCGAAGGCGGTCATGCCCGGCTCCATCATCGAGCGCGGCGGATCGTCCGAGAGGCCACCGGCGCAAGTGGGTGCCGGCTTTGGTTTCGTGGCTTTTTCCGGCCGATTCGTCTCACGACACGCCACCGCAACCCACAAGCCGAACATCGCGACGAAGATGCGGATGAGCAGCGCGTGCTTCATGGGTCACCGGAAAAATACAAGAGCACCTCTCGAGGACTTGCAGAGGCCCCAACTTCGTGGCCCAATTCCTGACGCCCCGCCCCCGTCAGCTAGAGCGCAAGCGGATCGGGCCCCCGAGCTTCGGCGGCCAAGACCGATCCCCCGCACGCAAGAGTCTGACCTTCCCGCTTGCACTGAGGCTCGCGAGGAAGCTAGGGAGAGTTGTCCCACGACGTCCGACATCAGGAAAAAGGAAATGAGCCTGCCCACCAAAGAAGGATTGTACGATCCACAATTCGAGCACGACGCCTGCGGCATCGGAATGGTTGCTAACATCCGGGGCGAGCGAACGCACGAAATTGTCCAAAAGGGCGTAGATATCCTCCTGAATCTCGAGCACCGGGGTGCGTGTGGTTGCGATCCGCTCACAGGCGACGGCGCCGGTATCCTGACCCAGGTCCCGGACGCATTCTTTCGCAAAGAGTGCGCCCCCCTCGGCATCACTCTGCCGGCGGCTGGGAACTACGGCGCGGGCCTCGTGTTTCTGCCGCGTTCTGCCAGCGAGCGCGACCGCTGTCGTCAGATTCTCGAGGACAAGATCAGCGGCATCGGCCAGAGGCTGCTCGGCTGGCGTGAAGTGCCCGTCGACCCCACAGCGCCGGGCCCCCTGGCCCAGGAGTCGGCCCCCTATATCGCTCAGGTCTTCATCGGCTCGACCTGCTCGGACCCCGACGAGTTCGAGCGGAAGCTGTTCGTCATCCGCAAATGGGCCGAGCGCACAGTGCGCGAAAGCCACCTCTCGGAGAGGGGACGCTTCTATATCCCGAGCCTCTCGGCGCACACCATTGTCTACAAGGGTCTACTTCTGCCGGGTCAGCTCAAGCGCTTCTACAAGGATCTCGACGATCCCGAGTTCGTCTCGGCGCTCGCCATGGTGCACCAGCGCTTCTCGACGAACACCTTCCCGACCTGGGAGCTCGCGCAGCCGTTCCGCGTCCTCTGTCACAACGGTGAGATCAATACAGTCCGTGGCAACCAGCTGTGGATGGCCGCGCGCGAGCAGCTCTTCGATGGTCAGATTTTCGGCGAAGACTTGCGAAAAATTCTGCCGACGATCGCGCCCGGCATGAGCGACTCGGCTCGGCTCGACATGGTCGCCGAGCTCCTCGTGATGGCGGGGCGCTCCCTGCCGCACGTGATGATGATGCTGGTGCCCGAGGCCTGGCAGAACGATCCGCTCATGCCTGCGCACAAGCGCGAGTTCTATGAATATCACGCTTGCCTCATGGAGCCGTGGGACGGCCCGGCTGCGCTCGCCTTCACGAACGGACACCAAATCGGCGGTCTGCTCGACCGAAACGGCCTACGCCCCGCTCGCTATACGATCACCAAAGACGGCATGGTCGTCTTGGGTTCGGAGATCGGCGTGCTGCCGATCGACCCGGCAAACGTCGAGCGCCACGGGCGCCTCGAGCCGGGCAAGATGTTCTTGATCGACCTCAAAGAGGGCCGCCTCATCGAGGATGAAGAGATCAAGGAGATGGTGTGTCGCCAGAAGCCTTACGGAAAGTGGGTTCGGGACAACAAAATCAGCCTCGACGACGTCGAAGCCCCGGCTGCGCCTTCTCAGCGCGAGACCGAACCGCTGCTCAAGCGGCAGAAAATGTTCGGCTACACCAAAGAGACGGTCCAGTTCCTGCTCGCGCCGATGCTTACGAGCGGCCAGGAACCAGTCGGATCCATGGGTACGGACACTCCGCTCGCGATCCTGAGCGACCAGCCGCAGCCCCTGTTCAACTACTTCAAGCAGCACTTCGCTCAGGTCACGAACCCGGCCATCGATCCTATCCGTGAGGAGATGGTGATGAGCCTGCGTACCTACGTGGGCGGCGAAGGTAATGTCCTCTTCGAGCTTCCCGACCAGGCGCAGCAGCTCCAGATCGAGAGCCCGATCTTGACCAACGACGAGCTCAACAAGCTCCGCTACGGTCACTTCGCTCAGCACCGCCTGCCGCCGACCCTGTCGATGCTCTACAGGGTCAAAGACGGGACCCACGGCCTCAAGGCTGCCCTCGACGAGCTCTGCCGCCAGGCTTCCCACGCGGTCATGAACTCCCACAGCATGCTCATCCTGAGCGACCGTGGGGCCTCGGAGGAGTGGGCGCCGGTACCCGCGCTCCTTGGAACCGCTGCTGTGCACCATCACCTCATGCGCAACGGCACGCGCATGAAGGTCGGCATCATCGTCGAGACCGGTGAGGCCCGCGAAGTCCATCATTTCTGCCTCCTGACCGGCTACGGCGCTGGAGCTGTGAACCCCTACCTCGCCTTCGAGACCATCGAAGACATGGTGCGTTCGGGGAACTACGAAGGTTTGACCGACGCCTACAAGGCCAAGAAGAACTTCGTCAAGGCGATGAACAAAGGCTTGCTCAAGGTCATGAGCAAGATGGGCATTTCAACGCTCCAGAGCTACCACGGCGCCCAGATCTTCGAGGCGATTGGCCTGAGCGAAGAGCTCGTCGAGCGCTACTTCACCGGCACCGTCAGCCGCGTCAAGGGCATCGACCTGGACGTGATCGCCGAGGAATGTCGGCTCCGTCACGAATCGGCTTACCCGCGCACGGCGACCGAAAAGAACCACCTTTCGGTCGGCGGCGAGTACCACTTCCGCTCGCAAGGTGAGCGCCACCTCTGGAGTCCGAGCGTCATCTCGAACCTCCAGCACGCGGTACGTCAAGAGGACATCTCGTCCTACAAGCAGTACTCCGATCTCATCAACAACCAACCCGGCGGGCCCATCACGCTGCGCGGGCTCTTCTCACTCAAGGCCGGCGATCGTCCTCCGGTGCCGCTCGAGGAAGTCGAACCGGCCAACCTGCTGGTCCGTCGCTTCGCGACTGGCGCTATGAGCTACGGGTCGATCAGCGCCGAGGCCCATGAGAACCTGGCGATCGCGATGAACCGCATCGGCGGCCGCAGCAACACCGGCGAAGGCGGAGAAGATCCGGGTCGCTTCGAGCCGGAGCCGAACGGAGACCTCAAGCGCAGCTCCATCAAGCAGGTCGCTTCGGGACGCTTCGGCGTCACGACGCACTACCTCGTGAACGCCGATGAGCTCCAGATCAAGGTCGCGCAGGGCGCCAAGCCCGGCGAAGGAGGTCAGCTCCCCGGTCACAAGGTCGACGCGATCATCGCGCGCACCCGTCACTCCACACCGGGTGTGACTTTGATCTCGCCGCCGCCCCACCACGACATCTACTCGATCGAAGATTTGGCTCAGCTCATCTTTGACCTGAAGATGGTGAACCCAAAGGCTCGCATCAGCGTCAAGCTCGTCGCGGAAGCCGGCGTCGGTACCGTGGCCGCGGGAGTCGCGAAAGCTCACGCCGACGTCATCCTTATCTCCGGCTACGATGGCGGAACGGGCGCTTCGCCCCTGACCTCGATCAAGCACGCGGGTGTGCCTTGGGAACTCGGTCTTTCCGAGACGCACCAAGTGCTCGTGAAGAACGACCTGCGCAGCCGCGTCATTCTTCAAACGGACGGACAGCTCCGCACCGGACGGGACGTGGTGATCGCGGCCTTGCTCGGCGCCGAAGAGTTCGGTTTCGCGACCGCTCCGCTCGTCGCCTCCGGGTGCATCCTGATGCGCAAGTGCCACCTGAACACCTGCCCGGTCGGCATCGCGACTCAGGATCCCGTGCTCCGCAAGCGCTTCGAGGGCAAGCCCGAGCACGTGATCCGCTTCATGTTCTACGTGGCGGAAGAGGCTCGGGAGCTCATGGCAGCGCTCGGCTTCCGCACGCTCACGGAGATGGTCGGTCATACCGAGCTCATCGAGCTCAGAAACGACCTGCACTGGAAGGCCTCGCGACTCGACTTCACTGACGTGCTCTCGGGCGTCTCGGCTCCGCCGAGCGTCGGTCGGCACAAGATGATCGAACAGGATCATGGCCTCGATGGTTCGCTCGACATCAAGCTCATCGACCTCTGCAAGCCGGCGCTCGACGACAAGACTCCGGTCCATCATGAGCTCACGGTGCGGAACGTGGACCGTACTGTCGGCGCGATGCTGTCAGGCGAGGTCGCGCGCCGCTTCGGTCCCCACGGACTGCCCACGGACACGATCCGCCTCACCTTCACCGGAACTGGCGGGCAGAGCTTCGGCGCCTTCGTCGCCAGCGGCATTACGCTCGAGCTGAAGGGAGCGTCGAACGACTACCTCGGCAAGGGGATGTCCGGCGGGGTCGTCGCAGTGCAGCCCGGCCCTGGGGCGAGCTTCGTCGCCGCCGAGAACATCATCGTGGGCAACACGACCCTCTATGGTGCGACAAGCGGCAAGGCGTTCATCGCCGGCCGCGCCGGCGAACGCTTCTGCGTCCGGAACAGCGGCGCTACCGCGGTCGTCGAAGGTGTGGGCGACCACGGCTGCGAGTACATGACCGGCGGTCGCGTCATCTGCCTCGGGACCACGGGGCGGAACTTCGGCGCAGGTATGAGCGGCGGTCTCGCCTTCGTCCTCGACGACGACGGACGCTTCCGCGCCCGCTGCAACATGGAGATGGTCGAGCTCGAAGGTGTGAGCCCCGAAGATGCGAGCTTCCTCGCAGACATCCTCGAGGAGCACGTGGCCCGAACTGGCAGCGCGAAGGCGAAGAGTTGCCTCCTCCACTGGGAACAGACGCTCTCGAGCTTCATCAAGGTCGTCCCGACCGAGTTCCGCCGCGTCATGGAGCAGCTCGCACAAAGCCAGGGCCAGTCGGCCCCCGTCCCCCGCCGTGACAGCCTCAAGGTCATCTCGCCGAAGCCGGACAGCGTCAAACACTAACACATCTATAACAATTCACTCTTAGCACCACGTCCATGGGAAAAGTCACTGGGTTTCTGGAGTACCCCAGAAAAAGTCCGCTCAAGTTGCCGATCGCGGATCGCGTCAAGAACTATCAAGAGTTCGAGCTGCCTCCCGCCGAGGAGACGCTCAAGGAGCAGGGGGCACGCTGCATGGATTGCGGCGTCCCCTTCTGCAACACCGGCTGTCCGCTCGGTAACCTGATCCCTGACTGGAACGACCACACCTACCGCGGTCTGGCTCGAGACGCGATCGATGCGCTCCACGCGACCAATAACTTCCCTGAGATCACCGGGCGCGTCTGTCCCGCGCCCTGTGAGGCCGCGTGCGTCCTCGGCATCAACAGTGACCCAGTCGCGATCAAGCTCATCGAACGAGCGACAGCCGATCGCGCCATCGAAGCAGGCTGGATCCAGCCGATGCCGCCGGCGAGCCGAAGTGGCAAGAAGGTGGCGGTCGTGGGCGCTGGCCCTGCCGGACTCGCCGCAGCTCAGCAGCTCGCTCGCGCCGGGCACTCGGTCACGGTCTTCGACCGCGATGATCGGGCGGGCGGCCTTCTGACCTACGGGATCCCCGATTTCAAGATGGAAAAGGGGCTCGTCGATCGGCGCGTCGAGCAGATGGGCCAAGAAGGTGTGACCTTCCGGCTCGGAGTAGACGTTGGCAAAGACGTCACCGCGGCCGATCTCAAGCGCGACTTCGACGCGGTCCTGCTCACCATTGGCTCACGGATTCCGCGCGATCTGCCAGTGCCGGGCCGCGAGCTTGATGGTGTCCATTTTGCGATGGATTTCCTCACGCAACAGAACCGCCGAGTCTCAGGTAAAGAGGTCTATGGCGCGCCGATTCTCGCCGAAGGCAAGAAGGTCGTCGTGATCGGTGGTGGTGACACAGGAAGCGACTGCATCGGGACCAGCCACCGTCAGGGTGCGGTCAGTGTGACGAACTTCGAGATCATGCCGAAGCCCCCCGAGCAGCGGGCGGAGTCGACCCCCTGGCCTCTCTGGCCGCTCATGATGCGCACCTCAACCTCTCACGAAGAAGGCGGCGAGCGCCGCTTCAGCGTCACCACCGATCGTTTCCTCGGCAAGGACGGCAAGGTCGTCGCGGTGGAATGTTCCGAGGTGACCGTCGAAGGCGGCAAGCTCGTTCAGGTTCCCGGCAGCAAGTTCACCATCGAGGCAGACTTGGTCCTTCTCGCTATGGGTTTTGTGCACCCCGAGAAGCAGGGCATCGTGGAACAACTTGGGGTCGAGCTCGACGGACGTGGCAACATCAGGGTCGATCCGACGACCTTCCAAACCAGCGTTCCTGGCGTCTTTGCAGCCGGCGATTGTCAGCGAGGTCAGTCGCTCGTCGTCTGGGGCATCGCGGACGGACGCAAGGCAGCACGTGGGATTGACATGATGCTGGTGGGCTCGAGCGATCTCCCCATCGGCAATCGAGCCGACCCACGGTTTGTCTTGTAATTGGTGGTAAATGATGCGAGCTGAAGTTCCCGGGGACCCGACGTGACCCCGGGGGTCTTCGTGCCATGATCGTTAGCTGTCAGTCCTGCTCGACCAAGTTCCAGGTACCGGACGAGAAGGTCGCCGGGAAGCGTGCACGCTTGCCCTGTCGCAAGTGCGGTAAGTTGATCCAGATCGACGCACGCGGTCTCCGCGTCTCGCAGCCGGCGCTCAAAATCTCCACGCCGCCGCCGCTCCCGCCGCGTCCCTCCCCCTTCCCGGAAGAGGCGCAGGAAGACTGGAAGGTGCGGTTCACCGACCAGACGGTCACCCTCGCTCGCGCCGAAGCGCTCGCGCTCAGTATGCAGGCGCGCGAAGACCGCCCGTCCCATTCGGAGTTTTCCGAAGCGGACGCCAACATGCAGACTCCGGCTTCTTCCGCCGAAAACGCGCCGGAAGATCGCGCCGCACGGGTTCTCGATTTCGATGACGGCGAGCCGCAGAGCGCGCGCGGAATGAGTCCCCCGCCCCTGCCCGCAAAAGCGACGAGTCGCCCCCCTCCTCCTCCCGTGCCGCGCGGCGATGTGACGTTCCGTGAGAACAGCAGCGCTGGACGCTTGCCGCCGCCTCCGCCCTTGCCCGGCGCTCGCCAGAACGCCAGCGCACCCTTCGGTAGCCAGGGTCCCCGGCCTTTCGAGCCGCCCCCGATCCCGAAGCCCGACGCCCCACACTTCCAGCAAACCTTCTCCTCGTTCGGGCGCCAGCAGTCCGCTGCGAACCCCTTCGCGCAGCCTCTCTTCACCCGTGCCGGGGCTGGAAACTCGAGCTATCCCCCTCCACCGCCGCCCAATCCCCAGGCCACGAGCGCGCCTCCGTCTTACCCGCCTCCGTCGCCTTCGACTTATCCGGCGCCTGCCCCTCGCTCAACCTATCCGCCCGCAGCCCCGACGCCCGAGCCGATCCCGGGCCCCTACGCAGGCTACGGACGAGCGCCCTCGAATCCCCAATTTCCCCAATCCTCGGTCCCTCCTCAGCCCAGCGGCTATCCGGTCGCCCCAACCCAGACCGGACCGAGTCCCGCCGCCTACGCCTTCGGAGCCGCAGGTCCTTTCTCAGATCCGAACGTTCGTTATCCGACCACCGACCTGACCGGCGCGAGTGTCATCCGAGGCCAAGCGGAGGACGCAGCCATTTGGCGCCGCCGGCAGCGCGTTCGTGGCTTCTTGCTCGGAGTGATCATCGGCCTCGCCTCTCTCTCCCTCGCCCTCTGCGCCGTCTACCTCGCCTTCCCCGACGCCTTCTACAAAGGAGTCGACGCGCTGCGCGATCGCGCTGTGGCCCTCGGTCTCGTCGAGAAGAAGGTCGTGCGACTTCCTCCCGGTCAGCCTTTCGCGACAACCCAAGCGAGCCAAGCCCTCGATCGCGCGGCCTCCCTGGTCCAGTCCTGCAGTCGACCGGAGGGCCCGCGAGGGGCGGGCAAGGTGGAGGTTCGTTTTCATCGGACCGGCGCCGTGAAGTCGGTCGAGCTTTCACCTCCCTTCGCTGGGACAGACGTGGGGCGCTGCGTCCAGAAGGCATTCCATGAACTGACAGTTCCCCCCTATGGCGGCACCGAGGTCATCGTCGTCAAGCCCTTCTCCGTGCCCTGAGCGCGGTCATCGTCGTGGCGAGAGGACCGGTCTCTTTCGCATCGTTCCCCCGAGATCCGCTCTATGCTCCTCTCTCAGAGCTCCGCGCGGGCAAGGAGGGAGAGAAGACTGATGATTCGAAACGAGCGCCTCACAGCCGAGATGGACGGTGATGAATTTGTGGTGTTCTTGATCGGCGCGCGCGTCAACCGCCTCTGGAAGATCCACAAATGGCTCCCGGTCGCGCGCGCGATGCCGCGCATGCTCCGCGAACTCGATGCCCATCCCGAGCTCGGCCTGATCTCCTACGAACAATACTTCGGCCGCGCCACGCTCATCGTTCAATACTGGCGCTCGCTCCGCCAGCTGCTCGACTATGCCAAATCCAAGGATGCCGCACATCTGCCCGCCTGGCGCGACTTCCATCGCGCGATCGGGACCAACGGCGATGTCGGCATCTGGCACGAAACCTACGTGGTCAGGCCCGGCTCCTACGAGAACATCTACGTCAACATGCCGGAGTTTGGGCTTGGGCGCGCCGGAAGGCTCATCCCGGCGACAAAAACTCGCGCGCGCTCGACGGACAGCGCCGAAGAGCGCCTAGGGGTTCTCGGTAGCACGGGGGGGGGTGAGTACGAAGAGAGCCTCCTGGTCCTGGGCAGCCCTCAGGGGTGAATGTTGATCAGCGTCCCCTGACCCATCGTGTCTCCCGAGTAGGCACCATGCCAATTTGCGGGGACATCCGGTGAGGTCCAGTTGAAGACGTAGCGGGCATCGATCGGAGCCAAGTTGATGCAGCCGTGCGAGCGGGGCTTGCCGAAATCGTCGTGCCAGTAGGCGCCGTGGAGCGCATAGCCACCTTGGAAGTACATGACCCAAGGCACGTCCCGGAGCTCAAACTCGTTGTCGGCGACGTTCGAGTCCATCGTGTGCGTCACGTGCTTCTGATAGATGCGGTAGGTCCCAGTCGGCGTGCTGTATGTCTCTTTCGGATCCCCAAGGCCATCGCGCCCGGTCGAAACCATCGTCACGTAGCGGGGCGTGCCGCCCTCGTAAAGCACGAGAGTCTGGCTCAAGATCGAGATGTCGATCCAGCGCACCTGCTTGCGGGCAAACCAGGGCAGACTGCTGGGCGCGGCCGCGATCCGGAGGTCGTCCGACTTGTACCAACGCGAGTCCCGACCGCGCACGTAACGGACGCCCGAACGAAAGCGCACATCGCCCGAGAGAGGAACGAGCGAGCGGTGAGCAGGCGCATCGCCGGTCACATTGAACTCATCATCGTAAACGCGCGCCCCTTTCTTGTAGACAATGCCCGCCGGCAATGTCTGCCCTTCGAGCTCGAATCCGTGGAAGGCGGAAGCTGTCTCCGGCTTGAGTTTGTCCGCGGGCAAGAGGCGACCGTCGACGGCGAGCGCGAAGCGGCGCTCGAAGTCGTCTTTGGACGATACGAACGAGTCGATCAATGCCACGCCCGCGTGCCGTTTGACCCGTCCGGCGATGACCGCATAAGGCGGCGCGCGGAAGGTTGAAACATTCGGAATCTGGCGCTTGCCCTCGAGCCAGAACGGGACACGGTCGGAGCCGTCCCCGCCGTACCTCTCGCTCAGGGTCGGCTCCAAGATAAAGCTCGCGTCGAGCTCTGTGGCGGCGCCGGTCGCCCCTAGAGGCACTTCGTTGGCGCCCGGAGTGACCCGGTCCCAGTCTTTCTTGAACTTCGCGTAGGAGCGCAGGTGCCGATCGAGGCTCATCTCATAGCGGAGCTGGTCTTCTTTGCTGGGAACGACGAGGTAGTTCGGGGAGATCGCTCGAACAAAGGCGTATTTATAGGGAAGTGGTCGGCTTCGGTCCGGGCCGTGTGGGAATGCGCGCACGAGGGGCTGCTCGATGTCGATGGTCGCTCCATCGCCGTTGCAGACGAAGCCGAGCGGGCGCAGGGCGTACCAACCGCCCCGGCAGTTCTTCTCGGTGACGGGCGCGTCAGACCGGGGCACCTTCTCTCCCAGCCGAAGATATCCGATGGGCTTGGAACCGGCCTCTGGCGCGTCCCAAATCTGGGTCGCGAGGGTGAGCGGTGCGAGTTTGTCGGCGTCCTCTGGGGGCGCCGGAATGTGCCCCCAATGCTGCTCAGCGACACTGAGCGCGGTCGCCGCCGCGAGCGACGTAAGGCCATCTCGGAGCGGCGCTTGCTCTCCCAGGACGGCTTCTCGCTGACACGCAATGGTGATCAGGATCGACGCGAAACAAAACGCTCGGGGCAACATACCACTCGTCCCTTTGTTCGTGCCAGACCGATGAAATTTGGCAAAATTTTTGCTCGAACATGGGCAAGGTCAAAAACAAGTTCTAGTCTCGGACCGAAAGCCCGAGGGGCAAGAACTGCCCGCGCGAAGGTATCGAACCGACCCGTGTCCACACCGCCCGCGCCGAGAGAAGTTTGCCGCTCGAGAACCAACGAGGATCCTCACAAGATGCCCAACGAATCGCTCACCATCACAGACAATCGCACCGGTAAAACCTACGAGATCCCTATCCAAGACGGCACCATCCGAACCATGGACCTCCGTCAGATCCGCAAGGACGAAAGCGACTTCGGCCTGATGGGCTACGATCCGGCGTTCATGAATACGGCTTCCTGCCGCTCTGCCATCACTTTCATCGACGGCGATCAGGGCATCCTGCGCTATCGGGGATACCCGGTGAACGAGCTGGCTGAGCAGGCGAGCTGGATGGAGACGGCGTACCTGATCTTGAAGGGTGAGCTGCCGAGCGCCGCCGAGCTCGATGAGTGGGAATCGAGCATCAAGAAGCACACCTTCGTTCACGAGAACCTGCGCGACTACTTGAAGGGCTTTCGCTACGACGCACACCCGATGGGCGTGCTCGTGAGCACGGTGGGCGCGCTGAGTACTTTCTATCCGGAGGCCAAGGAGGTTCTGAGTGCAGACCTGCGCCGTCGCCAAATCACCCGCCTGATCGCCAAAATCCCGACCCTCGCGGCTTGGGCTTATCGTCACAGCCGCGGACATCCTTTCGTCTACCCGGATCCCGATCTCAGCTACTCCGCGAACTTCCTTCGGATGCTGAAGATGAACCAATCGAACTACGTGCCGCACCCTGACATCGTGCGCGCGCTCGACGTCCTCTTCATCCTGCACGCGGATCACGAGCAGAACTGCTCGACGAACGTCATGCGCAGCATCGGTAGCTCCCAGGCCGATCCCTACTCTGCCATCGCTGGCTCGATCGCGGCGCTCTACGGACCGCTCCACGGCGGCGCCAACGAAGCGGTGCTTCGCATGCTCCAGCAGATCGGCTCGAAGGACAAAGTCCCCGAGTTCGTGAAGGCAGTGAAGGACGGCTCGGCCGGAACCCGCCTCATGGGCTTCGGGCACCGCGTCTACAAAAACTACGATCCGCGCGCGAAGGTCATCAAGGGCCTAGCCGAGAAGGTGTTCGCTGTCGTGGGCCGAAAAAACCCCCTGCTCGATATCGCTCTTGAGCTCGAGCGCATCGCCCTCGAAGATCCCTACTTCGTGCAGCGTAAGCTCTACCCGAACGTCGACTTTTATTCCGGCCTCATCTACGAGGCCCTCGAGATCCCGGTCGAGATGTACACCGTGATGTTCGCGATCCCGCGCACCGTCGGCTGGCTCGCCCAGTGGGAAGAGATGCTCACTGACAAGGAGCAGAAGATCGCTCGTCCGCGCCAGATCTACACGGGCTACGATCTTCGCAACTACAAGCCGATCTCCTCTCGCTGAGAGCGACGGCCCCGCTGACAGCTCGTCAGCGAGTCCAAGATGGCCCTGGTCGATTGTCCTTCGACCGGGGCCATTCTTCTTTGTCCACTCGGTCAAATCCGGCCGGACGCGCAGCCAGGTATGCAAAGACCCTTCCGAGCCCCTCACATTCGACAGGCTCTCGCAAATATTCGCTCGGGACCCCTTCGAAGAGATCGAGGCGAGCCAGGTGCTCGGCGTCCACCTCGAATACCTCCCCGCGCGCCCGAGAGCCCGGGGCACGAATGAGCCCCGGGAAGCCCTCGAGGTACGGGATCAACCCAACGTCCAGAGCCACACTGTGACCAGAAACCAGACGCGCCCCGGTCATCTGCGCGTGGTTCGACTCACCGGTCCGGAGCGATCCGTACACAAACACCAAGAACATATGCTCGCTCCTCTGTAGCGCGGGGCTCGAACGGGTTAAATGAAGGTCATGACGACCGCGCGCGAAATCATGAACGACGCCCAGGCCAAGATCCAGCAGAAGCCCGATGAGGCCCGCCTCGTGAACGCCATTTACAAGTTCGTGCTCGAGGGGGACGAGGGCGGCACGTGGATCGTGGATCTGACGGAGAACCCCGCCGTCGAAGAGCGCGATGGAGAGTCGCCCTGTACGATCAAGATGAGCACGAGCGATTTCGTGTCGATGATGACGGGAAGCGAGAGCCCGCAGGTATTGTTCTTCGCTGGCAAGCTCCACATCGACGGTGACGTGATGCTCGCGCTCCGGCTGCAGTCGCTCCGTCAGCTCCTCTCCTCATGAGCGCCCCCCTCGAAGTCGCCTATCTTGGGCCCGCGGACACGAACACCCACGAGGTCGCGCGGGCCCTCTTCACCCGCACCTCGAATCTGCGTCCCCTCTCCACCATCGAGCGGGTCTTTGACGCGGTCGAACAGGGGGAAGTCCAGTTCGGCGTCGTCCCGATTGAGAACTCGATCGCGGGCACGGTGCGAGAAACCGTCGACGCCCTCATCACCGGCTCACTCCGGATCACCCGCGAGCATGAGCTCGCCATTCGCCACACCCTCGCGGCCCGGCCCGGGGTGACCTTGAAAGAGGTCCGCCGCGTCCTCTCCAAAGACCAGGCCCTCTCCCAGTGTCGGCGCTGGCTCGATACCAATGGGCCCGACTGGGAGCGCATCCCGAGCACCTCGACAGCCCAGGCGGCCTTGGACGTGCTCTCGGATCCGGAGGCCGCGGCCATCGCGCCTCCGCTCGCCGTCAAGAATCTCGGCCTTTCCGTCCTCTGTGAGAACATCGCTGACCGCGATGACAATGCGACGCGTTTCGTCGTCGTCGCGAAAGAAGATAGCCCGCCGAGCCGAGGTGCGCCAGGCGCTCCTTCCTCTGACAAGACGAGTCTGGTCTTCGTTGCGCCTCACGAGCGCGGCGGCCTCCGAAAAGTGCTCGGCGTCTTCGATGATGCCTTCGTGAACCTCACACGCATCGAGTCCAGGCCACTGGTCGGACTGCACGGACCGCGCTGGGAATACGCATTTGTGGTCGACGCAGAGGGCCACCGCCTAGAGTCCCCGCTCCGGGAGGCCATCGAGCAGCTTGAGGCCATGGGAGCGCTCGTGAAGGTCCTCGGGAGCTACCCGCGCGCCCTCGCGTCGAAAAGCCACGCTCTCGACCTCTCCGTGGCTCGACCCCTGTCATGAACCTCCTCCTGTTCCGACCGGAAGAGCTAGACCTGGGGGTCGGGACCGCCCGAGGAGAGCGCGCGACCCATATCCGCACAGTCCTCAAGAAGACAGTTGGCGACCCGCTCAAAGTCGGCGTAGCGGGCCAAGGCAAAGGGCTCGGGGAAATCATCTCTGATGAGCCGGGGGAGGTCCGCGTCCGGATCGGGCAGCTCGAGCCCGAGGCTCCCCCTCAGGTTCATTTGATCGTCGCCTTGCCCCGCCCCCTTGCCCTGTCACGCCTGCTCCACACCTCGGCCTCCTTTGGCATTCGGCACATCGATCTGGTCCGCGCTTGGAAAGTCCCGCGCTCCTACTTCGACTCACCGCGCCTTTTGCCCGAACGCGTCGATGCCGACCTCCGATTGGGCGCCGAACAAGGAGGCCAGAGCTTTCTGCCCACGTTTGCGATCCATGAGGGCTTTCGAAGTTTCGTCGAGAATCTCGACCGGAACTCGAGCGCCGCCGCGTTTGAACGACGCTTCGTCCTTGAGCCGGAGGCTCCTCATACCTTCGCCCCGCCGCTCCGCCTCGACGCACCCCTCAGCCTCGCCTTCGGCCCCGAGGGAGGCTTCATCCCGAGCGAGCTCGAATCCTTCGAGCGGGCCTCTTTCTCCCCCGTCCGCCTGAGTCCTGCGATCTTGACCACCGAGATCGCGATCGCCGCCACTCTTGGGCAACTCGCCCTCCTTGACTCCTTGGCCGAAGTTTCGTGCTAAGGCCCCGCCCATGAAGCGCCTCTTCGGCTACTTCGCGCGTGGCTGCCTGGTCCTGGTTCCCCTCCTGCTGACCGTGATCGCCTTCGTCACGATCATCCGCCAAATGGACCATTGGCTCGGCGTGAGCACGCCGGGACTCGGACTCGCAATTGCGCTCTGCGGTACGACACTTGTCGGTTTTCTCGCGAGCCAGTACCTCGGACGCAGGCTCTATCTGATCTTCGATCGGTGGATGGGCCGGGTGCCTGGCGTCAGCCTCGTCTACGGATCCATTCGCGACATCGTCTCGGCTTTGATCGGTGAGAAGGCGGCCTTCGGGACCGCCGTGCTCGTACGGCTCGATCCGCGCAGCGAAGTGCGAGTCGTAGGTTTTCTTACGAGAGAAAGCGCGCCCTTCCCCGCGGTCAAGGAGCACGTGACCGTCTACGTTCCCCAAGCCTACAACATCGGCGGGCAAGTCCTTCTGCTTCCGAAGAGCCAAATTGAGCCGCTCGACGTGCCCTCCACTGAAGCGCTCACATTCGTCTTGAGTGGCGGAGCGACTGGCATGAGTAGCCCCAAGTTGCCCTGATACCCTCTCCGTCTTTCGCTCCTCCGCACTCGAGGCGCTCACGCGACACTCAGACTCGCTAGTCTAATCGGCAGTCTCACAAGGCTGAGAGCCGAGCCCCGCGACGAGCTTCCGCCGAGCAAGAGCCCTACGACTCTGCCGCCGGTTCCCCAGTCGCGAGAACTCCAGGGCGACCGTTCTCATCTCCACAAAACGAAGCTGCGAGCCCCTCGGGACTCGCAGCGTCGCATTCTCAGACCTGAAAAGGTCTTACTTCTTGGCTGCTTCGCGGGCCTTGACCTGCTCCTTGACCTTCTCAACGATCTGGCGCGGGCAGGGCGAGTAGTGCGAGAACTCCATCGAGAACTGGCCGCGACCGGAGGTCATCGAGCGCAGATCGCCGATGTAACCGAACATCTCGGACAGCGGGACCTCAGCCTTGATGCGGACGTTGGTCGGGCCTGACTCCTGGCCCTGAACCATACCGCGGCGGCGGTTCAAATCGCCGATGACGTCGCCGACGTGATCTTCGGGAACGAACACGTCCACCTTCATGATCGGTTCGAGCAGCTCGGGAGCTGCCTTCGGCATCGATTGCCTGTAAGCGGCCTTGGCGGCGATTTCGAAGGCGATCTGCGAAGAGTCGACGGCGTGGAAGCCACCGTCCGTCAGCGTCACCTTGAAGTCGACGACGGGGAAGCCACAGAGCGGCCCCTTGTCGAGCATCGACTTAAAGCCCTTCTCGACCGCGGGGATGAACTCCTTCGGGATGCTGCCGCCGACGATCTTCGACTCGAAGACGAAGCCCGTGCCCTTCTCCTGAGGCTCGATCGTGTAGTCAATCTTTGCATACTGGCCGGAACCACCCGACTGTTTCTTGTGGGTGTAGGAGTCGCTGACGGGCTGCGTGATCGACTCACGATAAGCAACCTGAGGCTCGCCAACAATCACTTCGACGCCGTGGGTCCGCTTCAGGATGTCGATCTTGATGTCGAGATGCAGCTCGCCCATGCCCTTGAGGATCGTCTCGCCCGACTCCTCGTCGACCTCTACGCGGAAAGAAGGATCTTCCGCGACCATCTTACCGATGGCGTTCGACATCTTCTCGGTCGAGCCCTTGTCCTTGGCCGCGACAGCGATCGAAATGACCGGATCGGGGAAGACCATCGGCTCGAGCGTGGCCGGGTTCTTCTCGTCACAGAGCGTGTGGCCGGTGCCGACGTTCTTGAGTCCGACGAGCGCGATGATGTCGCCGGCCTGAGCCTCTTCGATCATGTTGCGGTCGTTGGCGTGCATCTCCACCATGCGCCCGATGCGCTCGGTCTTTCCGGTAGCGGTGTTGAGGACGCTGTCGCCCTTCTTCAGGCGGCCGGAGTAGATGCGCGTGAAGGTCAGCGCGCCGAAGCGATCGTCCATGATCTTGAAGGCGAGCGCACGGAACGGACCTTCGGGATCGACGGTGGCGTACTCGCCCGTCTCATTACCCTCAAGGTCAACGATCGGCTGCGGGGGAACCTCGGTCGGGTTCGGGAGATAGTCGACGACGCCGTCGAGCACCTTCTGCACGCCCTTGTTCTTGAAGGAGGAGCCGCAGAAGGTCGGGAAGAAGGAGAGGTTGATGGTGCCCTTGCGGACACACATCTTGATCTCGTCGATGGTGGGCTCGTTGCCCTCGAGGTACTTCTCCATGACAGCGTCGTCTTGCTCGACGGCCATCTCGATGAGCTCGGCGCGGTACTTCTCGACCTGCTCCTTCATGTCCTCGGGAACGTCGGAGACCGTGAAGTTCTCGGGGATACCAGTGTCGTCCCAGATGTAGGCCTTCCTCTCGAGCAGATCGACGACGCCCTTGAAGTCGCTCTCGATACCGATCGGGAGAACCATGACGAGCGGCTTCGCGCCGAGCACGTTCTTCACCTGGTTCACGACGCGGTAGAAATCTGCTCCGAGACGGTCGAGCTTGTTCACATAGATGAGGCGGGAGACCCGGCTCTCATTTGCATAACGCCAGTTCGTCTCTGACTGCGGCTCGACGCCGCCGCTACCACAGAACACACCGATGCCGCCGTCGAGCACCTTGAGTGAACGGTAAACTTCGATCGTGAAGTCGACGTGTCCGGGGGTGTCGATAACGTTGAAGCGGTGACCCTTCCAGTAGCAGGTCGTCGCCGCCGATTGGATCGTGATGCCTCGCTCCTGCTCTTGCACCATGAAATCGGTGGTCGCAGCGCCATCATGCACCTCGCCGAGTTTGTGGATCTTGCCGGTGAGCTTCAGGATGCGCTCGGTCGTGGTAGTCTTGCCGGCGTCCACGTGAGCGAAGATGCCGATGTTGCGGTAGAGGCTGAGGTCGGTCATGGATGATTGGTTTCAGAGCTAAAGGAGCGGTGCCCTTCTGGCACCCTCGCGTGGAGGATATTTTCTCGGGCGCCCTATCTAATCGCTCGGGCCCGCGCCGTCGAGCGAATTGGGAGCCAGGTCGCGCCTGAAAATGCGCCGCGGCCCCCTCGGCGCATGCCTTGGGGGCCGACTGAATCCCGCGGGGGCGGGGTGGTAGCGGCTTGGGCACCCGAAAGGAACCCGGAGCCGGCTGCTCTTCACCTCCGCGAGGCGCGGAGGCGAGGGCTTAGTAGCGGTAGGTCTCGGGCTTGAAGGGGCCTTCCGCGGGGATCCCGAGGTAAGCCGCCTGCTTCGGCGACAGCTTCTCGAGCTTGGCTCCGAGCTTGGGCAGGTGGAGAGCGGCGACCTTTTCGTCGAGCTTCTTCGGCAGGAGGTGCACGCCGAGCGGGAACTTCTCGTTGAAGAGGGCGATTTGGGCGATCACTTGGTTCGAGAAGCTGTTCGACATCACGAAGCTGGGGTGACCCGTGGCGCAGCCGAGGTTCACGAGGCGCCCGCGGGCGAGCACGGTAATGCGCTTACCGTCCGGGTAGATGAAGTGGTCGACCTGGGGTTTGATGTTCTCTTCGCTGATGTCTTTACGGCCTTCGAGGTAAGCGATATCAATCTCGCTGTCGAAGTGGCCGATGTTGGCGACGATCGCCTCGTTCTTCATGGCGTCGAGGTGCCGCCCGACGATGACGTCGCAGCAGCCAGTCGCGGTCACGAAGATGTCCCCGATGGGGGCGGCTTCATCCATGGTGACGACCTGGTAGCCTTCCATTGCCGCCTGCAGAGCGCAGATCGGGTCGATTTCGGTGACGAGAACGCGGGCGCCAAGGCCGCGCATTGCCTGGGCGCAGCCCTTGCCGACGTCGCCGTAGCCGGCCACGACGCAGATCTTGCCCGCGAACATGACGTCCGTCGCGCGCTTGATGCCGTCGGTGAGCGATTCGCGACAGCCGTAGAGGTTGTCGAACTTGCTCTTGGTGACCGAGTCGTTCACGTTCATCGCCGGGCACTTCAGCTTTCCGTCGCGGAACATCTCGTAGAGGCGGTGCACGCCGGTCGTCGTCTCCTCGCTGAGGCCACGGATCGGATCCGAGCCGTCAAAGAGCTGCGGATGACGCTCGTGGATCCAGATCGTGAGGTCGCCGCCGTCGTCGAGGATCATGTTCGGACCCTTGCCGCCGGCGAAAGCGTAAATCTGGCGCTCGAGGCACCACTGGTACTCTTCCTCGGTCTCACCCTTCCAAGCAAAGACGGGGACCCCGGTCGCTGCAATGGCCGCGGCCGCGTGATCCTGGGTCGAGAAGATATTGCAGGAGGTCCAGGTGACCTCGGCGCCGAGCTCGACGAGCGTCTCGATCAAGACAGCCGTCTGGATCGTCATGTGCAGACAGCCGGCGACGCGCGCGCCACGCAAGGGCTTCCGGTCCCCGTATTCGGCGCGGAGAGCCATCAAACCGGGCATCTCATTCTCGGCGATCTTGATCTCTTTGCGCCCCCAGTCCGCGAGGGACATGTCCGCGACGCGGTAGTTCGCGCCGAGCTCGGTCGGAACCTTGGTGCGTTCGATGGCGGGAAGTGGCTGGTTCATCGTCTCAGTTCTTTCTGTCGTTCTGCTGGGGTATGGCGGCTACGCGGCGGACGGACTTCGTCCGGTCCCCGCCCGAAGGGGCCCGATCGCCCCGTCGACCGGCCATTCTTCGGCGAACTTCATACTCGGAACCGCGGTCCCTGCAAGTTGGTTCAGGGGGCCTCGCGGAAGCGCCCGAGATTCGTGTATTCTTCTCGGGACCCATGGATCGCTTCGCCCGGTTCAACCAGGATTACTACGACCGCTTCTATCTTCAGAGCCGGTCGCGCGTCACGTCCGCGGAAGAACATGCTCACCTCGCGCGCTTCGTTTTCGAGTTCGCCAAGTACAATGGTGTCGAAATCGAGAACGTGCTCGATGTCGGCGCCGGCGTCGGCCACTGGAAACGCTGGATTGAGAAGAACGCGAAGAAGACGAGTTATCGCGGCACAGAGGTGAGTGACGCCATGTGCAAAGAACACGGCTTCGAGAAGCGAGACATCGCCCGCTGGCGCGACCGGGAGACCTACGACCTCATCATCTGTCAGGGTGTTCTCCAATACCTCCCCGATCCCGACGTCGCCCCTGCCATCGCCAACATCGCGGCGATGTCCCGAGGGCTCGTCTATTTCGAGATCACGACGCGTTTCGACCTCAAGGAGCGCTGTGACACCGAACGGACCGACCTCGACATTTTCGTCCGGAATGGCTCTTACTACCGCACAATCCTTCAGAAACACTTCATCCAAGTCGGGGGAGGCCTGTGGTGGACCAAAGAGATCACCCCGCCCTTCTTCGAACTCGAGATGGCCAGCTCGGCCAAGTAAACTAGGACACCCGGAAGAGATCGATGAAACAAGTACTGCGCTCCGCCTTCAGTTTGACACTCATCGTGCTGAGTGCGCTCGGACTCATGAACGTCTACTCGGATAACTCCGAGGTTGTCGCGATGGCCGGGCGGGTCGCCTGTGCCTCTTGTCAACCGCGCTTGGTCCAGGCGGGTCGCTCGCCGATCGCCCAGACGCTCACTTTCCAAACCGGTCCTCAAACTCTGGTCGTCGTCGAGTGTCAGCGCGCCTTTTACTTCGTCGGAGAGTATTCGTGCTCCCCCGCACCAGCGTCCCCCTGAGGCCGTCAGTCGCCGCCCGCTCCTGCGGAGGCTGGTCGAATCTGGTCAGAACCGTTTGAAAAGTCCACCCGCTCGGGGCATGTTCTCGCGCCCCCCATGGCCGAACACGATCAAGCCCTCCCGATTCTCAAGACGCGCAGTGGTTTGTCCGCGGCCCACCCCTGGCACGGTGTGCCCATCGGCGAAGACATGCCGGAGTTCGTGAACTGTTTCATCGAGGTGGTGCCGAACGATCTCGTGAAGTTCGAGATCGACAAGTTCACCGGCATCCTCAAAGTGGACCGGCCCCAGCTCTACTCGAACACCTGTCCGATGCCCTACGGCTTCGTCCCGCAGACGCTCTGTGCCGCGCGCGTCGCCGCCCGCTGCAATGAGGTCACGGGCCGCAGCGACATCATCGGCGACGGCGATCCCATCGACATCTGCGTGATCTCCGAGCGTCAGATCCCGAGCGGCAACATCCTCATGACCGGACGTATCATCGGCGGCCTGCGCATGGTCGATCGCGACGAGGCCGACGACAAGCTGATCGCCGTCATGCGCAACGATCCGAGCTATACACTGTGGCGCGACTTGAGCGACGTCCCTCGGAATTTCATCGACCGCCTGAAACACTATTTCATCACATACAAGCAACAACCCGGAAAGCTGAGCCCCTGTGAGATCGCCGAGGAGTACGGGAAAGAGGAGGCCGAGCAGATGATCTCCCTCGCCCACCAAGACTATCTCGATAGGTTCGGAGATCTGGCCGCGCTCCTGCGCAGCTCGATGCGTGCCGACTGAGCACCCGAGGCGAGTGAGCGGCTATCCATTTGTGCCGCGGCTCTCGCTGTTTGGCGAGGAGGTGCTGCTCGAGGACGGAGCCGAGCGAGCGATCGCCGCGGTGATGATCCTCGAGTTCGACTACGAGGGTTCCCTCGTCAGAAGCGGCACCTCTGCCCTGCCGGAGGAGAGCTTCCGGCAGCCAGAGGACGAGCGTCGAGCGGAGCTCTTGCTCGAGAGTCTCGGAGCCATCGAGGTGAGCTGCGTGCACGACTGCGTCTTCGACTTCGATTCCCGAGCGACGCACCTCGTGTCCCTCGACGAGCCGGAGGTCGGGCGCGGGCGCGCGTTCGGGAGCTCAGCCGCTCACATCGGCTGTTCGTTCGTGCTGGCCGCGGTCGAACGCTTGCGCGACGCGGGATTCGACGTGCGACTCGAGCCCTCCTTCCCCTTCCCGGTCTACGAGAAGAAGGTGCGCGTTCATGCAGAGGTCGCGCTCGATGAGTGTCGCGATTGGTTCGAGCTCCGTTTGGGAATTGTGATTGATGGCCGTCCCCACGATCTCGTGCCCGCGCTCATCGAGCTCATCGAACGCGCCCGCGTGGGTCATAGCCTCGAGACCCTGCTCCGCTGCCCCGCACGCTACCGAGCCATCCGTCTCGACACCGGCCGCTACGTCGCTATCCCCTGGGAGCGGTTGGTCGCTCTGGTCCGAGTCCTCTCTGAGCTTTACCCCGATCCGCGGGGCGGCTGCCTCAGGCTCGAGCGGCCCCGCCTCGGGGAGCTCTTCGACGTCCACGAAGCCCTGAGCGGGGGCGCAGGCGAGGTCGAGCTCGAGTGGGCCCAGGGCCAGGAGATCATCGAGCAAGCTCGTGCCCTCCGAAAAGGCCCGACCTGGTCCCCAGAGCCAGCAGCCTTGCGGGCAAAACTCCGACCCTACCAGCGCGAAGGGCTCACGTGGCTCGAGCACCTCCGAGACCTCGGCCTCGGCGGGATCTTGGCGGACGACATGGGCCTCGGGAAGACGCTCCAGACGATCGCTCTCCTTTCCCGCGAGAAAGAGGCCCGCCGCATCGACCGTCCCTGCCTCATCGTCACGCCGACCAGCCTGACCGGAAACTGGCTCCGTGAGCTCGGAAAGTTCGCTCCCCACCTTCAGGTTGCCACGTACACGGGCCCGAAGCGGAAGCGGGCGCTCGAGGGGCGCATGGACGTCTTACTCACGAGCTACCCGCTGCTCGTCCGCGACGTCGAGTTGCTCGCTGCGCGCGAGTTCCACTACGTCATCCTCGACGAAGCCCAAGCCATCAAAAACCCCCTGAGTCTCGCGAGCATGGCGGCTAGAAAGCTCCCCGCTCGCCATCGATTGCTCCTCAGCGGCACGCCGGTCGAAAATAGCCTCACCGAGCTCTGGTCTCTTTTCGACTTCGTCTTGCCCGGCCTACTCGGGACCCGGCGCGACTTCCAAAGGCGCTTTCAGATCCCGATCGAACACGACCGCGATCTCGACCGCATCGATCAGCTTCGGAATCGAGTGAAGCCCTTCGTGCTCAGGCGACTCAAGGAATCTGTCGCCCCCGAACTCCCCCCCAAGACGGAGCTGATCCGTGCAGTCGAACTCGGCCGCGCTCAAAGAGAGCTCTACGAGAGCGTGCGTATCGCGGCGGACCGTGACGTGCGCGGAGCGCTGCGCACTCGCGGCTGGGAAGGCGCCCAGATCCAGATCCTCGACGCGCTCATGAAACTGCGCCAAATTTGCTGTGATCCACGGCTCGTCGAGCTCGAGGCTGCGCGGCCCGTCTCCGAGTCGGCCAAGGCTACGTTCTTTTTCGAGCTCGCCCTTCGGGAGCTTTCCGCCGGACGCCGAATCCTCGTCTTCTCACAGTTTGCGAAAATGCTTGCCCTCTTGGCTCGTGGGCTCCACGAGCGACAGGTGAAGACCCTGATGCTCACCGGGAGCACGAAGGACAGGATGAGCCTGATCGAGCAGTTCGATCGCGGCGAAGCCGACGTGTTTCTGATCAGCCTCAAGGCCGGCGGCACCGGACTCAATCTGGTCTCCGCCGACACAGTCGTTCACTACGACCCCTGGTGGAATGCGGCCGCGCAAATGCAGGCGACTGATCGCGCCTACCGGATCGGCCAGACCAAACCGGTCTTCGTCTACAACCTGATTGCCTCCGGGAGCGTCGAAGAGCGGATGCTGGGCCTGCAGGCGCAAAAGCGCAGGCTCGCCGAGGATCTGTTCGGGCCAAGCGGGCATGCGCCCCTGCTCACGCCTGACTCCCTCTCCGAACTCCTCGCGCCTTTGGACGAATCAGGACCACCTGACTCGAATCGGCCCTGATTCAGCCCCAAGGGACGGCTCTCACGGGCCCATCTTGGACTTGAACCCTTTTCCGAGAGGAAGACTTGGGGTTATCGTCCCGTCGCTGTGCAAGGCTCTTCGAGAAATCGCACTCTGACCGTCGCGTTCGGACTCCTCTGTGGCTCGGTCTTGGCTGGCTCGCTTGGCGGCTGCCACGCCGTCTTGGGCCTCGACAAATACCAAAAGGGAGATCCCGAGGATGGCCTCGGGGGCCAAGGCGGCCAAGGCGGCGACTCGGGATGCGCCGCACGTTGCGACGACCAGAACGACTGCACCGAAGACGTCTGCAATGACGACGGGGGGTGTGAACACCGCACCTTGAGCGCTGGCTCCGAATGCGAGGGTGGCGTCTGCAGCGGCGTGCCCGGTGAAGAGGCCTGCCAGGCTTGCGTCGACGACCAACCCGGCAGCCGCAAGGACACTGGCTGCACAGGCGACGCGCCCCAGTGTCGCGTTGGCGCACAGATCCTGTGCGTGAGCTGCGAGAAACACTCGGACTGCGACGACCAGAACGACTGTACTGTCGACGCCTGTTCGACCGATGGCGCCTGCACGCATACCCCCGAGGACCCGGGCGAAGCTTGCAATGGGGGCGTATGCGACGGAAGCAGCGGACCTGACGCTTGTGTCGCCTGCGTTGACAACGAAAAAGGGACTACCATCGACGCCGGCTGCGACGTTCAAGCCCCCCTTTGCGCTGAGGGAGGGTGCACCACGTGCATCGACACCGAAGACGACGATGGCCAAGACCTCGGCTGCACGAAGGACGCACCGTTGTGCACCGATTCAGGGTGTGTGGAGTGTGAAACCGCGGCGGATTGCACGGCACCGAACGATGAGTGCGCGACGGTCGCCTGCGCGGACGGAGTGTGCAAGGTGACGCTCCACGACGACCAGTGCGCGAGCGAAGACGGCTGTCCCGGGACCTGCACCGCAAGTGGCTGTGAGACGCGCTCGCTCACTCTCGAAGAAGAGCTCCTCGGTGATCCCTCGCTCGAGTCGGTGGATCCCGAAGGGGACGGTACATACTGGTTCCTAGCCAAATCCATCAACGGCGCCGACTACGTCGAGGCCGACCTCTCAGAGTACCCGAACGTTTTCGTCCAGTCGGAGAGCGCTCGCACGGGGAATTATGTCGCTCGCTTCGATACGGTTGCGTCGCTCAGCTACGACATCTACCAGCCCTTCGAGCCCCCCGAGGGGACAAGTGTCCTCATCGTCTCCGGCTACTACCGCGCAATCGGTGACGCGAAGGCCAGCAACGAGAACTACATCAACGGCGCCCTTTACAACTACGACGACGCCGATATCCAGTTCCACGACTACTTCATGTCGACCAAGACCGGAGAGCCCTATTCGGTCGATCCTGCGCCGAGCGAGTGGACGAAGTTCGAGTGGCGGATCACAGACTTCTCGGACTTCCCCACCCAAACCCCACCGGAGGTGAACATCTTCGCGCTCAAGAAGAACCAGGCTGGTCTCTTTTACGAAGTCGACGACATCTCAATCAAAGCGCTGGTCTGTGAATAAGCCCGAGTCTCGCCCCATCGATCGCCTCCGGCTTCTCGGGACCTACGGCTCCAACAAGATCATGGACGGCGAGCTCAGCCGGCTCGCCCGCCGCGCCTGGGACGCGCCGCGCTTCCAAGAGTTTCGAGCTCACCCTGTCCAGAAACTCGGCCCAGGCGCGGTCGCCTATCCCTTCGCCGCCGACCTTGCGGCGCTCGCAGCGACCTATCATCGCACCAGCGCACGGGTGCTCTGGGATCTCTATGAGCTCCACGAGACGCGTCTCGAGCCCCTCTACGACCAGCTTCGGTCCTTGGTCCGAAAAGACACGCGCGAGCTCTTTCCAGGAGCAGAAACCCGTCTCAGCGTCGAAGTCTTCCCGCCCACGGCCGTAGAAGCCGGTGAGCGCCAGATCGTCGGCACCGTGAAGAATGCCCTCGTCGACGGAGCACAGGATCGCGGCATCGAGCTCGTCGTTGAACCGAGAAAGCCTGAGCTCGTCTTCCATATCCGAGGTGGCACCGATGCCGACGGCCGACCCACTACCCTGATCTCCCTCGACATCGCAGGCCGCCCCCTCCACGAGCGCGGCTACCGCACCGAGAGCGGGGAGGCGCCCTTGCGCGAGGATCTCGCTGCGCTGCTCTTGATGCTCGCTCGCTTCGATTCCAGGCGAGACGTCCTCGTGGATCCCATGGCCGGCAGTGGGACGATCGTGGCGGAGGCTGCGCTCTCGGCCCTCGGTCGCTCGATTTGGACCTCGGGACGAGGACCGCTGCTCGCCAAACACCCTGTCTTTCAGAGCGAGTTCGACCGCTACGGAGCGCCGCTCTTTGGTGACGCACGGCCCGTGGTGTATTCTCGAGAGTTTGTGCCCGACGTGTCCGAGCTGACCCTACGAGCCATCAACACCGCTGGCGCCCTGCGGTTCGTGGAGCACGAGTGCAAGGACTTCCGGGCCGATGACGGCAGCGCCATCCTGAGCCGGCAGAAGGAGCTCGGCGAAGGCGGTCTCATTTTGACCAATCCGCCGTACGGAGTCCGCCTCGAGTACTCGGACCAAGAGCTCCTCGAGCTCTACCGGGCCCTCGCTGACTACGCGCGGCGGCTCCCGGGCTTCCGGACCGCATTGCTGGTCGGAGAGCCGGACGAAGCCGCCTCCTCGCCGCGGATCCGGCTCGTCGAACAAGCTTTCGGCGGACGCCCCCGCGTCCACAAACCGCTCATGAACGGCCCGTTGCGCGCGAGCTTCCTCCTCTACGATCCGCGCTGAAGAGACACCAAGGGAGTTCGCACAGCTCTCCGCTCGCTCCGGCTCAGTTCTCCGCCGCTCGAACCTCGTCTTGCTCGATCTCGGCGAGGGGCGAAGGCGGAAGGTTCGGCTTCACGACGTTCGGGCCGCGCACATACTCGGGACGGATCGGCCCTTCCGATTTCCTTTCGGCGCCAAGGAGCGCGACGGCCCGCGCGTCGGGATCGACCGCGTGAAACGCGGACGGAAGATCGCTGGAGAACCCGAGTTCGAGCCCCGGCTGGCCGACAACATAGGCGCGCCTGCCATCGAGACGCCGGAGAAGTTCCTCTCGTGCCGTGTCCACAGCGATCGCCTCGGGCGGCGCGAGCGGGCGCCCGTCTCGACCGAACATTCCCACAAAAAGCTCACTGCGACGCGCGTCCCGAAGCGCCACCAAGAGCTCCCTCTCCTGCCTCTCCGGAGCGCCTTCTCCGAGCACCGCGAAGGGACTGAAGGCAAGCGCCTCGAGGCTATTGACCGTGACAGCCTCGATACCGAAGCCCAGACTCAAACCATCGGCGACCGCCATCCCGATCCGGAGCGCGGTGAAGGCCCCCGGTCCCCGGCTGACCGCAACTCGCCCGAGGCTCGCTCGGTCCCAGCCCGCCTCCTCAAGGGCTTCCTCGATCAGCCCAAAGATCTTCTCGGCGTGTTGGTTTTCGCCGCTGTGAGCACGGTGAGCTATGATCTTGCCCCCTTCCGCCAGCGCGACCGAGCCCGAGAGGCCCGAAGTCTCAATGCCGAGCACGCGCAGCGGCTTCAGCACGGTAGCCCTCGACTCGCGCAATACTTGGCCCGTGCCGTCTCGTAGCGAGGCTCGTTCCAGAAGGGCAAACAACCATTGCATCCGAGCGCACAACACCCGAGCGCGCCGAGCTTCGGCGCCCGCGTCGCCTGAGGTTTCGCTCGGGCACCTCGTGCCAAAGCCGAGGCCGGCAGAAGGCCCTGCTCAACGCCGAAGGAAGCCCGGTCGAGCGCCAGCTGTTCGCTCTTGTCCGCATCAAGCGGTCGCCCCTTTCGCGCCACGACCCCGGGGACAAGCGCGCGGCGCACGACGTCCGCGCCCTCGCTATGGAAGGCCGAGAGCGGAATCACGATGGCGCGCCCTTCGCCTGCGGTGACGCGATCTTTCACCTCACCCGTCTCGTAGGAGACGAACTCATAGAGGCGAAGCCGGAGGATCGAGAGCCCTCCCGGAAGAAGGAACTCAAGCACGTCCCCCGGGAGAAGCCGATTTTTGATCTCACAGACGACGTCATGTTCGCGGACCTCCCGCACCAAGAGGCCGTACTCGAAGGAGCTGAGCGAAGCAGACGAGTGATAGTTGTGCGCGGTCGGCCCGAGGCGCCCGGTGTGGAAGCCTTCGGTGTAGCCCCGGCTCGGCACCGTCTCGAGCTCTTCGAGGAAAGGCCGGGCGTCAAAGGTCTCAGGATCCTCGTAGTATCGATCGATGGCGGCACGGTAAGCGCGACCCACGACGGCAAGGTAGTACTCGCTCTTGTTCCGCCCCTCGACCTTGAGCGAATCGAGGCCAAGCCGGAGATAGTCTGCAAGCCGCGGCATCAGACAAAGGTCGCGAGCGTTCAAGATATAAGATCCGCGCGCATCCTCTTCGATCGGGAACAGCTCGCCGGGGCGAAACTCTTCCTCGAGGAAGAAATTGAATTCGTTCATGTTCTCCGAGGTCAAATCGATGGTGCCGGTCGTGCCATCCGCCTTCTGGACCTTGAGGCTATATTTCCAGCGGCAGCTATGGGCGCAGCTGCCCTGGTTCGAGCCACGCTCAGCCAGGTAGTTCGAGAGCAGGCAGCGTCCCGAATAGGTCATGCACATCGCCCCATGCACGAACGTCTCGAGGCGGATGTCGGGGCACTCTGCGCGGATCTCGGAGAGCTCCTCGAAGCTCACCTCTCGGGCCATCACGACCAACGACGCGCCCATCTCCTGCCAAGCCTGAACCGTCAGGTAACTCAGCACGTTGGCTTGGGTCGAAACGTGGATCTCGAGCTCTGGGGCCCTTTTGCGGAGAAAGTGGAGAACCCCGATGTCCGAGACGATCACACCGTCGGGGCGAATGGAGCGGAAGGCTTCCACCGCCGCCTCGAGCCGGCGCACGTCTCGGTTCTGCGTGAAAAGGTTCAGCGTGAGGTAGAGGCGTTTGCCCGCGGCTCGCCCTAGCCGCGCACCCTCGGCCAGATCGTCGAGCCCAAACTCGCTCTTCGTTCGCAAGCTGAGATCGGGAAGCCCCGCGTAGATGGCGTCCGCTCCGTAGAGGAGAGCCGTCTTGAGGCGGGCCAGATCGCCAGCCGGGAGCAGGAGCTCGGTGCGGCGCTCGTGCGGCTTGTGTGAAGGGGGCGGCGGGGTCATGCCGCCGTTCTATAGTGTCGGTTCCCCCCGGGCGCGAGCTCGACCGCCCTCGGACGGCTCACCCTCAGACAGAGCGGGCCCCGAGCTCCCGGCGACGCCTTTTCTCTTCGTACATGATGGTGTCAGCCCGTTTGAGGAGGGAGTCCAGCGAATCGTCCAGATTCGGATCGTAAAATGCTGCACCGATGCTGAAAGCGAGCTGGTACGCTCGCCCCGAGGCCGCGTTTCTCTCCTCCAAAGCTTGCTCGATGCGCCCGCGCAGCTTGCCGTAACCTACCTCCGTCAGCTCCCCGGCAAACACAGCGAACTCGTCTCCACCCAGCCTCGCGACGAGGTCTGCGCCACGACAGACAGCCCTGAGCAGACGAGCGGCTTCGACGATCGCTGCATCGCCCGCTTCGTGCCCCAGGGTATCGTTGATCCCTTTGAGACCATCCAAGTCCACGAACACCACGGCCCGCGGACCAGTCGTGTTCATGAGCGCCTCAAGCGCGCGCTCCATGAACCCGCGCCGATTCAGAAGGCCTGTGAGCCCGTCCGTCGTGGAGAGCTGCTCGAAGGTTTCGGCACGCACCTCGAGAGCCTCTTGAGCGAGCCTTCGCTCGTGAACGTCGCGCGCAGAGAGCAGGACACTAGGTGCGCTTTTCGATCCATCGAAAAGGAGATTTGCGCTCACGTCGAACCAGCGCTCCCCCCCGTCCTTTCTTCGATACCGGAGCGTCCTAGTGCCCATCTTCGACCCTGACTCCGTCATCTCGCGGACCCAAGCCGTAGCCTCTGACCAGCCGGGCTCGGGTAAGACGACGAGCGCGTCGAGACGCATGAATTCCTCCGGTTCATACCCAAGAAGGCGCCGCACCGAAGGGCTCACGTAACTCACTCGGCCGTTCGGATCGATCAGCAGCACCAGGTCCGAAGCGTTCTCTGCGAGCTTTCGAAATTTTCGTTCGGCTGCGGAGAGCTCTTGCGAGAGCGCCTCGAGCCCCCGCACGTCTTTCTGGGCCATCGCGAGACTCAACAAGGCGACAGACAGCACGAGGAGGAACCCAACCAACGAGAACACGATCGTCCGTTGCTCTGCGCCCGCGGCCTTATTCGTCCGTTCGACGAGCACCTTCCGCTCCGCGTCCCGCATCTCGAGAGCCAATTGGCTGATACGGTTCATCAGCTCCCTACCCCGTCCGGACCGGATCGGCGCAAGATAGTCTTCGTCCGCCTGCCGGGCCGCGATGGTCTCTTCGGAGAACGCCTGCTTCGCTTGGATCCATTCCTTCAACTGGTCGACGCGCGCGATCTGCTTTGGGTTGTCGTCGACGAGCCGACGCAGCTCGGAGAGAGCAGCGGGCAGTTCCTCGCGCGCCGAGCGATACGACTCGAGAAACGCCGCGTCACCGGTCAAGAGAAAACCGCGCTGACTGCTCTCGAGGTCGTGAACGCGAGCGAGGGTACGCTCGACATTCGAAACAACCTCGAAGGTATGAGAGACCCAGGTCGCCGCGTCGATGTACCTCCGGCCCGAAAAATAGCCCCCCAAACTCAACAAAATGAGCACGCCGATCACGGCGCCCCAGATGAAGCGTCGGGTGCGGAGGAGAGCTGTCATGGGCGGATCATCCCTGAGCTCGCGCCCCCCGCAGGCAATGACGCCGGTCCCTTTCGACACGCTTCGACGAAGTCACCCGCTAGGTTCGCCCGATTCGACCGGACGCCGCAAGTCGCTCCGGCTCTCCGAGACGCCGAGCCCTGTGAACTCGGCGCCTGCCCCCTCGCGAACTAGGAAATACAGCCTCGCGGCCTCCGAAGCGACCGGGCTGCTCCCGACGAGACTTCCAAAAAAGAGAAGCTCCGAGGGACCGCTGGTCCCTCGGAGCCCTTTCGTTTCGGTCGGGGCGGCGAGATTCGAACTCACGACCCCTAGTCCCCCAGACTAGTGCGCTAACCAGGCTGCGCCACGCCCCGGACCCCTTCTTTTTTCGCGACCCCGAGCTAGGCCCGAGAGCACGTCACCGGGTCTCCCGGCGAAAAGGTTCGCGGAACTTAGCGACTGTTTCTTGGAAAGCAAGACACTTCCTTCACGAGCCGAGGCATCTCGAACAATTTCTCGATTCGCCGAGAGTCCCGCTTGGGGACAAGACCCGTCTGGGGCCTTCTCAAGGGAGACCTCAAGGAGGCCAAAGCCGCCTCAGCGGTTACTTGATGACGACGTCGTCATCGATCACGACAAACTCGCACTGCTGCGCCGGCGCGAGCCAGGTGACTGCGTTGTACCAGAACTGTTTGGTTTGGTAGAGGCTGCTTACGCTGTGGAAGAACGAGCTCCCCGTCGGGCTCGCTGACGCCTCAACCCAGCAGGGATTGTAGGGATCCATCTGCATGTTCGTCGGGGTTCCCTGCGCGACCCACTGGTTTGCAAAGATCACCCATTCATCCCCAAACACAAACACCCGGCCTTGTCCGACCTGCTTCACGACGACCATCGGCTTCTGGGTCGTCGGATCGACGGCGATGACCGTTGCGTCGCTGCTTGGCACAACCTCCCAGCCGATATAGGCCCCGACGTACTCGAGATTTTGGGTAATGCGTGCGTAATCGCCGCTTTCGGCTGAGAAAGCGATCGGCGTCGTGATCACGGCGTCGTTCGAACTCACGCCGTTGCGCACAAGACAGTTCCGAAGGTTCTCCGTCCCGCCCCGGTAGTAGATGGGGAGGTTCTCGCCCCGCTCAGCGACCCTGGTCGAGCCATAGGAGATCCCCGAGAACTCAAGCAGCTGACTCGTCGCCGTCGGCTCATTGGACTCGCTTGTAAAGCCCGTGAGCGTGAGGATCCCGCCGCCTGCATCCCTCACCCAAGCAGCGACAGCGTCTTTCTCTTCTCCAGAGAAGGACCAACTATTTACATTGGCGACAATCAGAATGTCGAACTCTTCGAAGAAGGCTGCGTCGAAGGACGGCTTCTGTTCGAACATGGTCACCTTTGCGGTCCCGCCGCTGCTCCCGTTCAACCAATCGACAAAGGCGGAGGTGTCCTTGTCGACAGCCTTAGAGTCAAGGTTCCCGAGCAGCGCCAGACGAAGGCAGGTGCAGTCGGCTTCGTCTTTGCAGCCCTGGTTCCCGGACGCGCCCGTCCCCGCCAGATCGTCTTCCGTCCGCACGAGATCGTCGCCGAGATCACCCCCGGACCGGTCGTCGGTGGACAAGTCAGACGACGAATCAGACTTCGTCGTCGAGCCGGGCGCGCCGCAGCCTCCGAAAGCGAAGCCGATGCTGGCGAAAAGCACAAAATTCTGCCGAAAAGAGCGAAGCAAAGACAATTTCACTCTTGAGGTATAGCACCCCTCCGGGAGGGGGCTCCACCGGGCCCTCCCGGTTTCTCCGGGGCCTATTTTCGCCCCCCTTTCTTGAATTCCCCGCATTAGGCAAGCCCCTCGACGTTCCGCCCCAGCTCGTCGGGCGCTCCGCGGCCCGCTCCCAGAGGGGCCCCAGGCACTCATCAACCGATACTGCAGAGGCCAAAGCCTGGGCCGCCCCCGAGCTCCCTGTGGGCCCCAGGCCTTGACACCAAGGGCATGGGACCCCATTTCCCGCCCGTCATGGCCGAAAAAAAGAGTCTCGAGTTCCAAGCCGATGTCAGCAAGGTCCTGCACCTCGTCGTCCATTCGCTCTACACAAAAAAGGAAATTTTTCTCCGAGAGCTCATTTCGAACGCGGCTGACGCCATCGACAAGCGCCGTTTTCGGGCGCTGACCGACCCGGCTTTCGCCGTCGAGGCCGGACGCATCGTGCTCACCCCGAACGAAAAGGAAGGCACGCTCACCATCTCGGACAACGGCATCGGCATGACCGAAGAGGAGCTGACCTGTCACCTCGGCACCATCGCGCGCTCCGGGACCCTCGAGTTCAGCGAAAACCTGAAGAAAGCAGGGAACGGCAATAGCGACCTCACCCAGCTCATCGGGCAATTTGGCGTCGGCTTCTACAGCGCCTTCCTCGTCGCCGAGCAGGTTGAGGTCACCTCACGCGCCGTCGGCCATGAACAGGCCTATCGCTGGACCAGTGACGCACGCTCGAGCTTCACGATCGAACCGGCCGAGCGCGCCGAGCCCGGCACGACCATCGTGCTCAAACTCAAAGAAGAAGAAAGGGAGTACGAAAAGCCCTGGCGCGTCCGCGAGGTCGTTCGGCTTCACTCTGATTACATCGGCCACCCCGTCGAGCTCATCGATCCGGACAAGCCGGATCAGCCCGAGGTCCTGAACCAAGCCAAAGCCCTTTGGCAAAGGAACCCGAAGGAAGTCACGAAAGAACAATACGCGGAATTCTACAAACACCTCGCCCACGATTGGGAGGCGCCGCTCGCCTATCGCCACTTCAAGATCGAGGGAAACCAAGAGTTCGCCGGCATCGTCTACCTGCCGAAGAACGCGCGCGCCGATCTGCTCGATCCGCGAGCAAAACATGGCGTACGGCTCCATGTACGCCGCGTCCTGGCCATGGAAAGCTCCGAGGAGCTCCTCCCGAGTTGGCTCCGCTTCGTGCGCGGGGTGATCGACTCCGAAGATCTCCCGCTCAACGTGTCGCGCGAGACGCTTCAGGATTCGCGCATCGTCCGCATCATGCGCAAACAGGTCGTCTCGAACGTGCTCACCATGATCGAGGAGCTCAAGAAGGAGCAGCCGGAAGAGTACGTTGCCTTCTGGACCAAGTTTGGTCCGATCCTAAAAGAAGGGCTCTACTTCGAGCCCGAGCTGAAAGACCGACTCAGCGAGCTCTGCCTTTTCGCGCACACGCTCCCGAGTGGGGAGTCCTCCGAAGCCGATGGCGCCAAGGAAGGCGCCGAGCCATTCGGCGAATGGACAACACTCGCCGGCTACGTCGCGCGCATGAAAGAAGGCCAAAAGGGCATCTATTACATCGAGGGCACTAGTCTCGCCCTGCTCCGCCAAAGCCCACACCTCGAAAAGTTGGTCAAGAGCGGCCACGAGGTGCTCCTCCTCACAGACAATGTCGACTCCTTCGCCCTCGAGAAGCTCACCGAGTACGCTGACAAGCCTTTCATGAGCGTGACCAGCGCAGACCTCGATCTCGGGGAAAGCGACGCGGAAAAGCCCGAGCCGACCGATGCCCTCACGGAGAAGTTCCAGGCGGTGCTCGGCTCGAAGATCCAGAGCGTCCGAAACTCAAACCGCCTCGCGGAGAGCCCAGCGTGCCTCGTCACCCCTGAGGGCGGCCTCCCTCCCCACATGGCAGCGATGTTCAAGGCCCAGAACCTCACGGTGCCCGACACCAAGCGCATTCTCGAGATCAACCCGGATCACCCGATTGTCAAAAACCTGCGCAAGATGCAGGTCTTGAACAGCGACTCGCCCGAGCTCGCTCGCTACATGGAGCTGCTCTACGACCAGGCGCTCCTCGCGGAAGGCGCCGAGCTCGAGAGTCCCGCTCAGGTGGCACGACGCATCGGCAGCTTGCTTGAGGATCTTTCGAGCCGAGCGATCCGCGACTGACGCGAGGGGTTCGTGCCTGAGGGCAGCGCGTCTCGCCTCGAGCATTTTGAGATGCTGGGGGCGGCGCTGTAGGCTGAAGACATGCATCGGCGAGACTGGATCTATTTGGGCGCGACGCTCGGCGGAACAGCGGCCCTCAGCGCCCTCTTGAGCCGCGCTCCGCGCGGCCGGACCCGCGGACTCTCCGAAAGCGGTCTCGAGAGCAGCGACGGGCCCCTCGGCCTCCCGCCGGGCTTTCGCCAGACAGTCCTCGCCCGCTCCGGAGCTCTCATGGACGATGGGCTGCGCACGCCAGATCTCCCCGATGGCATGGCCTGTTTTCAGGGATCCGACGGGACTTACGTCCTCATGCGCAATCACGAGATCGGCAGGGATCCGAGCCGCGGAGCTTTCCCCCTAGGACAGCCTTCCCTCGCCTTCGACCGGGATCAGGACGGCGGCGTGAGTCGCCTCATTGTCGATCCTGCGACCCTTCGGGTGAAGAGCTCGAACATGGTCCTCACCGGGACCACCTTGAATTGTTCGGGAGGCCCGAGTCCCTTCGGCTACCTCACCTGTGAGGAAACTGAGAACGCGGGGCACGGCTGGGTCTTCCTGTGTGACCCAGCTGCGAGCTCCCTCCAGGCGCCCAGTCCCCTTCACGGTTATGGGCGCTTTCGGCACGAAGCAGCAGCCGTCGATCCGAGGACGCTCTGCGCCTATTTGAGCGAAGACCAGAACGACGGATGTCTCTACCGCTTCGTCCCGCGCGATCCCGGCGCTCCCTTTGAGGGGCGACTCGAGGTGGCCCGAGCCGTTCTGCAAGCGAACTTCGACACCGCCGCGATGCAGAGGGGGGCCTCCATCGGAATCGAGTGGGTCGAAGTCCCTGATCCGGCCGCGAAGGTAACGCCAACTCGTGAGCAAGGAAGTCAGCGGGGAGCTCTCACGATCCGCCGCGCCGAGGGGCTCTGGTTCGATGCGGGGCAAGCCGGCTCGAGGCCGAGCGTCCTCGTGTCGGCCACGACGGGAGGCGCCGCCGGCAAGGGCCAGATCTTCCGCCTGATCCTCGGAGAGGCCCTGCGCCCCGATCGCCTTGAGCTCATCGCTGAAGCGCCACCCCATGGCGGGCTCCAGTTCCCCGACAACATCACCGTCGCTCCCTGGGGCGAGCCGATCGTAGCGGAAGACGGCATGGGTCCGCAGCACTTGCGAGGAATTCGCTCAGACGGAACGAGCTACGTGATCGCCCGCAACCTCGCCTCTGACAGTGAGTTCGCCGGAGTCTGTTTCTCTCCGGACGGGAGCACTCTCTTCTGCAATCTCCAGCGCGATGGACTCACGATCGCGATTCGGGGTCCTTGGGAGAAGGTGCGAGAGTTCCCCTCTTCGTAGGTGTGAGCGCCTCCGCAAGCGGACGTCGAACCGGAGCGTGTGCTCAGCGGCTCGCCGATGCATCCGAGGCGCGTCCGGCTTCGTGCATACAAAAGGAGGAAGGCGCCCGCGAGTTCCGGGGGCGCCTTCCGTGGGTGAAAATCGTATCGATTAGGAATCGCGAAGCTTGAAAAGGGCTCGGACCTTCACGTCGTTGTTCACACACTGACCGAGGTAGCAGGGGATCTCGACCTTGAAGTCGCTGACCGGGACCGTGAAGCTACCCTTCACATGGTAGTCACTGCCCGTACGCTTCACCTGATAGTTGATGGGCAGTTCCTTAGTGACACCGTTGATGGTGACCTTGCCCTTGACGTTACCGGACGCTTCCTTCTGATCCTCAGGGAACGTGAGGCCTGAGCGGCTCACCGCGACGGTCACGTCCGGGTGTTTATCGGTGTTGAAGTATTTGGCCATGTGCTTGTCGCGGAGATCCATGCCCGTCGTGACCGACGACCAGGGAACCGACAGAACGATCACGCCGTCCTTCTCGGTCACGGCCAGGGAAGCTGCCTTCTCCTTCTTGTACTTACCAGCAATCTTAATCCCGCCGGGTCCGAGGGCCTCGAACTCGAGCTTGCTGTCACCCGCATATGTGAGGGCCGCTTCGGCCACACCGACGCCGACCGTTGCCAGCATCGCAACTCCGGCAATTGCACCCATCAAACGGCTTCTCAGTCCAGAACTAGCTGCTTTCATTAGTTTTGTTCCTCTATCTACTTTCTCGAACCCACCGATACGTTGCCCCAGTCCGCAAATGCCGAAGGACCAGATTTGGATCAGGTTACGTTCGTAAAATTCTCAATGTTCCCTGGTCGGTTGAGTGTCAGCGTTGTAAACACGTCGCCCCTCGCGAACCAGCGTCACTCCGGGCGCGTTCCTCGAGTCGAACCAGCGAATCCGTGGAAAAGTTCACGCCAGTCGAACAGGCCTTACTCTCCGACGATCCGGAAGGTCAACTCGAGTTACTACAGAGCACTGGGGTTTTAGCAGAGCTGTATCCCGAAGTCCAAGCGATGGTGGGGTTCGGTGGAGACGGACAAGGTCACAAGGACCTTTGGGCCCACACCAAACAAGTTGTGCGACAGACGGTGCGACGGCGTGCGGTACGGTGGGCTGCGCTCTTCCACGATGTGGGAAAAGTGAAGACGTACTCCACGGAGTCGGGGAAAGTCACATTTCACTCACACGAAGCCGTGAGCGCGCGCTTGTTCGAACGAGCCGCGAAGCGCACCGAGTTGCCTGCTGAGTTTCGCGCGCAGGTTGGCTTCATCATTCGCCACCTCGGCTACCTCGAGGCCTATCAGCACGACTGGACCGACAGCGCCGTCCGTCGTGTTCATCGCGAGCTCGGTGCGCATTTTGACGACATTTTGGCTCTCGCACGCGCTGACATCACAACGAAGCGCCCCGAGAGGCGCGAGCGCCACCATCAACGGATGGCGGAGCTTGCGCGGCGTGCAGAGCAGGTAGCAGAGGAGGACGCGCGCGTTCCTCCTCTGCCTAAGGGACTTGGTAGCGAAATCATCGCTCACTTTCAGCTACGTCCCGGACCGATCGTCGGGTCGCTCATGAAGGAACTCGAAGATGCTGTCGAGCGCGGCGAGCTACCGTCGCGGGCCGAGTCGAGCGTCTATCTCGCGCACCTCAAGAACAGTCCACTCCTCCAAGAAGCCCTCTCCAAGGAGTGAGCGGGAGCGGCGTTTCGCTTCGCGCCGCACTTTTTGAGGACACGGGGGAGACGTGTCTCCTCCCTACATTTTTCGAGTATCGAGCGGACCAGCACGGGCCCCACAGCGGGTGGGGCCCAGCGCGCCGCAGCCTCCAAGGAGAGGAAAAGATGCGGCGCTGACTTCTCCAATCAGAGCGGGTCGGGACGCGGGGTCTTCGCGCTCGACGGAGGAAGCTTCGGCTCCTTGAGCCACGCTTCCGGCAGAGCGCCGGTGAGAGCGTTCAGGAAAGTCACCATCTGTGCGGTCTCCTGATCGGTGAGCTTACGACCCAGCTGGTGCTCCCCCATGAGGCGCACCGCGTCTCCAAGATGCTCTACGGAGCCATCGTGGAAATAGGGACCGGTCATGGCGATGTTGCGGAGGCTCGGTACTTTGAAGAGCATCTTGTCCGCTTCGCGCCCTGTCACGTCGAACCGCCCCTGATCCTTCTGGTTCGGCCACTCCACCGTGATACCAGCCTTCTGGTACATGCGCCCTCCGAGCAACGTTCCCTCGTGGCACGATGCGCAACCGAGCGACACGAAGGTGCGAAGACCCTCCTGTTCTTCTAGCGTGAGAGCGTCGTCTTCACCTGCGAGAAAACGATCAAAGCGACTCGGGGTCGTCAGCTTCCTCTCGAAAGCTCCCATCGCGATACCCGCATTTTTCACGGTGATCGGCTTGGCTTCGCCGGGGAAGGCGCTCGCAAAAGCGGACACGTAGCCAGGGATCGACTCAAGCGTTTCGACGATCTGGTCGTCACCGGCCATCGCCATCTCGACAGGGTTCACGATCGGCTGGGTGGCCTGGTGCTCAACGTGGGGAGACCGTCCGTCCCAGAATTGCACGAAGTGACCAGCTGCGTTGTAGACCGTCGGTGAATTGCGCCCGCCGCGCTGCTTCTTGTGTCCGAAGGACGTCACCTCGCCGTCAACGCCGTAGCGATCGAGCTGATGGCAGGAGTTACAAGAGAGGTCGTGGTTCTTCGACAGTCGTTTGTCGAAGTAGAGCATCTGGCCGAGACGCACCAGGTCATCGGAACCCTTGGGCTCGAGATCGTAAGTCTCCGGGAGCGGAGGACGAAACGGTCGACGCAGATCCGAAAGGCTCAGCTCGGTTTCGGATGCGCTTGAGCGCACAAGGTTCGGAACAGCCCCCAGCTTGGAGGAGTCGTCGGGGACGTTGCAGGCGGCAAGCGCACCGGCCAGGAAGAGGGATATGCAGATTCGACGCATGGGCGCGCGAGTCTCGCCGCCCAGGAGAAATAGTCAAAACCTCCTCGATCCTCCGCTTTTTCCGCCGCATTGCGGCTGGCAGTCCCTCTCGCGACCGTAGCGCGCTAGCGGCCGCTCGACTAAGAGAGCGGTCGATGATCCCTCGTCTCTCGCCCGAGCGGGACTTGCCCGCCCATTATGCAGCCTACCTGGAAGAACTCAGGGCGCATGGTTTTGAAGGGGAGATCCAGACCGACTACGCGACGCGCCTCACTGCGGCGACGGACAACAGCGTCTATCAGCTGCTTCCGCTCGGCGTCCTTTTTCCCCATCACGTCGAGGACGTCAAAGTCGCGCTTCGCGTGCTCGCGGACCCGAGGTTCCGCGAGGTTCGTCTGAGTCCTCGAGGCGGCGGCACGGGAACGAACGGACAGTCTCTCTGCGACGGGCTCATGCTCGATGTCTCCCGTCACCTCCGCTCGATCCTCGAGGTGAATCTTGAGGAAGGCTGGGTCCGAGTTCAGCCCGGGGTCGTCCTCGACGAGCTGAACCGTCATCTTGCACCCCACGGCCGCTTCTTCGCGCCGACGCTCTCGCCGTCGAACCGAGCCACCTTAGGCGGGATGATCAGCACGGACGCCTCAGGAAAAGGCTCGCGGGTCTACGGCAAGACGAGCGAACACGTGCTCGCTCTCGAGACCGTTCTCTGGGGTGGACAACTTCTAAAGACCAAGAAGCTCTCGCCGTCCGAGCTCAATCGCGAACTCGAGCGCAAGGACCAGGTCGGCGTGCTCTACCGCGAAATCAATGACATCTGTGAGCGGAGCAAGCAGCGCATCGAAGCAGAGCTCCCGAAGCTTCGGCGCTTTCTGACGGGATACGACCTCGCCCACGTCAAAGACGACCACGGCTCCTTCGATCTCAGCCGCGTGCTCGCGGGATCCGAGGGAACACTCGGGATCTTGATCGAAGCCAAGCTCAGGATCCTACCCATCGTCACCGAGAAGCGGCTCCTCGCCATCCGCTACGCGAGCTTCGACGCAGCCCTGCGCGCAGCCGCTCGGCTCGCCGAGACGCAGCCGAGCGCCATCGAGACGGTCGATCAGCTGATCGTCTCCCTCGCCAAGACCGACGTGATCTGGCACAGCGTGGGTCACCTGCTCGACGACACGGGCGAGACACCCCTCGCCGCCGTGAACCTCGTCGAATTCGAAGGCCCGGACGCCGAGTTCGTTGACGGCAAGGTGCGAAAGCTCATCGAGCTCTTGGACAGCGAACGCGGCCAAGAAGGACGCTCGACCGGGTACACGCTCGCCACGGATAGGAAAGACCAACTGGCGCTCTGGAGTCTTCGGAAGAAGGGCGTCGGTCTGCTCGGTAACGTCTCGGGCGAACGCCGCCCGGTGCCCTTCGTCGAGGACACAGTGGTCCCCCCGGAACACCTCGCTGACTACATCCGGGACTTCCGAGCCGTCCTCGACGCGCACGGCCTGCGCTACGGGATGTTCGGGCATGTCGATGTCGGTTGTTTGCACGTGCGTCCGGCGCTGAACCTGCGCGATCCCGAGGACGAAAAGCGGCTCGCTCAGATTTCGGACCAGGTCGTCGCGCTCGTGAAGAAGTACGGCGGAGTCCTGTGGGGCGAACACGGGCGTGGCTACCGAAGCAACTACACGCCAACTTTTTTTGGTCCGGAGCTCTACGCGGAGATGCGCCGCGTCAAAGGAGCATTCGATCCCCACAATCAGCTCAACCCCGGGAAACTCGCGACTCCTCCGAGCTCAAACGACAGTCTCGTGCAGGTGCGCAGCATGACCCGCGGCTCCTTCGATCGGCAGATCCCCGAGGAGGTCCGGGAGCACTTCCACACCAGCATCCATTGTAACGGCAATGGCGCCTGCTTCGATTGGAACCCGGATTCGGTGATGTGCCCCTCGTCGAAGGTGACCAAGGACCGGATCCATTCTCCCAAGGGACGCGCCGGGATTCTGCGCGAGTGGCTTCGTTTGACCACCCAAGCAGGCGGGGAGCTCCTGACCGGCGGCCAAACATCAGCGCCTATCGAGTTCGTCCACGGACGCAGCGAAAGCAGGGACGACTTTTCGCACGAGGTCTACGACGCGATGGATGGTTGTCTTGCCTGCAAGGCATGCGCGACGGATTGTCCGATCAAGGTCGACGTGCCGAACCTCCGCGCGGAGTTCCTCGAGAACTACCACACGCGCTACCGGCGCCCGCTCAAGGACTATTTCACAGCGCTCCTCGAGTGGATGATTCATTTCTTCGCCATCTGGCCAAAGCTCTCGAACTTCCTCATCCAATCGGCCCCGTCGCGCGCGCTGCTGCGCTTCATCGGCATCGTGGATACGCCTCCGCTCGGACCAGAGCGCCTCGAGGCACAGCTCCGGGAGCAAGGCGCCGAGTCCTATGACAGGACAACGCTCGCTCGGCTCTCGCCGGAGGAGAAGGCTCGCACGGTTCTCATCGTTCAGGACACGTTCACCAGCTACTTTGAGCCGAACGTGGCTCTTGCGACGTTCGACCTGCTCCGGGCCCTCGACTATCGACCGATCTTCTTGCCCTATCAGGTGAACGGCAAAGCGCTCCACGTCAAAGGATTTTTGAGTTGGTTTCGGCGACGCGCGGCGCGAACAGCCGCCTTCCTCAGAGAAGCCGCGTCCTTCGGAGTTCCCCTTGTCGGCATCGAGCCGGCTGTCACGCTCACTTATCGCGACGAGTATCAACACTTGAAGCTCGCCGAGATGGCGGGGGTCAAGGTGGAGCTGCTCCAGGAATTCTTGGCGCGGGAGCTCAAGGTGCGGCCGCGGCCGCTCCTCGATACGCGCTCAGCCGAGGATCGTTATCGCCTCTTCGGTCATTGCACAGAGAGGACCATGGCGCCGAAGTCGGCCGCGCTCTGGCAGGAAGTGTTTCGCGGCCTCGGGCACACGCTCGAAGTCGAAACGACGGGTTGCTGCGGCATGTGCGGAGTCTTCGGTCATGAGGCCTCCCACTACGAAGAGTCGCGCGGCATCTTCGAGATGAGCTGGCAGAAGAAGCTGCCTACGGAAGGCCCTGAGCAGCGAAAGGTCCTCGCCACGGGGCATTCCTGTCGCAGCCAAGTCAAACGCTTCGGCGGCTTCCTGCCGAAGCATCCAGCGGAGGTTCTCGCGAGTTTCCTCAGCGAGGAGGGCCAGGCTTCCCGAGCGCCTCTTCCCTGACGCGCGCAGCGGGGACCAAGCCGCTCAAACGAAGGGTCGCGCCTGGAACGCACGGCGTCCGCCTTTGGGCTAGCCTCCGGCCCTGCGAGGCGTGTGTCGAGCAAGACTGCGCGAGACCGCGGTCAAAGCGGCTCAAAGAGGGAGTGCGAGCACGGTCTCTCGCCCCTCTGGGATCAGCCTGCGTCCGCCCGGATCAACGAACTCGAGCTCAAGGTCCTTCAGCTCTCCGTCCTCCGCGATGAACGACAAGAAGACAGCGCTTATTCCAGGCGCTCCGACCAACCGGCGCGATACGAGCCTGGGAGCGACATGGGCACTTGAAGCGACCTCCGCCTCACCCTCACCGCCTGCGCCCTTTTCCCCGGGATCCCGAGAGCACCAGCCGACCAGGCCGACTTCCTGCTCCCGCAAACGGCAGAGACGAAGCACCCGCCCAGCCGCGGGATCCCTTGGCCATTTGCGGGCCACAAGAACGGCCGCCATCCGCTGGGGCAGCTCTTTCGACATGTAGCTGCGAACTGTGGCATCGCGCCAACAGGCCCCCCCCGCTCCCTCCGGCCCAAGAGCGCCGACAAGGGCGATCGCTGACGCGACGCTCAGCTCATCTCGCCCGCGCAGCACCCTGCAAGCGCGCTCAGCGATCTGATCCTTCTCTGTCTTGCCAGCCGCGCCAGTGAGCAGAGCCTGGCGGAGGCCGAGCATCGCTCTGACCCGTTCGAGACGGCTCGGCGCAGCGAGGCGCGTGATAAGTTCATGAGGAAGAGCAGATTTTTCAAGGGCATTCAGGTCCGAACGCTCGCCTCGGGCGCGAAGCGCGAGACTCAGTTGCGCCCGAGTGCTCGGTTCCAGGCGTCCCGCTTGGGCTAGTGTGACGGCTTCAGGAGGCGAACCGAGTCGAAGAGCAAGCTGGGCGAGCAAGGAGCGCTCAGCGCCCCTGGTCCTCCGGCTGAGCGAAAAGACTCGCACAGCGAGAGCTTCGAGCAGATCTCGGCTCTCCTTGCCCGAGTCGAAGCGGGCGTCGATCAGAAGTCCAAGGAGCACGCTTCGCTCTGCGGCGGGACGACCTTCGAGAGCGCCCACGAGACAGCTGAGTGCGCCCTGGGACAGGTCCCTTGCCCGATGCAGGAGCATAATTCGATCGCGACCTAGAAGGCGCCTCTGGAGGTCAGCGCAGTCGGGTTCGGACTCTCTGAGAAGTTGTTCGAGACGCGCCTCAGCGGCAGCTCTCCGTACAGTTGGGACTGTCGATCCCTCGTGCTTCTCAAGGAGCCAGCGCGCCTTGGGCGCGGAACTTCGACCCAAGACGCGAAGCGCTGAGCTCACCTCGTCGTGCGCGAGACCTGGGCTCTCAAGGAAAACTGCTAACGGTTCGCTGATGTCTTCCATGGGGACACCATCTCGCTCGAGCGCGCGCAGCGCAGCCCGTCGAGCGTCACGATCTCCTCCCTCAAGGAGTTCGAGGGCGAGCGCCCCGACCTCCGGCCAGTCGCTCGGGCCCACACCTTCAAAGACCTCATGAGCCGTCAAACGACGAGCGCGGTAGGCCAGCACACGCGTCAGCGCGGCATCGGGCAAGAGCCCCTGAGCCCATTTATGGCACAAGAGCTCGGCGTCGCGCTCGACACAGCCTCGGACCCTCGCCTCAAGGAGCTCTACAGCGGGACGCGTTGGCTCGAAATCGAAGGTCGGAAGGAGGCGTCGCACAGTGTCGTGACCGGCCAAGGTCGAGCTCAGTTCGAAGAGCCGAGTGAGCCAGGGGCTCGGGCTCACTCGTGCAAGCAGCGTGAATCCGGCACGACTCTCAGCACTCCGAAGCGTCGCAACGAGAAGACGGAGCGAGAGTGGGTCGGCCCTCCCTTGTCGCGTTTCCAAGTAGCCCGCGAGCAGCTCTAGGGGTACCCGGGGCGAGAGCTCCCCGATCACCTGACGCAGCAGGCCCGCCGCCGTCTCATCGCCCGTCGCGGCGAGGGCAAATGCAGCCTCCTTTCGCGCGCTCGGATCAGGGTCTCGGAGAAGCAGCGATAAACTCGGCAGAGCGCGGTCTCGGGCCGAGGCTCCGAGCGCTCGGGCCGCCTGAGAGCGCACGGCCGGCTCACTATCCCGGAGCGCTCCGATCAAGAGCCCCTCCCGGGCTTCGTCGGGGCCGCCCTTGAGCTCACCG
>JAEYYX010000109.1 GCA_023428245.1 Pseudomonadota bacterium
CCGCGAAGCGGCGGGCGCGGCGATCCCACGAGCCTCTGAGCGACAAGGGAGACCGGTGATGAGCGAAGTCGTCAAATGGACAGAGCGGACGAATCGAGAGAGGCGACGACTCGACGTCCTACGAACCTCGTTTCATCCCGCCTACGTGGTCTGGGAGCTCACGCTGCGCTGCGACCACGCCTGCACCCATTGTGGGTCTCGCGCCAGCGCACCGCGCAAAGACGAACTCTCGACATCCGAGGCTCTCGAGGTCGCCGACCAGCTCGCTGAATTGGGAGCGCGCGAGGTCGTGCTCATCGGCGGAGAAGCCTATCTCCACGACGGCTTCCTCCAGATCGCCGCGCGGCTCCGCGAACTCGGAATGCAAGTCGTGATGACGACGGGAGGTCGAGGCATCAATGCGAAGCTCGCCAGATCGATGGCAAAAGCGGGCATCGCCCGCGTCTCGGTGAGCATCGATGGTCTTCAGGAGACGCACGATCTGATGCGCAACCTACGCGGGAGCTTCGACTGTGGGTTGCGCGCGCTCGGTCATCTGCGAGACGCCGGGATCCGCGTCAGCGCGAACACGAACGTCAATCGCCTGAACCGAGAAGATCTGGAGTCGTTGTACGAAGTCTTACGCCAGGCGGGCGTCACGAGTTGGCAGGTTCAGCTGACCACCCCTCTCGGTCGCGCCGCCGACCGACCCCAAATGGTCTTGCAACCCTATGACTTGCTCGAGCTCATGCCACGGATCGCCGCGTTGAAGGCGCGGGGACTCCGGGAAGGTCTCTTGATCGCTCCAGGGAACAACCTCGGATATTTTGGCCCGGAGGAGGGCCTTTTGCGCTCTTTGAACGCAGACGATCGCGACCACTTTCAGGGCTGTCAGGCCGGTCGTTTCGTTCTCGGCATCGAATCACAGGGCGACGTCAAGGGCTGCCCCTCATTACAAAGCGCCCACTATGTGGGCGGGAACCTGCGCGATCGCTCGCTCCACGCTATCTGGCACGAGTCCCCCGAGCTGAGCTTCACTCGAGAGAGGACGGTCGCAGACCTCTGGGGATATTGTCGAACCTGCCCTTTCGCGAAGACCTGCCTCGGCGGCTGCTCGTTCACGGCGCATGCTCTGCTGGGACGCCCCGGCAACAATCCCTACTGCCATTTCCGCGCCCGGGAGCACGCGGCGAGGGGCCTGCGAGAACGGCTTGTCATGGACGCGGAGGCGCCTGGAACTCCCTTCGACAATGGCCATTTCAGCATTGTCGTAGAAGCTTTGGGCTCACCGGAGCCGGGCCCCCTTCCCGCCCGTCACGAGCTCGTCCAGCTGCAAAAGCGACCTGCCTCCGCCAGCTGAGTCCAGTCGAGAAAACGCATTCACGCCGAACCGTCGCCCGAGACGAGCGCCCTACCGCCTCGTTCGACTCACTCGAGGGGGACGCGGGCGACCGTCGCGGTCGATGGAGAGAGATAGAAACGCCCGTTCCAGGGGCCGCCGTTCAGGATGCCGACGATAGCCGCCTTGCCGTCGTCGGTGATGGCCATATCGAGGGCGCCCGTGCCGTCTTGATGTGTGCGACCGATGATACTCTCGAGCTCGAAGCGGCCGGTCTCGCGTCCATCGAGATCGTGACGCATCAAAATCGGGACCGCTTCGAAGGGATGATACTCGGGATCGAGCGGCTCGACGGGGACGGACCACAAAGAGAAGAGTGAACCATCGACGAGCGCCATCGCCTCGATCGCTCCGCAAAAACCGAGGGGATCCGGCTTCCAGTTCTGGTCGCGGATATCAATGAGCACAGATTCCGAGCACTCGATGCGCTCGAGGGTCATCGGATCGGCGACATAGTAAGTCGAGCCGAGAAAAGTGCGTTCTCCATCGGCGGCGAGCAGGGCGGCTTCTGCATAAAGGTCGGGATCGTACGGTGACCAAGAGAAGACTGCGCTGGATCCCGCGGCATTCCTTCGAAAAACGTAGATAGTAGTCCCATAAAAGCTCTCCTTCTCCGGTCCCATTCCGTCGGCCGTTTCGCTCCAAGTGAGCGTGTCTGGCAGAGAGAACAGGAGAGACGTTCGGCTGGTAGACACCGTATTCCCAACGGGAATCGCCTCAACAATTTCATTGCTGGGCAGGCGAATTTCTCGAAATCCTCGAGCCTCCACGATCCAACCCTCGCTGCCTTTGACCACGTTCGTTCCGCCGGGTCCGACGCCACCCAAGGGGAGATTCTGATGGACCTGACCGGCAGCCGTAAAGACTTGCAGCCAACTTTCGGTCAGGAAAATGATATTCCCGAATTCATCAACAGCCAATGTTGGTTTCGAAGCAGAGCTCAGGTACCAGGGACCTCCGAGCAGGTAAAGATTCCAGTCGCGGCCGCCATCTGAGAACAGACGGACTAAGGTGTTCTGCAACGCAAGTGTTAGTTCCAAATAATTCTCGGCCCACGTAAGGGCGACATTGCCGCATGGATCTCGAGCCAGGCGGAGCTCCGTGCGCGCATCAAGATCGTGCGCCTCGAGAGAGGCGACCCACGATTCGGGCGCGCTCCGTAAACCACTGCATCTCCCGTCCGCTCGCGGTGCTTCGTGTTTCTTGGCTTCGTCGTCCGGGAGGGGCTGGAGCCCCTCCGTGGTTTGACCGTTGCAGCCCGCTCCGAGGGCGAGTGAGAAAGCGATGAGTCTTCTGTATTGCATGGGTTACTCGAAGCCGATCGGGGCATGAAGATCCCACGGGCGAAAGCATTGCAGCTGACTCTCACTAGCCCTAGCGGGAAGATCCGGGTGAAATCTCTTCAGCGGCATGTAAGGCTCGATCAGGGCAAGGAGCGTTCGGATCGCAGGTTGCCGGCGCGTAAGGCTCCGCCGTCGCATTGAAGCAAATACCTGAGCCCTGAGGGCCGTTCGAAAGGCAGGTTGCCCATAACCAACCGGATCTGATTCGCCCCATTTTTCCTGGACTCCCCTCGCTCCCCCGATGCCCTGATGGCGCACCAGCGGTAGTGTTCTCAGGGTCGGAGAGCCAAGGGAAAATGCAAGGGATCCTCGGAAGCCTTTGATTTTTCTCACGACCCACGGGCGCGGCCCCTCGCGAGGGGACGGAGAGGCTGCTGCGTCGATCCCGCGAAGCCCCCCCTCGGCTCCCGCTCGCCGAGAGCGAGCTCAGGTTTCTTCGGTCGTCTCGCCGTAGAACTTGAGGCCGAGTCGGATGCGGTCGCGGCCCGCTTGCATCCGTTTGCGATTCGAGTCGCGGAGGGAGAAGACACAGCCACAGTACTCTTGCTGGTAGAAGTTCTCGCGCTTGGCGATCTCGACCATGCGATGTGAACCGCCCTTCTTGCGCCAGTTGTAGTCCCAGTAGATGAGACCGGGATAGCGCGCGGCCGCCCGATGTCCCGCGCCGTTGATCTGGTCCATGTCCTTCATGCGCGAGATGCCGAGGGAGCTCGAGACTGCCGTGAACCCGTGCTCGTGGGCGTAGAGAGCTGCGCGTTCGAAGCGCATGTCGAAGCACATCGTGCAGCGGATACCCTTCTCCGGCTCATGTTCGAGCCCCTTCGCGCGCGCGAACCAATTCTCCGTGTCGTAGTCCGCGTCGATGAACTCCACGCCGTGTTTCTCGGCGAAGCGGATGTTCTCGCCCTTGCGGAGCTCGTACTCTTTGCGCGGATGGATGTTCGGGTTGTAGAAAAAGATCGAGTACTTGATGCCCGAGGCTTGGATCGCCTCCATGACCTCGCCCGAGCACGGCGCGCAGCAGGAATGTAAGAGGAGCCGATCGTGACCGGGAGGCAGCGAGAGCTTCTCACGCGCCAAGGGCTCTTGCGCGGGGGATTCGGGCGAGGGGGCGTCGGACATCGGTCGAAGGGGAAAGCAGAGCTTACCCTGGCGCGAAGGCGCGCTCGGTCAAGTAGTGGCCGCGCTCGCCGCTGTTTCCATGGGAGAAGCCACGAGCGTCGAAGTAGGCCTGGAGATCGGTGAGCATCTTCGGGTTCCCGCAGAGCATGATCCGAGTGCTCTCGAGGGACAGCTGCGGGAGGCCAAAGGCGCGCTCGATGGCGCCCTCGTCGAGGAGCGCCGTGATGCGACCTTGGTTCACGAAAGGCTCGCGCGTCACCGTGGGGAAGTAGTGGAACTTCTCGCGGGCGAGCTCGCCGACGAGCTCATTCTCGAAGATGCCCTTCTCGAGGAACTCCCGGTAGGCGAGGTCCTTCACGCGGCGCACACAATGAACCAAGACAACCTTCTCGAAGCGCTCAAAGGGCGTCGTGTCCTGGATGACGCTCAGAAACGGCGCGAGTCCGGTGCCCGTCGAGAGCATGAGCAGCGTGTGCGCGGGGATCAGGTTCTCGACGATGAGCGTTCCGGTTGCGCGGTTGCCGACGAGGATCGTATCTCCGACCTTCACGTCCTTCAAACGGGAGGTGAGCGGCCCGCCCTCGACCTTGATCGAGAAAAACTCGAGAAACTCTTCGTAGAAAGCGCTCACGACCGAGTAGGCGCGCAGCAGCGGACGTCCCTCGTCAATATCCGGGAGCCCCATCATCACGAACTGTCCAGGGACGAAGCGGAAGGCGGCGGAGCGGGTGGTCCTGATGCGGAACAGATCTTCGGTGAAGTGTTCGACTTCGAGGACTGTTTCGGTGGTCGTTTTGGCCATGGAGAGTGAGGGAAAAAATGAAGGAAGACCGGAGCCGCGGGAGCGGCTCCTATGGCCGAACCGCCCGAGCGTCAAACGCGCGCGGCCGCCGCGGGGCCTCCGCGTAATACCGCCGGCCCCCGAGCTCAAGGCAGAAGAGGAATTCCGGGCCGTGGCGTTGACTGAAGCGGGACCACATTTCGGCCGAGCGACGCAAGAAGCGTTCTTTCCGCGGGCCGGCGCCGGTGAGGAGTCTGGGCCGCTGGTGGCCGCCCCGAGCAGGTGGGGCCAGGAGCGCACTCGCCGGGTGGGGCAGCTCGAGGGCAGACGGGTCGGCGACCCCTAAAAAACCAGCCCAACCTTTTATTTTAGCGTCCGGTGGGGTCAGGACGAGCCGAATGGGACCCCCGGATCGTCAAAATGTGGACAGGCCACCTACATGTAGGCAAACTCAGGAGATGAGGAGAGCGCCTCGATCCCTGCTTCTATTCACGGGTTTGGCTTTCGGACTTGCCGGCTGTGCGCACCCGGCCGAACGCGCTCTGCGCGGCCGCTGGCTGGGGGAGAGCGTCGAGAACTTCGACCCGAGTGAGCTCGCCGAGGCCACCGCCTGGGCCCGAGGCACCTCCCTGGAATTTGGGAGTTCCCGAGTCACGGTGTCGATTCCGGCCGAAGAGGCGCGGAGCGGAACCTTCGCCCTCTCGGCAATCGAAGATCGCCTGGTCAGACTGTCCGTCGTGGACACCGAAGGCGCGACCTCGGAGCTCGAGGTCATCGTCGACGATGAGGAGCATTTGCGCTGGGTTCTCGGAGACGGGCGCACCGTCGTCATGAAGAAAAAGTGACGAGCTCCAAGTCCTCCTGGCCGGCCGCGTGAAACGGCGGCCGTCTGTCGCAACTACGAGGCGAAGCGCGACCCTCATCCTCATGAGAAGAAAGCAGGGGCCTCCGTGAGCGAGCGCTCCAACGTTGCCTCACCCCGGTCCGGTCTGCGACTATCTTCGATCATGCCTGGCGAGATCGAAGCCCTCCGTCACCTCCAAGAAGCCAAAGAGTTCCTCGCGCAGGCGGGCGTAGCTCCGACGATCGGGATCGTGCTCGGCTCGGGCCTCGGCGCGCTCCGTGAGCGCATTCAAAATCAAACCATCATTCCCTACGCGCAGATCCCGAGCATGCCCGGCGCGGGAGTGGTAGGGCACGCCGCCGAGCTCATCGTCGGCGACCTCGGCGCGGAACGTGTCGCCTGTTTGAGCGGTCGCGCGCACCTCTACGAAGGGAACGAACCAGACGCTGTCGTGTTCGGGGTGCGCGTGCTGGCCTTGCTCGGGGCCCGCGCCTTCATCGTCACAAACGCCGCCGGTGGCATTGGCCGCAGCATCGAAGCGGGAGAGCTCATGGTCATCCGCGATCACATCAATCTCACGGGCCGCTCTCCACTCACAGGACCCAATCTCGACAGTCTCGGTCCCCGCTTCCCGGATATGAGCGAGGCCTACGACCGAGGTTTGCGAAACACAGCCCTGGCTACCGCTGGGTCCCTTGGGATCCCGCTACGCGAGGGGGTTTATGCGGGCCTGCTCGGCCCGAGCTACGAGACTCCCGCGGAGATCGACATGCTCGACCGCCTCGGCGCCGCGGCGGTCGGAATGAGCACGGTGCTCGAGGTGATCGCGCTCCGTCACATGGGGATTCCGGTGCTGGGCATTTCTTGCATCACGAACCTTGCGGCCGGCCGGAGCCCGGTTCCCCTGTCCCACACCGAGGTCAAGGAGCGAGCCCTCGGGGCGAGCGAAAAATTCTGCGATTTGCTGGAGGAGCTGTGCAAGCGGCGCCTCGGTATGCAAATCTAGCGGAAGGCATGGCCAGTCCGCATGTGAATGCACCACGGATAGCCGAAGGCTCACCGCCCGAGCTCGTCGTCTACGACCGGGAACAGCCCTGCCCGTATTTGCCCGAGCGCGTCTCGCGGCTTCCGCTCCGGCTTCCATCCCGGCCGCTCACTGGCAGCGAGCTCGACCAGAGGCTCACTTGCGGAGATCGTCGCCAAGGGTTCGTCCTCTATCGGCCGCGTTGCCCGAGCTGTATCGCTTGCGAGCCAATCCGGATCCCGGCGAGCGAGTACGTCTTGAGTCGGCGCGAAGCGCGTATCCTCAAGCGTGGAGACGAGAATCTCACGATCGTGAGCGGCCCCCCCCGCGTCGACAGGCGCCGCGTCGAAATCTATAACCTCCACAAACAGGGGCGAAACCTCCGCGACGGCCAGCCGCCGATCGACGCCGAAGGTTACCGCGACTTTCTCGTCGCAACCTGCTGCGACACCTTCGAGTTCGCCTTCTATTACGAAAATCTCCTCGTGGGAGTCAGCGTCATCGATCGCAGCGACCGCGCAGTGAGCGCCGTCTATACCTGCTACGATCCCGCCTACTCGTCCTTTAGCATCGGCACCTATTCGATCCTCAAGCAGCTCGAGCTCTGCCGAAGCGAAGGGCTCGACTACCTCTACCTCGGTCTCTACATCGAGGCCTGCTCGAAGATGGCTTACAAGTCCTCTTTCTTGCCCCACGAAAGGCGCATCGACGGCGTCTGGCGGCGCTTCGAAGCGCGCAAGGATTGAAGCGAAATGGACGCTCTCGGTCCTCGAAACGCGCGAGGCTCGAGCCGGCGCCTTGTAGACGTACACTCAGCTCATTTGAGCTGAAGCGCGGCGGACAAGACGTAATCATTCTTCACTGCCATCTGATGACAGCTGTTGCAGCTTCCCATCGGGTCGCCGCCGTAGCCTTCACCGTCAGGCGCTCCGACCCCTCGCCAACCGATCGCTACCCCCTTGTCCCCCTCTTCCAGCTCGAACCACTCCCACCCCATCGCCCCCTCCGCGTTGAAACCTCCGCCGCGTTTGACCATGGCGAAGACCTTGTTCGAAGAAGCTGGTTCCGTTTTCGCTGAGAGGTTCTCCTTGACGATGATGGTACCGACGGGAAACTCCTTCGCCCCTCGCTTCGGGATGGAGTTCACATAAGCGACCAGCTTCCCGCCCGGATGGGTCTCGCTTTGAGCTGGCCTTTCGCCGAGATCGATCCGTCCGAAGTTGCGAAATCCGGCAAAGTCGCGCGCTAGAGCGATGAAAATCTCCCGCTCAGGAAGCACGTCGACCTGAGGGGCGGGGGATCGGCACGCGGCAAGTAGAGTCACAGCTATAGCCGACCCTCTCAGCCAACTGCGCAGATGGCTCTGCGGACGAAGACCTCTGCTCGAGGAACGGTTGCGGCGCGCCGTCAGCCAGCGGTGAGATGAATGCATGATGGAGAGATGGGCGGCGGGAGCGGCCTTTCGGCCGCTCCCGCCTTATGACTTCGACTAAGAAAGAGGCGTCGCCCGAGGACAGAAGCGGGAAGGCTCAAAAACCCGCTTCAAAGAGGCGACGCCGTGGCTATTTAGGCGACGCTGTGGACTACTCAGCCGCCGCCGGGTCAAAGAAAGCGAAGAGCTGTCCCCCCGAGACGAGCTCGGTGTCAGCAGAGTGGTGCGCTTGCAAGGCCGAGAGAAACCAGCCGGGACCGAGAAGATGTGATGCGTCGATGATTCCAGTGCTCTCTTCGTCCTGCGTCAGGAACCCCGAACCTCCGGAACTGAAGAGCGCAGCATCAGCACGGAGCACCTCCACCAAGGTATCCGAGGCAACGTCGTAGCGCCAGACCTTGCCGAGATGCGCGTTGTTGCCGACGTCCTCCTGGAGATAAACCTGACCGAGACTGCTCACCGCGATGTTGTCAAACATCTTGCCCCCCTCGGTGCCGTCGAGAAGCATCTCGATAGTTCCGCCCAGCTCCGGCCTCGAAGAGTCGACGAAGGCAAGTCGCCACAGCCTGGAGAAGCCGGAGAAGCTCGCAGTAGTAACGAAGTAGAAGTGATTTGGATTCGTTGAATCCCAAGCGCCGTCCTCAGGCCTCTGGAACTTCGTGACTAGATTTGTATTGCTCTCCGTATCGAGCTTCGAACCTGTCCAGTTCTCGACGTTGCCGAACTCGTAGGCCTCGAAAGCACTCGTCGGGATCCCAGCAGAGGGATTCTCCACTGGCTGCCCTACGACCTTCAGCCCGTAAAGCGTACCATTCGTCAGACCTGCGCGGTCCACGGACGATCCCTCAGCGGTCTTTGTCCCCGCGTAGATATAAACCTGTCCGCCGCCGCTATCGTCGAGTCCAACGACGACCGTGGAAACTCCGGGCTTGGGATTCGGAACGACATTCTCCCAGCTCGCCTTGCCGAGGCGAGGGAGCTCGTAGGACGTGCCATCGAGCACGTGAGCCATAACCCGACCTTCATTTCCGGTCTCTTCACCGTTGAAGAAAATGCGTCCGTCAAAGCCCAGTTCGCTCTCAGCGTCGTAGAGCGCGCTTTCGTCCGGCAGGTCTGCCGAACAGAAGCGCCCGAAGTTCGCAGAAGAGGCGACTTCATAGGACGAGCTCTTGGGATTCCAGAGCTGCACCGTCTTGATCAGATCTTCCCCTTTCAGCACCGCAAGATCGGCTTTGCGCACGGTCCACTTCGAAACGAAAGAGCCCTTGCCGCCGTGAGCGCGCTCGATTCCGTTCGAGTTTCCGAGCTCGTGGTTGACGAGCCAGGTGAACGTGCCGTCCCCGTTGTCAAAAGCCCCCGTACCATCGACGATCCCGACGAGACGATAGGGTGAACCGTCGGCCTTCTTTCCGACCGCGTCACCCGCCGTCAAGATCGCCTGGACGCGCACGCCCTCGGACATTGGAACCATGTACGGCTTCTTGCTGGAAAAGACGCCTCCGCTGAGCGGAGGCCGCTCAGCGGAGGTGTTACCGTGGGCATCATCGAAGTCGATGGCAACCTGCGCTTGGCCATTGTGGACCATCGACAAGGAGACCTTCGTGACCCGATCCGCTGAAATGCGGGCCGAGACAGCCTCGCTGTACCAAGTCGGTGCTACCTTCTCGCCCAGCTCCGCGCACTTCACGCCGTAGGCGTCTGCTGAGACCTTGACCCGGCCCACGGGCAGCCCGCTCATCTGAAAGACTTGCTTCTTTCCAGTGGTAACTTCGAACGCACGCTCATCCGTGCGCTTTCCCGCCACCTCGACGACAAGACAGGATACGTCGGACGGCGCGTTCGTCAGGGCGACCTCGACCTCTCCTACCGCCTCGCTGTCTCCGTCCTCGTATGAGCTGCAGTTTACCAGAGCCGCTCCCGCCGCGAGCGACAGGATTCCCACAGTGATTGTTCGTTTTCTCATGATTCGTTCTCGCGTTTCTGCCGCCGGTCCCGTTCGGATCGTCCGCGTTCGGAGGCTTCGTGTGTTCACGCTTCGAAACTTACGGGCTCTCCATGCGAAGCTGGTGACTACGCCACGAAACTTCTGGATCAGTTTCGTGCGTGCCCGGCGGAAACGAGGCTCCGCGCAGGCCACGACGGATGGGTTCGCTTCGTCCCGCAGCAGGTCGCCAACTTGCCACCTGAGAGGTGAAGCACTCTTTCATGATGGTTGTGTGACAATTGCGCCGACATTCGTGACGAACTCGAGAGTTGACTTTCACAGACCCAATCCGCACCGTGCGCTGGCGCGTGACCCGCTACTTCTTCCCCCTCATCACTGCTTTGATAGCGAGCTCTTGCACGAGCTTCGAATCCGAATCGCACAGCGAAAACAGCGCCCTCGTCGTGCGCATCGACCGTGCCGACGTGCCCATCGCAGATTTGTCAGCGCCCTTGGTCGAACGATTCCGGGCAGGGGACGAGCTCTTTGAGACGGTCTTTCGGGAGATCGACGGCCTCGGACCGCTCTACGTTCGCGCCTCCTGCAGCGACTGCCACGCGGACGACGGGCGCGGTCCGGGCCTGGTCACTCGCGTCGGCCGCCTTGACCCGAAGGCGCGCGAAGAATCCCTGCGCGCGCTCTTGCCCTTCGGCGACATGGAGCGCCCTTACGCGCTCGGGTCCGCAAAGCCGCTGCTCTTCTCCGACGATCTCGGGTTCCGAAAGACACGACGAATGCCACCCGCCGTCTTCGGGCGCGGCTACATCGAGGCCGTCGCCGATCGCTCAATCATCGAGAACGCAAAGCGCGCTCGGCGACCCGGGAGTCCCATTTCCGGACGCGTAGCACTCCTCGACCAGGGCCCCGGGACTAGCCCGAAAATTGGGCGTTTTGGCCTCAAGGCGCGCTCGCCTGATCTCCTCTCCTTCACCGCGGATGCGCTCTTAGGAGACATGGGTCTCACATCCAGCTATCAACCTGTCGAACCGGCAAACCCGAGCGGCGTCACCGACGACTCGAAGGCGGGACTCGATGTCACCGACGAGCAGGTCGGGCTGCTCGCGGACTACGTGCGACTGCTCGTCCTTCCCGAGCGAAAGCTGCCTCAGGATCCCCGCGGGGCGCGCCTCTTCGCGACGGTCGAGTGCAGCGAATGCCACGTGCCTTCTCTTCGCACGCGAGCCGACGCAGAGGTTCCAATGCTCGCCGACATCGACGCGCCGATCTACTCGGACCTCCTGCTCCACGACATGGGAGAGGGGCTGTCGGATGGAATCACTGAAGGAGCCGCGGGTCCGCGCGAATGGCGCACGGCGCCTTTGATTGGCATGCGTTTTCAGAGCTCATTCCTCCACGACGGACGTGCCCAGAGCGTCCTGGAGGCGATCCTCCTTCATCGAGGTGAAGGCTCGGAGGCCGCGGACTCGGTCGCCGCTTTTCTCGCGCTCGATGAGGACGATCGCCGCGCTCTGCTCGGCTTCGTTCAAGGACTTTGACTATGAAATTCTCACCTTTGGCGTTTTTCATCGTTTTCAGTGCGCTGTCCCCGGCGTGCAGAAAAGACCCTCCTGAGAGAAACCTCGAGACCCTCTCCCTTTCGATGAAAACGGAGATCCAAAAGGAGCTCAAAGCCTGGGAGGAGGCGAGCCGAGCGCTCGTCGACGCCGCCCCGACGCCAGCTGATCGAGGCTGGGATGACGAGCAAGATCGCCAGGCTATCGAGAAAATGAGGCGGGCGTGGTTCGAAGCGCGACGGTCCTATGAGCTAATTGAGGGAGCCATCGCGCCCATCTTTCCTGAGTCTGACGCTGCCACAGACTCGCGCTACGATGACTTTTTGTCTCACATCGGTCCGCAGGGCGACCCGGACCCCTTCGACGACGATGGGATCATCGGCATGCACGCTATCGAGCGAATCCTTTGGGCCAATGAAATTCCCGAGGAAGTTGTTCGCTTCGAAAGGGGGTTGCCTGGATACCGGTCGGCTCGTTACCCCGAGACGGCGGAGGAAGCTCTCGCGTTCAAAGAAAAGCTCGCCGCACGCCTGGTCCGCGATATCCAAGCCCTGAGAGCTCAGTTTGAGCCGCTCATCCTCGACCCAGCCTTCGTTTACCAAGGGCTCATCGACCTCGCGATGGAGCAGACCGAGAAGGTCGACCGGGCGGCTACGGGTCAAGAGGAGTCTCGCTACGCCCAAGCCACGATGCGCGATCTCCGCTCCAACTACGAGGGCTGTCTGAAAGCCTACCAAGTGTTCCAGCCTGAACTCCGCCAAAAGAAGGGAGGAGCCGAGCTCGATGCACGCGTCTTGGCCGCGTTCGCCCGCCTCGAAGCCGCCTACTCGAAGGTCGAAGGGGATTCCATCCCGCAGCCCCCCATGACTTGGAGCACTGTTTCCCCGAACCTCGCCCATCGCGAAACGCCCTTTGGCGAACTCTATTTCAGGGTGAAAAGGGAGTCAGATCCCACTCTTGCGGGGTCTCTTGTGAGCGAGCTCTCGCAGGTTGCCAGAGTGCTGGAGCTACGCGGAGTGATCGTAAACTAGAGCGCATCTCGCGCTCGCCCTTGAGGCGGACGCGAGCGCAGCCGTGGCATTTCTTGGGACGGGTTCTAGTCCTCAGAGCGCCCTAGTTCTTAGGACCTTCGCTCACAGCTTGCTCCCTGGGATCAGTTCTCTCCCAACATCCTTCGCAGATAGGGGAGATGGAACGAGTTCGGGTAGGCCCTCTCGAAAGACTCGAACCGAGCTCTCGCTTCGTTCAGTCGACCGAGCTTCACGAGCGCCTCGATCGCGATCACGCTGCGCTCCGTCGCCGCTGCTCCCGAGGGGAACTCGCGAGCGCCTTGCTCCGTCAGGCTGAGCGCGAGCGCAGCATCGCTCCGGAGGGCTCTCCGCGCCTGATCGACGAGGCGCGCCTCGGCGAGGACTCGTTCGCCCCGACTCGGGCTTACGGAAGGCTCGGCCCTCGGCCTCGATTTCTCGACGGCCGCGATCCGCGATCCATTCCCCGCCGAGGTCTCCCGGCGCTCGGATCCGAAGACGGGCGGCAGCGGCAGCGTCGCGCTTCCATCCGCTCCTTCGAGCCCCTCGCCCGCGCCATCTCCGAGCGGCGCAGCTCCTTCCAGAGCACCGCGACTGACGAGGCCTTCCCCCGACGAAACCTCGTGCGCTCCCTTAGGGGCGAGCTCCACATGCCCCGCGCTCTCGCGGCTCGCCCCCACGCCCGGAAGCAAAGCGCCGCTCGTCCCCAGCTGCCCGCTCACCCAGAGCCCCCCGGCGAGCACCACTGAAGCAATCCCACCAATAACAAGCTTCACCACTCCTCCTCCGAGGAGCACAGTCCCAGAAGCCCCCGCACCGGGCGCGAGCGAGCTCTCAGCGCCTGACAAAGGTCCGAGTCCGTCCGCGCCGCCCGTGAGCAGGGCAAGGGTACGCATTTCGTCTACGAAACCCGCCGGAGGAACGTCACCCCGCGCTGCGCGCACCATCTCATCGAGCTGTGAGTTCTTTGACGACCCCTTCATCGGACGTCTCCTTTCAGAATCTTTGTGAGTTCTTGGCGAGCCCTCCGGAGCCGGGAGTACGCGGTGAAGAGCGGGCAGCCGACGGTCTCCGCAACCGTGCGCATCTCGAGCTCTTCGATCTCGTGCAAGACGAAAACCTCCCGCTGCTCTTCGGAAAGCTGACTGAGCGCCGCGCGCAGTCGGACCCGAGCGCGCTGGAGGTCGAGAGTCTGTTCAACGCCGACCTCCAGCGACGGATTCTCTTCGTCCGGGAGCGAGGAGAAGCGTTGTCTCTGTTTTGTTTGACGACGCCGAGCGTTCCGCGCAACCCCCACACAGATCCCGAACAGCCAAGTCTCGAAGGATGAGTCTCCTCGAAACTCCCCGAGTCGCCGGTGCACGATCAAAAAGACCTCCTGGCTCGCGTCGGGCAATTCCTGGTCGCTGATCCCAAGGTAACGGAGCGAGCGCCAAACCCGCGCGGCGCTCTTCTCGATGAGCGGAGTGGAGTTCAGCGCCGTCCCGGAGACCGGGGTGGCCATGTCGCCGGACAAGAGCGAGATCGCTTGCACCTTCCGTGAGTGTGCGTCGAGTCCGTTATTGTCACCACCAGTGAACGCCCGCACCGATTTCGAGTCCCCCACCGACCACCGAGGATTGGTGAAGGGCCTCGCCCATCAAAGCTCCTTGATGTACGTACACTGGCCGTACCAAGGGCACGAAGATTCCGGCGTCACAGCGGAAAAATCCCAGGTTAGAGAACTCGTAATCGAAGCGCCCAAACAAACCCAGCTCCGGGAGGGCTCGAAAATCGTAGCGTTCGTCCCTACCGCTGGTCGAAATGCTGGCAAGCGCACCCTCGAGAGCCACCGCGAGGCAGGCCCCGATCCGAAGGCGCGAGCCATTCGCGCGACAGACCGCGAGGCGCAAGGAGATGGCCTGGAGGGCGAAGCCCGGGTCTGTCCGCGCCGAACTGCCAGGCAGCCTGTACCCGAGAGAGAGGTCGAGGTCGTACTTCGGGGGGAGGCGAAGCGTACAGGCTTGCCGCGCCACGGCCGTCGGGCCCGGGGCAAACCCAGCGACGATCCCTGCGCTCAGCCCGCACCGAAAATCCGGAGGGATCAGGGGCGGCGCCGGCTTCTCGGGGCCTTCGCTCATCGGCTCCGGTGATTCCTCCGCGGGCGGTGCCGACGCGCGGCCCTCCCGCTCCCGCACGTAAGGCTCGAGCAAGACAGTGACGACCATCGGCAAAAGGGCCCGATGGTCGGCGCAATCCTGACTCTCCGAGCGCAGCTCGCGACTCCCGACGAGCTCCCCCGTAAGCTGGTTTTTGAGCGTGATCTGGAGGCCTGTAAACTGCTCACTGCGGCTCACGGCGAGCACATAGGTTGCGCCGCGCTCGAGAAAGACGCGCCTTTCGAGGCGCTCCTCGACGTCGCTCCGCACGCTCGCGAGATCGAGGCAGGCAGGAGTCTCGTCGAACGAGAGCTCGACAAACGGATCAGCGGGAGGCGCGTCGGCTTCCAGCGGCGCGGCCAAGGCTCCCGAACAAAAAGCGACGAGTCCCCCGAACGCCCCTCTCCAGGCCACCCGCCTTGCCTTCACCTGCGCGACTATCGAGCGACGCGACGCTCCTTTCAAGGGCGCACGGAAAAAGGTCAGAACCGGGAGCGTGTCCGGCGCAGCATCTCTCATTCATTCCTCACACTTCAGGGTGCGCCAGGGCCACCCCCAGCCCCTCTCGCCCCGGCCCTCGGAAGCTCAATTTCCCTTTCGGCGGGAATTTTCGCACAGGAGCGTCCCTTCCGCAGCTTTGCTCGGGTACCCTCTCTTCTCGGTGTTTTTGAGGGGCCAGGCTCGTGTCACCCTCCCTTTCCCGGAGGTTTCCTTGTCACTCAGTAAGCGCGTTTCCTTCTCGTTGTTGGCCCTTTCGGTGGCCGGTGTCTTCTCGGCCTGTGGTGGAAGCGGCGACGCTGATGGCGGCAGTGCTGCCGGCGGACAAGCGCCCTCGAGTGGCGGAGCCGCTCCGGGTTCAGGCGGCGATACGGGCGCCCCAAGTGGCGGCGCGGGGACGAGCAGTGGCGGCAATCCCACGGCGGCAGGCGGAGCCGGAGCTGAGTCGGGAGGCGCAGGCAATACTGGCGGCGGGGCGAGTGGTGGCGGGTCCAGCGCAGGAGGCACCCAAGGAACCGGTGGTGATGAGGGAACCGGCGGCAATCCCCCTGTCGTCGTCGAACGTCCCGGCCTTGTGACCTCGAGCCAAGGCAACTACTGGAAAACGGGGACACTTACGCCTAGTGCGGCCAACGCGAACATCACAGTGAACGCAGGTACCGTGTACCAAAAGTGGCTCGGCTTCGGCGGAACCTTCAATGAAATGGGCTGGGACGCGCTGCTCGAGCTCAGCGAGGCCGATCGCGAAAGGGCCATTGTCCTCCTGTTCGATCCAGCGGAAGGAGCAAATTTCCTCTGGGGTCGCTTGCCCATTGGCGCGAATGACTATGCCGTGAGCCGCTACACGCTCAACGAGACGGCTGGCGACTACGCGATGAACAGTTTTTCGATCGAGCGCGATCGAGAAATGCTCATCCCCTACATCAAAGCGGCGCTCAAGGTGAAACCCGACGTCAAACTCTGGGCGAGCCCTTGGACTCCGCCTTCGTGGATGAAGTCGCCCGCTCAGATTGACGGCACCGACGCGGGCCCGAACGGGGAGGCCGCGACGTTCACCGCATCGATGAAGAGCGACACGCAAACGCTCGAAGCCTACGCCCTCTACTTCGTCAAGTTCGTCCAAGAGTACGCGAAGGAAGGGCTCATCATCGACCACGTCCAGCCGCAAAATGAGCCAGGTTACACGACCCGGTATCCCTCCTGCCGCTGGGACGCGGGCCTCCTCGGAACGTTCGTCGGAGATTACCTGGGACCTGCCTTCGAGGCGGCCGGCCTCACGACAGGGATCTGGTTCGGTACTCTGTCGAACAATGACAACACTATCTACTCGGGACACATTGGGGGCCTGATCGGCGGCAGCGCCAACGCAAAGGCCCGCGGCTACGTGAAAGGTGTCGGGCTCCAGTGGAACACCATCGACCGCATCCCTTCGATCCTCAGCGCCGCTCCTGAATTTCTCATCTTACAAACAGAACACCGCTGCGGAAACTACCCGTTCTCGGTTCCGGGGACTCCCGCGTTCAACCCCGACAAACCGCCCAACGACCACGCCTACGCAGTCGAGAGCTGGGGATACATTCGCGACTGGATCAACAAAGGCGCGAACATCTACAGCGCCTGGAACATGGTCCTCGACGTGAACGGAAAGAGCCTCGACGCTCAGCGCCCCTGGCCTCAAAACGCTCTTCTGGTCGTCGATCGCGCGGCCGATCGCCTGATCGAAACCCCCGTCTATTATGTCTTCCGTCACCTCTCCTACTTCGTCGATCCCGGTGCGGATCGAGTCGGCGTGAACGGCGGCGACGCCGTCGCTTTCAAGAACCCCGACGGAAGTCTCGTCGCCGTCCTCTTCAACTCGAGCGGTCAGGCGACCCAGTCCGTCGTCTCCATCGGAAGCGAGAAATACCAGGTCGAGGTCCCCGCTCAGGGCTGGGCCACCGTTTACGTCAAGAGCTAAGCCATGCAGAAGACTTTATCCTCACGTTCTCTCCGGACCATCGCGCGCGTCCCCCTTCTCCTGTCGGCTTGTCTCGGACTCGGCCTCACTTTCGCCTGTTCCTCTTCGGATCCCGGTGACGGAGGTCCTGGTCCGGGGGTCGGCGGAATCACAGACGGCGGCGGCGCCGGTGGCACTGGCACGACACCTGATGGGGGTACCGGCAGCGGCGCCACGGGTCCGGGAGCGGGCGGCACTGAAGGCGGAGGCGGCAGCGGTGCAGCACCCTCCGCCGGAGGCGGAGGTCCGGGCGCAGGTGGGCAGGAGCCCGGTTCCGGGGGAAGCGGGGAGAGCTCGGGAGGCTCCGGTTCCACCGAAGAATATCCGGTTCCCGATTCCCTCCCCGACGAGACAGGAGCCGATCTTTGGCTTCGTTACCCGAAGCTTCCGATACCGATGCGGCTCGCCGAGTACCAAGCCGCTCTGAAGAGCGTCGTCGCCCCCTCGAGCGCGACCTTGGACATCGCTACAGCGGAGCTCATCCGGGGCCTCAGCGGCTTGCTCGGAACCGAAATCGAATCGGCTGCGAGCGTCGAAAGCGGCGCGGTCGTGGTCGGAACAGCCGGTTCCGACGCTATCAAAGACCTCCCTCTTGCGAGTGAACTCGCAGCCCTCGGCCCGGAAGGCTACATCGTCAGAGCGGTCGACGCGGGCGGAAAGTCGATCATCGCCGTCGGCGGCAACACGGAGGTCGGCGCTCTTTACGGGACCTACGCGCTGCTCCGCCATCTCCAGACCCACAGCTCCCTCGAGGGTCTCTCACTCAAGAGCTCTCCGCGCATTCAGCACCGTCTCCTGAACCATTGGGACAACCTGAACCGCTCGGTCGAGCGCGGCTACGCAGGACAGTCGCTCTGGGACTGGAACGCGCTGCCTGGCACGATCTCTCAGCGCTATCGAGACTACGCGCGCGCGAACGCCTCCCTCGGCATCAACGGAACCGTGCTCACAAACGTGAACGCGGACCATCAAGTCCTTTCCGCCTCCTACATCAGCAAGGTCAAAGCACTCGCGGACGTGTTTCGACCTTACGGCATCAAGGTCTACCTGACGGCTCGCTTCAGCGCGCCGATCCAGCTCGGAAATCTGAACACCGCTGATCCCACGAACCAACAGGTCCAGACCTGGTGGAAGAACAAGGTCGACGAGATCTACGCAGCCATCCCGGACTTCGGCGGCTTCGTCGTCAAGGCCAACTCAGAAGGCCAGCCGGGTCCGCAGGACTACAACCGATCTCACGCGCAAGGTGCCAACATGCTCGCGGACGCCGTTGGTGATCGGGGCATCGTCATGTGGCGCGCCTTTGTCTATTCGAGCGGCACCCCCGCCGACCGCATCAAGCAGGCCTACGATGAGTTCAAGCCGCTCGACGGCCAGTTCCGCTCAAACGCCATGGTCCAGGTCAAGAACGGACCTCTCGACTTCCAGCCCCGCGAGCCGTTCCACCCGCTCTTCGGCGCCATGCCCGAGACCCCCCTCGTGCTCGAGCTCCAGATCACCAAGGAGTACCTCGGCATGGACACACACCTCGCGTACCTCGGGCCCGTGTTCGAAGAGACACTCAAGGCCGATACCTACGCGCAGGGGCCTGGTTCCACTGTCGCAAAGGTCATTGATGGCTCGCTCGAGGGCCACACAACCTCGGCGATCGCTGGGGTGGCGAACATCGGTACCGATACGAACTGGACCGGCTCCCACATGAACCAGGCCAACTGGTACGTGTTCGGGCGCATGGCCTGGAACCCGGACATCACGTCCGAGGCAGTCGCGGAAGAGTGGGTCAGACAGACCTTCTCGAACGATCCCACGGTCGTAAACCCGGTAGTCCAGATGATGATGCTCTCACGCGAGGCGGTCGTGAACTACATGACGCCCCTCGGCCTCGCCCACATCATGGGTGACGATGACCACTACGGTCCCGAGCCTTGGTCGAATGCCTTTGCGGACCACCCCGAGTGGAACCCTGTGTATTATCACAAGGCAGACGCAGCGGGGATTGGCTTCGATCGCACGCCCAGCGGGAGCAACGCCGTGGCCCAATACAAGAGCGAGGTGGGCAGCGTCTTTGCCAATCGCGCCACAGTACCCGATGAGCTCCTTCTCTTTTTCCACCATGCAGGTTGGGACGACAAGGTGAGCTCGGGCCGTACTGTTTGGGATGAGCTCGTTCACCGCTACAGCCAGGGCGTGGACGAAGTCGACACGATAAAGAAGGCGTGGGCGGCCCTCGACAAGTACGTTGACTCGAAGCGCTTCGGTGAGGTCGCCGACTTCCTGCAGATTCAGCACTACGAAGCTCGCTGGTGGCGCGACGCCTGCCTCACCTACTTTGGAACCTTCTCCAAGAAGGCCTTCCCGAGCGGCTACGCCCCCGCCGCGAATAACCTGAGCTTCTACCAGAGCCTCGACGCCGCTTGCCCCACCGACGTCACGAAGCCGCGCTGCACGCAGGTCTACACAGGCGAACCCTCACCCGCGATCTTGCCCTAGCCCCGGCCCCCCTCACTCTCTCATCATCACGCGCCGCTGAGCTCCCCCTCCGGCGCGTCGCTTTCCCGAGACGGCTCCTCCCGAGACGGCTCCTCCCGAGACGGCTCCTCGCGCGGCGCCGCACCGTTTGGGCGCAGCAGCGGGCCTCACTGACCCCCATGGCCCGCGCCGCACCCGGTCGCCCACGTCCGCCCGCGCCCCGCCTGTCGCCCGGCTTCAGACGCGCAGGCGCGCCTCCCCTTGCTCTCCCTGCTCCAGACCAGACCAGACCAGACCAGACCAGACCAGACCCGACCAGTCACACCAGCTCTCAGTCCGCTGCTCGACATGGCCCCGTTCGCTGGCGCGAGAGCGAGTCGCCCAGGGGACCCTCGCGGATGGGCTTCCTCCCCGTTGCCGCCTTCCGCGTGCCCTCAGCGAGCGGGCACTTCGACCTCAAGAGCATCCCACAAAATTTTTTGAGGCCCCGGTCCATCACAAAAGACTCAGTCCAACCGAGCCTTCATCTCAGCCCTCCGCCTCGGAACACTGAGGCCGCACCCCACGCCCGCTTCGCGGGCCTCCGCGCGGCTCCGCCGCGCTCCCTCAAGAGCCCTTGAGCCAGACTCACACTTTCATCATTTACGAGCGACCTTCCAGCACACTCCGGAAGCTGGGCCGAACTTCCGTGGCCACATGATAAATCGTTGACATCTCTCTCAGCACCATGGGATTCTGGCCGCCGAAGCGGAGCAAGAACCATTCGCCGCTTCTTTGGGGAAGGAAAAATGAAAATCTCAATTCCATTAGCTCTTACTGGTCTGGGCGTTCTATTGGCTATTTCTTGTGCCGCCGAGACCGACGGTTCCGGCGCGAAGACGGGAGAAGCCTCAACGCTTCCACCGCATTTCGATCCAGCGCACCCGCCTGTGGCGTTCCAGGACACTGAAACGCTACAGGCCGAGAAACAGGAGAGAACTGCTTTCGATGAAAGCTTGGCTGGAAGCGGTGAGGCTATCGGCGAACCGGTGCCCTCCGAACTGCAACGTCAACTGGAAGCTGAATACCAAGCAGCTTTGAAACGAACTGACGAGCAAAACAGCCGCTTTTTGCATGTCCATGGCGACAGCGATTTTGACGCTTTGTTCGAGAAGATTCGCACCACTATGCCGCCTCAGCGCGAGGCCCTTCTCATACAGTACGTCATGGCCACTCGAAGCGTTCATGATGCCACGAGACAAAAGGAGCTGCTCCAGCGGCTGAGTTCTCCAGAACTCAACAACGTTCGCTGAAGTCAGCTGAGTTCGATCGAAAGGGGAATCTGAACATGAAAAAACAATTTGCAGCCTCCGTTGCCGTCTTCGCCACCGCACTGTCGCCGCTAGCGAGTGCCGCGACGTACGTCTACACCTTCGATGACGTCAGCCTGATCTCCAATCAGGCAAAGGACACCTTTAACATCTCTCGGTATTGGGAGTACGCGGGTCCCGACCGATGGGGAACCGTTTGGGCTTCTCCATTTACGTTCACTTCAACGTATCCCTCGAGCACCAATTACAACCATTTTCACATAGGGTTCAAAGGCCTCGCTGATTGCTACGACTTCAACACTGGAGGTATGGGTAAGTTTCAGGGCAGCACCTGCGTACCTCTGAATCCATCGGTAAATCGCGGCCCTTTCTCTACCCACGCGTGGGATAGCGCACTGTTTTTTCAGGTGATCAAACAGGACGGAACGGCGGTGCCATTCGTCGCGAAAAAGATCGACGTCCACAACTCAGCAGATCAAGCGATCGACGTCTTTGTTCGCAAGACCGACGGGGGATGGTTCTATTGGTCAAATCTCCACGGCCACGGGACCAGCGAAGCGAACTACTACCGCTGGACTCTCACTTCCGGGTACGCTGGCAAGTTCACGGCCATGGCGTGGAAAACGACCTCGGGTGGAGGCTACCCAGCCGTAGTAGGCCGTGTGGAAATCACGGATTGACAGGGCCTTTGTAAGGGAAGGCTCTTCAAACCGCGCCGCTCCTCCTCTCAAATCACTGAGCCTTCGACTCTAAAAAACAGTCGAGCCCCTTTCCTC
>JAEYYX010000003.1 GCA_023428245.1 Pseudomonadota bacterium
GACCTCGTCGCGTGCGCCTCTCCGAACGAACCAGCGCGCGCAGCTCTTCAATTTCTTTGTCGCTCATGCGACCGACGATGCACTCCCGACCCTTGACTCACACGACGGGCGCCCGCGAGGTGATACCATAAGTCTGGATCCAGTTGGGAGAGACAGAGGAGATGACGCATGTCCACCTTCAAAACGACCGGCCGGCGATGGGATTCCCCATGGCCGCGCAAACCGTTTTGTGGGCGCAAGAACTGGCAGGAGATGCCATCTCATCCAAAACTCGGCCCCCGATTGTGAAAGCCGAGGAGGCGCCGCCGCTTCTCAACGCGGTCTGGAAAACCCCGAGCTTCGGGGAAGCCTTCGAGCTCACCTTAGAATACGGCGTTGGCAAGGCGCTGACAGGTTCCACGAGGTCAGAGTCACAGCAGTACGAGCCATCGAAGCCCGAAGGAGCCGAAGCCGACCGAGGGCGAGCGCGCCTCGCGCTGACGAAGAGCCAATGTGACTTACTCTGCGAAGAACTCCAGCTCGGCTACCTTTGGGTCCCGTGGCGACCACTCGTGCCGTGGTGGGACGTCGAGTACGAGCCGAAGAATCCTGGCCAATTGGTGCTGCTCGCATCTCGGGCACAATCGACCTCGGGCCCCTCACCCGCGCGCAGCTTGCCCTCGATCCTTCTTAGAGAAGCGTCGGGTGACAACAAATGTATCATCGTCCAGTCTCGGGGCCAGCGAGCACGGGTAAGAGGGAACCTTGCCGCGCGCAGCGCCGCGAGCACGGCAAGGAGTGAAACCGATCTCACTCTCGGGGGAGCCTTCAGAGACTGGCTCGGGAACACCGATAAGACGACGGATGACGCGGGAGGCTTCTACGATCGCAGTCTCGGCACGGTCACGAATGACGCCGCTGCGGATAAGCCTTACCAGCTCAAGAGCGCAACCCTGAGCGGAGCGCGAGGCGGGACCGTCCGGGCCAAATACGACGACTCGGGGCACATGGTCCGGATGGATCTCGCGCGGAGCGGTCCATGTTTGCCCGTGGGCGGGACGTGCAGTCAGCGGTTCGCGTACGACTGGGACGAAGTCGGGCGCCTCGGCCGAGCGCGCCGCTGGGACACGGCTCCGGGCGCGAGCATCGACGATCCGCTCCCTGGGGGCACACCCGCCGCCGATCTCCGGTACACCTACGACGCAGGCGACCAACGCGTCATCAAGCACGCCGTCGACGCGAGCGGCGAGAGCTTCACGCTGTACGTCTTCGAGTCTCTCGAATTCAAGCGCTCACAGTTCGGGACGGCGTACTCTGACACTGGCAGTGGCCCTGCCGACTACGAAGCGAGCGTTTTCACCGTCGTTCCGTACCTGCTCGCGAATGGCGTCCGCCTCGCGCGCCTCGCTTACGAGGGAACGAGCGAAGTCCCCGAGGTCACCCCGGGAACAGGCGCGGGCCAAGTCAACGCCAGCGTCTCTCAGGTGCACGTCTTCTTCGAGCTCGGGGACCACCTCGGCTCGACCAGCGTCGTGCTCGATAAAGCGACGAGCGAGCTCGTCGAACGCTCGAGCTTCCAAGGCTACGGCGCGACCGAGAGCGACTACCGCCCCGGCCGCTGGAATGCCTTCCGGGAGGATTACAAGTTTACGGGGAAGGAAGAGGACGCCGAAGTCGGGCTGACCTACTTCGGGAAGCGGAGCGTCGAATGCTGCGACGCACCAGAAATATCTCAGACAGCTGCGAGACGAGGCTGGATATGTCGATTTGGCGAACGCGAAGGCCAGGAATCATGTTCTCAACGGAGACACTGGGGCGAGCGGACATCGCGGGGGCGGGCATCAGTATCCGGGGGAATCTGGCAAGAGTGCGTTTCCGCGAAACTGGTCAGCAGACAAGATTATGCATGAAATTTCTGATATCGCGACAGACCCCGATGCGAGCCGAAAGGTGGGAGCCAACGGCAAGACTATCGTCCAAGGAGTCCGCGATGGGCTCGAAATAACGGTGGTCGTTTCCCGCAAGGGAGAAATTGTCACCGGCTATCCGACCAACACGCCGAGGAATCCATGAGTGGATACTATGATGCCATCGAAGCGGACCTGGAACGCATTCTGCAGCGCATAGGCGAACTTGAACCGGAAGGGGACGAGGAAATGAGAGCCTACATAGATGCAGGAGAGTATGGTCTTGCACTCGAAACGCTCTGCGCAGTCCTTAAAGCCAGGCGCCAGACAATTTCGGCAGAGGCATATGCTGCAATCAGTGATCTTGCCGAACGGGTGGGAGTTGATTCGGCTTGGTGGCGTGTGTTGGAGATATCGTAGTCAACGGAATCATTGTGGCTTCAAAGACCCGAATTTGACGCTACCTGGACAGCGTAAAGGATGGTGAACCAGCTTTCAAAAGCATCGGCCGGCTGTGGGGTACCTGTGGTCGTGCAGACTATTTTGTTAGCTCAGGAATTGAACGGAGACTTGAGTTCATCCGAGACTCAGCCTCCGATCTTGAAAGCTGAGGATGCCCCGGCATTCCCGGATGCTTCCTGGAACACTCCGAATTTCGGCAACGCCTTCGGGTTCGCCTTACAATACGGCGTCGGCAAGACACTGGCAGACGTCAAGATCGTCAAAGGACCGCCGAAGCACGAGCCGTCGAAGCGCGAAGGGGGCGAAGTCGACCGAGGGCGAGCGCGCCCCGCGCTAACAGAGAGCCAAATTGGGAAACTCTGCGAAGAGCTCCAATTGGGCTATCGTTGGGTCCCGTGGCGCCCCCTCGTACCCTGGTGGGACGTCG
>JAEYYX010000085.1 GCA_023428245.1 Pseudomonadota bacterium
TCTAAGGATTGATCACATTTGTGGCGAGGCCACGGAGGGCCCAGCCGAGGCGGAGAGTCAGGAGCTTTTCGTAGCCGAGCGATAAAGTCTGCCACCCTGGGGGGCCGTTGTTCTTGATGTGCCCCCCGTGGCGCGCCAGCTGCAGGAGTGCCTCACTCAGGGTTTTGGCGATTGGCGCCGGGACGGGCAGTGCATTGGCCAACAGAAATAGATCGGTCTCCGAAAAGACCGTGCGCGGATCTGCATCGGGACTGTCACGCTCGAGTCCCCGCAGCAGCAGAAGGCGGTAAGCGATGGGCATAAACAGCGCCAAGACCTTCGTCAGCGCTGCGTAGGATTCGACCTGCCGCTTCTCAAACGAGCACCCTGTCTTGAGGGCCTTGAAGTAGTCCTCGATGAGCCACCTGCGTCGATAGATTTCGACGACCTCCCAGGCCTTGTTCGCCGATGAGATGTCTTCGGTCGTCAGAAGGACCCATTCGATGGGTAATTCTCCCTCCGGCGGGCTCGGCTCCCAAACGCGCACCACATTCACTTGGAATGGCTCGCCAGGTCCGCGCGTGTCTGGTGTGCGCGAAAACTCAACGCTCGTCGTGCCGAGACAGAGCCGCGCTTCCCGGGCATTTCTACCCCAGTTCCGCTTCTTTCGCTTCGCGAAGGCCTCACCTCCAATGCGCTTTTTGCGCACTTGCACGCTCACTGCGCGCTTTGAAATCGCCTCGGCCTCAGCAATCGCTTCACCCAGAGACGTCCGCTCTCCCTCGCGGCCCACTCGTCTAGCCTTCTGGAAGGCCCGGATCACGAATCGCGAGCCTCCGTGCGCCAGCAGACTCAAGAGCTCAAAGCAATCGCCCTCGGAGTCAGTGACATGGATCACCTGAAAGCTAGCGTTCCCTCTTTGCTCCTCGATTGCCTCGACGGCTTCTAGCCAACGCTCGGACTCCTTCGGCGGCTCGGCACCACGCTCCTTCACCCGCCGGGCGCCCTTCTTGGCCTTCTTCTCCCGCGTCCATGTCAACGCCTGACCCACCCCTAACGGCATACCGGTACGACCGCTCGCATACAGCGACACATGCGCCAGAAACCCATTCTTCCCTTGGGTCGTAAAGCTCAGTCCTTCTCGGCCCTCGCCCGGAAAGTCAAACTGTGTTGTGTCATGAAGCGCTAACACAGTGCCCTCGGCTCTGCATCGCTCCAACGTCCGCTCCACATGAGGCTCCAAAATGTCCTCAGCCTCGAAGGCCTGACTGTTGATGAACCGGTAGAAAGCCTCCAGCTCAGCGTCCGAGCCCATCAATCTGGGTAGCCCCTGGCTCGGCTCTTCCTCGAGCCTCCGCCCAATCCGGACCAGCCGGGCATCCCGCCGCTCATCTCCCAAGTCGCCGCCTTGATATTCATTCTCCACAGGGGGGAGCTTCCTAGCCCTCATGACCCCCTTCGATCACATTCGACCGCCCCAAACAACCGATTTTGTGTTGGATCCTTAGTCCATCACATCCGCCGAGTCCCAACCGAGCCTTCGACAGAGTCCAGCTTTTCACCTTGCCTCACCGCCCCCGCTGTAGCCCGGGCCCCCCGCTTTCGGCCAGGACTCGTTAGAGTCCCGCTTCGCTCAGCTCCGCCCGCACAAACGAAGCGAGGGAGGCGTCGCCGGCCGTGACTGTCACGTCCTCGGGTGTCTCGCGAAGCAGCCAGCGAACCTCGTAGGTGAGCGAGGCATCCGCCGCGAGTTCCTTGTAGGCTCCTTGGTTCTCGACCTCGACGTAGGTCCCGTCCTTCGCCGAGTAGATTTCGACCTCGCCTTCCGTGGGAGCAGCTTCGCCGTTGGGTAGGTCAGCGAAGGACTTGATGAGCGTGACAATGGGCGTCGCGTGGGCGAGCCAGCCTTCCTTGCCGTCGGCATGGATCTTCCTGTCGTCCTGGACCGCCATGCCCGGGTGTTGGAACCAGGTGATGCCGCCAGCGCTCGTGACAGGCAACATCGCCATACCTGTCGGGGTGCTTGCGCTCTCGCCGGTCGGGAAGAAGGTCAGCCCGCTCTTGGGCACGCGCGTGATCTCCCAAGCGGCAAACGAAGCGCTCGCGCTGCCGACATTTTCGATCGTGTAGACGATCGTGATGATGTCTTTCGAAGTGTCGACGCTAAAAGCCTTCTTGATCCGAACTTCCTTGCCCTCCGCGACTGTCGCGCTCGAGGATGTGAACGTGGCGGTCCCTTCGTCCACTGTGACGGTATAGGCGGCGCTGTCGATGGCGACGACCGGCGGCCAGGACCAGTCGGACTGAGGGGAGGTCCAGAAGGTCGAACCGTACTTGAAGAGATCGTCTCCGCTCGGATCCTCCGAGGGCGCCAGGGAGAGGAACTCGTTCCCGCCGGATTTCAGGGAGATAATGCGGGCGCCGCGCGTCCCGTCGACGACGAGGGTCCGCCCGGGCCAGGTGAAGGTGACGACGCCGCTGCTATTGGCGATCTCTGCGGGCTCAGCAGGGCTGCCACCGCTTCCGTCACCGCCCGTGCCACTTCCGCCAGCGCTCTCGCCGCCCGTGCCGTTTGCGGCGCCGCCGCTCGAAGTGCCGCCGCTCGCGCTCCCTCCCGTCGAAGCTCCGCCACTCTCGCTGAGTCCACCTGCGGCGGCACCACCGCTTCCGAGTGGCGCTCCTCCAGAGCCCATTCCACCCGCCGCGGCCCCGCCACTTGCGATTCCGCCGCCGCTCCCCGTCCCGGGATCTTCCGAGCTCCCACAGGCCCCGAGGCCGAGACTGAGCAGGCTCAAGGACGAGACGACAACCCACGACAACCGGCGCATACTAGCCACCCGCGCACGGTACTCCTGCTTGCGCCCCGGTTCCACACCTGAGCCGAGCTCTGCTCCGCCTCCCATTGTCCTATGTCCGCCGTCGTCTCAGGCATCGCCAAGCTCCTCGATCACTCTCTCCTCGCGCCTGTTGCCAAGGAGGAAGATTTTAGGAAGGCCGTACAGATAGCCCGTCTCTATCAGACCGCCACCGTCTGTCTCGTCCCCTATTTCGTGACCGAGGCGTCGCGGATGCTCGAGGGGACGAGTGTAGGTGTATGTTCGGTGGTCGGTTTTCCCCATGGAATGACCAGCGCTGCCATGAAGGCGAAGGAGGCGGAGCTGCTCCTGCAAAGCGGGGCGACTGAGCTCGATATGGTGGTGAACATCTCCCTCGTGAAGAGCGGCGACTTTCTTTCGGTGCGCGAGGAGCTCCGTTGGCTGCGCGACGTGACATCGTCGGCGGGCGCCAAGATCAAACTCATCTTCGAGACCTGTTACTTAGACCACTACGAAAAGGAGATGCTCTGCGATCTGGCGAGCGAGTACTGCTTCGACTGGGTGAAGACCTCGACGGGCTTTGGCTCGGCTGGCGCGACCCTCGACGACGTTCGCTTGATGCGCGCCCGCGCCGAACCTCACGTCCAGGTGAAGGCGTCGGGAGGCATCCGAACTCTCGATGATGTTCTCGCCTACCGAGCGGCTGGAGCCACGCGGATCGGAACGAGCGGCACCGTCCAGATCCTGAGAGAAGCGCGTGAAAGGGAAGGTCTTCCTCCCCTCGAGCTCGGGGCCGACGAACCAGCCTTCGACTACGGCGGACGTCCCACCTGACTCTCGACCTCGCGGCGACGCGGTGGTCTGATGGGCGGGCCATGCTCATTGTCATTGTGGATGTCCTCGTCAAGCCCGGCTCTCGCGAGGAGTTCATCGCCATTACGGAAGAGAACGCGCGCGAGAGTCGAAAGGAGCCGGGCATTGCCCGCTTCGATCTGCTCGCGGACGAGGCGAACCCCGACCACTTTCAGCTCATCGAGGTCTATCGGACCAATGACGCGCCCGCCGCCCACAAACAGACGGCTCATTACAATCGATGGCGTGAGCTCGCGGAACCTCTGATGCAGAGGCCCCGTTCGAGTCAACGCTTTTCGAACATCTCCCCGGACGACAGCGACTTCTGAGCGGAGCAGAGGGTGGATTTCTCCTTCGAGACGGCGGGTCGCGTCCTTTTTGGAGCGGGGCGACGAAGAGAGCTCCCCGAGCTCGCTCTGAACCTCGGCAAGGCGCCGCTTGTGCTTTTCGGGCGCGACCAAGGCCGAGTGCAGTTCTTGATCGATGAGCTCTCGGAGCGAGGCGCAAGGCCGGAGGTAGGTTCGGTGAGCGGCGAGCCGAGCGTCGCGCGAGTGCTCGACCTCACCGAGCTCGCCCGGGCCGCGGAGCGAGATGTCATCATCGCCGTCGGAGGAGGTAGCGTCATCGACGCTGCCAAGGCGGTCGCTGCGCTCCACGCGAACCCCGGACATCCGCTCGACTACCTCGAGGTGGTCGGTGCGGGAAAGCCGCTCAAGAGTCCCTCGCTGCCTGTCATCGCTGTTCCGACCACGGCGGGGACGGGCGCGGAAGTGACGAAAAATGCCGTCATCGACGTGCCCGAGAAGGAGGTCAAAGTTAGCTTGCGCAGCGCGACCATGTTGCCTCCCGTAGCGCTGCTCGATCCTGAGCTGACGCTCAGCGTGCCTCCGGACATCACGCGCGCGACAGGCTTTGACGCCCTGACTCAGGTCATCGAACCTTTCCTCTCTTCCGCTCGGACTCCGATGACCGACGCTTTGTGTCGCGAAGGGATTCGGCGAGGCGCCGCTGCGCTACCGAGTGTGCTCCGCGATGGCTCCGATCTCGAGGCGCGTTCAGAGATGATGCTCACGAGTTTGTTCGGCGGCATGGCGCTCGCCAACGCCAAGCTCGGCGCGGTGCACGGGTTCGCGGGCCCTCTCGGAGGCCTCAGCCACGCGCCCCACGGAGCCCTTTGCGCGGCGCTGCTGCCAGCGTCTTTGCGCGTCAATCTTCGGGCGCTTCGAGCGCGGGGAGAGGCCCGTCACCTCGAGCGATTCCGGGAGCTCGCAGTCCTCCTCACTGGGGAACAGAACGCTCAGCCGGAGGACGCGGTCTTTCGGATCGAAGAGCTGACGAAAGAGCTCGGAGTCGTGCCGCTCTCTGGGCTCGGGGTGTCGCGGGAGCTCGCCTTGCGTTCGGTCCCGATGGCTCGAAGAGCGAGCAGTATGAAAGGCAATCCCATCGAGCTCACCGACGAGGAGCTCGAGGAGCTCGTCACGTCCGCTTAGGCCGAGCCGGTTTCGCTGGCAGCCTTTTCGGCGCGCTCGGCGTACTTCTGTGCGATGAAGGCGCAGACGAAGAGCTGAAGCTGATGGAAGAGCATGAGCGGGACCACGATCGCGCTCAGAGAACTCGCCGGAAAAAGCACTTTGGCCATCGGGATCCCGCTCGCCATACTCTTCTTCGAGCCACAGAAGACGACGGCGATCTCTTCGCCTCGCGGCAGGCCCAAAGCGCGACTCACGAGAAAAGTGAAGGCGAGTACGATACCGAGCAAGACAGCGCTCAGGAGCAGTAGGAGAGCGATCTCGAGCAGGCTCACGTCGTGAAATACGCCGCTCCGAGCTCCCTCACTGAAGGCGGAATAGACGATGAGCAGGATTGAGCCGCGATCGAACCAGGAGACGATGAGCTTTTTTTCCTCGAGCAGTTCCGACAGCCAAGGGCGCGCGAGCTGTCCAACACCAAAGGGAACGAGGATCTGAAGCGAAATGGCGAGGACAGCGCCTTCATTGGTCGGGACGTTGTCGCCGACGCCGAGCACCAAGGAGGTCAGGAGCGGTGTGAGCAAGACCCCAAGCAGGTTTGAGATCGTCGCGCCGGAGAGGGCGGCGGCGACGTCGCCGCGCGCAATGGACGTAAAAGCGATCGAAGACTGCACCGTCGACGGCAGCACACTCAAATAGAGGACGCCGATCTTCCAAGGCCCCTCGAGCACAGGACCGAGCAGCCAAGCCGTCAGCACACCGAGCAGAGGAAAGACGAGGTAGGTCGTCAGCAGCATCAAGAGCTGCGGCGGGTAGCGGCGCATGGCGTCCAGCACCTCGCGCGCTCGCAGGCGTGCCCCGTAGAGGAAGAAGAGGCCAAAGATCGCCGCATCGACGCCGAATTCGATCGCGACGTGCGCGGCGCCTTCGGCGGGAAAGAGAAACGCGAGCGCGACCATCCCTCCCAAGAGGGCAAGGTACGGATCGATCTTCATCTCGGGCGTCCTCGACTGGACGTGCGCTTGTCAGCGCGGCACGAAGTATTCCGCGGCGCTCTCCGTCGGATGGAGAGTTTCGACAACGCGCGCTGAGACGACCCGCACGCGCTCGTCGCCGACCGTCGCCGCCGCCGCAGCGGCGAGCCACTCGGCGAGGCGCTCGGAGGTCGGTGTGAAAGGAAACACCGCGACCTTGATGTTCGCGGGCCAGTGATTGCGAGCGCCGGCGAGACCGTGCTCATCTTCTCCGAAGCCAGGCTGACGCTCGCCTTGGGTGCCCTGGACCTTCTCGCGGGAGGCGAAGAGGATCGAGCCGAGGTTCGCCAGGGCCTCACGGCTCTCGTCGAAGCTTTCTTGACCGAGCGCGAGGCTGTGATCGAGCAGCCTGTGACAAGGAGTGAGCAGCCGCTCGTGCAGGACATCGAAATCGATGACGAAACCTTGATGGTCCAGAGTTTTCGCCTCGAGGGTCACCTGAAAAAGCCAAGTGTGCCCGTGGAGGGAAATGCAAGGACCGAGGTGCCCCCGGACGTGGTGCGCGAAGTGAATGAAGATACCGTCTGTGACGCGGTACACTGAAATCTCCTGCTTGGGTCCCTAGCAGAACTGTCCATATCCGCCAATTTCGCCTTTTCTCCTTGGCTTTCCTCGGACGACAACCGGACTACACTCCGGGCGCGCGCGGCTCTTTTCCGGCTCTTCGTCGACGAGCTCGCGAAAGCGGCCTCTCCGAGAGCGAAACGATGCGTCAATACCTCGAACTGCTCGAGCTTCTGCTCGAGACCGGAACTCGCAAAGAAGATCGAACTGGCGTCGGGACCCTGAGCCGATTTGGCCATCAGATGCGCTTCGACTTGAGCCGCGGCTTCCCCCTTCTGACGACGAAGAAGCTCCACACCCGCTCGATCATCGTGGAGCTCCTCTGGTTTTTGCGGGGCGACACCAACGTCCGCTACCTGCAGGAGAACAAGGTCACCATTTGGGACGAGTGGGCGCGGGAAGATGGCGAGCTCGGCCCTGTCTATGGGAAGCAGTGGCGCTCCTGGAGCGCACCCGAGGGCCGCAGCATCGATCAGATCGAGAATCTTGTCCGCATGCTCCGGACCAATCCTGACTCGCGTCGCCTGATCGTGAGCGCCTGGAACGTCGCCGACATTGAGCAGATGGCGCTACCTCCTTGTCACTGCCTGTTCCAGTTCTACGTCGCCGGCGGGCGCCTCTCATGTCAGCTCTATCAAAGGAGCGCGGACGTCTTCTTGGGCGTTCCTTTCAACATCGCCTCCTACGCGCTCCTGACCATGATGCTCGCGCAGGTGACGGGTCTCTTGCCGGGTGAGTTTGTTCACACCTTTGGCGACGTTCATCTCTATCTGAATCACATCGAGCAGGCCAAAGAGCAGCTCTCGCGGGAGCCGAAGGAGCTCCCGTCGCTGAAGATGAATCCGAACGTCAAAGACATCTTCGGGTTCCGCTTCGACGATTTCTCGATCGAAGGTTACGATCCGTATCCTGCGATCAAAGCCCCCGTAGCGGTGTGACGATGCTCGTCAGTTTGATCGCAGCTGTTGCACGAAACGGCGTCATAGGCCGCGAGAACCAACTCCCGTTTCGGTTGGCCGATGACATGCGCCATTTCGTCCGCACCACGCGCGGTCACACGGTGATCTCCGGTCGGTTGAACTTCGATGCGATGGGCCGTGCGCTGCCCGGACGAACGAACCTCGTGGTGAGTCGCGACCCGAGCTACGTGCGTCCGGATGTCTCGACCGTGCCGTCCGTTGAAGAAGCGCTTCGCCGGGCCCACGAGGGAGGCGAGACGGAAGCGTTTGTGATCGGAGGCGGCCAGATTTACGCGCTCACGCTCCCCTATGCGGACCGGTTCTATCGGACGCGGGTCCTCGCGGACGTGCCCGGTGATGTCTTTTTCCCCGAGTTCGATGAGTCCGAATTCGAGCTCGAGGTCCTGAGCGAACACGAACGCGACGAGAAGAATGAACACCCATTCCGCATCGAGCTCCTTACGCGTCGCGGCCCGGCGCGTCCGCTGCCCACCTCTCAATAGACGAGCAGGACGACGCCGAGGAGCACGAAAGCGAGAGGGCGGAGTTTTGCTCGCAAGAGCTGTTCACGGAAGAGCCATCCCCCGACTGCAAAGCTGACGAGCACGCTCGCTCGACGTGTTACCGAGATCACGGAGATGAGCGCTTCCGGATCGGAGACAGCGTGGAGATAGAGTTGGTCGGCTAGGACGAGGAGAATGCCAGCGAGGGGAGCTGCGAAGCTGAAGCGAAAGGGGCGCCTTTTTCGGTCGCGCCGGTGCAAGGTCAAGACGAGGAGGAGTTGCAGGAGGGCGTTGTCGAAGGTGAACCAGAATTGGACCGAGGTGACGGGGAGAGCGGCCTCTTGCAGGAGGTATTTGTCGTAGAGCCCGCTGAGAGAACCGAGCAGCGTCCCACTGAACAGGAGCCAGACCGCGCGATTTTTCCGAAACACGATGCCCTCCAGGGCGCTCACCGCCGCGAGGCTCAAGTAGCCGTAGATTAGCACGGCGATACCGAGCCACTTGAGGGGCGTGGGACGCTCGGCGAACAGGAGCACCGCGAAGACGGCTGTGAAAAGCGGAGACGTGGCGCGAACGGGTCCAGCTGTCGAGATCGGGAGCGAGCGAACGGCGCTGTACGAAAACGCCCAGCTCGCGGTGACCAAGAGGGATTTGTAGAAGATGAGCAGCTGCTCGCGTGGTCCGAATAGGACGACATCGAGCCCCAGGCCGGCAAGGAGCTCCCCGTGGGAAATCGAGAGGAGCGCGAGAGGAAGTAGGCTCGCGAGCCCGCCTAGAGTGGCGGCGAGCAGAGTCGGAAGAGCTGCGCTGTCAGTGACCGCAGCCTTCCGTGCAACCTCGTAGAGCCCAATGAAGCCAGACGAGGCGAGGGCCAGATAGATCCACATCGGGGGGCGCCCGACGTATCGTCTACTTTCCGGCCTTGTCGAGGTCTTGGAGCAACTTCTTCGCGGCCCAGAGATCGGGGCGAACCTTGAGCGCGCGTTCGAGTTCCTTCCTTGCGCGCGGCAAGTCGCCTTCAGCCTGCGCGATTTCGGCGAGGGTCACGTACGCGTCGGGCAGATAAGACTCGCGGGCGATTGCCGTCTCGGCGAGGAACGCGCCTTTCCTGTACTCCTTCTTCCTGAGCAGGACCTCCGCCATGGTCGAGAGAGCGAGAGGATGATCGGGGGCGAGGACGAGGGCGCGGCGCAGCAGGCGCTCGGCGCGCGGGATATCGCCGCGCTTGAGGTGCTGCTTGCCGACGTTGATGTCCTCGATCGCGTTGCCTTGGCGGCGACCTGTCTCTTCTGCGGTCAGGTGAAGTGCGCGGAACCAGACGTCGCGTGCCTCGTCGATGCGCCCGAGTTGAGTCAGGGCCACGGCTCGGAGGTCGAGGGTTTCACGCACACCAGGTCGAGCTGCCTCGGCCTTGTCGAGCCAGATCAGAGCTTCCGTCGGCGAGTCTTCGGTCACGTAGAGAAGGGCAAGCGCCTCGAGGGCCGGGCTCGAAGAGTTGATGAGCGCGGCCTCACACATGCCGGTCTTCGCTGCGACGAGATCGCCCTTCACGATGGCCTTGCGAGCCGCGTTCCAGGAAGGACTCGCCTGGGCCGCAGGATCGCGGCCGATCGGTGGCGGATTCGGGACGAGGTCGTCGCAGGTCTGAGTCTTGTGCGGAGTGACCGTGAGAGCAGCCGCGAGGTCCTTCGCGGCGGCTGCCGAAGGACCGGGAGCCGGCTCAGCCTGTTTCGCGTCCTCGGAGGGGCTCGCCATAGCGGGCGCGCTTTCTTCGGTTGTGTTTTCGCTCGACTTTGGGGGAGGAGCCGCGGCGGACGGCTCTGCGGACGGCTCTGCGGACGGCTCTGCGGACGGTGGGTCGGCGTTCGCGGCGGGCTCGTCATGTTGCTCGGGGAGCTTTGCGTTCTCTGCGGTCGGGGGCGGAGCGGAGCTCGGTCCAGATGCGGAGGAGATCAGGTACGCGGCACCGAGACCTCCGAGCAGAACGAGAAAAAGACCCGCAGCGGGTGAGCTCTTCTTCCCGGAGGGAGTCGCGCTTGTGCGCGGCTCCGGGGAAAGGCGAGGCTCGGGGGCAGAGCGTTTCTCCGGGAGGATTTCGGCGAGAGCTTCCACCGGCGTCTTCGCGCCCGGCTCGATCGAGTCGAAGAAGGGCGCGTCGGTTTCGAGGGGCGCCACGGAGATCGATTCTTGGGGTGCTTTCTCGCCTTCCGCCTTCTCCTGGCGCTCGTCGTCCGAGGACGCATCGGTCGCGGCATCTACTTCGAGCTTCTCGAGAGCAGTCTCGGGGCTTTCCTCCGACTTGACGATTTCGACGGCAGCCGCGCCCGGGCTCGACTCAGCGAGCGCAAAAGGCTCGCTCGTCGGGCCTTCGAGGGGAATTTCGCTCAGTGCCTCGGACTTGTCCTTCTCTTCCGTCTCTTTCGAAGGCGCTGATTCTGACTTGTCGTCGGAGGGGCTCTTCTCGACAGCTTCGGGAGGACGCGCCGTTACGGTTTCATATTGTGATGTGATCTCAAGATCCCAGCTCGCGTCACCCGGGGAGGCGGAAGCGGGAGGTGGGTCGGTCGGTGCGTCGCTTCTTCCCAGGACGGGTTCGGGAGGGGCCTGAAGCGCGGGCCCCGCCTGCTTCGCAGAGAGACGCAAGTTTTCGGGCAGACCGAGCCCGATGCGTGTGTGTGCCATCGAAGGCAACGATCCTTCCGGCGAAGGCGGCCGATCGGACTCGAGCAGATCGCTGTCGAGCTCGGTGACATCGCTCGGCAGAGTGACCTGCGGCAAGGAGGGCAGTGCAGCCGCAGGCGCTTCTTTCGAGCCTGTAGCCGCTGAACCCAGCGGCGCAGCGGAAGAACCAGGGGGCACGGGCGCCTCGGGGCGCTCCACCTTCTGAGCTTGTTTCGCGAGCTGGATCGCGGCGACAGCTTGGGGCGCCATCGTAGTGAGCGCATCGGTCGCCAAGCGCGGTTCCAGGGATGCGCTTGTCCCAGCGATCGGCTCGAGAATCTCGCCGCGTTTCTTCGCAGCTTGCCGCGCAAGCGCGTCGAGTCGGCCAGCGACGACCTTGTCTCCCATCTCAGTAGCGAGCAGTGAGATGACGACGTCGCGATTCAATCCCCACAAACGTGACAGATCGCGGCGCGCGGCGATCACAGCGACGCGTGGCGAGGAAGCGCGATCTTGATCCTCGAGCAACGTCGAGAGCTCCATGGCTCCTCGAATACCTGAGAGAGCGATGAGGTGGGGGTCCTGACTCTCGACCAACTCCTCGACGTCAGCGACCTCTCCTTTGGTCACCTCGACGCCTCGCTTCTCTAGCTCGTAGATCAACCCAGCGGGCGCCTGGCCAAAGGCGATGACGGAGATGCGTGGCCTACGATTCATAAGGCTAAGGTAGGTAACTCTCGAGCTTTCGTCACCGCTCGAGGGCGCGTTCGGAAGAATTTGGGGGCAGCAAGGGCTGCGCGGCTCACCTATTGAAGTGCGCGGTTCGATTCCGGTGCTGCCCCGAGGTGCGGCCTCCGCGCGGCGGAGGAGGAGGACGTGCCGCTCCCGGGCCCATAGCGGAAAGCACACAGGCTCCTTGGTCGGACTTCAGTAGCGAAGCTGGACCGGGACGACCTGGGTGCCTGCATCAAAGCTCACTTCGTCGAAGTTTGGGACGCGGAGGGGAGAGAGGCGACTGAAGCCGAAACCCTCCTTCGGCAGACCCAGCCAGTTCGTATCCACGACGCCATTTTTGTTTTCGTCGTGGAATACGGCGACCGCGTAGCGTCCCCGGGCAAGCCCGGGGATCGTCACAGTGACCTCTCCAGTGCGTGCGCGTACGGTTCGGTAAGTCTTGAACCTACCCGGAACGAGCCAACCGGAGCGGTCGTAGACCGCGACGAAGACGTTGCCCTGAGCGCTGCGGACCTTCGAAATCGCGAGGCGGGTCGACAGATTTCCCTGGGGTTCGGCGGTCGCCTGTGACGCCGCTGTGAGCCAAAGGGCAGCTCCTAGCGCCGCCCCCAAACGGAGAGTCCTCAAGACCAGGAGGAGTCGCGCCATGCTCCTGATTGTAGCAGATTGTCTCGCTACGCCAGGATGGCTTCACTGAAACGATCGCAAGTAATGAATAAAACTACAAAATGGAAGATTACAAAGTTTTACAATTCAGCGAAGCTCGGCGACCGCGAGGATCCTCTGGGGGGCCGGGTACCCCTCCACGGTCCACCCAGGGGCGTCCGCTGCGAGCGAATCCACGAGAGAGGGGCCCTTTGCGAAGGCTGTTGCGCGTTGTTCCTCGGGAGTGGTGAGGACGAGAGGACCGAGCTTTCGAACGCGGAACCCTGAGCGATCGAGCCAATGGCCGAGCGTCTGGACCGTCGGAATGAACCAAACATTGCGCATCCCGGCGTAGCGGTCGCTCGGTGTGAGAGAATGATGATGTTCGCTGTCCAGAGCCAACGTTTCGATGACCGCGATTCCCCGCGATCTCAAGCGCGCGCGGACGAGCGCCAAATGATCGAGCGGAGAGCGAACGTGGTACAAGACGCCCATCGAGAAGACGACGTCTGCGCGCGGGAAGTCTGAGGGCAGGTCTTCGGCGCGCAGCGTGAAGAAGGTGGTCTTCTCGAGAGGATCGAGGGCCTGCAGGGCCATGAATTGAGCCGCGCTCCGGACGCTCTGCTCGACTGCGAAGACGCGCTGGGCGCCAGCTTTTTCGAACTGTCGCGCGTAGAAACCGTTGCCCGAGCCGATGTCGAGAACCGTGCGGCCGTCGAGAGGGACATCCATCTGACAGACTCGCTTCCACTTCAGGCGACAGTCCCATTCGGCATCGATCGTCACCCCGCCGGCCTCGAAGGGACCTTTCTTCCAGGGGCCGAGCTGCTCGAGCGCATCCGTGAGCGCGGTTCGGTCCCCCCGCTCTTCCGCTTGGCGTGCGTCTTCGATCGCGGCGAGGAACGTATCTAGGTCACCGTGGCGCATGAGGCGTTCGAGAGAGCGAGCTGCGGCCTCAAGAGCTGGGGTACGGTCCGCTTCGGACAGCTCCGAGAGCAGCTCCTGACCGAGGAGGGCGGCCGCGAGGGACTCGGGGGCCATGTGGTTTGGACCTTCGGTCGGGGGATCAGGGGCTTTGGTCATGGGCCAGGGGAGCGCGCCGGAATGGAAAGCCAAATTGCCACGAAACGGCGCGTGCAATAACCGTGGGCTTCTCCGGAGGGAACATCCTGGAAGTTTCAGGCGTATGGCGCGCCCTGGTGCGTGCTCGGGATTGCCCCGATGCCCCCTCACGGGCGCCCCAGATTCCGTGATATCGAGGAGAAATGGACCCGAAGCATGCGCGCGCCCGAGCTTGGACGCAGAGTTTTGGCCTCAGGTCGACAGTATTTGCGAGCACCCTTCTGCTCGCCTGTGGCCAGAAGCAAAGTGAAGTTCCTCGCGTCAGTCCTTCGGGTGTCCTCGGGCTCTCGACTTCTGCTGAAGGGACGAGGCAGCCGATGCGGGTCGTGCATAGTGGCCCCCAGGGACAGGCCCTGAGTCGCCCGACGATCCAGATCTTGTTTAGTCAGCCCCTGCGGGAGCTCGACGCTGACGTGCCGCTTCCGAGCGGTCTCACGATTTCTCCTGACTCCGGCGGACACTTCGAGTGGCTCGGGACCCGAGCCATCGTATACGTCCCGAAAGAGGGGGAGCTCCCGCTCGCGACGCGTTTTCGCGTGAAGGTGCCGGCGGGCATTGCTTCGGTGCATGGAGACAAGACCCCGGACGTGCACGAGTTCGAGTTCATGACGCCTCTGCCCGAGGTGATCGGCTCCTCTCCGCGTTCCTACAACGAGGGCGAGACACGTCAGCGAGAGATCCGGCTCGTCTTCTCTCAGGCGGTCGATCCCGCGCACATAGCCGGATTTTTCCGGGTGACAGCTCAAGGCGAGCCCCAGGCCGTGCGAGCACTCGCCGGCAACGGCGACCACGAGGTTGTGTTTCGGCCTGTCGCTCCTTGGCCTCTCGGGGCGCGGGTCGAGTACGCTCTCGAGCCAGGCTACCGCGGGAAGACGGGCGAGCTCGTTGCGGCGCAGAGTTACTCTGAGTCGTTCAAAATTTACGGACCGCTGATCGCTCGTGTGGAATGCGAGCGCGACGATTTCGATCGCTGTCGCCCCGGGAGCTACATGAGCGTGAGTCTCTCGAATCCTGTTCCGGCGCTGCGCTTCTCGGAAGGCCTCTCGGCGGGGGACTATCGTCTGAACGTCGACCGCTCCTTTGGCCCTGAGGATCGGACTTATTCGATCTACTTGTCTCCGAAGCTCGAGCCTGGCCAGAGCTTCGAAGTGAAACTCGCTCCTGGACTCAAGGACGTCTACGGACAACCGCTCTCCTTCTTCGCTCACTCGAAGGTGGTTGTCGGCGACTATCGGCCGAGCGTACAGATTGGTTTCTCCGGGAACTCGATCCCGTCGCGAGAAAAGTCGATCGCTGTCCTATCTCAGAACGCCCCCTATACGCTCTTCTACGCGCCTCTCGACGAACAGGCCGTGGCGGAGCTCGATGCCGCGCGCAACCAGCTCAGTCTCCTCGAGAAGAATCCGCGTGTCGTTCAGAAGTCGATTTCGCTGCGCATGAAGAACAAGGCACAGTCCGAGGTGATCGATCTCGACGCATTGCTCTCGGCGAGCGGCGGGCGCGGGGCCTTTGCGGTCGGCGTTCGTTACAAGGACGAGCGAGGGAACGTGCGCGAGTCTGTTCGCTGGGCGCAGCGCACCGGGCTTGGGGTCACTGCCAAGCTCGGTCGGGGCCAGTCGCAGGTTTGGGTGACGGATCTCTTGAGCGGCGCGCCCGTGCAGGGCGCGACCATCTCCGTCGTCGGCGAATCCAAGGCTGTGGCTCACACCGATCGTGAGGGACTCGCTTCGCTTCCCCCCGGTAGCTGGGTGAGCCGTGCGTCAGCGCGTGAAAAGGCGCGCTGGGTGCGCGTCGAATATGAGACGGACGTCGTCTTGCGCTCGAGTCACGAAACGGTGGAGGGATACTTCCTTCCTGTCGCGACGGACTTCGAAGGGGAAAGGCAGGACCGGGTGTTCCTCTTCCCAGAGCGCGAAATCTTGCGCCCCGGGGACGCGTTCTGGGTCAAAGGTTACGTTCGCCAGACGGGCTCGGAGCTCAGTAGCCCTCGAGCAGGGGCGCCCTTCAAGGTGGTCCTTCTGAGCCCCGAAGGAACTGAGATCCAAGCCCTCGACCTGCGCACGAACGAGTTCGGTGCGCTGTCGACGCGGCTCCAGATCCCGCTCTCGGCACCTCTCGGCTACTTCCAGATCGCGCTGCGCGAGGGAAAAAAGCTTCTCGGGCAGGCGGGGGTGCAGGTCGCGGAGTACGTGCCTGCTGAGTTCAAGACGAGCGTCACTCCGAAGGCCAACGAGCTGACCCGCGGAGATACTGGAAAAGTCGAGGTGTCCGCTTCTTACCTTTACGGGGCACCGATGGCGGATGCTCGGACCCATGTGACGGTCTTCCGCTATCCGGCGTTCTATTCACCGCCGGGCCGCGACGCACTTGTTACGAGCGACAGCGACTACCAGAGCCTGAGTGATCGAATCTACCAGTCTCCTTTCATGACCGATCTCGAGCTCACCCTCTCGTCAGAGGGGCGCTACGAAATCGAGCTCCCTCTGAAGCTCGAGAACATGGTCGGTCCCGAGCGGATCGAGACCGAAGCCGAGGTGGTCGACTTGTCGAGCCGAGCCCAGTCGGCGCGCGGCGTGTTCCTCGTGCACCCGGCGTCCTACTACCTGGGACTCGAGCGACCCGAGAGCTACTTCGTCGACAGCGGGACGAGCGTGACGCCGAAGCTGCTCGCCCTCACGCCCAAGGGAGAGGTCGTCGGCGGGCGCAACGCCGAGCTCACCCTCTACCGAATCCGATACGCAGAGGTCACCCGGAAGGGCAGCGACGGGGAGCCTTATTCGATCACCGAGCGCGTTCAGGAGAAGGTTGGGAGCTGCGCTGTGCGTACGGAAGGCGCCGCGAGCGGCTGCGCTCTTGCGACCAAGTACCCCGGGCTTCACGTCGTCCGCGCCACGAGCAGTGACGATCGCGGTCGGCCTGTAGCAGCTTCTTACTCCTTCTACGCGGTGGGTAGTGGAGCGGCGGGCTTCGCCCACTCGAGCCACGGTCAGGAAGTCGAGCTAGAGCTGGACCGCGAGACGTACCGCGTGGGCGACACCGCGAAAGTTCTGATTAAGTCTCCCTTCAAGAAGGCCCGCGCCTGGGTCACGGTTGAGCGAGAGGACGCTATGGAGTCCTTCATTGTCGAGGCGGCCGGGTCGACACCGACCTTCTCTTTCCAAGTGAAGGATCGTCTCCGTCCGAACGCGCACGTGGGCGTTGTACTCATCGAAGACCGAGCGCAGGCGCCTTACACGGCGAAGCTCCTCGGTGACTCCTATCGCGTCGGATATGTGGAGCTCAGGGTCGATCCAGAGGAACAACGGCTCGCGATCGACGTTCGACCGGATCGGGAAAGTTATCGCCCTCGCGACCAGGTGACCCTCGATTTCTCGGTCAAGGATGCGAAAAATCGCCCGGTGGCGGCGGAGGTCAGTGTCTTTGTCGTGGATGAAGGCGTGCTGCTCTTGAGCGGCCAGGGTCTTCCGGATCCGCTCAGCGTCTTTACGGCCCCAGAGCCCCTGCGCGTCGAGACTCTCGAAGGGCGACGATGGCTCGCGCACCTTTTCGGATTCGACCCTGCGGACTACTCCGCGAAGGGCGACCCGGGAGGCGGCGGAGAAGACGGGCGCTCGAACTTCCTCACCACCGCCTACTTCAACCCGAGCCTAGTGACGGATTCCTCTGGGCGAGCTCGTGCCACCTTCACGCTTCCGGACAACGTCGGACAATTCCGCGTCACCGCCATCGCGGTGAGCCGGTCCGATCAATACGGCAGCGGTCGTGGTGACTTGATCGTCAACCAAGAGCTTATGGTTCGGCCGCAGCTCCCCCGTTTCGTCCGCTCAGGCGATGAGTTCTCGGCCAGCGCCCAAATCAGCTCTTTGGCGCGGGACGCGCTGGACGTGAAAGTCTCCCTTGAGACAAAAGGCGCGGAGAAACGGGCAGCCGGGTCCCAGGTGGCTCGGGTCCCGGCAGGCAAGACGGCTCGCGTCGATTTCCCTGTGGTCGCGGGGACCGTCGGCGAGCTCGCTTTTGACTTCCAGGGTCAGGCACAGGCACTGAAAGACCGAGTGCGTCTGACCCGCGCTATCCGCGCTCCCGCAGTCCTCGAGACCGTCGCCGCCTACGGCAACACCGAGGATGCGGCCGCTGAGCGACTCGGGTCTCTGAGTCAGGTTCGCCCGGATGTGGGCGAGCTGACGGTGACTCTCTCTTCGACAGCTCTTGCGGGTCTCCGCGCCAGCTACGAGGCGCTGGTCGACTATCCCTATTCCTGCACGGAGCAGCTCACGAGCCAAATCGTGCCGCTCCTCGCGCTCTCGGATCTCGAGACACGCCTCGATCTTCCGGCTCCGAAAGATCGGAAGACCCGCATCGGCAAAGCCGTTCAACAGATCGTCAAGCGCGAGCATGGCGACGGAAGCTTCGGCATGTGGCCCGATTCGATGCGGAGCGATCCGTTCGTGAGCGCGTACGCTTACCTCGGGCTCGATCTCGCCAAGAAGAAGGGATACTTCGTGCCGCAGGGGACCTTTGACCGAGCCGAGCGCTACCTGGCCCGCGTTGCGAGCGGGAAAGATTCGGTTTCTCTTTCGGAGAGCGTCTTTGCGAACTTCATTCTGACGCGCACGGGGCGCGGCGACGCCGCGCGCCTCAATTCTCTCTACGAGAAGCGGGAGGAGATGAGCATTTCTGAGCGGGCGCTCCTCCTCTGGGCAGCGGCTCAGGCGGGCCAGAAAGCCCTGGTTTCGCCGCTCGAGAAGACACTCGAAGCAGCGCTCGTTCCACGCGGTGCGCGCACGGAGCTCTCCTTGGGACCCGGCGCAGTCGAAGCCTCTCCCTTCGCTTCGCCTACCCGGACGCAAGCGTTTGTTCTTGGTGCTCTCGTGGCGGCCAACCCGAAGCATCCGCTGGTCGCCGGACTTGTCTTGTCTCTCCTCGACCAGCGCAAGAACGGCGCGTGGGGAAGCACTCAAGAGTCAGCCTTTGCTCTGCTCTCCTTGGCTGACTTCCAGAGGAAAGCGGAGCCGGAGCCGGCCCGTTTCGACGCTCGCCTGTTCGTCGGCGAGCGCGAGATATTCCGTCGTGCCTTCCACTCGGGCGCGTCTCAGAGCGTGACCGAGACCTTCCCGATGAAAGAACTTCTCGCCGGGTCTGACCTCGTGTTCGCCAAGAGCGGTCAAGGAAACCTCTACTACGAGACGCGCCTGCGTTACGCGCGGGCGGAGCTTCCGAGGTCGCCGAGCGAAGCTGGATTTGCAGTCGAGAAGAAGATGCGCCCGATCTCGCGGGACGAACTGCTGAGTCCTCTGGGCCTCCGATCTCAAGGGCGCGTTTCGGTCGAGGCGTTCCAAGAAGGAGATCTGGTGCTCGTCGAGGTCGTGGTGCTCGCGCCCGATGAGCGTCGGTTCGTGGTGATCGACGATCCGCTGCCGGCGGGGTTCGAAGCGATCGACTTCTCGCTGGCGACAGCGAGCACTCACCTCGCCGAGCGAGGCCTCTGGCAGGATGGCTTCTCGAGCTCTTGGTATCGGCGGGAGCTCCGCGACGAGCAGGTGTTGCATTTCGTCGATGAGATGCCTGCTGGTCTCTATCGCTACGCTTACCTCGCGCGCGCCACCAGCTCGGGGAGCTTCGTCGTGCCTCCGACGAGCGCGAAGGAGATGTACCAGGAAGAGGTATTTGGACGGACGGCAGCGACGAAGGTGAAGATCGCTCCGCCCGAGGTGCGCTAGAGGGTGAGCTGGTTCTCGGAAGTTTCCAGGCGGCGGCTTCGGCTCGCCGCCGTCGGCCTCCTGGTCCTCGCGCTCGCTCTTGGCGTCGCGCTCCTGCTGACGAAAGTGCCGAGCCAGCTCGAAGAGCGCACGAGCGCTTCAGCTCGCGTCTACGATCGCAACGGACTCTTGCTTGCGCGGACCCGCGGGAGCGGAGGAGATTGGTATCTTCCCCTCGAGTTCGATGACTTTGGTCCTCATATCGTGCCGGCGCTCTTGGCCGCAGAAGACGCGAGGTTCTGGAGTCATCCGGGGGTCGATCCTCTCGCTATCACAAGGGCTATCGGACAAGCCCTGATCAAGGGGAGGATCGTCTCCGGCGCGAGCACGATCACGCAACAGCTCGTGCGCACGACCTTGCCCTCGCTTCCGCCCATGGTGCGCAAGGTGATGGAGGCGTGGCTGAGCCTTCGTCTCGAGCTGTCCCTCTCCAAGCAGCAGATCCTCGAGCTCTACGCGAATCGGGTTCATTTTGGTCCGCAGGTTCTCGGGCTTCGGGCAGCGGCTGAGCGCTATTTCGGCAAGGAGCCGAGTGAGCTCGATCTGTCCGAGGCGGCGACGCTCGCTGGGCTCGTGCGAGGGCCGAGTTTGTACGATCTCGAGCGACGTCCTGACCTGGCCCGCCGCCGTCGAGACCGGGTGCTCGAGCGGATGCAAAAGCGTGGCTTCATTTCGGAGGATGCTCTTGAGCGAGCCCGCCTCACACCCATTGCACTCAAGGGATACGGACCGATGCTGGGTGCGGAGCACTGGGTCCGATTCGTGCGACGGAAGATCCCGGGTCAGGACATTCTCCACACGACCTTGGACTTGCCTTTGCAGAGGGAGCTCGAGCGGCTCGCGCTCGGTCATAGAAAGCGACTCGAAAGCTACCAGGCGAGCGCGCTCTCGATGATTGTCTTGGATCTCGGGACGATGGACGTGCTCGGCTACGTGGGGTCTCCGGATTTCCAGGACGAAGCCTCCCAAGGTCAGAACGACGGGGTGCGCGCTCTGAGACAACCGGGCTCGACCCTGAAACCCTTTTTCTATGCGGCGGCTGTCGATCTCTTGGACATGAACGAGGACACCGAGCTTTCCGACGAGGCAGAGTCCTTCGCAGCGGTCGGCGGACACTTCATGCCCGTCAACTATGATCGTCGATTCCGAGGCAGGGTGAGCCTGCGCCGAGCGCTCTCGAACTCACTCAACGTGCCCGCTGTGGGAGTTTTGGAGCGCGTCGGTCTCGAGCGGAGTCTCGATTTCCTCCATCGTTTTGGCTTTGCTTCTCTCGATCAGCCGGCGACAGTCTATGGCCCAGCGCTTGCGCTCGGTGCGGGTGAGGTGACATTGCTCGAGCTCATTGAAGGTTATGCGGCGCTGCCGAAGGAAGGGGTCTTTCGACGGGCACGTTTTGAGAAGGATGTGCCTCCGGGAGCATCGAGTCGCGCCTGTTCGCCTCATGCCGCCGACCTCATCACGCGCGTTCTGAGCGATCCTGCGTCGCGTCGTGAGGCGTTTGGCGCGACCCAGAACTTCGAGTTTCCTTTCCAGGTTGCGGTCAAGACGGGAACCTCGACAGGATTTCGCGACGCCTGGGTCGTGGGCTACAGTCACTCGGTTGCGGTCGCTGTCTGGGTCGGCAACTTCGACGGGCGACCGATGCAGAGAGGCACCGGCGCGGGTAGCGCAGGGCCACTGTTCCATGATGTGATGGTCAGGAGTGAAGCGCGCGCGCTCGACCTCTGGCCGGAGCGCGCAGGGCGACGGGAGCGATGGGGTTCGCCCTTTCGAGGTGTATCATCCGCCCCTGCTGCGGGGTCTACCTCATCCCACGCGGTTGTCCCGCGCATCATTTTCCCGAAGACGGGGATGCGTTTCTCTCACGCCCCCCGCAACAATGTCGCCGAGCTCGTCTTGCGCGCGAGCGACTTGGGCCCGGGAGGGTATTTCGTAGTGGGTTCCCGCCGCATCGAGGCGAGTCCGGAGGGGACGGCGGTGCTCGCACCCGAGCCCGGAGAGCTCTCGATCGTGGCGGTGCGCGCAGATGGAGCCCGCTCGGAGAGCGTCCACATCACCTTCGAATGATCAAAATGGTCGAAAGGTGGTTTTCGCATTTTGCGTGAGGCGGGGGGCGTTGTGTACGATGCGGCGCCTTGGGAGAGATTGAGAGCGAGGAGCCCCCCGTTTTGGAAACCGGTGAGAAGGAGCAGGAAGCTCCGGACTACATCGGTGCATTTTTTGCACTTTCTCGACGTGCGAAGATCAGAGTGCTGATCCCGACGTGTTTCGTCTTGTGGCATATAGCGGTCGCGCTCCTCTGGGGAGCGGGGGAGCGAGTGCGTGAGGTGGTCCGCCCGGTGATCGGGTTTTACGCAGGTGGGCTGAAGCTCGCTGGCACCTGGGGCATGTTTTCATCGCCATCACGGATGCACGTCACCTTTGTCTACGGGGTCAAAGAGGACGGTCAGAGGATCATGGTTTCTCCCGATCCGGAGTCGACCTTGCTGCAATCGCTGGTCGACATGCGCGAGCGAAAAATGAGGACACGCCTCGATGACGAGGGACAGCGGAACGCTTGGGGCAATCGGTATCTCGATTCATTCTGCCAGCGTCCGGACGGTAGCTGGTTTCAGCGGGTCGAGTTTGAATCGGCCGAACACGACGAACAACATCGCTGGGGGACGCGCAAGGTCGTCCTGAGCCGTCCTTGTTTCTTCGCCCATAAGAAAGCCCAAGAAGCTAAGCAGAAGGAGCAGTCCCGATGAGGCTCCCCCCGCGCGTTCGCCGTGAGCTCAATGAGATCATCGGGTTCTTCTGTGAGCGAACCGATGGTTCTCCCCTTGCTCTGCTCCGGATCCTTTATGGCACCTTGGCCGTCTGGACCTCGCTGTTCCTGTTGCCAAACTACGAGCGCTACTACACCGAGAGTGGGCGCTTGCCCTGGGATCGGGTGAAACAATTCCCCGAGCATATCTACTCCGTCCTGCAGTTTGCGCCGCAGAGCAGCGCTTTTTTGTACGCCGTCGTCTGGACCGCGCTCACCGCCTCCGTTTGTCTCCTGCTTGGTGTGGCGGCGCGCCTCGCCGCGTTCGTGCTGTTTGCGATCCAGGTCGCGCTTCAGCATCGGAACCCGTTCATTCTGAACAGTGGCGATCACCTCTACCTGATCATCGCCTTCCTCCTGTCGTTTGCTCCTTCCGACCGCAAGTGGTCGCTCCGCTCGTATTTCGCGCGTTGCCGGGGCAAGGAGGATGCGAGCTTAGTCCCCGCCTGGTCCACCCGTCTGATTGGCCTTCAAATTTGCTACGTGTACCTCTACGCGTTCGCGGCGAAGATCAACAGCAAGCCCTGGATCAGCGGCACGGCCATGTATGACGTCTTCGCGTCGCCTTCTCTCGCGCGCTGGCCGGCAGAACTCGATTTTCCGATATTTTTGGCGCTGATCACGTGGGGTACGCTGGTCTTCGAGCTCTTCTTCCCTCTCTTCGTTTGGCAAAAGGCTTACCGCCGCTACGCTCTCCCTGCCGGTATCCTATTCCACCTCGGTATTGAGGTGACGATGGTCCTGCCGATGTTCAGTTCGCTCATGATGATCAGCTATGCATCCTTCCTTGACGACGAGGAAGCTCGAGCCATCTTGAGCCTCCCGCGTCGGATCATGGATCGTCTGAGGGGCAAGACGAACCCCTCTGCCGCAGAAGTGGAGGCGAATGTTTCCCCTTCCGATTGAAGGGATCCTCAAGCACTACGCCTGGGGCAGCGAGCGGGAGCTCGCTTTGCTGCTTCGGCGCGAGCCGAGCGGAAAACCGGAAGCTGAGCTTTGGCTCGGCGCCCACGAAGGGGGGCCAGCGCGGCTACTTCGGCTGCCCGAGGGATCGTCAGCGGGGGACCTCCTGGAGTTGTTCCTGGAGCGACCTGAGGAGCTTGTTGGTCGCGAAGGGATGCGGCGGGGTCAGGGTCGCTTTCCCTTCCTGTTCAAGGTGCTCGCGGCGGCGGAGCCGCTCAGCCTGCAGGCGCATCCGGACCTTGAGCAGGCTCGGTGCGGCTTCGCGGCTGAGCAGGCACGCGGCCTCGATCCCGGGGGCCCGCAAGCCAACTATCGCGATGCGAGTCACAAGCCCGAGCTTCTCTACGCGCTCAAGCCCTTCTCTTGTTTGTGTGGATTTTGTGCGTTTGAGGAGAGCGAGCGGAGGTTTTCAGAGATGGGCCTCGGAGATCAAGAGGGGCCGCTTCGGGCGCCATTTGCAGCCTACCGAGCAGCCCTCGGGCTAGGCGAGGCGCGAGGTCGCGAGGCGTTCTTCCGAGCCTTGTTCGAGCTCGGAGCGGATGAGAGAGCGCAAGTTACTGAGCGCGTGAGGAACTCCTCGGTTGAGCCCGATGGCCTGCTCTCGCATTTGCGCCGCGCAGCGGAAAAGTATCCGAGCGATCCTGGGCTCGTGGTCGCCCTCCTCATGAACTACGTCGAGCTCGCCCCGGGCGAGGCGCTTTTCATGCCCGCGCGACAGCTTCACGCTTACTTGGGCGGTTTAGGGCTTGAGGTGATGGCTCCGAGCGACAACGTGCTCCGAGGAGGGCTGACGCCGAAGAGAGTTGACGTCGAGGAACTCGCTCGCGTGCTCGACTTCGACGCGACCTCGCCCCATCTTGTGGCTCCGACCGAAACGCGCGACCAAGACGGGACGATCGTCCAAGCTTTTCATGCGCCCGTCGATGAGTTCTTGCTCTCGATGATCACCTTGCCTTCAAGTGGGGCGCATAGGGTCCAGGGACCGTGCGTGTGTTTGGTCTTGGAAGGTGAGCTCTTGGTACAAACCGAAGGAAACGCGGCGCTCGTCCTTCCATCCGGAGCCGCTTGCATGATCCCTTTTGGGGAGGACAAGGCAGCGCTCAGCGGGCAGGCGCGCGTGGCGCTCGTCAGTTTGCCTGCTGAAAAGGGCGCGTGATCCAAAGCGGTCCTTCGAGCCAACCGTCTTGCCTTCGAGAGCTCTGAAGCACGTCGCCCTCGGGAGTGATGGCGATCGGGGCGTTCTCGAGCGGGCGGGCGCCGTGGACGGGGTGGAGGAGGGTGCGTTCGACGCTGAGGTAAGGGCCCGCGACCCAGAGTGGAGAAAAGGGGGAACTGAGCTCGAGGAGCTTCTCTTCATTTCGCACGTCGCTCGGGCCAAGCTGGATCGCTTTGATCGAGCTTCCTTCTCGAAGGAGCGCGGAGCGACCTACCGAGGTCATGAAGCGTTCCTTGTCTCGGAGCAGCCAGGGTTTGCGCCCTTTGAGGTCGACGATGAGGGGGGCGCCGCTGGCGGTGAGGGAAATGAGCTCGGGGGACCAGGGCAGCGAGGGTCCGGGCTCGAGATCGTAGCTCGCTCGGGCATCCTCGGCGCCGAGCTCGCGTACGAGACCTGGTCCGATCAGATAGAGCGGGAAGAGATACTGGGGTTTCTTTGGCTTCGTCTTGCTCTTTTTCGCCTCAGGATCGGGGCGCGGGCGATACTGCTCGCAGGCGACGAGCAGGAGCTTTCGCGGGCCGTCCGCGAAGCGCACGCGGGCGCCACACTTCGAGCTCGTGAGCTGTTTCTGAACCTTTCCTGAAACTAGTACGAGGCGGCCATCGTCCTCGCGCCTGATCCAATCCGCTCCAAGGGTCATGAGAAATCCGGGGGCCGGCTCGAAGGCGGCTTTGGGATCGCGACGTCGCCAGAGTTCGACCTTCTTGAGGAAGGTGGCGTTCGGCTCGCTCGCCTTTGCATAAGCGTCGTAGACGTGCGGAGGCCGTTCACAGCGGCTCTCGGGCCTTGCAGCAGGTGGGATGGTCCAGGATCCGGAGGGACCGACTTCGGCCAGGAGAAACTCGCCGGAATAGCGGAGGTGGTGGGGAGCGAAGGAGAGCTCGAGCGTTTTCGAGGGAGCACCGGGGTCTTTGAGGTTAAAGATAGCGACTTGACTCGCCTTCGTGAGCAGGGCGAGTTCCGAGCTATCCTCGGAGAAGGCAGCGCTCGGGAGGCCGGGCTCTTTGTCCGCGCGCAGAGCGGGAGAGTATTGTGAGAGGTTACGGTCAAGGCCAAGCTCGAGATCGAGGAGCCAGAGCGCACCTGCTTCGAGCGTGAGCAAGAAGCGACCGTCTGGGGACCAGTCGAGGAGCCTGTCAATTTTTCGGGGAATGGCGTCGGAGAGGCCGAGTTCGGCGGCGCGCGAGTCCCTTGCGTGGATTCTGATCTCCAGATTCGTGCCGCTTCCGAGACAAAGCGCGACCCAGCGGCCGCTCGGTCCAAAGGCTTCCAGTCGAAAGGGCCCCTTCTCGCTCACACTCCAGTCGACTTTCTGAGGAGGCGTAGATTCTTGAGCGGAAGAAAAATTATTGCCGGAGGGGAAATCGGCGGAAGTAGCTCGCGAATCCACTGACTGCGGCGAGTCTTGTGGAGGGGATGCGCTGGGCCCACCCTGCGAGTTTGCGGGAGGTAGAGTCTCGAGGGCCAAGGCGGCAGGAGGACGCGGCCCAGCGCAGGCAAACGCCATGAAAAGCGAGGCGAGGAGCAAGAAAGGGCCGCGAAAGCAGGCGGCGACGCGGGCTCGCATGGGGGCATGGTACACGAGTTTCCTTGTCCTCCTCGCCCTTGGCTCAGGTCTCGGTTTCTGGCTCTGGGAAGGCGGGGCCCGTTCCGCATCTCCGGAAAAAGGGCGGGGCGGGAGCCAGGGGGCCTCGGAAGCTCGCCCCACTGCGGCGGACACCGGCGCACATCGCGGGCCGGGATTTGAGTCCCAAGCCAATGACGACTAAGCGGTGGATCCCGACTCATCAAGGGATAGAAAAATGAGAACTGACGGTGCTTGTGTTGTGAAGCCCGCCGTCTCGATCTGTCCTATCCCTGCTTTAGGAGTTCAAGAATGATTCAGACTCACATGAAACGAATGGTTCGCGCCGGCCAAGCGGTGCTTATGACTCTTGCGCTGTCCGCGACGCTCCCGGCTTGCGTGAAGAAGTCCTCTCCCGAATCCTCGCAGGGTACGAAATTGCCCGCGAGCGGTAAGGCCCCCACAGACCCTAACGCGCCGATCGCGGAGCCGCCTGTTCCTCCGCCCGGCCCGCCGAACCCTCTGGTTGGGGCGACGCTGTTCGTCGATCCGGACTCGCTCGCCATGCTTCGCGCCAAGCACGCCGACCCGGCCACGGCGGCGATCCTGAACCGCATCGCGCAGCAGCCACAGGCGCTCTGGATGGGCGGCTGGAACTCGAACATCTTTCGCGCCGTCGAGCACTTCGTCGCGCGCGCGAAGGCCGCGGGCGCGGTGCCCGTCATGATCGCGTATAACATTCCGCTCCGCGATTGCGGTCAGTACTCGCAGGGTGGCCTGAAAACCATCGACGAGTACAAGCGCTGGATCAGCGACGTGGCAGCGGGTATCGGCGACGACAAGGCCGTCGTGATCCTCGAGCCTGACGCTCTCGGTCACTTCCAGGAGTGTCTGAGCGATCAACAGAAGCAGGAGCGCCTCGATGCGCTGAACTTCGGCGTACGCGCTCTCCGCAAGAACCCGAACACGGCAGTATATCTCGACGTTGGACACGCTCGCTGGCTGAGCGTCGACGAGGCTGTGGAGCGCCTGACTGAGGCGGGTGTCCAGTACGCGAACGGCTTCTCCCTGAACGTGTCGAACTATGTGTCGACGGAAGAGAACATGGCGTACGGCAAGGCGATCTCTGAGCGGATCGGCGGAAAGCACTTCGTCATCGACACGAGCCGCAACGGCGCCGGGCCTTACGAAGAGGCCAAGACGCCCGAGGAGAGCTGGTGTAACCCCCCCGGTCGGAAGATCGGTCAGGCTCCGACGACCGACACGGGCGAGCCTCTCTGCGATGGATTTTTGTGGCTGAAGCGCCCCGGTGAGTCCGACGGCCAGTGCCAAGGCGGTCCGCCCGCAGGCCAGTGGTTCGAGCAGCGTGCGATCGAACTGGCTCAGTAAGAGCTTCGAGACCAAATCAGGACGGGCCGGCGCGAAAGCGCTGGTCCGTTTTCATTTGGTACGCACAGTCGAAGGGCGTGCCGTCCTCAATGTGGGGAGCTTCGCGCTCCTCGTGACTCACTTTTGGCCGGTGAGATATTCCTTCGGCGTCGTCCCTAGCAGATCGCGGAACACGCGATGAAACTGGGCGTAGCTGCCGAAGCCTGCGTCGAGGGCCGCCTGTAGAAGGTTTCCTCCGCCCGGCGCGACGAGCGTGAAGAAGCGCTCGATACGAAGGCGATTGCGGTACTCGACGATACTCACGCCCATCTGTTCCCGAAACAAGGCGGTGAGCCGGCTCGGGCTCAGGCCGAGCCGCTTCGCGAGCGTGCCAGCGGGCAGACTCGGGTTCCCGTGGAGGGCGTGAACGGCGCTGATCACGATCGACTGTGAGTCGTGTTCGCCTACCCGCGGAAGACGCGCGAGCACCGATTGCCAAGGGAGGACCCCTGTCCCGCGCCTGAGGTCGTCAATGATGCCGCCTAAGAGGCGCGAGAGGATGGCGAGCTGGACTTGTTTGCTCTCGTCGAGGCGCGTTCCTGAACGGGCGGCGTCGTTGCAGAAGAGGCCAAGCACACTCGAGGCGCCAACGATCGGAGTGATCGCGTTCCATCCGTAACCCGCGACTCGAGCCTCGTCTTCGATCTGAACGATGAGCGGGACCTCGTCAAAGGTGAGCCAAGGCGAATCGCCCGCGAGAGCCTGCGCTTTGGCTTGTCTGTGATGGAACCCTTCTTCGAAGAAGATGTGATGTTCGTCGGTCGTCTCGCCAGAGAGACCTGTTCCCCAGGTGCCGCAGAGTTTGGTCCCGGAGTCGTCGTACAGAAAGATCGCTGTGCGCTCGAGGCCAATCCTGTCGCGCGCTACCTCGACGGCGCGCTTCAGGACGAGTTCGAGATCGCGGTAGGTTCGGAGCTCGTCGGCAGCCGACAGCACAGAGAGTCCGCCGACCGGACTCGGGAGCGTGCGTGGCGACGGGTAGTGACTGCCCGTTAAGAGCGGCCAATCGACAGCCGTCGGTTTCGGGGGCTTCGGCGCTGCCATCGGCTGCGACATCCTGACTTACCATGTTATGATTGAAAGACGCGCAGCCGCTTCTCATTTTCCACAAATTTGTCGTACTCCTCGGTGAAAGTGAGAGTCCTGGGGTCAGCGCGGTCGACGAACAGTACGCCATCGAGGTGATCGAGTTCATGTCCCACGACCGCGGCGAGTGGACCTTTGAACTCGCGTTCGAAAGGCACGCCGTTCTGGTCCACGGCGCGGAGTAGGATGTGGGCGGGGCGGCGAACGAGTCCGCGCAGGCCAGGCACCGAGAGGCAGCCTTCGTACATTTCGACTGTGACTCGCTCGGAGATCACGCTCCAGACAGGGTTGATCCAGACCGAGAGCGGGAGCGCTCCGAGTCCTGGGTAGCGGGGATTGTCACGCACCTCAGCGACGGCGATGCGCAGACTCTGGCCGATCTGTGGCGCCGCAAGACCGGCGCCGTGGTTTGCGCGCATCGTCTCGATCATGTCCTCGATGAGCTCCTGGACCGAATCTGTAGTAGTAGCCGAGAGCGGCAGTTCTTCGGCGCGTCTGCGGAGGATGGGATGACCGAGTTTGAGCAGAGGACGGACTCCCATGGCTGACGGAGAGTGTACTCGACGACCCCGGCTTCTGGCGATAAAGGGTTTCAGTCGTGCCCTCCGAGGTTTCACCATTTCGACAGCGCGCGGCGCGCCTCCTGTCCGCGCTGGGCGAGGAGAATTCCCTCGAGACGGTGCGCGCGGCGCAGCTCGAGCTGTCCCGGATGCGGGACGCCTTCCGTAGAAAGACACATGTGTTCGACGCGCCGACGTTGGCCATGCTGAAAGACTTGGCGGCGAGGGCGAAGAAACGGAGCGAGGCGGGACTCGGTGAGGCGCGCCAGCTCGCGCTCAAGACCCTCCAAGATACCTTCGGTTACGAGTCGTTTCGCCCAGGCCAAGAGGACCTCATCGCGAGTGTCCTAGCGGGCCGCGACACGGTCGGGATCATGCCGACCGGCGCCGGAAAGTCCCTTACCTACCAAATCCCTGCGCGGATCTTGGGCGGGACGAGTCTCGTAGTCTCGCCGCTCATCGCGCTCATGAAAGATCAAGTCGACGCGGTGAGCGAGGTGGGGATTCGCGCGACCTATCTGAACTCAACCCTGTCCCCTGAAGAGCGCAGCGCGCGACTCGCCGCCCTCAAGCGCGGGGAGTATGAGCTCCTTTACGCGGCTCCCGAGGGCCTCGAGGGCAGTGTGGGTTCGGTCTTGGGCGGGCTCGATCTCAGGTTCATTGCCATCGACGAGGCCCATTGCATCAGCCAATGGGGACACGACTTCCGTCCCGCCTACCGCAAGCTTTTCGGCCTCAAGCAGCGCTATCACGTGCCGATCCTCGCGCTCACCGCGACAGCAACGGCCGAGGTGACGGCCGACATTCAGAAGCAGCTCTCGATGCACGATCCGTGTCTTTTGCGCGGCTCGTTCTATCGAAACAACCTGCGACTCGCCGCGTACAAGAAGGGAGACTCCCTGGGGATGACGGCCCAAAACGCTATCCTGCGCCTGACCCAGTCGCGGCCCGGTCAAAGCGGGATCATCTATTGTCTCTCGCGGAAGAAGACGGAAGAACTGGCCTCCTTCTTGCGCAGCCATGGCGTGAGCGCTCGCGCCTATCACGCGGGCCTCAGCACCGAGCAGCGCTCCGAGATCCAGGATGCGTTTCGAGACGACCGTATTGACGTGATCACGGCCACGATCGCCTTTGGCATGGGTATCGACAAGCCGAACGTGCGCTATGTCATCCACGCGGACATGCCACGCAGCGTCGAGGGCTATTATCAGGAGATCGGACGCGCAGGTCGCGACGGGCTAGAGAGCGAGTGTGTCCTTTTCTACTCGTGGAGTGAGGTGCGGGCCTACGATAGGTTCGCGGCTGAGAGCGGGGACGACATCCTTGCGGATCGGATTCGGTCTCAGGCGCGGGAGATGTTCGAGATGGCGGAGGCGACCGAGTGTCGGCACGCGACTCTCGTCGGATATTTCGGGGAGAGGATTGGCCCTTGTGGCGCGAGCTGCGAGCGTTGCTCAGGTGCGGATATTCTTCTCAGCGCTCAGGGGCGTCGCACGGTTCAGAGAGTTCGACCGAACGCTGCTCCCCGGGAGTCGGAGATTGACGGAGAGCTTTTCGAGGCGCTGCGCGCCTGCAGGCGTGCGCTGGCCGAGGAGCGAGATGTGCCGGCCTATGTCGTGTTTAGCGACGCCAGTCTGCTCGAAATGGCTGCGCTCCGGCCGACGACCCTCGGGGAGCTCAGCCGGATTCCGGGTGTGGGACCGACGAAGCTCGCCCGCTATGGCGAGGCGTTCTTGAAAGTATTGCGCGCTTCTGGGTGAGGGTCGAGGGCCCCCGCGCGCGTCGCCTCAAGGAGGAGTGGAGGCGAGCACGATGGGAGCAGTTGAACTGCGCTCAAGGCTCCGCCAAAGGAGGCTTGCGCGCGGTGAGGGACACGCGGGGAGCTCTACGAGGACGCCCCTGAGCTAGGATCGTCGCTGGCGCGGAGGAGCTTCTTCATCTGGCTCAGAGACGATGGCTCCATTTCGCGCATCCACCAGTTCTCCGCGTCATACGCTGTCCAATCGTGGGCGCAGCCGAGCGTGCCGAGTCGAATGGCGAGCTCTCGTGCGGTCGCGGGGCGCGCGTCGGGGTACTTCTCCAGGCAGAGCAGGATGAGCTCCTCGAGGTCGTCCGGGATCGGCTGTTTCGCGATTTCCTTCGGGGAAGGAGGTTTCTCATGAGCATGGGCCAGGGCCATCGCGGTCGGGGGCATGCCTGGGAAAACCAAGCGCCCCGTGACCAAGAAGAACAGGACGCAGCCGAGGGAGTAAATGTCGGCGCGGCCGTCCACAGTGTCCCCCCGCACCATTTCAGGAGAAATGAAAGCGGGTGTGCCTGTCATCATTCCCTCACGGGTAATCGTTGAGAGTTCTCCTGTGGTTTGGCCGATGCCCACCAAGCCGAAGTCGAGCACCTTCACGAAGTCGTACTGCTGACCAGCGCGCACGATCATGATGTTGCCCGGCTTGACGTCGCGGTGGATAAGGCCGGCTTGGTGCGCTTCTCCGAGTGAGTCAGCCACCTGCCGGATGAGGTAACAAGCGCGACCGGGCGAGAGCGGACCGTAAACTTGGACAAGGCGCTGGAGGTCAATGCCGACCAAATGTTCCATCACGTAGTAATAGAGGCCCGTATCTGTGATCCCGTAGTCGAAGACGCGAACCGTATGGGGCGACGTGAGCAGGGCCGTGACCTGGGCTTCGCGCCGGAAGCGGCGGAGCGCCTCGGCCCGCTTCTTTCGGCTCTCATGGCGCGCCGCAGGGATGAGCTTGATGGCAGCCGGACGAAGCAGGTAACGGTGCTCCGCCATCCAAACTTCCCCCATACCCCCCTCGCCGATTTTCCGTACCAGGTTGTAGCTGCCGGCGTGTCTCGGCTCGTCGGCGCGGATGCGCCGGATCAGCTCCGAACACCAATAGCCAGCGGCGCCCGCGAAGAGCGCGACCATCGTCGAGCGGAAGATGTACTCCGGATGAACGTCGCGCGTGAGGCTGAGGCCAAAGAGGCCGACGGGCTGGGTCAGAGCAGCCAGAATCGGCATGATGCGGCCGAGAAAGCCGTGGGGAGGTAGGGTGAGCGGGACGATGACGCTCGCGAACGCAGCCCAGGAGAGGAGCGGAGGATCGGGGCTCGGTGAGGGCGAGAGGGAGAGCGTGAAGGCTCGGAAGAGCTGATAGGCGAGGCCGAACCTGAGAACTTGCGTATCGGAGAAGTTCTTGAGACGGACCACTAAGAACATGCTCATGTCGAGCAAGACGCCCGTCTCGGCGAGCGTGATGCCCAAAGGCTCCAAGACGAGCGGGCGCGCCAGCGGATCGGGATGAACGGTGTTGATCAGGCGCTGGACCAAGGTCAGTGCGAAGACTGCGACAGCGATCCAGCCGAGGCGGTCGCGACTTGTCGCGAGCAGCTCGGGTGAAGCAGAGACTAAAGCCGGCGTGAGGCGACGGAGCGCGGACTGAGGGCTCTCGTCCGCCCGTCCCTTGCGCCGCTTCCTGAGCCCCATCTCACCTTTGCCCCGAGGTTTGCCTGTCAGGAGCGGATCTTCTGGAGCGCCTGAGTGACAGTCTTGGCGTCGGCGGTGATGCCTTGGCCCTTGAGAGCCTTCATGGCAGCGCCCATGGCGGGCCCTTCGCCGGGCGCGTTCCGAATCGTGTCTGCCGCCCCCGCCAGAGCTAGGACGAGCTCATCGACGCCGAGCGCTTTCGGGAGCAGGCTGAGGAGGACGGACTCCTCGAGCTCGAGGTTCGCGCGAGTTTCGGCGTCAGCCTGAGGGAGCGTTTCGCGCACCGACTTCAGCATCTTGCGGAGGATGCCCTGCACGTCTTCGTCCGACAGCTCACGGGACTCGCGCGCGGCGGTCATGGTGATCTCGCCGGTCGCGACGCGGAGGATTTCTTTCTCCGTCGTATTGCCCGCCTTCATCGCGGCGAACATTCGCTTCTTGATCTCGTCGGCCAAACTGCTCATCAGAAGCCCCTTATAGCGCCGAGGTGCACCCGCGCCGATAGCCCCCGAGGGGCGAGCGGCGGAAATGGCTGAATCAGCCGAGCGCCTGTTTGAGATCGTCGATCAGGTCGGCGGCGTCTTCGACGCCTACCGCGTAGCGGATGAGCGCGGGGGAGATGTCGATCTTCTTCAGATCCTCGTCAGAGAGCTCGAAATAGCTCATCAGCGCAGGCTGCTCGATGAGCGACTCGACCCCTCCCAGGGAAGGGGCGATGCGCGGGATTTTGACCCGGTCGACGACCTGGCCCGCGAACTCGCGACCGCCTTTGACGGTGAAGCTGACCACACCGCCGAAGCCCGACATTTGTTTTTGGGCGATGGCGTAGGAAGGATGGGTCTCGAGTCCTGCGTAATAGACAGTTTCGACCTTGGGATGCTCGGCGAGCATGCGAGCGATCGCGAGCGCCGATCCGTTTTGGCGTTGCACCCTGACTCCGAGCGTCTTGAGTCCGCGCGCGACCAAGAAGGCGGCGTGGGGGTCGAGAACGGCACCTGTTACGTCGCGAGCCTCGCGGACGAGCGAGAGCACGTGCGAAGGGCCGGCGACCACCCCAGCGAGCACGTCGTTGTGACCGCTGAAGTACTTGGTCGCGCTGTGCACGACGAGATCGATGCCGAAGGTGTGCGGCTGGCAGTTGATCGGGGTGGCGAAGGTCGAGTCGACGAGCGTCTTGGCTCGGCGATTTTTCTCCCGCACCCGCGTCGCGAGGGCCGCCAGATCCACACAATAGTTGAACGGATTCGTGGGCGACTCGGTGATGACGAGGCGCGTCCGGTCCGTGATGGCGTTGGCCATCGCGTCGAGATCGCCCGGCGGGACTACATCATGACTGATTCCGTAGCGACTCAGCCAGCCTGATACGAACTGGCGAGTGCGCCTGTAACAGTCGCGGAAGAGCACGACGTGGTCCCCGGCTCGGAGCAGCGCGAAGAGGGTCGAAGTGACCGCGGCCATGCCGCTCGAGAAGGCGACGCAATCGTCCGTTCGCTCAAGCGCGGCTACCCGAAGCTCGAGCTCCCGCACCGAGGGGTTCCCGTAGCGACCGTACTCTTCCCGCTCAGGATCGGGATCTTCACCCCGCATGTACTGCTCGAGGTCCGCGGTGCTGTCGAAGACGTAGGTCGCCGTCTGGGCGATGCCTGGGGCGAGCGCATGGTGCGCCCGCCGCCTGGGGATCCCCGCATGGACGGCGTCAGTCGAGCTGGCCAGGCGTGATTTGGTCGAGGACATGGCTAGGGGACGCTGAGGCTAGCCGCGTTCTGGGGTGCCTGCCAGCTCGTTTCGGATCCGGCGGGCCAGGGTTTGGGCGACCTCCTCGAGGGGAACGAGCGTGACTTGCTTGGGGTCGGCCTGCGTGCGCTCTTTGAGCTCGACTTGCCCGCTCGCAAGGCCGCGGTCCCCGATCGTGACCCGGAGCGGGATCCCGATCAGGTCGGCGTCCTTGAACTTCACGCCCGGGCGTTCGTTCCGGTCGTCGACCAGCGCCTCGATGCCGGCCTCTTTGAGCTCGCGCTCGATGCGCTCGCTCGCTTCGCGGACGGCTTCGCTCTCGCCGACTTGGACGATGTGGACGGGGTAGGGCGCGACCGCCTGCGGCCAAACGATGCCGCTGTCATCGTGATGTTGCTCGATGATCGTGGCGACGAGGCGTGAGATGCCGATGCCGTAGCAGCCCATCACGATCGGGCGCTTCTCGCCTTTATCGTCGAGGAACTCCGCGCCCATTTTCGCGGAATAGTGGGTCCCGAGCACGAAGATGTGTCCGGCCTCGATGCCCCGGAAGATCTGGACTGGCTCACCACAGCGGGGACAGGCGTCGCCCTCACGCATGGCGCGCACCGAGAGAACCTCTCCCTGGTAGTCGCGGCCAAACTGAACATGTTCGAGGTGGTAGTCGGTCTTGTTCGCGCCGGTGATGCCGTCGCCCACGGCTCGAGCATCCGGATCGACGACGACGCGACCGGGGAAACCGACAGGCCCCGCGAACCCAACAGTAGCTCCGGTCTTCTCGCGCACGTCCTCGGGGCTTGCGAGGCGAACCTCGGAGGCACGGAGCGCGCGGGTGAGCTTCACCTCGCTCACCTCATGGTCGCCGCGCAGGACGACCAAGACGAGTTCCTTGTCTGCCCAATAGAGGAGGCTCTTCAAGAACCGCTCGGGGCCCGCGCCGAGGAACGCAGCGACGCTGTCGATGCCGCCCTTGCCGGGCGTGTGGAGCTCTTTGCGCTCCGGGACCGCTGCCAGGGGCTCTTCCGCTCCGCGCACCGGCTCGGCGACTTCGAGGTTTTCGGCGTACTCGCAGTGGTTACAAGCAGCGAGAAAGTCCTCGCCGCTCTGGACCAGGACTTGGAACTCTGCGCTCTGGCTCCCGCCCATCGCGCCCGAGTCCGCCCCCACCATCCGGTAGCGAAGCCCCATCCGATCGAAAGCGCGGCGATACGCGACGCGCATCCGTTCGTAGGACGCGAGAGCTCCCTCGAGGTCTGCATCGAAGGAATAGGCGTCTTTCATGATGAACTCGCGACAGCGCAGGAGCCCACCGCGGGGCCGAGGTTCGTCGCGGAACTTCGTCTGAATCTGGTAGAGATTCTTCGGCATGTCACGGTAGGACTGGATCTCGCGACGCGCCAGATCGGTGATGATCTCTTCGTGAGTCGGACCGAGGTGATAGTCGCCCCCCTTTCGGTCCTTGAGTCGAAGCAGGGTATCGCCGAAGCTGTCGAAGCGACCCGTCTCTCGGAAGTACTCTGCCGGGAGCAATGCGGGCAGAAGCACTTCTTCCGCGCCTTGTTCAGCGAGCTCCTCACGCACGATCTTCTCGATGTTGCGCAGGACGCGGAGCCCGAGCGGGAGAAATGAGTAAATCCCGGCGCCGACCCTACGGATGTATCCGGCCCGCTGCAGAAGGATATGGCTTTTGCTGATGGCGTCCGCGGGAGCTTCTTTTTGGGTGGGGAGGAGTGCCTTCGTGTACCGCATTTTGGTCTCGGCGGAGCCATATCACGGTCGGGCTGTTCTTGCCTTCAGGTTTGCGGCAGGCTCAAGGCCATGGGATTTTTTCCTTCGGACGAAAGCGAGCGTTCGGACGCGGTGCTTTTCGCCGAGCGTCTGGTCTTTGGTCCGTTGCTCTTTCAGGCGGTTGTTACGATGCGGCGTCGGGGGGTGCTTCAGAAGCTCCTGCGCCGCGGCGGCGAAGGGGCGACCCTCGAGCAACTCTCCCGCGAACTCGAGCTCAGTCGTTACGGGCTGACCGTGCTGCTCGAAGCGGGCCTTGCGGCCGGTGTGCTCCAAGTCGACGACGGTGGGATCTACCGGCTGACGCGGGTGGGTCTGTTGTTTGAGCGAGATCCGATGACGATCGCGAACCTCGATTTCGTCGCGGACGTCTGTTACCGCGCCGCAGCGCATCTCGACGCATCCCTCGACGCAGGGGAGGCTCGTGGTCTTTCCGAACTTTCGGAGGAGGAGAACGTGTACCAAGCGCTCTCGACGTTGCCTGAGCCCGCTAAGACGAGCTGGTTTGCTTTCGATCACTTCTATTCTGACCGGGCCTTCAGAGATCTCGTGCCGCACCTCTCCGCGCGGGCGCCGAAGCAAGTGCTCGACGTGGGTGCGAACACTGGACGCTTCGCGCGCGCGCTCCTGACAGCGGACGCGGACGTAACGGTCACTCTTGCGGATCTCCCCAATCAGCTCGCGGTGGCTCACGGGGAGCTCGAAGAGCGGGGCCTGAGCGCGCGGGCGCGCTTTCATCCCATCGATCTTCTGTCCGAGGAGCTCAGCCTCCCGGAGGGCTTTGACGTGATCTGGATGAGCCAGCTGCTCTGCTGCTTCGGCGAGGAGGATGTGCTCCGGATTCTCCGAGCGGCGGCGCGCGCTCTGGGTCCCGAAGGAGAGCTCTGGATCGTTGATACCTTCTGGGATCGCCAAAAAGAGCGAGCCGCAGCCGTGACGCTCATGGGAACGAGCCTTTATTTCACCACGGTGGCGAACGGTCGCGGCCGTATGTACGACTCGGGGACCATGCAGAGGCTCGCCCAGGAAGCAGGCCTTGCGGTCAAGTCTTTCGAAGACTCACTCGGCCTCGGTCACAGCTGCATCGTCTGCGGGAGCGCTCGCTAAGGGAGCTCTTGCAGTTACCCGTTAGAGATCACACATGGCCGCGACCTGATCCGAGGCAGGTCCGGGCACGTCGCAATCCTCTTCGATGCGGTCTTTGCCGTTGACGAGGTAATAGCAGGTGGTGTCGTCGGAGCAGCCCTCGAGGCTCGCGCAGCTCCCGCTCTCGAGCGGGACACAATAGACGTCGCCGTTGCCTGGCTCTTCGTCAGTCGGTTCTTCGTCAGTCGGCTCTTCGTCATCAGGATCCTCTCCCGGTTCGGGCTCGTCCGGGGCCTGTTCGTCGCCCCAATCTGCCGTCGTCCCAGGGAACGGCTTTCCTTCGTCCATCGAGCAATAGGCGAAAGTCGTCACGCCGTCTGCCGACTTGTAGCTCGAGCAGAAGTCGAAGCCGTAATCGGTACAGTTTCTCTGAACCTTCGCGCCAGCGACGCAGAACTCGAGCGTGACTCCGTCCTTGGCGCAACCCTCCGCGCAATCCGGTTCGGGCTCGCAACCATCGACATAACAATCAACACCAAGGTCGCCATTTCGGCAGGACGTCCCCTTGGTGCACTCGTAGTGGACCAAGACGCCGGGAGCGGCGCAGAAGTCGATCTTCGAATCACTGATGCATTTGATCTCGTTGACTGTATTGCAGCGCCCGACATCCGGCAGACATGTGGCGTTTTGTTCTGTCTCGAAGCATTTGGTGCCGACTTCTCCACAGTCGTAGCCGATCGGGCGCCCTTCAGTGCACCCGAGCTGGAGGTCTCCTTCGCAGAAGGGGTTCTTGTTCTCACCGGCCTTGCAGGTGACATGGTCCGGAATGCCGCAGGGATAGGCGCCCGGGTCGGCGTCCTCTGAGACGGTGCAAACGGAGCCGCGCGCGGAGCAGTCGCGTGTGAAAGGTCGGCCTTCCCCGCAGAAGAGAGAGGAGTCGCCGTCGGGCGAACACACCCAACCATTCGGCGCTCCGTCACAGCTCGAGCGGGGCTCATAGCGACGCCCAAGAGCTTCCTCGATCTGCTTGCAGCTCTTGGCGTTGATGGTCGCTTCCTCTTCGGGAATGACTAGTTGACTCTTGTACGTGACGCAGTTCGAGACGTTAAACGGAGGGCTGATCGGGTCACAGCTCGCGCGATAGATGCAGCCGTCGACGAGAGCCTTGTCGAGGTTCAGATCGCACTCGCCGCCGCCGGTTGTCTCGGAGAGCTCGGCCTTCTGGATTCCGAGGATCGAGTTACAGCCGATGACGAAAGGAAGCGCCGCGAGGTGGGCGAAGGAGATCAGAGTACGAGCCGATCGATGCATCAGAAGCTCCCGCGATAAGTAAGAAACCCGCCGCCGAGCGTGGGCGTGAACGTTACCTGTTCAGTTCTTTTTGGGGCGGCGAGCACGAGGACGAGCCCTCCCACCGTGAGAGCGCCGCCAGCGATGAACGCGACCGTTGCTGCATCCCCGAAACCGAGCGCCTCGTTTCTGAGATCGATTCCTGGCTGCTGACAGAGGTTCGGATCGGAGGGATCACAGTGCTCCTTGGAAGCCCCGTTTTTATTGATGGCCAGGATGCCGAGGATGGACCCGGCGGCGAGTCCTGCGACTCCCGTACCTGCCACGACCCAACCGGTGGTGCGCATGGCAGAACCGGGCGCAGACGCGGGAGCGGGGCGGGTCTCTGCGGGAGCGGGGGCGCTGGCGGTGAGCGCGGGGATGATGACGTTCGTGGTTTGGCCGTCCTCGACGGTGACCTCGACGAGGAAAGATTCGTAGCCCGGAGCGCTCGCTTCAATGCGGTAGGAACGCGCGTCCGCGGGCAGTGGCGTGCCCCAGATCGCTCGCGCGACGATCTCGCCGTCTTTCTTGATTTGAAGGCCTTCAGGGGCGGTCTCGTCGACCTGCAGGGAGATGTGCCCGAGCGCGGGCTCAAGCTCAGCGGCTTTGTTCTTCGCGTACTCTTCGCGCTCGGATTGTCCGGCGGTTCGGGCGCTGCGTGCTGCGTCGATCCATGTGGCCCAGGCAGAGGCGAGCTGGTTCGCCTTCTCGTAACAGTCGGCCAGGTTGAGCAGGGTACCGGTGCCCGGGTCGAGCCTCTGGCTCTCTGCGAGCTTGGGGCAGGCTTCGGTGTAGTTTCCTTGTTCCTTCAGCTCACGAGCCTGGTTGAAGAGGGCTTCTGCTGCGGCAGAGGAGGCCGCGTCAGCGAAGGCGGGTGAGGACCAGAGGAGCAAGGGGAGAACGGACAGGAGACGGGGCGAGAGCATGAGCACTATCCGGAGGGCCCTTGGCGAGCACCAAACTATATCCCCATAGCACGATCCTTCCGACTCCGAGGGAGGGACCGGCACAATCCCGCACGATGGGCGGCAAAATGGCCGCACCCGTTCCGCCGTCAGTGCACCGAGCGGGGCCGCACGTTGCCGCCTCCAGGGGCGGCGTGCCGCCCGGGAGGAGAGCGACAATCGCCAAGAGCCGCGGGCAGGCCCTTACGCGCGCTCTTCGGTGGCGCCCTCGTCGGGCTTCAGCGCCTCGGTCACGAGACGTGCGGAGCGCTCCGTGAGAGGCAGTCCGAGGGCCAGAGAATGCCCGAGGGGGCTCATCTTGCGCCAGGTCTTCTGGATGATGTTGATGACCTTGTCGTCCTCGCGGCTCTTTGCGAACTCCTCGAGTTCGAACTCAAGGAAGGCGAGACAAAGTGCGTCTTCCATCGCTTGGGTCTCGGGGTCTTCTTTCAGCTCCTGTTTGAGCTGAATCTTTCTGACCTGCGTCCGGATGGCCGGGTCGATGCTGAGCTCGACCAAGACCTTCTCGGCCTCGTCCGCGTGGAACCGGGCCAGATCTTTGCGCCACTTCAGGTAGCCGACCCGATCCGGCGGGTAGCTATCTCGGGGTACGCGAAAGCGTAGAAGATGTTGGCAGCGCGCAGCGAGCCTCAGAGCCGGTGAGGGGTCGGGGACGAGACGGAATAGCCAGCTCTCGACGCGCTCCGCATGAAGGAGCTCGTAAGGCCGCGAGGCTCCATCGAGCGACACTTGACGCGGGTCGCTCGCATTGAGCGCATCAAAGCGGCGAATGGCTTCGGCGATTTGCTCCTCCAGGGTCATCCCTCAGTCGATTGCAGAAATGGGCCGAGGCGACAAGCGTTGATCTTTTTTTGGGGGCGCCCCGCGCGACTGAGAGAAGGGGCGCGCTCAGCGGCGCAGAGGAACCCCGTTCGGGTTGGTGTCGATGCTCCCCGACATGCGCGGACTCGCGACGTAGATGCGCACCCTCACGCCTTCCCCAAAGGGAAGGAAACGTCGGGCCACGATCCGCTCCACGACTCCGTCGTCAGGATCGACTGCGCGCCTCGCGACGTCGAAGGCCTTCCCGATGCCGATGACGTCGAGCTCCCCTGAGGAGAACAAATTGTCCTCGAGAGCGCCCTGCCCGAGGAGCGGGCTGATGCGCGGCCCTTCCACGTGACCTTCGATCTTCGGGTCATCACTCTCGAGGTAGACGTACTCGTGGATGACTTCGCCGACCTTTGTTTGTAACGAGAGGGCTCGGGGCGCGGCGCGTAGCTCGAGCAGCTGAGCGCCGTCGCCGAGGCGCTTCTTCAGAGCGAGGGTTCCGCGCAGGAGGAACTCGGGTTCGAGCGGTGCCTTGGGCATAGGGGCCAAGGCACTCGGATCGTAGGGCTCGACCGTGGGGCCGAGAGGTTTACTCTCGTCGTTCGACCGAGAGCAGCAGGTGATAGAGAGGACGAGAGTCAGGCGGAGGAGCGCGCGGCTCCCCGAGAGAAAGGGACGGAGGTTTTGCTCAAACCGAGACACCAAAGTCCCTGAGCGCCTCGTTGAGCGATGTCTTCTTGTCGGTGCTCTCTTTGCGGGTCCCGATGATCAGCGCGCAGGCCACGTTGAACTGGCCCGCGGGGAATTGCTTGGGGCGCATGCCCGGAATGACCACGCTGCGAGCGGGGACGCGTCCGCGAAGTTCCTTTGGCTCGGGGCCGGTGACGTCGATGATCGGGGTGGAGGCGGTGAGGGCGACACCTGCGCCGATGACTGCTTCGGCCTCGACGTGCATACCTTCGACGATGATGGCGCGGCTACCGATGAAACAGCCATCCTCCACGATGACGGGCCGGGCTCCCGGGGGCTCGAGAACGCCACCAATGCCAACTCCGCCCGAGAGGTGACAGTTCTTTCCGATCTGCGCGCAGGAGCCCACCGTCGCCCAGGTATCGACCATGGTGCCCGCGCCCACGTACGCGCCGATGTTCACGTAGCCCGGCATGATCACGGCGCCCGGCTCGACGTGCGCACCGTAACGCACCGTGCCCGGAGGGACGACGCGCACACCAGCCGCTTCGAGGTTCTTCTTGAGTGGGACCTTGTCGTAAAACTCAAAGGGCCCAATCTCCATGACTTCCATCTTCTGGATGCCAAAGAAGAGCAATACGGCCTGCTTGATCCAGGCATGGGTAACCCAGGCACCCTCTTCGTCTTTGCTCGCGACGCGGATTTTTCCTTGGTCGAGCAGCTCAATCGTCTCACGGACGGCTTTCTGCGTGGCCTCTTGCTTGAGCAAGGAGCGGTCGGCGTAGGCGGCCTCAACGAGTTCTGCGAGCGACTTCAGGTCCATGGGGCCGTCTAGCGCGAGCCGACGGTCATGAAAAGCCGGAGGGCTCTCGCTCGAACATGCTGAGCAGCTCGCTGCCCTTCGTTGCCAGGGCTCGATAGGTCCGCTCGGCATCGAGACGCTGTTTCGCGCGCAGCGGAGTTTCGGGGGTGGCTTGAGCGGAGTCGGCGAGCGCCCGCAAGAACTCCTGGACGAGTTCGGGCGCTCGGCTCGAATGGGCCCCTTCGAGCCAGCTCTGTGAGCTCTCTTCGAGTTCGGAGAGGACCGCGCGCAGTTCGCGCGGCCCGATGCGGGGAGAACCCAGGAGTCGCACGAGATTCATGAGCGCGGAGACCGCTTCCCGGAGCGCGCCCAGAGGATAACGAGCAGGCTCGGGTTCAGATGGCACTAAAGCTCCGAGCCAGGGAAGAAATAGCGCGTCTCGATCTCACCGTTTTCGACTGAGTCGGAGCCGTGCGCAGCGTTCACGCTGACGCTCGCTCCGTACAGCTTGCGGATGGTGCCGGGAGCTGCGTTTGCCGGGTTCGTCGCCCCGATGACGTCGCGCCAGTGTTGTACGGCGTTTTCGCGCTCAAGGGCCAGGACGATGACCGGGCCGCTTGTCATGAAATCGACGAGCTCGCCGAAGAAGGGGCGCTCGCGGTGCACGGCGTAAAAGCCATCCGCCTCCTTCCGAGTCAAGAGAATCTGCTTCATGGCTAGGATCTCAAAGCCTTCGTCGAGGATCCGTTGAAGCACATGGCCCTGCTTACGTTGCTTCAGGACGTCGGGCTTGATGATGGCGAGAGTGCGCTCGGTCATTTCTCCTCTTTTCTCGGGCTGCTTATGACACACTCTAGCCCACAGGCGAAAAAATCGGGGAAATTTGCCGTTCGGGGGTGCGGAATCGGCGAGAAGTCAGGGCGGGTTCGGCTACACTGCGCTCGATCATGAGCTTTGATTCGAGGCCCTTTCGGCCCCTCCTGGACCGAGGCAGTAGGACCTTGCTCCTCTTCCTCCTTCCGCTCTCCGTTTCCGTTGGCTGCTTGGGGATGCGGGTCGGAGGCTCTCGAGATGATGATTCAAGCATGGGCGGAGCGAAGGCTGGCCCCCGCCCGAACGTAGAACCAGGAAGCTGCAACGCCTGGAAGGTCAGCTATTGTGACGCGGTCAAGAGCTGTCAGTCGAGCCACGCGGCCGAACAGTGCGAAGCGACAGTAGGGTACGTACGCTGCCTGGACGATGCGCCGGTGGGGCGGTGCGAGAGGGAGATCGACGAGACAGTTGCGAGCGAGAAGTGCTCGTTGCCGGAGGACTGTCACCCCGGAGACATCGCGGACCGCAGGCAAGCAGTCTCCGCTTGTCGCGACTTGTACAAGGCTGCTTGCGAGTGGGGCTTCTTCTGCGGCTTCTACCTCTCGGAAGACTCCTGCCGCGTGCAGTTCGAATTCCAACAAACTTGTTCGGACGCGCTCGCCGTCCTTCCGGACGCGGAGAAGTGTCTCCGCGCCTACCAGACGCTCGGCTGTTTCGACCCGCTGCCGGTGGAGTGTCCGGGGATCTTCTTCGAGTGAATTTCGCGAGCCGGAGAAGGAGCTCGCTGCCCAAAATAGCAAACGGCCGCTCGCCCCTTTCGGTGCCAGCGGCCGCATGCTGTGGGTGAGTCCCCTATTAGAGCAGGCTCTTCAGGGTCACGCCGAGCTCGGCGGGAGTCGGAGCCACTTTGACTCCCGCCTTCTCTAGGGCTGCGATCTTCTCGGCCGCGGTCCCTTTTCCACCGCTGATGATGGCCCCGGCGTGGCCCATTCGCTTGCCAGGCGGCGCGGTGCGTCCGGCAATGAAACCCGCGACGGGCTTCTTCATGTTCTTCTGGATCCACTCGGCCGCCAGGATCTCCGCGTTGCCACCGATTTCACCCATCATGATGACGGCGTCGGTACCCGGATCGTCATTGAACAGCTCGAGGCAGTCGATGAAGTCAAGTCCGGCGACCGGGTCGCCGCCGATGCCGATGCAGGTGGACTGACCGAGGCCGAGCGCGGTGAGCTGTCCGACGGCCTCGTAGGTGAGCGTGCCGCTCTTCGAGACGACGCCGATCCTGCCGGGCTTATGGATGTGTCCAGGCATGATGCCGATCTTGCATGCGCCCGGCGTGATGATGCCGGGACAGTTCGGACCGATCAGCTTCGCCTTGGATGTCTCGAGGGCGCGCCGGACGCGGATCATGTCCATGACGGGGATGCCTTCGGTGATGCAGACAATGAGTTCACATCCCGCGTCCATCGCCTCAAGGATCGCGTCAGCGGCGCCGAGGGGCGGCACGAAGATGCAGCTCGTGTTCGCCCCAGCTTTCTGGACCGCTTCGGCGACCGTGTCGAAGACGGGCACGCGTACGGTGTCTCCGCTCGGGCCCTTGGCCTCGAAGGTCTCGCCACCGCGGTTCGGAGTGCAGCCGGCGACCACGTCGGTCCCGTAAGCGATGCACTGCGAGGCGTGGAAGGAGCCGGCGGAGCCGGTGATGCCCTGGAAGACTACTTTGGTTTCTTTGCCTACTAATACGCTCATTTTCGCCTTCGTCCTCGCCGCTCACGCGTTCTTTACGGCTTGCACGATCTTCTGTGCACCGTCACCCATGTTGTCGGCTGCCTGGATGGCGAGGCCGCTCGTCTCCAGGATCTTCTTGCCCGCTTCGACGTTCGTGCCCTCGAGCCGGACCACGAGCGGTACCCGGAGTCCGAGCTCCTTCGTGGCCGCGACCACGCCGTCGGCGATGACGTCGCACTTCATGATGCCGCCGAAGATGTTCACGAAGATGCCCTTCACCTTGTCGGAGGAGAGGATCATCTTGAACGCCTTGGTGACCTGGTCCTTGTTGGCTCCACCGCCCACATCCAGGAAGTTCGCCGGCTCGCCGCCGTAGTGCTTGATGATGTCCATCGTGCTCATCGCGAGCCCGGCGCCGTTGACGAGGCAGCCGATATTGCCGCCCAGAGACACATAGGACAGGCCGACCTGCTTGGCCTCGAGCTCGACCGGATCTTCTTCGTCCTGATCGCGGAGCGCGGCCCACTCGGGGTGACGTGCTTCCGCGTTTTCGTCGAGGTTCAGCTTGGCGTCGAGGGCGACCACGTCTCCGCTGCCGGTGATGACGAGCGGGTTGATCTCGCAGAGCGAGCAGTCTTCCTTCACGAACAGCTCGCCGAGCGTGATGAGAGTCTTCACGAACTGGGCCACGGTCTTCTTCGGGTCTGGCGAGCCTTCGCCGACCTTCAGGCCGTAAGCGATCTTGCGAGCCTGGAAGGGCGCCAAGCCAAGCAGCGGATCAAGGTGCTCGGTCAAAATTTTCTCAGGGGTCGTCTCGGCGACGTGCTCGATCTCGACGCCACCTTCCGTGGACGCCATCAAAGCAACCCGGCGCGACTCACGATCGACTACCATTCCGACGTAGAGCTCGCGCTTGATGTCCTGACCCTGCTCGATGTAGAGCCGGCGCACCTTTTGACCCTCGGGGCCCGTCTGGTGAGTCACGAGCTGCATGCCGAGGATCTTCTCGGCATGCTCCTTCGCGGCAGCAACGCCCTTGGCGACCTTGACGCCGCCGCCCTTACCGCGACCACCCGCGTGGATCTGAGCCTTGACGACGACCACCTCACTCTTTGTCTCTTCGACGAGCCGAGCCGCGGCAGCCTCAGCCTCAGCGACCGAAAAGGCCGGGTAACCCTTCGAGATCGGGATCCCGTAGCGGGCGAAGATCTGCTTGCCCTGATATTCGTGAATGTTCATGAGATATTCCTCAGATCGACTTCTTCACCACGTCGACCACGCTCTGCACGCTCTCGACGCTCTTCTGGAGCATTGCCTTCTCGTCGGAGGACAGCGAAACCTCGACAATCTGCTCGATGCCGCCGCCGCCAATCACGGTCGGCACACCCATGAAGAAGCCTGAGTAGCCGTACTGGCCGTCGAGGTAAGCGGCTGAAGGCAGAAGGCGCTTCTCGTCGTTCAGGTACGCCTCAGCCATCGCGATCGCGCTCGCAGCAGGCGCGTAGTAGGCGCTCGTGCCCATGAGCTTTACGATCTCGCCGCCGCCAGTGCGGGTGCGCTTGATGATGGCGTCGAGGGTCTCAGCATCGACGAACTTGCTGACGGGGACGCCGTTGATGGTGCAGGCAGAGAGCACCGGGACCATGTCGTCGCCGTGTCCGCCGAGGACCATCGTGCGCAAGTCCTTCACGCTGGCGTTCGCCGCGCGCGCAAGGAAGAGCGAGAAGCGAGCGCTATCGAGCACGCCGGCCATACCCGCGACCATGCTCTTCGCGAAGCCGGTGACGCGGTGGTACTCGTAGACCATGGCGTCGAGGGGGTTCGAGATGATGATCGAGAAGGCATTCGGACAGTGCTTCTTTGCGTTCTCGGCGACGTCGCGGATGATCGGCAGGTTGATTCCGACCAGGTCGTCGCGGCTCTGACCGGGCTTACGGGGGACACCAGCGGTCACAATCAGCACATCAGCCCCAGCGACGTCTTCCCAGGAAGACGTCCCGATCACGCGCGCGTCCGATCCGCTCAGGGTGCTCGCCTGCTCGAGGTCGAGGGCTTTGCCCTTGGCGAACTCCTCCTTGGCCTTGATGTCAAAGAGAACGACATCGCCGAGTTGCTTCGTCATCGCCAGGTTCGCGAGCTCGCCGCCGATGTTGCCCGCGCCGATCAGACCAATCTTCTTCCGCTTCATAGTGCTCTTCTCCGAAATTTTTGGGCCAGAAAGGCCTCTGAGCGGTCCGCGTAGATCACCTTGGGCATGAGGGCAACCTGACGGCCGGGGCGCTTTATGAAGCGGGAGGACGAAACCCGACGTATGCGCGTTCGCCCGGCTCCCTCGCGGGGGGAGGCCGAGCGAAGCTGTGTGTGCGTCAGGAGTCGACCTTGGTATGGCAACCGAAACAGCCGAAACCTTCGTGCGTCTCGGGATCGTAGACAGGCTCTCCGAGCAGCTTGGCCATTGTCGGCACGACGTGCTCCATCATGAACTTCGTGCCGCGCGGGTGCTCCTTCAGCTCATCGGCGAAGCCATCGGAAGGATCGAGCTTCAGAAGCTCAGGGTTCGGCATCTCGAAGTTTCCTTGGACTGCGCGGGAGCCGTGACAGGTCTTGCAGCTGAAGTCCTGAGCACTCTTCCGATTGTGCTCCTCGAACAAAGCTTTCATCTCCGGAAGCACGACCTTCTTCATCAGGCTCATCCGCTCACCGGGGGTCATGTCGTCGAAGGCCTTCCGCTTCGCGGTCGGTGCTTCGCCATCGTTCTCCTCGCCGACGCGCTCTGCGGTCACGGAAGGTAGAGGCTGCTTCCCTTCAGGTTCGGCCGCAGTCTCACTCGGAGTTGCCGCCCGATCGCCGGGGGTGACGGTACAACCGAGCGCTGCGCCCAGAGCGATGGCCAGCGAAGAACCGAGAACGATGGCGGATTTTTTCATGGGCAGATGATCTGCCCAGGGCTCCTCAACTGTCAAACCGATCCGAAGTCGGCCCGAAGGCGCCAAAAGCCTTCGCCAAGACTCGCGCGGCTCGGACCCCTTTTTCGGAGCGAGGGCGATAGATCTCGTCGCGGCCGTCCATGGGCCCCGTGGGGGATGGACCGTCTGCCAGACCAATCACCTCATCGAGCGCCGCTCCGAAGGCCGCCATATCCAGATAACGATCTTCAGGGTTCTTTCGTGTCGCCTTGTGAATTACGGCTTCGAGACCGGGCAAGAGCTCGTCGACGAGCCAGCTCGCCGGTGGGACCGGACTGAAGAGTTGGTGTCGGACCAGATCCTTGGTGTCGGGGGCATCGAAGGGGAGCTGGCCGGTGACCATCCGGAACAGCATCATGCCGAGGGAGTAGATGTCAGTTCGCTCGTCGACAGGCTCGACCAAGATCTGTTCAGGCGCCATGTACTGGACGGTCCCGAGGATGCTCATCGACTGTTCGTCGTAGGTCTCGCTCGAAAGTTGAGCCATGCCGAAATCGAGGACTTTGACGTGGCTTGGCTCATCGATCGGCCCAACCAGGAAGATGTTGTCTGGCTTGAGGTCACGGTGGACGACGCCTGCGGCGTGCACTGCTTCGAGCGCGGTGGCAACTTCACGCATGAGCCGGACAGCGAGCTCGGCATCGACGAACTGGTGGCGTTTCAGATGGTCGCCGAGAGATTCTCCCTGGAGCGGCTCGAGGACGAGATAGGGAGGCTCGTCGGGCGGCTCCTCGATGGCGAGGATCTTGATGACAGCCGGATGCGAGATCAGTCTGAGCGCCTCGGCTTCGAGCAAGAAGCGCTCGTGGAGCTCTCTGTTCCGCGCGATGCCCGGGCGAAGCCGCTTGACCACCACGAGCTCGGAGGTCTCATTGTCGCGGGTCAAGAACACGTCCGCCGTGCCACCGCGTCCGACCAAGCCTTTCACAATGAACCGACCGCCGATGACCTCTTCTTCCGGCTGAACCGGGAGCAAAGAGTAACCTCGAAGGGAACCCCCACGGGAAGGCGGAGAAGAGTGCATGTTCAGGCCAGGCAGATCGCTACCGAGACCATGGTCCATCTAACTTGCGGCGATATCAAAATTCGTCTGCAAGGACCAAGATTCTAGCATTTTCCCGGCTGGGGGTCCCGGGAGATGCCCCGCGAGGCGCGCTTGGGTGTCCGAAGGCGCCCCCTGAGCCCCGTCCGAGTCTTCTCGGAGCAAGAGCCAGCTGCTAGAGGAGCCCCTCGCCGACCGCGACTCGCGGAGAAGCGCCGGCCTTCGCCTCCGAGGATCTTCCTCGGGAGCGCCTCGGAGTGAATGAGCATGCGCAGAGTTGTTGTGACTGGAATTGGGGCGGTGTCGCCCGTTGGCCTCGACGTCGCGTCCTCCTGGGAGTCCGTGATTCACGGACGGAGCGGTGTCGCCCGCATCACCCGCTTCGACCCGACCGACTATTCGGCGCAGATCGCCGCCGAGGTAAAGGGCTTTGATCCGACGAACTTCATCGAAAAGAAGCGGATCAAGGAGATGGATACCTTCATCCATTACGCGATTGCGGCTGCGGATGAAGCTGTGAAGAGCTCGGGCATCAACGAGAGCTCGATCGACAAGGAGCTCATCGGGACCATCATCGGCGTCGGCCTCGGCGGTCTTCCGTTCCTCGAGCAGATGGGACGAGTGCTGGTCGAGAAGGGCTCTAAGAAGATGTCGCCTTACTTCATCCCGGCGGTTATCTCGAACTTGGCTCCCGGTCAGCTGAGCATGCGCTACGGCTACAAAGGTTCAAGTTTCACGACCACGAGCGCCTGTGCTTCGGGCGCCCACGCGATCGGCGAAGCGACGCGGGCGATTCGCCTCGGAGAGCTTGATGCCTGTCTGGTGGGTGGCGCGGAAGCGACCGTCACGGGCCTTGGGATCGGCGGTTTCGCGCAGATGCGGGCGCTCTCGACGCGCAATGACGAGCCCGAGAAGGCGAGCCGACCCTGGGATCAGGATCGCGATGGGTTTGTCATGGGGGAAGGGGCGGCGATGCTCGTGCTCGAAGAGTACGAGCTAGCACGCAAGCGCGGCGCGAAGATTTACGCAGAGGTTGCCGGTTACGGAACGACTGCTGACGCGTACCACATGACCTCACCGTCGCCGGAAGGTGAAGGCGCTCAGCGTTCGATGAAGATGGCGCTCAAGGGCGCGAAGCTGAACCCCTCGGACATCGGCTACGTGAACGCTCACGCGACGTCGACTGGAGTCGGGGACATCAATGAGCTCCTCGCAGGGCGAGCCGTGTTCGGATCTCACGCAACGGATGGCCTTTTTGTGTCGAGCACGAAGTCGATGACCGGCCACCTGCTCGGAGCAGCGGGTGCGCTCGAGAGCGTCTTCTGTATCTGCGCCCTCGAGAGCGGGATCTTGCCCCCGACGATCAACCTCGACAGTCCGATCGAAGAGGCTGCTGGCATGAACCTCATTCCCCATCGCGCGGTCGAGCGCCGCGTGAATGCGGTGATGAACAACTCCTTCGGCTTCGGCGGGACGAACGCCACCGTCATCTTCACGCGGGTCTAATCCGCGGCTTAGGGAGGGAATGCGGGACCGGTCGGGAGAGCTGTCCCAGCTTTGACCTGACGGGGGAAGGGAGTCCGTGGTCAGAGGTCGACCATAGAGCTGTCGGTCAAAAGAGGCTCGCGCTGCTCGTCGCGCGGGCTTCTCCTTTTTTCGGCTTCGGGACGACGCCGTAGAGAGACAAGCGGAACCCGAGCAGAACATGATCGGTGGTCATGCTTTGGCTGAAGGAGTGCAGGTATGAGAGGCTCGGTCCCGCTGAGAAGTTCCAGAAGCGGAGCGGCTCGTAGAAAACGCTGACCCCGAGCGACGACATAGAGCCGCCGTCCGCGAGGGGCTTTTGGTCGTTGCCGCGGTCGGGATCGAGCAAGTAGCCGACCCCGAGGCCGCCTTCGATAGCAATGCCCAGATCTTGCCAGGTTCCGCCGCGGTAAAAGAGGGGGAAGCCCTCGACGTGGAGGATGAACGAGGGATTAGCGGCGACCGGATTGCCGGTTAGGGTCGCGGTGGAGCTGAAGCCGAGCCCGACGCTGAGCCAATCTCGGAGGGCGCCACCGAGCCAGAGCGTGAAGTTGTTGCCAAGTTCGAAGCCGGTGCTCTGTCGATTGTCGGGATCGGAGATCGAAGCCACGGAGTTCTCGAACCCCGTGGCGTGGCTGAGGCCGAAGCTTGAACTCATGGCCATAGCGAAGCCGTCCCGGCGGACGCTTGGCTCAGGCGCATAACTAACGGCGTTATCGTCGCCGCCGACGGTCCCTCCTGGAGGTGCCGCTGCTGCCCCGCCCGCTGAGGTGAGGATCAGCAAGGGAAGCGCTCGTCCGAAGGCTCGCACGCTCATGATGGCCGGCTAGCATGGCGGGAGGGCCCGAGCCAAGGGACAGCTCGGGGAAGACCGAGAGAGGCCGGGCAGGTCGCTTAGCCCCAGGCAATCCAGGCGCGGAAGCAGAGGCTCGAGAAGAGGGGATCGATCTTCTGGAACCCCACGCTTGAGAGCGCTCGCAGGTTTTCCTCGAGCGTCCAAGGGAACAAGACTCCTGAAAGACTCCGTTCCTTGGCTAAGATTTCAGCCTGGGAGAAGCCCTGGGCGCGCTTGAATGCGTGGTACTCGGCGCGCGCTCGAGCTTCTTCGAGAGGATCATCCTCGCGTACCTTCTCGGCGAGGAGAAAGGAGCCTCCGGGACGGAGAGCCTCTCGAATCTTCCGGAGCAGGGCCCAGCGCTCAGCATCTGGGATGAACTGGAGGACGTAGAGGGCGAACACGCCGTCCCAGCGACCGAAGTCGAATTGGGCGAGGTCGGCGCATACGTAGTGACCGGAGGGATCGAGGCGGTACGCTTCTTCGATCATCCCGGGCTCTCGGTCGACGCCGACGATCTCCGCGGTTGGCTGAACCTGGCGCAGCTTATGGGTCAGGGTTCCTGTGGAACAGCCGAGATCGAGGAGTCGTCCAGCCTGGGGCAGGCTCTGTGCGTGCTCGAGGCACCTCTCGTGAAGCTCGTCGTACCCTGGGATCGAACGGCGCACGTGGCGATTGAACACACGCGGCAGGCCCTCTCCGAACGTCCACTTTCCCGGCGCGCGAGTGATGCCGTCGCCGACCGGGGAAGCGGAGGAGTG
>JAEYYX010000114.1 GCA_023428245.1 Pseudomonadota bacterium
CAAGATGATCGCCGAGAGCGCTCTCTGCCTCGTGCGCGATGTGCAGGGCGAGGGCGGCATCTGGACGCCGGGCGCGCTGATGGGTCCGACGTTGCGCAAGCGTCTGAAGGAGCGCGCCGGCCTTACCTTCAGTGCCCGTTGAGGTAACGCTCAGAACTTGGCGAGCGCGCCCCTCAAATCCGGTTCGATGGCCGCTTGCGCGCCATAACATCATGAATGTCACGAAAATTGAGCAAGGAGCCGACTATGACCGAGCGCATCCCTGAAAACCATTCCGCGGCCGAGTGGAAACTCGTCGCCATCATGGGCAATACGATGCCGCCGCGAGTCCCCAACGATGACGATGATGACGACGAAGACGACGAAGACGACGACAAGTAGTCTTCGGCCCTGCGAAATCGCGTCCTTGGGCCGGATCGTGACTCAACGCTCGGCGAGAGCGGCCGAGAAGGTCCGGCCATGGTTCGCCGGGGTTCGGCTCTCCTTCTCTTGTGTCTGATTTTTCTTGGCTGCGCGCTCGGCTCGAGAGAGCCCGGCCTGAGTGTAGGCTGGGAAGATGATGGCTTGTTTGCCCCTCGGATCGGCTCCCTCGAGCTGCGAGGAATTTCCCTTTCGGCCGAAGACGTCTGGCTCGTCCAAGGAAAGCTGAATCAGAAAGCGCTCGCTGGGGTTTTCGCTCGCAATCCTGCCGAGTCGGTCGTGAAGCGCCGCGTTCCTGCCTTCGTACGGGCCTTCGAGGACAACCTTCTGGTGCGGCCGACGGTCCGACTGGAGCCGGCGGAGCTCTACTCGGTGGTTGCGCTCGGCACGGGGCTCCTCACCGTGATCGAGACGCGCGGGGATCAGGCGAGAATCTTCTCGAGGCTCGGGGCGGCGGTGCTGCCGCGCGGTGGGATCGCGACCTATTGCGTCATGGAAGGTGGGGCGCCCCTTGCGGGGGCTCTGGATGAGCGTCTCGAGAGCGAAGATTGTGAGACGCCGCTTGGGGGGCCAGTCCGAGCTCAGCCCGGGGTTGGAACGCTGCGGATATTCGCGGACTCTTGCGTGCAGCTTCTGTTGCCGGAAGGGGAAGAAGACTACTTCCTGCCACCTCGCAAGGTCTTCGGGATAGAGCTCGACCCCGCTCCCATTGCGCTGGCCGGCTCGGGGAGCGCGGCGCTGAATACGTTCGCCTGTGGAGAGGAGGCTTGCCTCGTGGTGCGTGGCTCCGTTTTGGAGTCCACGGTGTCGCCCGATCTGGGCTTCATCGAGGCGCACGCCGAGGGAAATGTTCTCCGCGCCTTCGCTCAGAACGCGCCGCTTCGTCTGGGCCCCCTCGAGCCCGATCTCGAGTACGCGGCCCGCGCCGTATTCGAATGGGGAGGAACGATCTTCGAAGCGTCGAGCCTCCAGAGCTCCGGCCCTGGGGCGGCGGTTTTCGTCCTCAATGAGGTGCTCGCGAATCCCAACGGCCCCGAACCGCAGCAGGAGTGGGTAGAAATCGTCAACACGGGCAATCGCGCGGCCTCTCTTTCGCACTACCGCCTCAAAGACTCAGGCGGGGAGACTGTCTTGCCTGATGTTTCCCTGGGCCCCGGGGAGTTCGGGGTGGTAGCTCGAGCCGATTGGACCCCTGACCCGCGGATGGACGCCGTTCCTGTGGCGACTGCTGTACGGATCGTCGTGGACCAGATTGGGCGCGGAGGGCTGCGCAATGATGGCGAGATGTTAGAGCTGCTCGATCCGGACGGTCTCTCTGTCTCTCTGGTACCGGCCCTCGCGACCAAGCCGGGCAAGAGCGTGGCCCGAACAGGTCCGCTGGCGCCTGATCTCCCCGAGTCGTTCGTCCTGGAAGAGCCGACTCCTGGGAGCCCGAACCAGACGGCCGCTCGAAACTGAGCGCAGCCAGATGCAGGCCCACTCGGAGGCGCAGTCAGTTTCCGGAAATCGTCATCGAACGAACCCGGAACGTTGGCGCTGCTGTACTCGACTTCAGATCGAGGTCTGAGCCGACGCGGTCGATTCCGAGCAGCATCGTGTTCAAGTTGGAGGAGATAGTCACCTCACTCACAGGGAACTGAACTTTTCCGTTCTCGATCCAAAACCCACCGGCTCCGCGGGAGAAATCGCCGGTGCTCGCGTTGAACCCAAAACCCATCATCTCCGTCACGAGCAAACCGCGTTCAGTCTCGGCGATGATGCTCTCGGGGGTGGACGTTCCAGGCAGCATGATGAAGTTCGAGGTTGAGGCGGAGAGCGAGCCTCCCGAGCGCGCGGCACTGGCCGTAGAGGTGAGGCCGAGCTTCCGAGCGGAATAGCAGTCGAGGAGGTATTGTTTGAGCTCGCCGCCCTCCACGACCACGTTCTTTCGGCTCAGAAGACCTTCTCCGTCGAAGGTCCGCGAACCGGGGCCGCGCGGAATGAGTGGATCGTCGACGATCGTTACGAGCGGACTTGTCACGGGTGTTCCGACTCTTCCTAACAAATAGCTGACTTTACGGAAGAGTGAACCGCCCAAGATGGTGCCGGCGAAGGCGCCAAGGATGCTGCGGGCCGAGTCCGGATCGAAGATCACGCTGGCTTCGGTGGTATCGACCTTGCGTGCGCCGAGCTTCCGGAGGGTTCGACGCGCCGCCTCTTCGCCGACGAAGCGTACGTCTTCGAGGTCCGAGAAATGGCGCTTGCCTGTCCAATAGTAGCCGCGTCGATTCTTGCCACCCGTATCGGTAGCGACCGGGACGACCGAGAGCGAAGCGTAGGAGCCCGAGGTTGTCCCTTCGAAGCCGCTCGAGAACACTAGCGCACGTGTGGCGGAGCTGCGTCCGAAGGAGCCTCCCTCGCTCAGGGTGATGCGCGGGTCGTGCGCGAGCGCAACGGCTTCGGCACGTGTCGCGAGGTCCAGCGCCTGGGCGGCGTCGATGCTGGCCACTTGTTCGTCGAGTAGATCGAGGTCGGGGTAGGGTGGTTTCGAAAGGAGCTCGGCGGGGGCGGGACCGGCCGCGCTGTCGGGCTCCGAGAGCTCCGAGAGCTCCAAGGCGTCGCGCACCAGGACCGCAATGCCAGCCTCGCTGAGGTCACTCGTGGAGGTCACGGCAACACGCCCGTCGCGCAAGACGCGAAGGGACGCGCCTCGCTGTCCCGCTTCTTCCACGAGCTCAGGTTTGCCTAGCCGTACGCGTACGCTCAAATCCCAACTTTGACCCAGGGTCACCTCGGCTACATCGGCCCCTTCCATGGCCCGTCGCACGATTTGTCGGCCGAGTGACAAGAGCTGATCGGAATCGTCTCGCATGTTCTCCTCCAGGGTGTCGTAGGCTATGAAGGGTCCCGATGCACGGGGCTCATGCCAATCCTGAACAGATTCGGCGTCTCCTCGAGCGTGTGCGAGAAGGTGAGCTGGACGTTGAGACGGCTCTCGCCGCTCTCGGACCCGACCGAGAACTGGACCTGGGAGGTGTTCGCCTCGATCTGACCCGAGCTCAGAGAACCGGCACCGCCGAGGTCATTTGGGGCGAAGGGAAGACCCTCGCGGAGCTGGAGAGGATCGTGGACGCGCTGGAGAATCGCGCGCTTCCGATCCTTGCGACGCGCATCGCCGCGGACAAAGGCGAGGCGCTTACGGCGAGGCGGCCAGGGCTCGTCTACGAAGCGGATTGTCGCATCGCGCGTTCGAGAAATCTTCCCGAGGGCCGGAGTCTTGGAGCGCCGGTTCTTGTGACAGCGGGGACGAGCGATGGACCTGTTGCTCGGGAGGCGTATTGGACCCTGCGCACCTACGGCTGGGAGGCGGAGCAGGTGAGCGACGTGGGCGTTGCAGGCATTCATCGCCTTTTTCGCCGTCTCGAGCGCCTTCAGGAAGCGCCTGTGCTCATCGTGTGCGCTGGGATGGAAGGCGCTCTCGCCTCTGTGATCGCAGGGCTTGTTTCCCGGCCGATCATCGCGGTCCCGACCTCGGTGGGATACGGCGCGGCGTTCTCAGGAATCGCGGCGCTGCTCGGCATGCTCACGGCGTGCGCTTCAGGCATCACCGTGTGCAACATCGATAACGGCTTTGGCGCGGCCATGGCTGCGCTCCGCATTTTGGGGCCCTTGGAGACCCCGGAAGCCAGCAAGAACGGAGCCGAGGACACGAGGGACGAAGCATGAGCCATCCTCCCCCCGACGGGCCTCAACATCGGCCTGAGGACGCATCTGCGCAGGAGTCGCAAGAACATTCGGTCCACGGTCCGGGTCATGACCATCACCATGCGCACTCCCACGAGCATCACGGTGACGAGCATTCACACTTTCATGCGCACGGGCACGCCCACTCGCGCGCACACGGACATGCCCACGTCCATTCCCACGAGCATCACGGTGACGAGCATTCACACCTTCACCCTCAGGAGCACGCGGTCGGCGCGATCGGAGTAGCCCAGAAAACCCCCGGCACACGCACCCTGGGACGGTCCTTCGGCGGGGAGAAGATCCTCTTCTTGGATTGTCCGAGTGGCGCAGCGGGGGACATGATCATCGCGGCGCTCTTGGATCTCGGCATGCCGCTCTCGATCGTCACGGAGGCCGTAGAAGCTGTGGGCTTCGAAGCAGCCCGCGTCTCGGCGAAGAAGGTGATTGTTGGGGCGCTGTCGGCGACGCATTTCTCGGTCAACTCTGCGGATGAGACCGAGCGCTCCTACCGCGAAATCAAGAGGCTGCTCGAAGCTTCTTCTCTCACGGCAAAGGTCCGCGATCTCGCCCTCGAGATCTTTGAGGTGCTGGGGCGAGCGGAAGCACAGGTGCACGGCGTCTCCCTCGACCATGTCCATTTTCATGAGGTGGGCGCTGTCGACTCGATCGTTGATATCGTCGGCGCTGCTGCGCTCCTGACGGAGCTCGGGGCCCAAGTGGTGACGAGCCCGCTCCCTATCGGACGCGGCTATGTGACGTCGCGGCACGGACCGATTCCGCTTCCTGCGCCAGCGACGCTCCTTTGTTTGGCGGGAGTGCCGACCTACCCGGACCCCTTGCAGACGGAGCTTGTGACCCCGACCGGCGCTGCCATCCTCAAGACCGTGAGCGCGGAGTTTCTTCGCTGGCCCCATTTCACTCCACAATCTGTGGGGTACGGAGCGGGCACACGAGTTCTTCCCGATCGGCCAAATGCCGTGCGTGCCGTGCTCGGGACTGCCTCCGGGAAAGGGGGCACTCTTGAGGCTGACGTCGCTGTTCTGCTCGAGACGAACATCGACGACGCGACCTCCGAGGTGATCGGGTACGTTCTCGAGGAGCTTTTTCGCAGAGGGGCTCTCGACGCTTGGGTCACGCCGATCGTCATGAAGAAGTCTCGTCCGGCGTTTTTGCTCTCAGTGCTCGGTCGCGAGGCTCACGCGGATGCCTTGGTCGAGCTCATCCTCCATCTATCCTCGACGCTCGGAGTGCGTAGGACCAAGGTCGAGCGCACGATGCTGAAAAGGCGCATCGAAGAGCTCATGAGCGAATGGGGGCCTGTACGCTTCAAGGTGAGCGGAGAGCCGCCGCTCAGCGTCAAACCTGAGCTCGAGGATGCGGTTCGGATCGCAGAGCGTGAGCAGATCCCCCTGCGATCGGTCTTGACCCAGCTTGGCGCCCTCGGCGCATCACTCCTCGAAGCGTCCGAGCGGAAGAAGTCTTGACCCCTTAGCTCAAGGGCGCTCGAGCTTGTTCCCTTCGGTTTCCCAGGCGAGCACTCCGCCTTCGAGATAGGCGACTTCGGCCCCGAGCGGGATCAGCTTTTCTGCGAGAGCCTTCGAGTCGGCCCCGGTCCGACAATAGAGGACCGGGTAAGCCCCGAGCGTCATGAGCTCTGCGAGCCGCGTCTCGAGCTCCGCGGCCGGGATATTGACCGCTCCTTGGATGTGTGCGCGATGAAAGACTGGCTCCTCACGAACATCTACCATCTTGATGCGACCGAGTGCGAGCAGCTTGCTGGCCTCGGGAGCGGCGAGAGCCCCTTCGGATCGGGGCAAATATCGCTCGACCATGCTCAGCATGTCCGCCTTGCGGATGACGCCCTGACGTCCGTCCACGGGACGTCCGCCGTGAAAAACGACGAAGGTCGGGACGGAGCGCACACCGAGGGTTTGGGCCAAAGTGGGCGATTGATCGATGTCGACCTGGACGACTTTGGCTCGGGGAGCGATCTCTTGCGCGAAGGCGCGGAGTTCCGGTTCGACGGTCTTGCATGGCCCGCACCAGGTGGCCCCGAACTCGACAAGAACGGGGACATCTGAGGCCATCACCTCTGACTCGAAATTTCGTTCGTTGACCGGGATGAGCGTGCTCATGACCTCTAGGGCGTACGCCGTTTCGTCCTTTGGCGCTACCCTCGGGTGCTCGCCCGCGAGGGTCTCTCGATCTCCGCCTGAGGGCGCCCCAGACCCTTCAGGCCCGCGTGCGCCGGTTCGAGACCAGCGCCACCAGGAGCTCGCTTCCGACGAACAGCACGGCGAGCACGCCAGAGAATACCCAAGGGCCTGCTGCGAGAGGGCCCTGACCGAGGTCTGGGAAGACTTCCGAAGCCAAGATCCAGAGAGTCAGGCAGTGCAAGATGCTCAGGCTGGCCGTCGCGCGCACGGCCCCGCGACGATAGCCGCGTACGAGGGCGAGATGGGCCGAGGACTGTCCCATCGCGAGGGCTCCGAGCTCCTCGGGCGCCCAGTCGGCACCTGGGCGCGTCATCCATCGAGCGACCGCGATGGCCTGCGACGTCCCAGCGGCGAGGCCGATCGCGACCTCTGGGCTCATGACTTGTCCGGCGAGGGCGACCAAACAAAGTGCAGTGCAACCGAGGCTACCGCGAACTTCCGTCAAGAGATTCGACAAGTGTCCGAACCAGTAGATTCGGATCGCGAGCAGTCCGAAGAAGAGCCCGAGCGCCTGAGCGGACACGAGTGCGATGACAGCTGAGATGACGAAAGGAAGTACCGTCATCATCGGAGCTCTCCGAGGCGACGGCGGAAAGCACTGAGGAGCGCGTCCGCGGCGATTTGTAGGAGGGCCGTGGCGAGGCCGAGGGAGAGCGAAAGAAGCATGAGGTACTCGACGTCGCCGCCCTGAAAGGCCGAGACGAGAGAGTGTCGAAAGCCCGCCCGTCCTCCCTGTCCTGGCAAAACAAGCGGGATCACGAGCGCTTCGAGCAATACGAGCGGCAAGAGCGTCGGTATGCCCGGAGCCATGTTGTTCACGACAGCGACGGCACGTGAGAAAGGACGTCTGCGGCTGAGCACTCGGGTCATGCGAAAGTCGAAACGTTCGCGCAGCTCCCGATCGAGCACGAAGGCAGAGGTTAGTCCGGCGAGCGTGGCCGCGAGAGCAATTTCGAGCGCAGGCGTGAGGCGGCTCGTTGCGATGGCCCCGAGCATCACCGCGAGGACTCCGACCAAAGCGAGGCGTCTCGAAAGGGAGCGCCGCCTTTCCGCGCGGCCGAGAGCGCGTACGGTGAGACCAAGCGCCAGAAGTGGTCCGAGGACGATAGCGCTCAGCACGCTCGCTAAGTAGAGCTTGCCATTTTGGGCCCAGTCGAGCCGGGCTCGCTCTTCGAGACGGCTTTGGTCCATTCCGATAGTCCATCGCCCGACCCGGCTGGCCCAGATCAAAAACTCAGTCTGAGTGACCGATTGGTAGACGCGATCGAGGGGCGCGTGTTCGGCGAAATCCGGTCCCGCTCGGTCCCAGTAAGCACGGATCCGGGAGGCCGCATCCCGGGCCTCGTCGGGGGTCGGTTGGTCGTGAAGGGCGAGGCTTGGATCAACGAGGCGCGCGATGGCGGCGGCCAGCTTGCGGACGCGCTGTGCGTCGGTCGTGCTCTTCACGGTCCCGAGCGCGTCGACGAGGGCAGGCAGGGCATAGGTATCGAGGACACGGAGGTCGTCTCCTTTGAGATGCAGCCGATCGGTCAAGAGACGCTTGATGGTTCGAGCTCGGGCTTGCGCCGTGAAATCGAGGCTTCGTTCTTCGACGAAGCGGGTCCAAAACAGCGTATCTTCACTCGTCTCGTCCCGCAGACGAGAAATCCTCTCGGCACTCGGCGCGAGGCCCATGCGGTCGCGGACTGGGCGCAGTGCTTCAAGCAGACGTGCCCTCGTTTCGAGGTCGAGGGTGCTCTGTCTCGGGATGGCGTAGAGGACAAAGAAGGCGCCGAGCCGCTCGATCTCCGCGCGCGCTTCGGGCCTGTCTTGGACGAGCAAGTCGAGCGCGCGCTCCGAGGCGGCGCTCGCGCTGCCCGGGGCCGAGTTCAGAAACAGCGGGAGCCGGCGCTCGTCTTTCGGGAGAAGCTGCGCGTAGAGAGCGAACAGCGCCACGGCCACCGCGAAAAACTTCGGCGCGAGCCACAGGATTCTCCGGATGAAATCGAGCATTGCTCTCGGTTCACGGAGCGCCTCAGCGAATAGCCAGGTACCCGAGAAGGCCGGCGAGGACCAAAGCGCTCAAAAGGATCGTGCCCATAACGAAAGGCGGAAGCGCTCGCGTCGGCAGGTTCACCGGATCATCGACGTCATGACGACGCGGGAAGCGCCCCGCTCTTGCGTCGGCACGAGGATCTTCCTTCTTCCCCGGAGCGTGCACCTCGAGACCTACTGGACTCATCACACCGAGCATCGTGTGAGAGACTTTCAAGGACTGGCCTCCCTCCATGCCGAGGTCGCCTCGATGAGTCTTGATGGTGTCGAAGAGTCGGGAGGGGTCGGCAGCGGCCGCGTCTTCGTCTGCGGAGTCCGCGATCGCGTACTTCTGGTAAAAGGCGATCTCGTCCGGAGCTGGTTCCGGAGCTCCACCGACCACACGGACGACAATCACGGTGATGTTGTCGTGGCCGCCTGCGGCGTTTGCGCGCTCGGTGAGCTCTCGACAAGCCTCAAGCGGGGAGGCCGCCTCCGAGAGGACCTCGGCGATCTCTTCGTTGCGGATCATGCCGCTCAACCCGTCCGAGCACAGCATCAGGACGTCCCCCACACAGAAATCGTGGTAGGTCAGGTCCACCTGGACTGTCTCGGCGGTCCCGAGCGCCTGGAGGATGATGTTGTTGTGTTCGAAGGTCTCGGCTTCTTCTTCCGTGAGTTGTCCCGCTTCGATGAGCTGGTTCACAAGCGACTGATCGCGAGTGAGCAAGGACAGTCGACCTTTGCGGAGTAGGTAGGCGCGGCTATCGCCGACTTGCCCGATGAATACGCGGCGATCGAGGAAGGCGGCGATGGTCGCCGTGGTCCCCATGCCCCGACGACTTCGATCGGCCTGAGCTTCGCGAAAGATTTGTGCGCCTGCGTACTCAATCGCACTCACCAGGCGCCGCGCCAGATCGTCGCGTGTCTGCGCCGCGCCTCCTTGCAGGAGCTGTTCAAAGATGACGTCGACCGCGAGCTGGCTCGCGACCTCGCCTGCGGCCGCTCCGCCCATGCCATCGCAAACGCCGACCACGAACCCATTCGGACCGAGCGCGACCGAGCGCATTTCGTCCTTGAGTCCTCGAAGCTGACTCGAAAGGTTCGCAACGAGGAAGTTGTCCTCGTTGTGTTCTCGTATTTGTCCGACGTCGGTTCTTCCGAAGAGTTCGAGACGAAGCGGGGATTCTTCTTGCGACATGCTGGTCCTATTCGCCTCGCCGCACGTCGAGTCGGAACAGATGTTGACCGACGCGAATATGATCGCCGTGGGATATGGCGTGGCGTCCCCGAATTGCGACGAATGTTCCGTTGGAGGAACCGAGATCGCGAAGACTGAACTGGTTACTGGCTGGGTCTCGCCGGATCGCCGCGTGGCGTCGGCTCATGAAGGGGTCGTCTGTGAACACGATGTCGCCGACTTCTCGCCCCAGCACGGTCTCTGCTCGCGAAAGATAATAGACGTCCCGGGGCACACCCTCGACGGATTTTACGGAGAGGCGAGCGTACCTGGGACTGGGGGGTGTCCCGAACACGCGGACCCCGCTCTGGATGGCCGCGCTTGGATGTCGCTCCGTCTCTTCCATGACCTCGAAGAATAACACTGCCAGGCCCAGGAGAAGCAAATCGCCGCTTTTTATAGGAACAGCGCCCCCGATTCGTACGAAGACCCCGTTGACCGGTGAGAGATCCTCGACCGAAAAGCCGCCATTTCGATAAACAATCTTGGCGTGCTCGGGGCAGACGTAGGGGTCGCGGCGCAGGGGGATCCCGTTGCCTTCGTGGGCCCCGATGGTGATTTCGGGGCCAGTGATGGGGTAACGACGGCCCGGAGAGCCGTCCTGGGCGATCACCACAAGTTCGGCTTTGGGGGCGGGAGCGCCCGGATCGAGCGACTCTTGGGCTGTTCCCTTGGGGCCCTCGGAAGGAGGGGCCGAGTCGAAGGTCATTCCGCAGAACTGACAGAACGCGGCGCGGGGCGACGAATAGCCGCCGCAGCGCTGACAGCGCTTCGAGGTCTCAGCGCGTGGCTGGGCCAATTGCAGAAGGTCCCTCGGAGAAGGTTGCACCACTTCGAGCGACGAGGCGGGCTCTTCGAAGTCGACGAGGTGAGACGCGTAAGGCGCGGGAGTGAAGGGGCTTGAGCTTTGTGCAGTCGCACTTGCGAGTGGGGCCGACCCGGGCTCGGTCGCGGCTCCGAGCAGCGCACCACATTCTCTACAAAATCGGGCGTCCAGGGGGTTTTGGGTTGTGCAGGACCCACAGACGTTCTCCTGAGCCGGAGCCGCCTCCAGGCGGGCCCCGCAATCCAAGCAATAACGGACGTGAGAAGGATTGCGCCGCCCGCATCGGGTACAGTCCACGAGAGTCAGGTGAACGCGGCACGGGGCCGTCGTCAAGCCCAAGTCGCTTCCCCGCCTTTCGATTCGACCAAGGAGCCGAGGCGTGGGGGCGGGGGCCAGCGGGCTGTCTTCAGCCGCTCATGAGCACCTCCTCGGAGTGTCTCGACGCGCCGGTTACTCGCGGCCTTCTGCCTGAGTGACGCCCGGGGCTCGAATTGATGTCAAAGAGCCGCTTGACGAAGTGCCGTCCCTTGAATAAAGCCGCGATGCTTCGCGCCGCGGCGAACCCCCAAAGCGCCCTCCAGGAACAGATCCCTCCCGTACAGAGACAGCCATGGAACTTTATCTCGACAAGCGTGCCGTCCGTCAGATCCGCGTAGCCGCCCAAGAGGCGATCGAGGAGGGTGACATCGAGACGAGTCGCGAGGACATCCTCGACGCTTTCTCCGAAGACCAGATCGACGAGATTGAACGTCGCCTCGACCACGGCGACATGTTTGAGTTTCTGACCGACATTCTCGACGAGTGGAGCGGTGAGGACGCAGATGAGCTCTTTGAGCTCCTCGAAGCTCAGCTGGGAGAGGTGGGCATCCAGCTCAAAGTCGACGCCAAGGACGCCGAGGCGGATGACGACGTCGACGACGACGACGACGATGAAGACGAAGATGAGGACGAGGTCGAGGCCGACGATGAAGATGAGGTCGGTGTGGACGACGTCGACGAGCTGGGCGGCGGCGACTTCGACGACGAAGAATAAGCCCTGAGGGCCGGTGCCGAGCGCCGGCCCTTCGTCCGATCCCTACCTTCGCTGTATTGCTCGGCGGTCAGTCGCCTCTGCAGAACTCGCCCTCATTCTTTCGGTACCGAGACGTTGGATCCACGTCAGCCAGGCGGCGGATCGATGCACAGGCCCGGGTCCTTTCGCCGAGCGCGAGGTAGACCCGCGCCGCTGCTACGATGGCGTCGTCTCGGAGACGACTCTTCGGAAACTCGGATGGGTAGGATTCGAATGCCCTGGCCGCGGCCCGAAGGTCTCGCTTATCGTCGCGCAGGATGATCGCGTAAAGGTACGCCGCGTCCGCGTAGCTGCTTCTCGTGTAGCTCCCGACCATGAGCGCCTTTTCATTGGCCTTTCTCATCTCCAAGAGCACGAGCAGGGCCCCGTCGAAGTCGCCCCGGGCGCGTCGGAGCGTGGCGGCGCGCAGCAGTGCCTCGTCGGCGAAGACGCCTTCAGGCAGAGGGTACCGTCGAGCGAGCTCTTCGTAGACCGCAATCGCCGCTTCGGGGTCAGAACTCTCGAGGAGGACACCTTCACGGTAGCGGAGCTCCTCGTCGAGAGGACCCATGCGCGGGCGATTTTTGGCTATGAACTCAAGGGCGGCCGCTCCACTCGGATCCCGGCGGAGGAGCTCGCGGAGGATCTCGCGTAGTCCACTCGGCGCGCTCGCGCTCTCAGGATACGATAAGACGAGCTCGCTCAAGGCGAACAGAGCGGTCTCCGGGTGGCCTGCTCGCCGATAGATACGGCCGGCGTCGAGCAAACAGCGCGGCGCTCGAGCGGAGGAAGGGTTTGCGTGAGCCAGGCGAATGAGTCCCGGGGCGTCTTCGACGAGCGAGAGTCCTCGATAAAGGGCTTCCACCCGCTCGTTCAGATCGCGCCCAAGATCGTGAGCTTTTTTATATTCTTCTTGGGCGTTGTCGATCTCTCCTCGCCTGGCCTGTTCAGAGGCGCGCGCGAGCGCCTGATCGTAAGGTGAGGGCCTATGATGGCAGGCGAAACAAGAGAGACCGACGAGCAGGAAGGGCCAGAGAGAGCGAAGCTCGGGACGGCAAGCGGCCATAGTATCACCCCTGGATCTTGGCTCGCTGCTCGAGCGCGCACGAAAAGAGCTCATAGGTGAGGATCTGGACCGCTTGCGCCAAGTTGAGCGAAGGCTGATCTGCAGCGATCGGGACGCGGACAATGAAGTCGCAGAGACCGAGCTCTTCGCTCGTGAGCCCGGATTTCTCGTTGCCAAACAGAAAGCTCACTCGCTTTCCTTGAGCGGCCCAAGCGACGGCTTTTTCTGCGAGAGGTCTCGGGTGCAAGACCCCAGAGACGCCTCGGCGAGCCGTGCTGCCAATGACAAAGTCACTGCCCACGATGGCTTCGTGAATGTTGTCGTAAATCTCGGCCGCCTCGAGCACGTCCCAGCTCTTGACGGCCATTTTGACCGCCATGGGATGTGAGGGCATGGCGAGTCGGCTCGGCCGAACGATCCCGAGCCGTGAAAACCCCATGGTTTTCATGGCGCGGCAGATTGCCCCGACATTCTCCGGGTAGTGGGGACTAGAAAGGACGAAACGAAGCGATCGGTGAATCGGAAGTTCCAGCACGTTCCCTCATTTCTTGGTGCTCGTGCGCGAGATGTAAGCGGGGCGGGGAGCGCTCGGAGCTAGATCCACGTGTGGTTCGTCAGCTGGCTCTCCAGCAAGCCATTTCGCGAGTCCGGCCCCCACGGTGGCGCCAATGAGTAGGATGAGGAGAGATGTCCCGAGCAGCCAGGGCGGCAGCGCCCTACTCGTGGGGCTCTTGTGGTGATCGGGTAATGTTGCTTGAGGGATTCTGTTCGAGCCGAGGGCTCGATCGAGCGCTTCGCCGAACGCCTGACACGAGGGGTAGCGGTCGCTCGGCGACTGAGACATCCCACGCAAGAGCACTCGATCAACACTCGGTGAGAGCCCGAGTCCTTGGGCGATGCCAAACGGAGTCTCTGTCTCGATCTTGCGAGCGACGACGATCGCCTCGTCGCCGGGATAGGCGCGTCGACCAGAAAGTGCCTCGTAAAGCGTGGCGGCCATCGAGAACTGATCCGTGCTCGCGGAGTGTGAGCCATGGCGGATCGATTCTGGTGCGCTGTAGGCGGGAGTGCCGACCTTAGCGCCCGCGCGAGTCAGGGTGCTCTCCGGGAGCCGGGCCACTCCAAAGTCCGCGATGCGCGCACCGAACTCAGTTAGTATGATGTTAGCTGGTTTGATGTCGCGATGGACGATGCCGGCCTTGTGCGCTGAGCTGAGAGCGGCCCCGAGCTGGACCGCGAGCTCTGCGACGCCTTTCGGATCGAGCTTACCTCGGCGCAGCGTCTCTTCGAGGGTGGGACCGTTGGCGAGCTCGAATACGAGAAATACGCCGACTCCATCCTGTTCCCCCATGTCGAAGAGTGAAACGATGCCGGGGTGGGAAATGCGCGCCATGGCCCGCGCCTCATGGCGCATGCGCGTCATGAGCGCCTCGCGCTCTTCGGCAGAGAGCTTGAGATCCGGGCGGAGGAACTTGAGCGCGACGTTTCGGTCGAGCGTCGGATCGTGCGCAAGGAGCACGACGCCCATGGAGCCCCGGCCGAGTTCGGAGAGGATCTGGTAGCGACCGACCTGCTGGATGTCGACTGGTCCGCGACTCACAGGTCTCATGGGTTCGGCTGTTTGCGCGGCGACTTCTCTTTCGACTTCTCGCGCTTTTCGCCCGGTTCGTCCCGCTGGTCGTCGCCTTCTTCGTCTTTCTCAGAGTCCGGCGCGGGCTTTTCCTTCTTCTTGGTCTTGGGGAGCTCGCCGTAGTCAGTGCGGAGCTTTTCGAGAAACTTCGAGACGAACAAACGCTCGTGATACTCGGGCATACGAGTGATCGTCACGATGAGCTTGACGCTCTCACCGCGCTCGATGATCTCGAGACTCCCGGGCGTCGTCGCCGATTTGTCGAGGGGGTAGTCGAAGAGCAGGTAGCCCGACTCCTCGTCGCGCTCGGAGATCGTATACCCCTGATCGACGCGCAAGAAGCGGAGAGCTGAGCGGAAAACCTGGCTCTTGGAATATTCGCAGGTGTCCTCGACTCGGGCCTGGCTGGCCTGGGCGGTCAAAAGGAGCGCACCCGCGCATATCCATAAGGGAATCCGTCTCACGGCCCTCGTTCTTACCTGATTTTGCTGGGCCGGGCCAAAGCTCGGACGAAACGCAGAGCGGGTTCGGGTCTCTTAGCGAGATTTTCGCTTCGAAACGGGGCATAGGCGTGCCAGGCTGAAGGTCAGCCGATGGACGACTGGATCGACCAGCTCAAAGGAAAAAGGAGGGTCTTTGTGTGCGTAGGACCCGGCGGGGTCGGCAAGACCTCCATCGCGGGCGCGACAGCGCTTTCCTTCGCAACGCGCGGAAAGCGTGTGCTCTGTCTCACCATCGATCCTGCAAAGCGGCTCGCCGAAGCGCTCGGACTCGCGGACCCGCGGGCCCAGAGCGCTGAACTTTCGCCCGAGTGGTTTCGGCGCGTGGGGATAGAGACCGATGGTTCTCTCCACGTCATGATGCTGGACGTGGAGAGCACGTTCCGTGAGCTCATTCTGGGAGGGAAGATGGAGGAACAGGCTCTCGAGAGCCTGGTCTCGAGTCGCCCTTTTCAGTTCCTCATGAAGAACGTGATGGGCATGCAGTCCTACATGGCGATGGAGCGTGTGCTCGCAGTTGATGAATCGGACCGCTACGACGTGATCGTCCTCGACACTCCTCCCAGCCAGCGCGCACTGGACTTTTTTGACGCGCCGAATCGTATGCTCGATTTGCTTTCGAGCCCTCTCACGCGGGTTCTCGCGCAAGCCTCGTCCGGCGCAGGGAGAGCCTCTTGGGTCGAACGGGGAGCCAAGGTGGCCCTTCGAGGGCTCGGCCGGATTACTGGTTCTGGCTTGCTCGAGGAACTGGGGGCCGTGCTTGGGACCCTTTCTGGGCTTCTGTCCGGCTTTGAATCCCGTGCCCAGAGGGCTAAGGCCCGCTTTGCGAGCCCCGAGTATGGTTGCCTTTTCGTGACCACTCCGGGTGAGCTTGAGCTACTCGGAGCCTTCGAGATGGTGGGCCATCTCAAGGCGAGGGGCCTCGGGTTTGATGCGATGATCCTGAATCGCTTCGTTCGACCGCTTCCGGACGAGCCTGATGTTGGCGCGATCGCGTCGAGCCTCGGAGGAGTTGAAGGAGGGGACACCAGTTCGCGGCGGGCGCGTCTCGCCGAGATTTGGCGCGGACGACAAGGTGAAGCCAATGCCCACGCCGTCGCCTACCGGAAGGTTCTCGGAGAATTGTCCAAGGATGCGCTGTGCGCGACGGTCCCTGAGTTTCCGGGTGAAATCCAGACGGCGCGAGACCTCTTGAATCTGTCGAGCGCTCTCTGACTCTTCAGAGAGCTCCGGTCCAGCGCGGGCTCAACGCTCGCGTTCGCCGCGGCCGCGGAAGAACACGCGCAAGGGCGCGGCGTCGAAATCGAACTCTTTGCGGATGCGATTGATGACGAAGCGACGGTAGCTCTCGGCGATATGCTCGGGTGAGCTCGAGAACACAACGAAGGTGGGAGGGTTCACCGTCGTCTGAGTGATATAGTAGAGGCGCGGTGCCTTGCCGCCCCGTGTCGGCGGCGGACGTTCCTCAAGGACCGCTTCGAAGAAGCGATTGAGCGCGGAGGTCGAGACGCGCTTTTTCATGGCGAGAGCCGCTTGATCGACGCGATCCATGAGCTTGGCGACACCGAACCCGGTCTTGGCACTGAGCTGTACGATGGGCGCGTGGCGCGCGAAGTGAAGTCCGTCTTGAGCGTCGCTGAGCGCTTTCTTCTTCTGCTCAGCCGTCATCAGGTCGGCCTTGTTGAGGCCGACCACGATGGCGCGTCCGCGCTCGGCGGCGATGCCCAAGAGGCGCGCATCCTGTTCGGCGAGCCCTTCGGTGGCGTCGGCAAGGAGGATGACGACGTGCGCCCTCTCGATCGAGCGGAGTGTGCGCATTACGCTCTCCGCTTCGACGCCGCGCTCGACTCTCGACTTGCGACGGACGCCGGCCGTGTCGAGCACCCGGTACTGCTTTTTGTGAAAGGTGACGATGGCGTCGATTGGATCTCGCGTCGTTCCCGGCCGATCGTCGACGAGGGAACGCTCGCTGCCCGATAGGCGATTGAAGAGGGACGACTTTCCTGCGTTGGGCCTTCCGAGCAGGACGATATTCGTCAAATCTTCGGACTCTTCGTCAGGTTCCTGCTCGGGGACGGCGGGAGGAAGCGCGTCGAAGATGGCAGACTCAAGGACACCGACGTGACGCCCGTGGAGGGCCGAGACGGCGATGAGGTCTTTGGCTCCGAGCTCGAAATGGTCCCCCAGGCCCCACTCTTTGCTAGCTCCATCCATCTTGTTGGCGGCGAAGATGACGGGGCGCTCAGCCTTGCGGAGCAGTGCGACGGCTTCTCGGTCCGCGATGGTCGGCGGCAGCGATCCATCCAAGACGCAGACAACGACGTCCGCTTCCTGAATCGCGGCCTTCACGTGGCGCGCGATCCCCTGTCCCATGGGGTCGTCAGTCGTGGGGTCGAAGCCGCCTGTGTCAATGTAGGTGATCTCACGGCCGCCGAGGATGGCATCCGCGTAATGTCGGTCGCGCGTGACGCCTTCGGAGTCATGGACGATGGCGACGGCTTGTCCGACCAGCCGATTGAACAAGGTACTCTTGCCGACGTTGGGTCGACCGACGATGGCGATCAGGGGCTTCATGGTGTCTCTTCTTCAGACCCGCCCGCGCCGGCGTCGTAGCCGAGTTCGGTGAGCTGTCTCGGCATGTCTTTCCAGCGCGGGCTCACGCGCACGAAGAGCTCGAGATGGACCTTCTTCTCGACGAGTTCTTCGATGCGCTTGCGCGCAGCGGTTCCGATCGCCTTGATGCGCTCCCCGCCTTGTCCGACGACGATCTTGCGCTGTCCGATTTTCTCGACGTGAATGGTCGCCGCGAGACGGAATCGGTCCGCCTGCTCGTTGGCCTGGTCGATCGATACGGCCACGGCGTGGGGCACCTCGCTGCGGAGCTGGTTCAAAATGGCTTCACGGATGTACTCACGCACGAAAAACAGCACCGGCCGGTTGGTGAGCACGTCAGACTCGTAGCCGGGCGGTCCTTCGGGGAGCCTCTTTGCGATTTCATTCATCGCGATGTCCAGGTTCACCTCACGCAGGAGGCTGACCGGGACCAGGGCTTCGAAGAGACCTTCTTTCTCGTACGCCTCGAGCATCGGCAAGAGCCGGGTCTTGTCCTTGGCGAGGTCGACCTTGTTGATGAGGAGGATCCGCCTTTGCCCGTCATTCCGGCGCAGTTCAGCCAAGAGCTCCTCATCGCCCGGTCGGAAAGCAGTCGGTCGCGCCGCCACTTCCGGGGGGAGTTCTCGGGCGGGAGCCTGAGCGACGTCGGTCAGCATCACCACCAAGTCGGCGCTCCGGCTTGCTTCAAGGGCAGCTGAGTTCATGCGCCGCCCGAGCTCCGTGCGCGGGCGGTGAAGGCCGGGGGTGTCCAAGAACGCGATCTGCGCGTCTCCCCGAGTCGCCACGCCGAGCAGCGTGTCACGGGTCGTCTGCGGGAGCGGCGAGGCAATGGCCAGCCGCTGCCCGAGCGCCCAGTTGAGGAAAGTCGACTTTCCCACGTTGGTTCGACCGACAAGAGTGACTGTTCCGAATCGCATGCCCGGGCTCCTCATAGCCGGACTTCGCCCTCTGACAAGGAAAACTCGGGGTGACAGGCGCGGTGCTTGGGGCTATGCGGGATTTCGTGGGCAGCGAGGAAGGCGAAGAAGACGTCACGCAGGAGGCACCAGAGAGTCAGGGGGCCGAGCGGCGGGTCGCGACACGGTTCTCGACGGAGTGGTCGGTCGACTGCGTATCGGACGAGACGTTTCTGTACGCCTCGATCACGAACATCTCACTTTTTGGCATTTTCGTGGCGACAAGCAGCCCTTTTGAGGTCGGCGCTCTCGTGGAACTTCGGTTCGCCCCCTCCGGTATGGCTCCGTTTTCCCTCCCCGGTCGCGTCCAATGGGTCAACCGGAGCAGCGCTCTTCGGCGCTCGAGGAACGAGGGTATGGGGATCCAGTTCGTGAACCTGTCACCGGAAGATCGGGAGCGGCTCGTCGAAGCGATCCATACGATCGCCTACCTCCGCGACGCCGTGAACTGATTCGAGGCTGTTACGGGGTGGCGGCGTCCGGGGTCCCCGCCGCCTCCGCTTCCGGCTTGGACGACGCGCCACTGGAGGGGCGCGGCCCGTCGGCCGTAGCTTCGGCGGGCGCTGAGGCCGCGGGGGGCGCTGCTGCAGGCGCCAGAGCCTTGGCGGCTGCGCTTGCCGGCTTGGCGGAGGCGGATGCCTGCGCCTGATTCGCCTCTGAGGAGGCGATCGCGAGCAGAATCTGCTCGACCTGGGTCTTGTAAGCGGGGTGGTCCTTCAGGTGCTCGAGGTGTGCCTTTGCGCGGGCGAGCTGGCCGAGGGAGCGATAGCAATTGGCCGCGTGAAAGGAGGCCTCGTCGCCGACCGGTGTGCCCCGGTAGCGAAGTGCGACCTCATCATAGATCGCCGAAGCCCTCTGGCATCCCGAGCCATTCCTGGCCGCGTGCGCCTCGTGGAGCGCCGCAGCACCCGCTTTTTCTTCGCCGCGGGCCGCGACCTCTGAAAACAGGCGCTCTGCCTCGGCGTAGCTGCCTGCTTGGTAAGCGCGCATCGCCTCTGAATAGTCTGCGATGCGGACCGGCGCTGCGGAGGATTCCGCTTGTTTCGCCGATGAGGCGTTCAGCGCGCCTGTCCGCTGCGTCTTGTCCTCCTCAAATGCAGGGGCGGTCTCGGCTTTAGCTTTGAGGACCGCCGTCTCCTCGGTCGCTACGACGAGCGGGGCCGCTCGCCCGCGAGCCGAGGGCACCTCGGAAACGGGGCTCCCGGTTTCGCGCACCGCGACCTGGTCTCCTGGGCCCGGTCCGCCGCGCACGAACACAAGGCTCGATCCAACCATGAGCAGAAGCAATGCCGCCATCGCGAGCTGAGGTCGCATGGCATAACCGGCCACGATACTCACCCAGCGGCCGAGCCGCTCTTTAGGTGGCAAGTGATGCATCGCCTCCTGCTCCGCCGCCATGATCTGGTCGAACAGATCAGAAGGAGGTTCCTCCAGATCGATGTGGAACGCTTCGCGGGTGCGCACCATCTTTTGCCAGGCGCTCTGACATCGCTCACAATGCGAGAGATGTCGCCTGAGACCCGACGCGGTGAGCTCGTCGAGCTCACCGTACAGGAGCTCGAGGCTTGCTTGGTCGAAGCGTTCGCAATCCACAGCCATCACCTCAGAGCCCTTGCTTGCTCTTCGTAGCTTGTCAGAGCTTTCTGGAGTTTCTCGAGGGCGTAGCGCATCCGGCTTTTGACAGTGTTTTCGGAGGTCCCGCTGATCTCGGCAATCTCCGAAAATGGTAGGCCGGCGAGCTCTCGAAGCAGAAAGACTTCGAGTTGGTCCTCGGGGAGCGCAGCGAGCGCACCTTGGATTTCGTGCTCGAGGCGTGAGCCAATGGCGCTCCGCTCGGGGTCATGCGCTGGTTGCGCCGAGCCGATCGTCTCCGCGATTGCTCCGCGTTCATCATTCCGCTCGTCCATAGGCAGATGCCTGCGGTGCTTGGACTTGCGGAGCTCATCGATACAAATGTTGCGGACGATGGCGAAGATCCACGTCGAGAACTTCGCCTCGTGGCGAAACTCTTGAGCGCGGCGGACCACCCTGAGAAACGACTCCTGAGTGACGTCGCGGGCCAAATCACGCTGACCGAGGTACCGACAGGCGAAGGTGAAGAGAGGCCGTTCATAGCGCTTTACGAGCACCCCGAACGCAGATCGATCCCCCCTTTGGTATCGGATCATCAGAGTCTCGTCGGTGCTGTCTTCGGCGCTCGCGCTCATCGAGACAGACCTCCGGGCAGCGACGACGGGGAGGGGGAGTGCAGCCTGCACGGAACGACTAGACGTTCGAAGACGCGGTTCGATCTTGGGACGGGGGCCCTTTTTTTGCGACCGTTCTCCGCGCAAGAAGCGCGATGCTGCCCTCTGATCTCGTACAAGGCCGCGGCACGGTAGTCCGCTTCGGTCGCTCGTGGCAAGGAGAAGGTCGCGTCGCTAAATATCCGAAGATGGGGCGAAATCTCTCACTTCCTAGGAACACTTCGCTCCCCTGCCGGAGGCCCTCCGAGGTTCCGCGTCGCTCCGGGCCGCCCCTCCCTCGGACCCCGAGTCGGGGCTGGACCGAGAGGGCTTATTCATTCCTCAAGGATCATCTTGGCTTGCGGAATTTCTTTGGGCGGGCGAGCCTTCGGGTAGGCTCGCTGGGGGAGGCCCCGGCTCCGGTGGACCGCTCAATGAAGGCCATGACCAGACTCGTACGCTTATTTGGTTTTCTCGGGATTGTGTGCGCAGTCGGGCTGTGGGGATCACGGACCCAGGCCCAGTCCACACCCGAAGCTCAAGCAACGGCGCAGACCACATCGTCTGACGCCGGTCCTGAAGCAACGGATCCTCCGCCCTCCGACGCGACGGAGAGTCCGACGGCGACTGCGACGACAACCTCGTCCACCTTGGATGGATCGACGTATCGCGTTCGCCTCCGAGATCTCGAACAGCGCGTCGACGAGCTCAAGGAAAAAATCCGGCGGAGCCATACCCGGCTCTCCTTGCTGAGTGACACGATTCTTTCAGGCGCGGCGGGCGGCGCGAAAGCGGAGATCGTGCTGGAGAACGACCTGAGCGGCGCTTGGCGGCTCATCGAAGCGGTCGTCGTGTTCGACGGCGCCGTGCAATATAAGAAGACAGACGACACCGGTGTCCTGGCTGCTCAGCGAAAGATACCGATCTTTAGCGGCTCGATTCCCGCAGGCGATCACACGGTGCAGGTGCTCTTGAAGCTGCGTGGGCACGGTTTTGGCGTCTTTTCGTACCTCCAGGGCATTGAGGCTACGGTGAAGAACGACTATTCGTTCACGCTGACGGACGGGAAAGTGCTCGAACTTCGTGCGGTCGCCTGGGAACAAGGAGGTCCTACGACGCCCGTCGAAGAGCAACCGGCGATCCGTTTCGTCGAGAACATTCGAGTCCTCGGGGGCAGTGAAGACGAACGTCCTTCCGAGGCGACTCCTCTGACGACTCCCGCGGCGACCAAAGAGCCGGCTCCCGCAGCGGCGACCCAGCCCAAGGCGGAAGTGAGCGCAGGCACCAAGACTTCCCCGACCCCTCCGGCCCCCTCGGGCCAGGTGGGTGGCTCTGTCGGTGCGGGGACCCGGTAAACCCTCCCACGAACCCGCGGGCATGATGGAGAAGATGAAGCGAAGCAGGCTCTTCGGCGGTGCGCGACCTTTCGTAGTCGCGACGTTCGCTCTGACGTTGCTCGGGTCCGAGCGCGCTTGGGCCGAGGATGCGATCGAGCGGGCCCAGCGGGCGATAGCTGATGTTGAGCTTCAGTTGCCCAACGTACGCGCGAACGTGAGCGCTCGCCGGGCTGTGGACGCTGACCGCCTTCTCGTTCTCGGTCAGCTCCAGCATCGGACGGGACAGCACAGCGACGCCATCGCGACGCTTTCGAAGGTGATTGAGCTCGGGCGACAACAAAGAGCGAGCGCATTCGCTGAGGCAGACGCAGAGTTTCTGATCGCCGAAGCATATTTCGCGACCGACGAGCTCCATTCGGCTCGGCGCCACTATGAGCAGGTTCTTTCGCGCTCCGGCGAAAAAGCCTACGAGAAAAGCGGGGGTAAGGCGGCCAGCCGCCTCGTCGACGTGGCCCTCGGGCTTGACCGCCGGGACCTTTTGCCGGGCATCCTCGACAGCATCAAGGAAAAGCTGGCTCAGAGCGGAGATCCTGGTCTCACCTACGCACGCGCCAAAGCACATCTCTCGCTCGGCGAGTACGAGGAAGCGCTTGTAGTCGCTGACCAGCTGGGTGGGACCCAGACTGAGGCCCAGAGGGCGAACTATCTGCGCGGCGTGATCTTGATGAAGCAGGCGCTCGAGGCGGACCCCGCGCTTGGAGCCGCCCGCTTCGACGCGGCCATCTTGGCTTTCGGACAGGCAATTCGACCGAACAGCGCGGAAAGCTCCGAGATCGTGCGCGAGCTCAATGAGCTCGCTGAGCTTGCTGTGGCGCGTCTCGAGTATGAGCGAGGCCGTTACGTACAGGCGGCGCGCGTCTATCAGCGGATCCCACGAACTTCGAAGCACTTCGCCAAGGCGCTGTTCGAGCTCTCGTGGACTTACGTTCGTTCGGGGGACTACGAGCGGGCGGAACGTGCGCTCGAGGCCCTGATGGTCCTCGAGCCGGGGCTTGTCGACGGGGCTGACGCTGAGCTCTTACGGGCGGATTTGCTCCTCAGGGCGGGCCGCTTCCAAGAGGCGGAGGAAGCCTATCAGGTAGCACGCGGGCGCTATGAACCGCTCGTTCGGCAGATCGACGACTACTTGCGCGGGCACGAAGACCCCGCCATCTATTACGATCAACTCACGGCTTCGGAAATTGAGCTCGGGAAGACCTTCCCGCGCCTTGCTCTGGATTGGACGCGGGAAGAAGCGCGCGAAGAGCGCATCTTCTCCATCTTGGACGACGTCGTGCGATCCAAAAAGATGGTTGAAGAGGCACGCCGTATGGCCCTGCTCTTGGGGCTGGGCCTGAGTTCGTCTGCACGCGCCAAGATCTTCCCCGAGGTGCGTCGCCAACTCGAGCTCGCGACAGGTCTACAGAACCAGCTTTCGATCGCCCGCTTATCGCTCGCGCGAGGGCTGGATGGTGAGGTGAAGAATGTGCCGTCTGCAGCAAAAAATGCCCACGATGAGCGCGTGAAGCTGATGAAAAGACTCGGGGAGATCCCGACGAGGCCCGGCGACTTTTCCGTCCGGGACGCCAAGAACGAAAGATCATGGAACCGCGTGACACAGAGTCTGCAGCGGCTCACCTTGGAAGCGGACTACTTGAACGCGCTGATCAATGGCCTCAGGCGAGTGCTCGACGATTCGGCCCGGTATGGCATCACAGCCAGCCCCTCGGCCATGGCTCGTTATCGCGCGGAACTCGCCCAGGCGGAGCAAGATCTTGCGTCTCACGTGACCGCGATCGCAACCCTCCGGCAGCGGGCGGAAGTCGGTAAGGTTCAGTCCGGATTCGGCGACGAGCAGTATCAGCAAGACACGCAGGTTCGCGACCGCTTCCGAATCCTCCTCGCAGAAGAGGTCAACGCCACCACGAAATCCGGGGACCCGAAGGCCCGGGACTACGCCGCGAAGCTCTTGCCGGTCCTCCGGCGCATCGAAGGACTTGAGTCGAAGCTCAAAGGCGCCGAGGCTATTCTGTCCGGCGCCGTCGCAGAGGGATCGGCGGAGCTTCGCGAGCTCGTCGAAGTCGAGGCGCGTGCGATGGAGGCTTACGCGGAGGAGCTCGCGGCACTCGATACAGATGCTCGGTCCTTGGTCGGGGAAGTCGCGCGGGACAACTTCAAGCGCGTGCGCGATCGGGTGCTGCGTGTCGTGATGCGGGCGGACGTAGGCTTGGTTCAGAAGTCTTGGGAGGTCCGCGAGAAACAAATGCGCAGGATCAGAACACTCCTTCGCGAGCGGGCTCGGGAAGAGAAATTCATCAACGACGAGCTTCGCGAGGTGCTCGACGACGCGGGAGAGGCGCAATGAGACGCCCGATGGGAAGTTGGCTCTTACTGGGCGCGCTCGCGCTCGGACCGATGATGTCCGCGAGCGCGGCTGAGGTCTTGAGCAAGCCAGACAAGTCTGGCTCGGATAAGGCCACCTCGGAGGCTGGCTCGGATCAATCAGCCGTCGCGAAGCCCGCTGCCGAGAAGACTACAACCAAGACCAAGACCAAGAAGAAGGGTGACCCCGCGGCGTATCCGATCCAATGCAGCGTCACCGGGGGCATCATCGAGACGAAGACGGCGAGTGTCGTGCCTCCGCCGACTCCGGAGCAGCTCAGGGCCTATGAGGTCTTGCGTCGCGAGGTTGAGGCCTTTTCGGCCGAGGCGCAGGACTTCAACGCCCGCCTGACGACAATCGTTCGCCACCACTACGAAGAGCGACGGCGCGCGATCTTGGCCGAGATCGACCGAGAGATCGACGTCGAGAAGGTGGGACTGAACGACGCGCGGGATGAGGCGATCCGTCGCCTCGAAGCGTTCGTAGCACGCTATGACGGCGCCGACGCAGATCCCCAGGCGACCCCCGACGCCATGTTTCGTCTCGCAGCGCTCTATGAGGAACGCGCTCGAGCAGGGAGCGAAACGGACCTGGGCCCGCTTCTCGATCCGGCGATCCGTCTCTACCTTCAGGTAGCCGAACGGTTTCCTGGCTATAAGGAGCTGGGGGCTGTCCTTTACTACCTCGGTCACGCGCTCAATGACGCAGCGCGCATCGAAGAGGCTCAGCAGGCCTTTCGATCGTTGGTGTGCTCGAATCGTTATCATGTGCGGGGACTTGTCGGAGACGCCCCGAAGCTTGCGCTTGAGAACCTCGTCCAGGATCGGCCGGAGACGTTCTGGAACGACTGGTACAATAAGAACCCCGTACCTTTCGACCAGCTCCGAAATCCGGGCAATCGGAACGACGTCACCGCGCGCGACGAAGAGCTGATCTTCAAGGACCCCTACGAGGGCTGCGCGGCTGTGCCCGAGCAGGATATCATCGTGGGGCAAGAGCCGCGTTATCTGGCTGAAGTTTGGTGGCAAATCGGTAACTACCACTTCGACCAGCTCAGCGACGGTGGTCCCTATGAGCTGAACCGCGCTGCGAGCGCCTACCAGAATTCTCTGCAGTTCAAGAAGCCGCCGCTCTACGGCGTTGCGCTCTACAAGCAAGCCTGGACCCAGTTCAAACAGCAGCGGTATCTGACGGCCGTCGAACAGTTCGTGCGGCTTCTGCACTACGCCGACGAACAGGAAAAAATGACCGGCGACCCCGGCGCTGACTTCCGCGCGGAGGCCTATACTTACATCGCCGGTTCGCTGACTTACGTTGACTTCGACGGGCCTCCGGCTGGTGACCCCTTCATCGCCCGAAGCGACGCGCTCGACCTCGAGCGCGATCCGTTTGTTGCTGAGGAGAAAATGGCAGTCGCTATTGAGCGGCTCCAAGACCCTGACCTCATTCCTCAGGATCGGAAGTGGACGGTTGAGATCTACAAGGCGCTGGCTCAGGAGTTCGTCGAGCTCAATCAGAACCGAAACGCCGTTGCGGTGCTTGAGCTCACTGCTCAGAAGTTCCCGCTCGATCGGGACGCTCCCGTGATCGTCAATCGTATTGCGGAGCTCTATGACCTGCAGGCGCGACTGCTCCCGTTGGGTTCACCGGGCCGAGAAGAGCTCACACAGAAAGCGCTCATGGCGCGTACCGAGCTCTCGAAGTTCGTGGGCAACACGCCCTGGACCGAGGCGAACCGGGACGATCCCGAAGCGCTTTCTCAAGCAGAAGACCTGGTTCGCACGGGGCTCCAACGTGCAGCAGCCGACCACACGAACTTCGGACGTGCGTATAAAGATCGTGCTCTCGAGCTCAGTGACCCTGCTGCTCAGAAAGATCTGCTCGAACGCGCTGTGAACGAATATGAGCTCGCGGCGAGCGGTTGGGCCGGGTACCTGGCTCAGGACGAGAGCGCCCCGGACGCTTACGAGAGCCATTTCTGGCTGGCGGACGCGCTTTTTTGGGCCGCGGTCTTGAAGGTGCCGCTGGGGATCAAGCCGACCGACAAGGAGATTGAGGATGCGCGGCTTGCAGCGAGCAAGGTGCGCGACTCCAATGAAGACGATCGCTACGAGCAGCCCGCCGCCTACTACGTGGTCACGCTCGCTGAGAGAGTGCTCGACGTCAACGCGCTGCTCTTCGACGAGACCGAAGGAGTCCGGGGCAAACCGAGGCGGACCGCCGTCGAGTTCAGCGGGACGGGCAGCGATCGAAAGGTCTTGAAGGAGAAACTGCCTTCAGAGGTCGAGGCGGCCATCTGTGCGCGTGACGAATACAATGCGCGCATTCCGCTCGCGAAGGACCCCCAGAAGAACGGCTTGATGTACGCGGTCCAGGCCGCGGAGTACTTCTTCGTCTACGGTCAGTTCGCTGAGGCGCGGCGGCGTCTCAACCCGATCTACGACGCTTACTGCGGTCAGAACGAGTGGGGCTATGCTGCCTGGGAAAAGCTCATCAGTATGAGCAACTTCGAGGGCAATGCCGCCGAAAGCCGGCGACTCGTCGAAGGTCGCTCGTGCGCTTTTGATGAGCAGTCGAGCTTTGCCGAAAACGCAATTCGCACGCCGGTGCGCCAAGGAGTAGCGTACCTGGAAGCCCGCCAGCTCTTCGATCAAGCGGTAGCGATGAAGGATGGCCCGGAGCGTGAGGCGCAGTGGCGGAAGGCGGCGGCCGCCTATCAGGTAGCGCTTGAGGCAGCTCCCGATAGGGAGGACGCGCCGGAAGCGGCGATGAACGCGGCTTACGCCTATAAGCAGGTCGGCGAATACGAGAAGGCGATTGCCGCGTACGGCCTCTTCATTGAGAAGTACGGCGACAATAAGACCCTTACGACACTGAAGACAGACAGCCCCGAACAATACCAGGAGCGCATCAAGTATCTTGAGGAGGCCTACCGCGCGAAGGCGAGCGCTTACGTTCTGTTCTTCGACTACCCTATGGCGGCCAAGACCTTCGACGCGATCGCCAGCACGACCCACTTCGCTCGCGAAAATCGAGCGGATGCGGCGCGCCAGGCCCTGACGCTCTATGCGAACTTGGACGATCGGGCGGGCCTTGAGCGCGCCCAGAAGGCGTACGTCGAACTCGGAGCCAGCGACGAGAGTCGAGCTGAAGCGGCCTACCTGGTCGCGAGTGCGACGCTCAAGAAATGGGATCCGGAGAGTCCGGACACGGGGGCGAACAAGACGGCCCGGCTCGCTGCCCTCGCGGCGATGGACAAGTACTACGCGAACTACAAGGGCAAGCGCGGAGCGGCCCGCTTCGTCGTCCGGGCCGCCTACTATGTCGCTCTCGCTTATGAGATCGGCAAGAGCACGTCGGCGCGCGACTCGTGGAAACGCACGGTGACCGCGTTCACGACCTACGTCGCCGAGGCGCCCAAGAAGTCGGGCGTCAGTACGGCGCTCGGGTCGGAAGAGGCTTCGATGGCCGCCGAGGCCGAGTATCGAGAGCTCGACCTCGTGCTGCGTGCTTCCTTCGACTACGACTCGGGCTTCCACCGCTACAAGGGGACCGTGGTCGAAGTCACCCAGCAATACGCCAAGGACGTGACAACCGCGAAGGGCTACTACGATAAGCTCGGCGCGATCGTCGACAAATACGCGTCGCAGAAGTGGTCCGCGATCGCCATTGCGCGCCAGGGTTCAGTCTACGACTCGCTTCGCACGGGCCTCTACAACACGCGGCCTCCCGAGCTGAAGATGTTCACCGCTGAGCAGGAGAAGGCTCTGCAGGTTGCGGAACAGAGCGGCGACGACAACTTGATCGACAAGGCGGATCAAATCCGGCTTCAAGTGAGCGAGGCTTGGCGTAACAAGCGAGATCTTGAACTAGATGGCGCCGATAAGATCGTCGTCGATCGCTACGCGACGGCCGTTCTCTTGGCGCGCCGCTACAACGTGTCCGACCCGAGCCTCACTCGCGCGATCCGCCGGCTGGCGTTCCTCTCGGACGTCGTCGGCGAGGCCAAGATGACGACCTATACGGCTTCGATCAAAGATCTTGGTTACCAGGCGGGCATGTTTCAGCGCATGCGTCCGGGACTTGTGCAGCGCCCGAAGCCTTCGGAGCTACCGCACCCGTCGCCTCGCGTCGTCCCGAGCAAGACCGCGACGGCTTCGCCTTCGATGAGTTCATCGGCGAAGACTGCGTTCGACAAGGGGATTCGCGCCTACGACAAGGGGGACCTGGCCGGTGCCAAGACGCAGCTCAAGAACGCGATCTCGAAGGACCAGAAGGCAGCCGAAGCTCACTATGCACTTGGCGTTGTTGAAGAGAGGCTCGGAAGCTCGAGCGCCGCTACCGCGAGTTACTCTCAGGCGCTCGCAGTGGCTCCGGGCTATGAGCCGGCCCTTCAAGGCGACGCGCTTCTCGTCGCGCGCAAGTCCGGTGGAGACGCCGCCATCGCGCGCCTCGAGGCTGCTCGCGCCAAGGCTCCGAACAGTGCTCCTGTCTTGTCAGCGCTCGCGGAGGTCCAGAGCATGGCGGGTCGGTCCGGCGACGCCCAAAAGCTCGCTCAGGACGCGCTCAAGCGAGAGCCGACGTTCCAGCCGGCGATGGTGAGCCTGGCTCGAGACCATTATCGGCAGCGTCGGATTGATCTCGCGCTCTATACTCTGCAAGGAATTCTGGATGGCTATGGAGAGGGCAATCCGCCTCGCGATAACAAGAACGCGGAAGCTTACTACTTGCGGGGTCTGATCTACGCGGAACGTGCCATGAGAGGACCGGCCATGGCGGATCTCGAGAAGGCCGCTTCCCTCAGGCCCGATCTCGCCGACGCTCATTTCGTCCTCGCGGCCTTCATGCTTGAAGCCGGCAACGCGAAAGACGCATTGCCTCACCTCGAGATGGCGGCGCGCTTCGATGCGAAGAACCCGAAGCTGCGCGCGATGCTCGGCGACGCTTACCGCCTTCGCGATCGCCCGAAGGACGCGAAAAATGAGCTAGAGTGGGCCCTCTCGGCGGATCCGACGGATCCGAACCCTCATTACTCACTCGGCCTCTTGTTCCTCATGAGTAACGAGATCCCAGGCATGACGCAGAAAACGGCGGCAGATCGCGCGATCCAACACTTCGAGACCTACAAACAAAAGGTTCCTCGTGGCGGGGCCGATGATGTGGACGAACTCCTGACCCGCGCCAAGACCAAGAAGGCGCTCCTCGAGGCCAACTGAGGGCAATGACGATGAAGAGGTGGATCCATTCCCTATTTCTCTCGGGCCTCGTACTAGGGGTGCCCGTCGGAGCTCGTGCCCAGGGTCGTGTGGTAACGATCAGTGAGGTAACGATTGTGGGCCGTGTTCAGAAGCCGATCGCGGCAGTTGACGTGAGCCGGATCCAACCACGTTTGACGCTCGCTGAGCTCAGGCAGTCATTCACCGACTCCATCGAGAAGGCGGTTTACCGCGCGCCCTTCTGATCGGATGGCGGAGTATTGGCCGCTCGCGCTCACCCTTTTGACGGTGCTTGGCGCAGGGAGCGCGCTCCTGAAGATTCAGGCGCGCCTCACTCGCCTCGAACGTGGCAGGGAAGGGGAACCTCCTACGACCGAGCAGCGGGGCACCGAGGGCGAGGTCGTCTGTATGCAGACGCGCTTGCTTCCGAAAGCGCTCGGTAGAATTTGCCACTTTGCGGGTGCGGCGTGTGGTTTTGTGTCCCTCGCTCGTGCCGTGGGGGCGGGGAGTTCGGTGGCGCCAGGGGTAGGGTGTTTTCTCGTTGGTTCGGGGGCAGCTCTGGCGATCTCGGCCTGGGGCCGACCCCTCGAAACGCGCGCAGGGCGCTTGGTGGCGAGCGTAAGGTCCGAAAAAAGAGGGCCCCCTGGCAAGCTTTGAAGCCCGTGGCCGTTACTTCGTTCGGTGTTTCGTCGCTCCATATGTGGACCATGCGCGCTCGGAACGTTAGGCTTCCGCTTCGACGCATCGGGGTTCGCCCCGGGGGGCACTGAATGAGCCAACAGACTCAAACCACCCAATCCCGCCCAGGCCAGATGACCGCAGTCATGCGGGCCGTCGCTCCTACAGGTCCGAAGGTTCTCCGGGTCGGAGTACTTGTGGGCGGTCGGGTGATCGAAGAGCGGGTCATCCGTGACCGCGTGAATGTGACAGTGGGGCCGAGCGAGAAGAACATGTTCGTGTTCTCTGGCGGGCCGATCCGCTCGAGTCATGTGTTGTTCGAGCTCGTGAGCGGCGAGTACGTGCTCAACTTCACGGAGGGTATGAGCGGCCGTGTGGCTCTGCCGACCGGCGTCTCGGATCTCGAGGTCTTGCGTGGACAAGCCAGGCGCAACTCGAGCGGCGCCTACCAGGTTCGCCTCACAGAAGAATCACGAGGTAAAGTCACTATTGGGGAGACTTCGTTTCTCTTCCAGTTTGTGGCGGCTCCTCCCGTTCAGCCGCGTCCTCAGCTTCCCGTCGCTGTGACTCGCGGCGCGAGCGGCGTGGACTGGAACACGACGATTATCGCGGCTTTTGCTTTCCTCGTTCATTTCATGGGCATTGGCGCCATGTACTCGGATTGGCTGGATCCGATCGTCGATGAACAGGCGAGCCTGGCTGGCCTCGTCGACACTCTGAATCAGCTGCCTCCGCCGCCTCCAGTTGAAGAGCAGCCGGAGGAGGTCCAACCGGACGAGACCGCCGAGGCTCCCGCGCAAGAACAAGCGAAGCCTCAGGCCTCGTCAGGTGAGTCGACCAATAAGACCCCGGAACCGGGCGCAGGCGGCAAACTGAACGCTGCGCAGACTGCTGCTCTGTCGAACCAACTCGAACAGTTCTCGATGGCGACGCTCGCGGCGCTTGGCTCGACAGGACCGGCGACTGCTGGCGTCTTGACAGGGGGTGACGTTCCGACGGGTCTTCTTGATGCGGCGGCGGCTTCGTCGGCCGGGGTTGGCGTCGGGAGCACCCTCAACTTGGGCGGTGGTGGCGGCGCGGTGAAGCCCGGAACCTCAGGTGGTCTCGGGACGATTGGTTCGACAACTACATCGACGGGCAGCGGATCAACGGGTACGGCGACAGCCGTCGAGGGCCCCAAAGGAAACGTCTCAGCCTCCACTCAGGTGGCCGCGGGGAGCGTCTCCGATGCGAGCCGCGTCGTGGCTGGCATGACGGCGGGTTTCCGCCGTTGTTACAACCAAGCGCTCGAGCAGAATCCGGATGCTTCCGGGTCGATCAGGCTTTCGATCAAGGTGGGCCCGGGTGGCGAAGTTTCGAGCGTCACAGCGACGCCTTCCGGAAACCTTCCGCCGTCGGTCGTCACCTGTGTGCAGGCCCGAGCCCAGGCGGCTCAGTTCGCGCCCCCCGAAGGTGGTTCGGCCGTGATCAACGTTCCGGTCAGTTTTGTGAAGCAATAACGCTCATTTGAGCCCGAACTGGCAGGCCGGCCCGCACAGACGGCAGCCTTTCTACCGAACTACCCAGAAAGCCGCGAAAATTCGGCACTTCCGCGAACGGCGGGGTAGTTTTTTTTCATCCGAAGTGGCATGCTCCAGTCATCATGCGACGGGTTCTAGGATTGGGGCTAGCTGCCATCTCGCTCTTCGTTCTTGGCGGGGTGAGCGCCGTGAGCGCGGCGTCCGATGCGACAGTTCAGGACCTCGGAGCTCAGGGGCCCGCTCCCACTGCCTCGCAGATGCTCGAAAAGGCGCGTGCGATCTTGGGGGACGCTGAGCGTTCGACTCAGGCTGCGACTCAAGCGCTGCGCGCTGCGCGCAAAGAAAATGATGTGGTGAAGTCTTTGTGCCTCGACGACAAGCTCGCGCAGCTCGAGGTAGCTCGGGCCACGGTGGAGGAGCGCGTTCTGAGTCTCGAAGGCGCGATCCAAGCGAACAATGCCGAGGGGATCGATCATGACTTTTCAGTCGTGAGCGCTCTGGGCGATCGAATTGGGTCTTTGGCAAATGAAGCAGGCCAGTGCATCGGCGAGGACCGGACTTCTGAAGGAAGCGGTTCTTCCCTTCAAGTGGTTTTCGATCCGGCGATTCCAACAACCGACACTTCGAGCTTGCCGCTGGGCCCGAATATCAGTACGCCGCCATTGGCAGCGAGTGCGACCTTCTAGCGATTGAAGTCGTCTTGCTTGGGGGTAGCGCACGGTACTTAAGATGAAGCTTCGGCTCTTCACCTTGGCAGCAGGTCTGCTCTTTTCGACTGGGCAGGCCCGAGCGCAAGCGACGCCTGCGCCCGAAGGTGCGGCTCCCCTTCCGTGGATCGCGAACCGCGCCATTGGTCGCGGCATCGGTGTGCGCGTGGGCGACTTCGAGCTGCATCCGGGGATCTCCGGCCAGTTTGGTTACGATTCGAACTGGTACCAGCGAGCGTCCTCTGCGGTGGAAGCCGCGAATGCGGGCAGCCCGGAAGACGCGCTTCGATTCCGTATCACGCCGAGCCTCTCCCTCAGCACGCTCGCTACACGCGTGCATGAAGGGACGGGACCGAGGCCTCTCCCTCGCGCTGTCCAGTTTCATCTGGACGGCAGCGCTTCCTACAATGAGCTGATCGGGCTCGATGCGGGGTCGACGGTCGAGCAAGATCGGAACTTCTCGGGGAACGTGGGCCTGAAGCTCGAGCTGTTCCGAGGTCGACACTGGTCGGGTGACCTGAATGCCGGATACGCGTACATCTACGAGCCGGCGAACGTGGCAGGGTTCATCGGGGCGAACGATCGCCACGTGATCATTGGCGGCGGTGGGATCCGCTGGATGCCTGGTGGTGGAGCCTTCACCTGGGACCTGATCGGCTACAACACAAAGTTCACACTGTTCCCCTCCGCGAACTTTGGCGCTTACGACAACGGCGATCACACGCTCACGACCGGCGGTCAGTGGCGGTTCCTGCCGAAGACGGCACTCCTCTACGACGCAAGTCTTGGCTTTATTCGCTACGATGATCCGAGGCTCAATAACGGTATCGACACGACCGCCCGGGTTGGCGTCAACGGCCTGCTTCTCACGCGCCTCGGCGTGCTCCTGATGGGCGGTTGGGCCGCGGGCTTCCGCGACAACGACAATGGTCGTCCGCGACCCTATGATGACTTTGTCGCTAAGGCGGAGCTCAAATACTATTTGACCGCCGGGAGCCGACTGCAGCCAGGGACCGCGAACGTCGGTGTTTCCTCGGTGGCGATTGGCTACGATCGCTCCTTCGAGAACAGCTATCTGGGCGACTTTCTCCAGAGGGATCGTGGCTACGGAAACTTCACCATGTTCCTTGCAGGCCGCTGGATCTTCCAGCTGGATGGTGGCGCCTCCGCGATCCACTACCCCGAGATGAACTTCGATGGGGCAGTGATCGATAGCTTCGGTGAGATCCGCGTCGACGGCCAAGCGTTTGTGGAATACCGCCCGCTCAGGACGCTCGGCATCAACATCTCGGCTCGCTACGACCACAACTTCTCTCAGGTCCTAGAAGGAACCAACTACTCCGACGACCTCTCGTTCTCCCGGTTCCGTGGCTTCTTGGGTGTTCGCTGGTTCCTTTAAGGCTCAGCTCCTGATGAGAGCCGTGGTTCTGCTCGTTATCAGCCTCGCTTTGTGCGCGGCTTGCGGACCGAGTACCCCCCAAACCCAAGTCGAGCTTGCTCCTCCGCTCGAGAACACGACTTTGGGTCCTGGGGACCTGTTCCGACTCGAAATCGTAGGCGAACCTGAACTCCCGAAGGAGTACCAGGTCTTGGCAGATGGAACGGTGAATCTACCGTTCATCGAGCCGCTGAAGGTCTCAGGGCTCGAGCCGCACGAGATCGCTCGGAAGGTTCGGGAGGAGCTCATGAGTCGGGAGATCCTCACGAACCCGAGCGTCGTGGTGAGCGTCATCGAGTACCGGAGCAAGAGCGTGACATTGCTCGGTCAGGTGCAGAAGCCGGGCAGTTTCCCGATGAGCCCGGGGATGACCTTGATCCAGGCGATCTCCATGAGCGGTGGCTTCACGAGCATCGCTCAGACGAGTCGGGTTTCCCTCTCGCGGACGACACAAGGAAAGGTGATCACCGTGAGCATCGACGTGGCGGCGATCTCCGAGGGGCGCGCCAAGGACATCGCGCTGCAGCCTGGCGATCGAATTTACGTTCCCGAGCGTGTGTTCTAAGCGCGCTAGCGTTCGCGCGCAGGTCTACCTTTGTTGCGGGCAAGATCGCGCGTAGTTCGAGCGGCCGTGGGGCCGCTCAGAACGTAGCTCGGAAGTCCAGGAGCGCGCGGAAAGCGGGCACCGTCGGAGATAGAGCGCCCGCGCCGCCCGTGAGGGAAGAGCGACTTCCGAGAGGCAATCCGGCTCCGAGACCGAGTCCGAGCATGTACCGGTCGAGGGCAAGCTGTCCCCCGAGGAGCAACTCGGCGGGGAGGGGAGAACCGGCCCTCTCAAACTCGAGGCTCGGCTGACTTTCGAAGCTGGGCGCGAGATAACCCTCGAGGCTGAGGGAAGCGAGTGGGCTTGGGTGGTAGCGGACGCCTGCAGCGACCCTCATTCCCGAGCCCAAACGGTAAAGGCCAAGCGTACGGGGAGCTCGAAGCTGGGCGCGGAGGTCGAGGCTGAACTCGAACTCGCGGCCGAGGTAGCTGAGCGCGACGCCGAGATCCCCATGGACGTTCCCTTCTCCAGAGAAGGCGTCTTTCGACCCGAGGGGTAAGGAGGCCACACCGAAGCCGCGGACGGAGAATGATTCGGCCTCTACACCATAGCCGATGCTGAGCCTCGGATCGCCGATAGCTGAGATCGATAGATCTCCCGCTGCGCCGGTCACGGTCCCCATGCCTGACCCAGTCTGTATGGCATTCCAGGGGAGGGCCACACCGATGTCGAGTCCTTCAGTGAGCCGCAGGGCGAACGTAGCCTCGATGAGCCAGAGATGAGAGACGACCGGGACGCGGGTCGCCGTTTCCGACGGGGCCGCAAGGGCGAATTGGACAGGGCCGTTCAAGTAAGAAGAGCGCAGGCCGATGGAGTACGCGTCGCGCAGCTCGGTGGCTGGCTCCAGTCCCCAAAAAGGACTCGGCCGGGCGGGCGCATGAAGCTGGTTCGCGGCGAAGCCTTGTGCTTCCTGTGCCCAAGCGGGTGGCGAGAGCATGAGCAGCGAGACGATTGCGCCGGTGAGACATCTCCACGGAAAGGTCAGGCGACGCGGGGGGCAGCTCACCCTCGCTCACTATCAATCCTTTCTTTCCCGCACAATCGGGCGGCGCGAGCGGCGATCGTGGTATAGGCGCGCCCATGCAGGCACCCTTACTTGCGCGGGAGCGGCCGCTTTTGCTGGGCTCGAGTTCGCCCCGCCGTGCTCAAATCCTCGAGGGGCTCGGTGTACCGCTTGTGGTGCGCACGGCGGAAATCGACGAAACCTGGCGAGACGGAGAATCGCCCGAGCGATACGTCGAGCGCATTGTCCAAGAGAAGGCGGAAGCAGTCCGAGGGAGGGTCGCTCCCTTGGTCCCGGAGTGCCCAGCGCTCTTGGTGGCCGATACGCTCGTGACGCTGGATGGCGAGGTCCTCGGAAAGCCCAGAGACCTTGATGAGTCCCGCCGTATGCTCGCCCAACTCTCGAACCGAACTCATCGGGTGCTCACGCGATTCCGTGTCGAACGGCGCGACGGAGGAGCGAGGGAGATGACCGTTGCGACCGAGGTGACATTCCGGGAGCTGCCTGAGAGCTTGATTGACGCCTATGCGCGGACGGGGGAAGGGCTCGACAAGGCGGGCTCCTACGCGCTCCAAGGCAAGGGCGCGCTCTTGGTTCGATCCGTCGTCGGATCGGTGACCGGAATCATCGGACTGCCAGCGACTGAGGTCACCGAAGCGCTCGTCGAACTCGAGCTCTGGGAGCCGTTTTCCTCTTTATGAGTGAGGAAGCAGGTGCCGCGCGGCGGGCGCGGATGGGGAGTGGATTCGTCTTTTTCGTGGCGCTCTTCGTCCGCGCGCTCATCGCCATGTGGGCGCGCGGACGCGTCCCTCCGGCGGCGGACGGAACCTTCTACGATACCGTGGCGCGCCGCATCGCCGTAGGACAAGGGTATTCTTGGCTTTGGCCTGACGGTACTGTGACCAACGCCGCTCACTATCCGATCGGCTATCCGGGCATGCTCGGGATTGCGTACCGGGTGCTGGGACCGGACGTCGGTGTTGCTTTTTGGGCCAACGCGATCGTGGGCGCGGCGGCGGCTCCTCTCGCGTACCTGCTCGGAAGGAGCGCTGCCCTCCGCTCCGGTCACGCTCGAGCTGAGCGGGTGGGAATTGTTTCCGGGCTTCTCGTGGCGCTCCTGCCGTCCCTGTGGCTCTACACGCCCGCGCTCATGACCGAAGGGTCGATCCTGACCTTCCTGGTCGCAGCGGCGGTGCTCGCGGATCGCCTCGACGACAGGCTGCGCAGCAAAGGAAGGGCTGGGCACCTCTGGGTCCTACTGGGGCTTGTCCTTGGGGTATCTACCCTATTTCGACCCCAATCGATTGTCTTCGCTCCGCTCTTGCCGCTGGTGCTCAGCGGAGCGGCCCCCTTCGGGCGTCGTCTCGCTGGGATGCTCTGCGTGACCGCTGTGGCGCTCTCGGTCGTCTTGCCTTGGACCGCACGGAATTGCGCGAAGATGGACCGTTGCACCTTCGTGAGTGCCAATGGGGGCTGGAATCTCTTGATTGGGACGTTCCCGGAAGGGAAGGGCGGCTTTGCGCCTGTGGACGGGGAGCGTGTTCCTGAGGAGTGCCGCGAGGTATTCCCCGAAGTCGCTAAGGATCAGTGCTTCGGACGCGCGGGAGCTCACCGGATATCCGAGCATCCTGTCGCCTGGCTGGGACTCATTCCTGACAAGCTCCGCGTGACCTTCGACTATACCGGGGCGGCTGCTGAGTACCTTTTGCGCGCGGGCGCTATCGGGGAGCGGGGGCACCTCGTCATCGGGGGAGTCGAGATCGTGAGCCAGAGGCTCTTGTGTCTTTTTGCGCTTTTCGGGTTCCTTCGCGGGAGGCGGCTCTCGCGGGCCTCTTGGACGCTTGCCTTCGGGGTTGCGGTCGGGCTCTTGGGTGTCGGCGCCTACCTTGGGCAGTTCTGCTTTCTTCTCCTGCTCCTCTCGCGGGGGCGCGCCGCCCTTGCGCACGAGCGCCTACTCGCCCTTACGTTGGCGGTGACTATGGGAATTCACGCGGCCTTTTTCGGTGCGGGCCGCTATTCGCTTCCGGTCCTGCCGTTCTTCGCACCCCTCGCGGCTCTCGCTCTGGTTCGCGGCCCAGGGGTCCCTCGGCTTTTTGACAGACCGGTATCTGTCGCCGGATAATTCGGTTCATGGCGTTGATTGATACCCCGGAAGCTGCCCGTCGCCTCGCACGAGCGATCGCGAGCGATCTCTCTCTGTACAACGAGGAGAAAATCACCAAGGGCATCGAACAAGATACGCTCTTCGAAGAACTCGCTGAGGAGATCGAGGAAGGGCGAGCTCTCTTCAAGAGCCGCGTGTCGCCGGAGCTGTACGGCCAGTCATTCTACGATCGCGCCCTCGTGGACATTTTGGTCCGGTCGAAGGGTCATATCAAAAGTGAGATTTGGTGACGGCTTTCTGGAGCTCGGGACATGACCGAGCCGGAGAGTGAGCGAGAGTTTCGTGCGCCGCCTCTGCGGACGAGCGAACGTATTGACAAAGTTCTCACGACCTTGATGCCCGAGGTCACCCGCGCCACGATCCAGCGCTGGATCGGTGAGGGGCGGGTGCTCGTCGAGGGTAAGGTATGTCGCGCCAAGGATCGGGTTGCCTCCGGGGCTCGGATCACTGTGCACCCCGGCAGCGATCCTCTTTCCGAGGCGGCGCCCGATCCGGGGGTGCCATTTCAGGTTCTCTACGACGACGCTCACCTAATGGTCGTCGAGAAGCCGGCGGGTGTCGTTGTGCATCCGGCGCGGGGTCACGCCACAGGCACGCTCGTCAATGGGCTTCTGGCCCATGGTGGGTTCGAGGTGCTCGCGGCGGGGGAAGACCGCGATCCTATTGCGCATCTTCGGCCCGGTATCGTTCACCGCATCGACCGCGACACTTCGGGAATCCTCGTTGTGGCTCGGACCTCTCCTGCGCGAGAGGGACTCAAGGGGCAGTTTTCCGAGCACAGCGTGGAGCGGGTCTATCGCGCTCTGACACTGGGCGTGCCGAATCCTGGACGGATTGAGACCTTGCACGGGCGCGATCCGAAAAACCGCCTAAAGTTCTCGAGCCGGGTTGAGGAAGGGCGGCGCGCTGTCACCCACGTCTCCGTCCTCGAGAAGCTCGCGGCGGGGCGAGCCAGCTCCATCGAATGCCGCTTGGAGACCGGTCGGACGCACCAGATCCGCGTCCACCTGAGTGAGGTCTGTGGCACGCCGCTGCTCGCCGACCCCCTCTATCGGAGGCCGGGAATCGGCATGGAGCCCGAGCTCGCGATAGTAGCAGAGGAACTCGGACGCCACGCTCTCCACGCCGCAGTGCTTGGCTTTGTCCATCCCGTGACTGGGGAGGCGCTGCGCTTCGAGACTCCGCTTCCGGCCGATATGGAGCGCGCCCTTACGCGCTTGCGCTCGCTCACGTTCTCCGAGCGCGTATCTCGAAAGTAGTTCGGTTCGAATGGCCCCGCCCTGGTCGCTAAGATTGGTCGCTGCGAGGTCCAGAGCGTGCTGTTTGAGAGCTAACTCTTCGGGACTTTGGTTCCGCCGAGAAGCGTGGGAAAGCGCAGCTTGAGCAGGCCGAGAGCGACGAATCCGACGACGACAGCCCACCATAGGGTAGCGAAACGGATCAGGAGCATTGACAGTGTTGCTGCGCCGGCGCTCAAGTGTCCCACCGTGACGAGCTGGGACTCAAGGCTCGTCTCGGCGACCCCGAGGCCTCCGGGCGTCGGCACGATTGCCCCCGCCAGCGTTGAAGTGGCGTAGAAAAAGAGCGCCACCGGTAGCGCGATATCCTCCCCCGTGCCGTGGACGAGCGCGCCGAGCGCGACTCCTTCAAGGGCCCAGCCGGTCAGAGAGAGCAAGCTCGGAATGAGCAGCGTCCGAACGTGAGCAACGGTGCGCAGGCTCTCGAAGGCCACACGCAGCCGGGGCGCGAGCTTCGCTCCTCTCGGCCCACCCGCTTCGAGCCATTGAAAGAGTCTGTGAGCGGGAGCCGGCCAATGGATCAAGGCAATACCAAAGAACACACACAAGGTTCCGGCCAGGGCCCAGCCCACGCCGCCTTCGAAGCCCAAGCTCCCGATCAGAATGAGCCCGACGACCCCGATCACGTCGGTGAGCCTTTCGGCGACCACGATCGGCGCGGTGCGGGCGGCGTCGATATCGTAGATCTCATCGAGCAGAGCGCTCTTGAAGACCTCGCCGATCTTTCCAGGAGTGACGGTCAGCACGAAACCCGACAAGAAGATCAATAGTGAGTCCAGCTTGCGGACACCGCGGATGCCGAGCAAGCTGAGGTAGTATTCCCACTTGGCGAACCGGAGGAGGTAGTTCAAAGAGGAGAGGCCAAGTGCGAGCCCAAAGGTCCAATACTCGAAGCGCTCAAGGGCGACTTCGACCTTCTCGACCCCTGTCCAGATGACGAAGGCCCCGTAAACGGCCACGCCGAGCAGGAGGGCGAGGATCAGCTTTTTGAGGAATTGGTTCACGCGCCGGCCGGGAGAGTCTAATGGTCCCCGTCGTCGAGCAAGAACCAGTAAGAACTTCGGTTCTTTGGCTTGATTCGGGGAGCGGATGCCGCTTACGGTTCTCGAGTCTGGCATGAGTGAAATCAAGGACGCCGAGCAGCTGGAAAGATTGACCGATGCGTGTGCTCGGTTGCGCAAGGAGATGGCGATTGTCGTCGTCGGCCAAGATCAGGTCGTCGAGGAACTCCTCGTCTCGCTGATGGCCCAGGGACACGCCTTGCTCGTGGGCGTGCCTGGTCTCGCCAAGACGCTCCTCGTCTCGACGCTCGCGTCTCTCCTCGACCTGAGCTTCGGTCGAGTCCAGTTCACCCCCGACCTGCTCCCCGCGGACATCACTGGTACCGATATCCTCACCGAGAATGTCGTCGACGATCGCGTCCGTCACGAGACACGGTTCTTACCTGGGCCTGTATTTTCGAATCTTCTCCTCGCCGACGAGATCAACCGCACCCCGCCCAAGACGCAGGCCGCGCTCCTGCAGGCCATGCAAGAAGGCGCGGTCACGGTGGGGGGGCAGACGCGTTCTCTACCTCACCCTTTCCAGGTCCTCGCGACTCAGAACCCGATCGAACAAGAAGGAACTTATCCCCTTCCCGAGGCTCAGCTCGATCGTTTCTTGCTCGAAATTCGTGTCGGCTATCCGAGCCTCGAGGAGGAGCTTGAGATCGCGCGTCGAACGACCCAAGGTGCGCTTCCGACGCCATCTCCTGTTCTCAACCGGGAACAGCTGATCCCTCTGCTCGGTCTGATCCCGAGGATCCCGATGACGGACGCGGCGCTCGCGCTCGCGGTCAGTTGCGTCCGGAAGACACGACCGGGGGAGGGGCTCGACTCCGAGCTCGTCCAGAAGTACGTCCGTTTCGGGGCCGGTCCTCGAGGCAGTCGCGCTGTGGTCCTCGCGGCCAAGGCCCGCGCCGCCATCCTGGGACGCCCGGTCGCCGACATCGAGGATGTCCGCGCCGTGGCCGTGCCCGCCCTCCGACATCGCTTGGTCTTGAACTACCGGGCCGAGGCGGAGGGGATCTCCTCGGATCGCCTGGTGGCCGACGTGCTCGGTCGGCGCGTCTGATCCCGGCCCGAAATCGTGACTTCGCGTGCCGCTTGCCCTCGTCCTTGTGATGTGTGTGACTCCCGGTCGAAAGCGGCCGGGCCCCGGGGCCCGGAATCAAATGAAGCGACCCTCTGTTCTGTCTATCCCGAGTGCCATGCGTGTAAAGCTCCTTCTCTTGATGTTCGCCTCGCTTTTCATGGGCGCTTGTCAGACGCAATACATCCCGAACACGGATGTCGCGGACTCTCCCCGCAATCGTGATGTCATCGAGTTCTGTGAGACCTACCGACGCGCCGTCGAACGCGGCAAAGTCGGTGAGATCCTCGCGCTGGCCGATCCTGGCTACTACGAAGACGGCGGCAACATCGACGCCAGCGACGATATCGATTACGCGGGGCTACGCGACTTCCTCGAGACGCGCTTCCGAGACACCGTCGCGATCCGCTACGACGTCCGCTATCGCAAAGTGTCAGACGATCCGAGCGGTCTCGTGTTCGTCGATTACACCTTTAGCGCGAGCTATAAGATTCCAGCTCCTGAGGGAGAGCGCTGGAAGCGGGCCGTCGGCGACAACCGCCTCGTGCTCGTTCCCTACCAGGACACCTACCGTATCCGCGCGGGCATGTGATTTTAGCCTCTTCCGCGCTCGTGCTCTCTCGCCTAGCGCACCAAGATCGCGCAGCTGTCGCCGTCGATGCGGTGCATGGTTCCTTTGGACTCCGTGAAGAGCCAGAGCGGGCGCGACTCCTTCTTGGAGAAGGAATAGAGGACGGCGACCCGATAATCTTCTGCGAGCAAACGAGCCGGCAGGTTTCGGGCGGCGGTTTCGAGGGGACAGTTGGGAGTTGAGACGGACGAGCCAGCCCCCCTTGCGAGCTCGCGTCGCTGCTCGGCGCGACCCTTCGTATAGCGAACGGCGAGACGCTCGCTTTTCAGAGGGGAGCCAGGGAGGCGACCTGCCCTCGGGACGGCAAATTGGATCTCGATGGGTTCGAGGGGCCCTTCAGGACCGATGACAGTCGTGATGGACGCGAGGACCGAGTCGGGGTTCCAAAGATAGGAGCGACTCTCCGCGTCCAAGAGCAGCGGCGCGATGTTCAAGGGCTCGACAGGGACTGACTTCTGCTCGTTCACTTCGGGTGGAGGCGGGAGCAAAGGGAGGGCCGGACTCTCTGGCACGAGAGCCCGCGGCTCGGGCGGAGGAGTCGCGTAAACCCAGCCGGCTGCCGCCAACACGGCTCCAGAGACACCAAGGAGGATCCAAGTCACCAGCGGAACCCTGTCCGCGTCGATGTTGTTGATTTGCTGACTTCCCACGCCCGCCGGATGCAGGGTGCACCGTGAATGGTCAAGACGCAAGAGCGGAGCGCTACGGGGCAGTTGACTTCGGATGCTCGCGCTACGCGAGCGCTTCGACTTCGGGAGCCGCTGAGCGGGTGAGCGTGAGCATTGTCTGGTCGGGTAGCCGCTCCCAGCCTTCCCCAGTAGGGATTTGGCCACCGACGACCCCGAACGACTGCGTCAGGTCAGATCCCGGCGTGGTGCTGCTCGGCGGGACCTCGCCCAGGTTCATGAGCTCCCGGCGGCTGCGAAAAACGCGCAGGTAGAGCGGTCCCGAGCGATGTCCGATGACGAGTTCTTCCCCGGAACAGATCCAAATGTCTCCGACGAAGGGGCTGACTTTCGCCTCATTGGTCATCCGAGTGAGCTCGGCGAGAGCGGCGCGAATACCGTTCCGGATCTGGGCTGCGCCGAGGGTTCCTCGCGCAGCGCTCACGTCTCGGCTCCGCTCCAAGTGAGGCTGAGGGATTTTTCCGAGGAAAAGGCCGAGAACTAGCTCTGGGAAGGTCCCTTGGCCGAGGAGGGGGTGCAAAAACGCTGGCAGACTAGCCTGCACCAGCGGGCGGAGGGCGACCGCGTCTGGGAATTCCCCATCGCAGGCGAAGAGCAGGTGTCCGAAGCGGAGCGGCGGGGTGCTCTCGGTCGTGAGTTCTCCGTGATGGACACCGCGCAGCTGCGAAAGGAGCGAGTGGGCTCGGATATCGCCGAGTTCAGCGCTGAGATCGACCGACGCGCGCGGATCCGCGGGCCGCCTGCGTAAGAGCACTTCGTCCGCCTGAAAGAACCCGATTCCGAAGGCCACGGCTCCGCCAGGTTCGGCGCTCAGACTCAGGCTCTCCTTTTGGCTCTTGGCGATCCAATGTCCGACGTCGGGTCGATTGCCGATGAATCCAAAGGTAAGGGTCATGCCTTCATGGAAAAGGGTACCACGTTTCTTGGAGGTCGGGGCCCCGTGCTCGAGATTTTCCAAACTCGCCCGCGCCCGTCAGAAGGGCGCCACGGGGTTGTTGCGAAGTGTCGTCGCAATTATACGCTTGATTTGGTCCTCGCGAGTCCGTCCCGAGGGCCCCATGTGTCATGTCTCGTATGGCCTCGAAGTTTCTGACTTTCGCCGTTGCCCTCATGTGCGCGACGTGTGGGGCTGTGTTCCCCGAGATGAAGACACCCGTTCGGACGCCGCAGCCCGGCGCAGCTGTGCAGCCGCCGCCGAGCGACGATCTATTCTTGATCTACTTCGAACGCGCCAGCGTGCCGAGCCGAACGCGCGACGGGAGACCGTGGGATCCGAGCCCTTTCGCGCGGCTCGTGGTGCAAGGGGAAACGATCCTGAAGACTGCCGTCGCGAAATCGAACCGAAGGCCTTCTTGGCCGGACCAACCACTCTTCAACTATCGAATCCGACCTGACGATGAGGTGTGGGTCGAACTCTGGGACGACGCAACACTCGGCAAGATGCCAATCTGCCGAAAGCGCATCTGGAACGTTGCTGAGCTCATCGAAGAGCGCAATCGCGAGATTGAATGTGATGGCGGCGCGCGCATCTGGCTCCGCGTGGCTCCAGCGCGTCCCCTTCTGGGCCTTGGCTTTTCCTATGAGCTGCGAGGTTCCGACGGCGTGCGCGTGACTGAGGTTCTCTCACATTCACCGGCGTCTCGCGCTGGATTGACCGAGGGAGATAGGATCCTTTCGATTCAGGGCCAGCCGACGATGGGCATGGATGCGCTCGGCATCAAGAGCAAGATCAACACCTACTCTCGAACGGGTCTCGAGCTTGATGTTTGGTTTGTGAGCGGGGAGCGGGGCAAGCTCGTCGTCAAAGAAGAAGCGATGTACCCATTGCGGGGGAGCGAGCTTTCGATTCCCCAGGAGAGACTTCCCGAGTGACCTTTTTGATTCAACCCTTGGCTCTCTCGAGCCTGCTCGTGATGGGCGAGGACAGGAACAGTTGGCTCGACAGCCTGCTCACCGCGGAGGTCAAAGACCTTCCGAGCGGTCGCGCCACCCCGGCGCTATTTTTGACCAAACAAGGCAAGATCCAAGCGGAGGTCTTGGTCTTCTCATCGCCCCGTGGAACAGAGGTAGCGCACACCGGTGACGAAGGGCTCCTCGGCGAGCTCGATCGCTACTTGATCATGGAGGACGCGGAGCTCGCGCCGGGCGGCGCGCGCTTCTTTGCACTCTTTGGCTCGGTGCCGGACGCGCTCGCGGCGGAAGTCTCAGGTCTAAGCGTCGAATATGCGCCCTTCGGTCCCGAAGGACGTCTGCTTTGGACCCTCGCGGACGAGGCTCGGGTCCTCGAGGTTTCAGCGGCGCTCGGTGGAAAGAAGGACGACCCCGCGTTCGAAAGAGCGCGGGTAGCGGTCGGATGGGCGCGAGCGGGAGTGGATTTTGGTCCTGAGGACAACCCGCAAGAGGCGGGGCTCGAGGGATCCCACGTCAGCTTCAAGAAAGGCTGTTACCTCGGCCAGGAGGTCGTCTGCATGCAGGAGATGCGGGGCAAGGTGAAGCGGCGCGTGGCGCGCATCGAGGCGAGCGGACCGCTCGCCGTGGGCCAGGTTATTTCGAACACCGAGGGCCAGGAAGTCGGGAAGGTGACCTCAGCCTCCGGCTCCCGTGGGCTGGCTCGGATCAAGGCTCCGGCCTACGCGGCGGGCACTGAGGTGCGCAGCGGCGAAACTTCCGCTCGAGTTTCCCCGCTTCAGCCAGGCGTCCCGTGGGACAAGGCTACTTCCCCTGGTATCCTGAACGCGTGACCACCGCCCCTTCTCCCGCTCTCTCCGGGCGCCGCCTGACCCCGAGTGGTTTGGTCGTCGCTGACGATGCCCTCGGGCTCATCGCCGGGACACCCCTCGTTCGCCTTTCTCGCCTGAGCCCGCAAGGGGGTGCCACAGTGTGGGCCAAATGTGAGTTCATGAACCCGGGTGGTAGCGTGAAAGACCGCCCCGCTCTCTTCATGGTCTTAGAAGGCGAGCGTACAGGACTCCTCGCTGAAGGCCGCACCATTGTTGAAGCGACGAGCGGCAACACCGGCATTTCCTTGGCCATGATTGCGGCCGCGCGCGGGCACCGCTGTATCGTCGTGATGCCCGAGGATATGAGCCTGGAGCGTCGCTACATCCTGCGAGCCTACGGCGCTGAGGTGGAGCTCACGCCCGCTGACCGTGGCATGGCGGGTGCGGTCGAGCGCGCCCGGCGCATCGTCCAGGATATCCCGGGCGCATTCCTCGCGAGTCAGTTTGAAAACCTTCAAAATGCCGAGGCCCACGCGCAGACGACTGCCCGTGAGATTTTTGAGCAGCTGGAGGGCAACCTCACGGCCTTCGTCGCTGGCGTCGGAACCGGCGGGACCTTGACCGGCGTTGTTCGCACGCTGAAGAGCGAACTTGCTCTCCAAGACCTGCATGCTGTCGCCGTCGAACCTGCAGCGAGCGCAGTCTTGAGCGGAGGGCGACCGGGACTTCACGGGATCCAAGGCCTGGGGGCGGGTTTTGTCCCTGCGATCCTCGACCGCTCGACGATCGACGAGGTGATCACCGTTACCGATATCGCTGCCGAACGTATGGCGGGGCAGCTCGCGAGGCGGAGTGGCCTGATGGTGGGGCCGTCAGCGGGTGCGAATGTTCACGCTGCGATCGAGGTAGCTCGACGTTACACCTCGGGGAATGTTGTGACCATTTTGTGCGATTCCGGCGAACGGTACCTCTACTGAACATGGCTGGTCGAGAGTTTCCTATTTCCCCGGCGCCCAGCCTAACTGAACAGAGGGGGCAAACGCTGCCGGAGCTCGTGCGGCTCATGCAGCGACTGCTCGCCGAAGACGGTTGTCCTTGGGATCGGGAGCAGACCATGGAGTCTCTTGCCCAGTACGTGCTCGAGGAGGCCTGTGAGGTCATCGACGCGATCGAGACGGGCGACCGGACTCATCTGCGAGAGGAGCTCGGAGACCTCCTTCTGCAGGTCGTGTTTCTCTCGGAGCTCGGGCGGAAAGAGGGGTCCTTTGGTCCCGATGATGTCACGATGGGCATCGTCGAAAAGCTCATCCGGAGACATCCTCACGTGTTCGGCGACCTCGGTGAGCAGACGAAAGAAGAGGTTGAGTCGAACTGGGAGAAACTGAAGGCGAAGGAGAAGGAGAAGCGCCCCCTGCTCGACAACATCCCGCGCTCGCTCCCGGCCCTTGAGGGCGCTCGGCGCATCAGCGAGCGCGCGGCGAGCGTGGGATTTGACTGGCCTGACCGGACGGGGTCTCGGGAGAAGGTGGCCGAAGAGCTCGGGGAGCTCGATGAAGCGGTAGCCGTTGGGAACCAGGAGGCCATCGAGCACGAGCTGGGTGACGTTTTGTTCGCTCTCTGCAACTACGCGCGACACCTCGGGATTCGCCCGGAGAAGGCTCTCCAGAAGACCTCTCTCCGGTTCCGGCGGCGTTTCGAATATGTCGAGGCTGAAGTTCGCCAAAAGCATCGGGATTGGCCCCGAAACGACGGCAAGGCTACCGTGGGGATCCCGCTCGAAGAGCTCGACGGCTACTGGAATGAAGCTAAGAAGCGCGAAGTCCCATGAAGATTCCGGCCGCGGACCCCGCTACTTTTGCCCTCTCGGACTGGCAGAGCTTCGTCTCTGAGCAGGGGCACAAACCGTTCCGTGCGCGCCAGATCTATCGTTGGATCCATCATCGAGGGCTCTTCGATCCCGAGCAGATGACCGATCTGCCCCAAGACCTCCGCAAGGCGCTTGGTGAACTCGGTCTCTCGGAGCCCGGTGTGGTCTCTTTCGTCCACGAAGCGGTCGACGGAACGCGCAAGATCCTCTTGGACCTCAGCGACGAGACCCGCCTCGAGTGTGTCCTGATCCCGATGACGTCAGCCGGACCAGACGACGACGATGAAGGGGAGCCGTTTGGCGCGAGGGTTCGCGTTACGCTCTGCGTCTCGACACAGGTCGGCTGCGCCATGGGCTGTACCTTTTGCGCGAGCGGGCAAGCGGGCCTGGTGCGAGGGCTCCGCGCGGCAGAAATTTTGGCCCAGGTCTACGTCGCGCGTCGCTACCTCAAGGAAAACGAAGACCTTCGGAACCTTGTGTTCATGGGCATGGGCGAGCCGCTCCATCACTACGATGAAACGAAGCGCGCTCTCGACTTTCTGACGGATCCTGATGGTGCCGCCATCAGTCCGCGCCGCATCACAGTGTCGACCGTAGGACTCGTGCCCGGCATTCGTCGCCTCGGCGCTGACTATTCGGGGAAAATCGGGCTTGCCTTGTCGCTCCACGCCGCGGACGACGAGACGCGCTCTAGCATCATGCCCATGAATCGGCGCTACCCGATCGCGGAGCTCATGCAAGCTCTCCGCGAATATCCACTCCCGCCGCGCCGGCGCATCACCATCGAATACACGCTGATTCGCGACGTGAACGACAGCGAAGCGCACGCTGATCGACTTGCGTCCTTGCTGAGAGGTCTCCCGGTGAAGGTGAACTTGATCCCGATGAACTCGATCGAAGCGTCAGACTATCGGGGAGCGGACCAGGATCGAGTCTCGAACTTCCAGGGGCGCCTCACGGCTCGCGGGTACAGCTGTTTCGTGCGCACGCGTCGCGGAGATGAAGTATCGGCCGCTTGTGGACAGCTTGCCCTCAAGGGAATTGCGCCCGAGAGACTGGTTCGTAAACTGAGCTGATGACGAGCGATCTCGAGTGGATGGTTCAGGCTTGGCTCGAGTTGGATCCGAACCCGGCCCACCAGGACCAGCTACGCGCGCTCGTCGAGCAAAGGGATACCCGCGAGCTCGAGCGGCTTTTTGATCAGCCTCTCAGCTTTGGTACCGCGGGGCTTCGAGGTGCCGTCGGGCCGGGAACGAACGCCATGAACCTGGTGATGGTGACGGCGTTCGCCCGGGCCCTCTCGGACTATCTTTCGACGCGGGCGCAGGTAGCTCGGGTTGTGATCGGCTTTGACGCTCGGCCCGAGAGTGAGAGCTACGCGCGAGCGATCGCGGAGGAGCTTGCGAAGGTCGGTCACTATGTCTACCTGCTCGAGGAGGCCGCTCCGACGCCGCTTGTGGCCTTCTTGGCTCGGCTGAAAGGCACCGACGCGGCCGTTGTGGTGACTGCCAGCCACAATCCGCGGGGCGATGCCGGGATCAAGGTGTTCGACGAGCTCGGCATTCAGATCAAAGGTCCCTGGGATCGCGAGATCCAGACGCGCATGGGCAGTACGAGCCGAGAGCTCGTCGAGCGCATTTCAGCGGCTCGACAGCGGGTGAATCAGGCAGGGCTCATCGAAGCCCCAGAGGAGCAAGATGTCGCCGCATATTTCTCCTGGATCCGAGAGCTGGGACAGCGCGTCGATCCTGGTTCCGGCGCCCAGATTCGTGTCGCCTACAGCCCGCTTCACGGGGTGGGTCTTGGGTCTGTCGAACGGGTTGCTCGCGAACTTGGCTTCGAACTCGCCGTGGTGGAGGAGCAGGCGCGGCCCGATGGAACCTTCCCGACGCTCCCGCGGCCAAACCCCGAAGAGCCGGGCACGATGGACCTGCTTTCTTCTCTCGCGCGCAAGGAAGCCTTGAGCCTCGCGCTCGCGAACGACCCCGATGCCGATCGGCTCGCGGTCCTCGCTGAAGATGAGAGCGGGGAGCTTGTGCAGTGGAGCGGGGACGAGCTCGGTCTCCTGCTCGCTGATGCTTGGCTTGAGGCAGCGAATGTTCCGGAGCCGCTCCTCGTGGCGAGTGTGGTGTCGTCGCCGGCGGTGGCTGTGCTTGCAGAGAAGCGTGGAGCCGCGCTTGCTCGTACGCTCACAGGTTTCAAATGGATCTGCCACCGTGCCGACACTGACTCCTTCGTCTTCGCTTACGAAGAAGCACTCGGCTATTGTTTTGGGCTGGGTCCGAGAAGGCCGGTCCTCGACAAGGATGGGATCGCAGCTCTTGCGATCGTGGTCTCGCTTGCTCGCCGCCTCGCCCAAGAGACGGCAATCTCCCCGGGTCAGGCTCTCACTCGGCGCCTCGCCGAGCTCTCGGTGGAGGTCGGGCTCTGGGTCAATCGACCTCACAACCTCCGCTTCGAGTCTGATGAAATCGCGGCCCAGGCGCGCGTCGGACAACAGCTCTTGCGCTCTCCTTCGCTCAGCACAATTGCCGGCTTTCAGGTGGCACGACGCATCGACTATCGTGTCCCGTCTATCGCTGCAGAGCTCGACGTGCCCACAGACGACGTGCTCACACTCGAACTCCGCCGCTCGGACGCGCAAGCTGTGGTGCACGTGCGCCCGAGCGGCACAGAGCCGAAGCTGAAAATCTATTGCCACGTGGGGAGCGAACTCGCGCGGGTGGAGGACGCTCCTCTGGTGCGCGCGCGTCTGGAGCGGACAGGCTCCGAGATCACTGCCGCTCTCGAAGGCTTGCTCCTCTCCGCACCTTGATGCGCTCAGCTCGGCGCGCTGAGCGAGCCAAGGATCTTTGAGAGTTGCGTGAGGCGAGGGATGTTGTCGCTTGTTCGGGGGAACGTTGCTGCGCACTTCCTGCGCGGCCGCTTGTTCGGCCGGCATTCCGAAAATCCTCATGATTGGTGGCAGACAGGCGCTGCTTTGGTTCCCATAGTTGCGCCGGTTCGCGGGATCCATTGAAGGAACGGGGCGAGCGGCCGTTTCTTTGCACACTGCCATGAAACGATTCTTCGCTTTGCTGAGTTCCGTGTCTGCTCTCGCTGGCTGTTCCTCTCAGTCGGCCTCTCCTCCGGCTCGTGCCCCCGCGCCTGAACCTCAGGTGACGGCAGCAGTCCCTACACCCGAGCAGGAAGTCGCCGAGGCTCACGAGGAAGAGATGCAGGTAGCGAAGGAGCCCGAGCGACCCCTCGCGAAGGTCCTTCCGACGACCTGCGAACCCGGGCCCACATGTGTGCCTCCTGTCGCCTTCGCGAAAGCTGCCTGCAAGGGGCGGTACCCCGACATGGCGATCGCGATGTTTGAAAAGACGACACCCTGGCAGCGCCTTTATCTCAAGGCGGAGAGCGTCGAAGCGGTGAATGCTTACGGTTCGCGGGATACTCCCGAGCCGATCGTGTTTGGCGAGGAGGTCTTGGTTCTTCGGACAGCTCAGGGCTCGATGACCAGCTCGGCGGACATCGATGTGCTCCGCTGGGACGGGAGCTGCGCCACGGTTTCACGCGATATGTTCGTCGAGCGCCAGATGCGTGAAGTGTACAATGCTCCGATCGACTGGAAACAGCTCGACGGGTACATTCGCCAGGCGCTCCTGAAGAGCAAATACGTCAAGCTGACCTACGAAGCCCAAAAGGTCGCCTGCCAGGATTCTCGCTTTGGCCCGCCGAGTCCCGCCTGTGAAAAGGCGAACCGCCGCTTGAACGATGCGATCACGGTGGCTGTCAGGGGCGGAACGAAATTGCCGGTACCCGAGAAGCTGCCCGCCTGGGCGCCGATCGAGATGGCTCCTGAGGCTGTCGCTTCGAACTCGAATTCTCTCGCGCCGTTCTGAACTGACGCGGTCGGGGAGCTCAGTGAGCTCTCCGCCGATCAGTCAGGATGGTCGTAGCGGAGGACGCGCGTGCCCTTGAGGCCCGGGATTCCGGACTCGAGACCCGCGCCGATCTCCGAGTGGGTGCCGACGACGGCGATGGTCAGGTTTGCCGGAGAGATGCGGCGCCGGACCGCTTCATTGACGTCCTCGACTGTGAGTTCGCGAACTTTGTCCGGGAAGCTCTCGAAGTAGCCGGGCTCGAGCCCATAGACCGCCTCTTCGAGGCGAAGCTGAACCCGTTTTTGTGCGGTATCAGACGAGAAGACGTGACTTCTGCGCAAGTAGCGCGCGGCCCGGGCGAGCTCGGCCTTGGTGATGCCTTGGTGACATAGCGACTCGATCATCTCGAGCGCGAGTGAGACGCAGGCGAGCGCGTCTTTGGCCTCTGGGAAGGTCCAGATGGAGAAGGTTCCTCGGGACCTGTCGAGGCTCAGGTAGCTATAAGCTCCGTAGGACCAGCCGCGTTTGATGCGGATCTCGCGGCTGAGGCGGCCGGTGAAGGTCCCGCCAAAGATTGTGTTGGCGACGTGGAGAGCGACCTGGTCTTTGTCTTTCGGGTGAGCGCCGGCTCCGCCCAGGACAATTTGGCTTTGGCTGCGGGCCGGTTTGTCGACGAAGTAGAGATGTCGACCGGGTGGGGCCTCGGCCTCGGAGATGAGCGGTGGGGAGATGGGGCTGGTCTTCGTCAGGCGGGCAGCGAAGCTCTCAAGAGCCTCGGGGTGAACATCGCCAGCTCCGGCAATCAGCAGGTGGGGGTCTTTTCCGAGCGCCTCTGCATGACCCACCACGTCCGCGTGCGTGATGGCCTCGAGGCTAGTGCGCGTTCCAGCCGCGGGGCGACAGAGGGGATGGTCGCCGTAGACGTGACGCTCAAAGGTCGAGAACGCGAGGCCGCGGTCGTTTTCGAGTCCCTCGTACCATTCGGCAAGACTTTCATCTTTGACGCGGTCGAACTCGTCTTCGAAAAGGCCCGGACGAGTCCAGGTGTCTTCGACAGCCTCAAGGTAGGCGTTGAGGTTCTCTGAAAGAACGGCGCCCCCCAGGCTCAAATGGGATTTTTGGACCTCGCCGAGCAGGCTGCCTCCGAGGGCATCGAGTCGCTCATTGTTCTCATCAGCGCTGCGGCCGCCCGCTGTGCGCCGCATGAGCCGGAGCGTCAGGCGCGTGAGCCCCTCTTTGCCCACTGGGTCGAGGAGGCTCCCTTCGAGGCGCGTTGTGGTCAGGTGCGCCAGAGGCAGGCGCCGATCGTGCTCAACGAACACCGCGCTCATGACGCCTCCTTCGCATGACCGAGGACCACGGAGCGTGAGCTTTTGGTGAGATAGCGGCGCCCGACGCGCAGGAGATCGCCTGCGTCGAGCTGACCCAGGCGTTCTAGACGTTCGAACGCGGCCGCCGGTTTACCGAGGATGGTCTCATAGAATCCAATGGTCGAGGCCTTGCCGTCGGCGGTCTCGAGCCCCGAAAGTAGCGCCAGCTTCGTGCGACTGCGGGCGCGAGCGAGTTCCTCGGGGGAGAGAGGGCCGGCGAGGACGTGGTCGAGCTCCTCGTCGATGGCGGTAAGGATCGCCTCGGCACGGACGCCTTCGCGAGCAGCGGCGGAGAACTCAATGAGGCTCGGGTCCTTGTGGGGGCCGACGGTTCCGCGGATGTCACTGACGAGCGATTCTTTTCGCACCAGGCGCTTCGGCAAGCGACTCGCGGCGCCCCCGACGAGAGCCTCCATGAGAAGGCTCATCGCGACGTGATCGTCGTCGCCGAGGGCGGGCCCCTTGTAACCGATAGCGAGGCGATCGGCGCTGCTTTCGAGCTCGAGGGTTCGGACTCGCTCGTCGACCTGCGGCTGCTCGGGCCAGGTCTCTTCCATCGGAATCGGAGAGCTCGAGATCGGGCCGTAGGCATCCTGAATCATCGAGAGTGCCGAGCGCATCGAAAAGTCTCCGACCAAGATGAGTGCCGCGTTTCCGGGACTATAATAGGCGCGATAGAAGTTCATCAGGTCGTCGAGCGTGAACCCTTTGATGTCTTCCTCGAGGCCGATGGTCGGGATCTTGTAAGTGTGCCGCCGGAAGGCAGTTGACCACAGAAGTTCGTCGACCTTCCCATCGACATCGTCATCGACGCGGAAGCGCCGCTCGCTCAAGACGACGTCCTTCTCGGTATCGAGTTCGGCCTGACCGAGGACGAGCCGATGCATCCTTGTCGCCTCGAGCCTTACGATCTTGCTGAGCTGATCTTTCGGGAACGCTTCCTGGTATTGCGTGAAGTCGAGCCAGGTCGAGGCGTTATTGTCCGCCCCTGCCGCTTCCATCTGACGGTCGAACTCTCCGGGAGGGAAGCCCTCCATGGTGCCGAACATCAGGTGTTCGAAGAGGTGCGCGAGGCCGGTTTTGCCAGGATGTTCGTGGCGTGACCCGACCTTGAACCAGGTGTGGTAGGCGACGACCTTTGCGCTGGTGTCGACCAGGAGCAGGACAGAAAGCCCATTATTGAGGCGGAAGCGTGCGATCTCGAGCTCTGGGCCGAAGGGGATCGTTGCCTCGAAGCTGAGCGCGTGAGCGGGGGCACGGGCGCTGAGTTCAGCGGCGAGACGAGAGAGCGCGTTCGGGTTTCGCTGCGTCATCCCTTGTCCTTGTCGTCGAGGCGGAGCACTGCGAGGAACGCCTCCTGAGGCACCTCGACGTTGCCGACCGCCTTCATGCGCTTCTTTCCTTCCTTCTGCTTCTCGAGCAGCTTGCGCTTGCGGGAGATGTCGCCGCCATAACACTTCGCCGTGACGTCTTTGCGTAGCGCTCGGATCGTGCTTCGGGCGATAATCTTGGCTCCGATCGCTGCCTGAATTGCGACTTCGTACTGCTGTGCTGGGATGAGCTCTTTGAGCTTCGAGGCGAGCGCGCGACCGCGGAAGAAGGCATTTTCCCTGTGCAGGATCGTCGACAAGGCATCTAAAGGTTCGCCGTTCACGAGCAGGTCGAGCTTGATCAAATCGTCTGTGCGGTAGCCGGCAAGCTCATAGTCCATGCTCGCGAAGCCCTTCGTCGCGCTCTTCAGCTTGTCGTGCATGTCGAGGATGACTTCCCCGAGCGGCAACTCGTAGGTGATGACGACGTGGTCTTGGGTCGCAAAGTTGAGCCCCTGTTGGATCCCGCGGCGCTCCTCGCAGAGCTGGACGACGGCTCCGACGAAGGACGCCGGAACGTGGATGTTCACTTTGACGATCGGCTCTTCGATCGACTGCACGTCGCCGGGCGGGGGGAGCTTCGACGGATTGTCCACCAAGACGAGCTCGCCCCGCTTGGTGTGGGCCTTGTAGACGACGCTCGGCGCTGTAGTGATAAGATCGAGGTTGTACTCTCGCTCCAGGCGCTCCTGGATGATCTCCATGTGCAAGAGGCCGAGGAAGCCGCAGCGGAACCCGAAGCCGAGGGCCTCGGAAGTGTCAGGCTCGTAAGTGAACGAGGAATCGTTCAAGTGGAGTTTAGCGAGAGCGTCCCTTAATCCTTCGTAGTCCGCGGAGTCCGTCGGGAAGAGCCCCGCGAAGACCATCGGCTTGACCTCCTTGAAGCCCGGGAGGGGATCGGTCGCGCCGCCCGTGGCTAAGGTCAGCGTATCGCCGATCTTTGTGTCTTCGGTGGTCTTGATGCTTGCCGCCGCGAAGCCGACTTCACCCATGCGGAGCTCAGTGAGGGAGGTCGGGTGAGGGGAGAAGCAACCGAGCTCGGTGATCTCGAAAGTGCGTCCGGTCGACATGAAGCGGACCTTGTCGCCCTTTTTTAGGACGCCATCGACGATCCGAAGCATCACCATCGCTCCCCGGTAGCTATCGTACCAGGAGTCGAACACGAGCGCGCGGAGCGGCCCGTCGGGTTCACCCTTCGGAGGCGGGATGCGCTCGACGACAGCCTCAAGCAGATCGGCAACACCGATGCCCGTCTTGCCGCTCGTCATCAGCGCACCGCTGCAGTCGAGGCCGATGACCTCCTCGATGTCGTGGGCCGCGCGGTCGACATCCGCTGAGGGTAGGTCGACCTTGTTCAGAACGGGCAGAATCTCGAGGTTATTCTCGATGGCGAGATAGGTGTTCGCGACGGTCTGCGCCTGAACACTTTGGGTCGCGTCGACGACGAGCAGCGCGCCCTCGCATGCGCGCAGGCTCGAGGAAACCTCGTAGCTGAAGTCGACATGTCCGGGCGTATCGATCAGCTGCAGTTGGTAGATCTGGCCATCCTTTGCCTTGTACTTCAGGCGCACGGACTGGGCTTTGATCGTGATGCCGCGTTCACGCTCGAGTTCGAGCTTGTCGAGGAACTGTTCCTTCTTCTCGCGCGCTTCAATGGCGCCCGTCACGTCCATGATACGGTCGGCAAGAGTGCTCTTGCCGTGATCGATGTGCGCGATGATTGAAAAATTACGGATATGGGACGCGGCGGCAGACATGATGAGGGGAGCGGGGCTTTCGAAGGCTCCGGTCGCTCGGGCTCTTACTTGCGACGCTGGGCAGAGTCGACCAGAGAAAGTTGCCCGGGTAGTTTCTCCGCGTGCTCGCGTAGGACCAGGTCGATGCCTTCACGGATGTACACGGCGACCGGCACCTTCGTTCTCTCGTGCAAGAGATGCAGGGCGTCGTTCTGTTCGGGCGTGATGTAGACCGTGGTCGAGATCTTCTTGCGAGCCATTGCCGTTCTCCCGCGGGGGATGGCTCTTTTGGCGGGAGTCTGCGGTCCCGTCAAATGGCCACTCGTTACAATAGATTCCAATACGTGTGGCGTCAACGGCGAGTCCGAGGCGCCGGATTGCGTAACGGTTGGAAATGAAACAATAAATCGAATCGACCCTGAAGCAGGTCCAAAGCGGAGTGGTTGCTTTGGCAAAAAAAATTGCTGAAATTAAAATTTCTGATCCGGTCCAAGGTCGTTTCCCCGAGGGTGGCCATTTCCGCGAGTGACAATCGATGCTTACCTGAGGGGGCGATGCTGTTTGAGCCGGGGAGCGGCGTCAGAACGTTGAAGGCAAGGGCGGGAGTCCGTCCTGCTGGACTCATTTGTTTGGTCTTCGGCCTCGGAGGGATGACCCTTGGGTGCGGGGGCAAACAACAAGAAGGTCCATCGAACGCCGCTTCGGCGCACGTGCGTCGCTCGACGAAGATCGAGCTTGAGCCCTGCGCTGTGGAAGAAGGCGCTGGGCTGGACGCGAACGGGGATGGTCGAGCAGAGGTGGGACGGTCGTTGTCCAGCGGGCGCGAAGCGTGCCGGATCGCTGATTTGAACGGAGATGGACGTCCCGACCGCACGACGTTCTTCGATGGCGAGGGGCGTTTGCGCAGGGTGGAGAGCGACTTCGATCGAGACGGTCGCGTCGACGAGATCGCCTTGTACGCAGCGGGTGTCCTTCAAGAGAAACATCGCGCGACGCTCTTGGGCGGGAAGCTCGACACCTGGGAGCTCTATGAGGGGGGCGCGCTGGTCCGCACCGAACGGGACAAGAACGGTGACGGCATCATCGACCAATGGTGGGAGTATCCGCGCCCTGGTTGTCCTTTGATCCATACGGACAGTGACGGCGACGGTCGTCCTGATCCCCACACGACGATCGACTACTGTCAGGCGACGGGCTACGTCCCGCCCGAAGAAATTCGCCCTCGCGCAGCTACAGAAACACGCTCCTTCGAATCCGAGGGAACCCAAGTCACCGAAATTCGCGAAGTGTCGAGCGAGACCGAAGGTGCAAAAGGCGCCGAAGGAGCGTCTGAATCCGGGAGCGGTGCGGGCCAGAGCGGGGAGAAGCCATGAGATCGATGCACGGTCGTTTGCAAAAGCTCGCCGCCGCCCCACTGCTTGTCGCACTTCTGTCCGCCTGCGGAGAAAAGAAGGCAGCGGTGCCGCCGCCGAAGGTCGCTAGTGGCCAGCGTCAGGACGATCAATCTCGCTGTGCCGACACCGGCGGGCCCGACCGCGAGGTCTCAGAGACCAGCTCCACGGCCTCGAAGGAAATGAACGTTCGCCGCGTCTACGCCCATTCCGGGCACGGCGAGGAGCGCTCGCGCATCCTGATCTGCCGCGAGGTGGATACGAACTTCGACGGTATCAAAGACGTAGTCCGGACCTACGACGACGGCGGCGACAAGCTCATGGAGCAGGCCGACTCGGACTACGACGGGCGCATCGACACCTGGATCACCTTCGCGGGCTCGTATCCGACCAAGATCGAGGTTGATATGAACGGTGACGGTAGCCCAGACGTCGTTCGCCTTTACGTCGGGTCGCAGCTCGTGCGCGTCCAGCGGGATCTGAATTTCGACGGGGAACCGGACCAATTCGAGGTGTACAGGGGCGGCCGCCTCGATCGCATCGGCGTGGACGAAGACTTTGACGGCCAGGTCGATCGGTGGGATCGGGACGAGGAGCTAGCTCGAGCCGAGCTCGCGGAGGCGCAGAACCGCGCCTCCGAGTGACGGCTTGCCTCTCGCTCTCTTCCCGAAAAGTAGACCAGAACTTAAATGGCCATCGTCCGAATCCAAAAGATCCTGGCGCAGGCGGGCGTGAGCTCGCGACGCGCTGCTGAACGACTCATTGTGGAAGGTCGGGTCCGCGTCGACGGCCGAGTGGTCACAGAGCTCGGAACCAAGGCCGACTCCAAGGCCAAGATAGAGCTCGACGGAAAAAGGATCGTTCAAGATCAGTTCTGTTATGGAGTTATGAACAAGCCGCGCGGCATGCTCACGACTCTCTCCGATCCCGAAGGCCGGCCCACCATAGGCACCATCTTGAAGCAGGTCGGGCTTCGGGTGATTCCGGTGGGGCGTCTCGACTTCAACACGAGCGGCGTGCTCATTTTCACGAACGACGGTGACTTCGCGCAGAGCCTGGCTCACGCCAAGGGCAAGGTTCCGAAGGTTTACATTGCGAAGGTGCGTGGGGAGCTGAATGAGCGGGAGCTGGCGCGCTGGGCTGAGCGGATTGAGATTGACGGTCGAAAGACTGAGCCCGCTTCCGTACGTGCTCTCAGGCGCGAGGGCGGTCATACTTGGCTTGAGATCACGATTTTCGAAGGGAGGAACCGTCAGGTGCGACGGCTTGGCGAACACGCCGGGACGCCGCTGGTCCGCCTCGTGCGTGTGAGCCATGCGGGCATCGACGCCGAAGGGCTCCGGCCTGGAGAGTGGCGCCTTCTCACGATCGACGAACTGAAGGCGCTCAAGGCAGCGTACGGAACACCGAAGAAAATCAGGGGCGTCGCGCAGGGACTCGCCCAGACTGACGGGCAACGAAACGCAGCGGCGCGTGAGAAGTTCGAGAAGATTCGCGACAAGTGGCGGACTCCTCGCGCCCCCGAAGAGGATGGTTCACCCAGCAGAGGCGGCCGAAGTGCACTTCCGAAGGGTCGCTCGCCCGAGCGCAAGACAAGAGACGACGCGTCCTTCGGGACGCGGGACCTGACAAGGAGCGCCCGTCCGGGCGAAGGCTCGAAAAAATTCGCGGAAACGCCTCGAGGACGAAGCTCCTTCGGTGCACCTCACCAAGCAGACGAACGTCCTCGGCGAGCTCCCCCGCGTGGTGTTTCGCCGTCGCACCCGAGCGCAAAAGGGCGACCTCCTCGTCGCAGCGACGGGGAGGGCCCGGCTCGGCCGACGCGACTCCGCGAAGCGGGAGCCTCAGCTCGACCGCGTCAGGTCAAGCGGGCAGGCGGTGGATCAGGGTTCGGTCCCCGTCCGAAAACGCGACGATGATCTTGTCGTGACCGCTGGTGTCGCGGACGAGCCCGTCGCCAAACTTCTTGTGCTGGATCAGATCGCCTGCCGCGTACTCTTCGGACGCGAGGTAACGTCGGAAGGGACGCCCGCTCCGCACAGCGTTCTCCCACTCGGCGTGCGCAGAAACGCGGCTCTTGCTCGCGCCGGACTTGGTGGCGCTCGCACCGGACTTGGCGGCGGGAGAACGCTCGCGCGTCTTTCCGGCTGCGCGGGCGGCGGGCGCTGACTTCGGCGCGCGGTAGTTGTGTTCACTTCCGCAGGTCATGCAGATCACGCGCTTGGGTATGCCTTGGACCATCGCGACAACGCGGTGCCCCAAGTCGAGGCGGCACTTGGTGCACCAAGCGTCGATTTCTTGTCCTGCCTGGAGAGGCTTCCGTGTCAGAGGTTCTGGGCTCACCGCGCGCGGCCAGTAGCCCGAGGAATGCGCTCCGTCAATTCGCGTGTGTGCGAGGGAGCGTTCGGCGCTCGGCCCTGCTATGAAAAGGATGTGCGTTTGTCCGACGAATGGAAGGCGGAGCTCCGTGCGCGTCGCGCGCGGGTGATATCGAAACTCGAAGGTGGCGCGATGGTCCTGTTCGGGGCGACCTCCGTGCACCGGAACGCGGACGTCGAATACGATTTCCGACAGACCTCGAACTTCCTGTATTTGACCGGCTTCACTGAGCCAGACGCAGCTCTGGTGATCCGCGCTGAAGCGCCTCACTTCGTACTTTTCGTGCCGCCGCGCGATCGCGAGCGTGAGATTTGGAACGGGAGGCGCGCCGGAGTCGAAGGGGCGCTCGCTGACTTCGACGCTGACGTTGCGCACTCCTTCGAAGAACTCGCCGAGCATCTGCCGAACTACCTCGAGAACGTTCCGAGTGTTTGGTCCGAGTTTCGTCCACCGGATCTCGTGGATCGCCGCCTGACGAAAGCGCTGTTCTCCGTGCAGGGGCGTCGGGGGGGGGGGGGGGGGGGGGGGGGGGGCCGGGGGGGGGCGGGGGGGGCGCCGCCCCCCCCCCCGGCCCGTGCGGGATAGTTCCGAGATCTTGACCCCTCTCCGCTTGGTGAAGAGCGAGTTCGAGATCGAGAAGATGAAAAAGGCGGCCGAGGCAACGCAGCTTGGTCACCTCCGTGCCCTACGCGCAGCCCGCCGCGGCCTTTCGGAGTTTGATCTCATGCGGGAGCTCGAGCTCGGTTTTCGTGAGGGCGGCTGTCGCTCGACTGCTTACACAAGCATCGTGGGCGCCGGAGACAACGCGACAATTCTCCACTATCGGGACAACGACGCGCCTTTGCCGGACGGTGGGCTTGTCCTCATCGACGCCGGTGCAGAGTTCGAAGGTTACGCTTGCGATGTGACCCGGACCTTTCCGGTTGACCCGAAGTTCTCGGCTCCCGAGCGCGCGATCTACGAGCTTGTGCTCCGCGCTCAAGAGGCAGCCTTTGCTCTCTGCTGGCCGGGAAAGACTCTCGAGGAGGTGCACGAGGCGGCTATGCAGGTGATCGAGAAGGGACTTCTCGAACTTGGGATCTTACCGCGGCTCCGAGGTGACGGAGAAAAAAGGCTCGCGGAGCGCTACTTCATGCATCGGACGAGCCACTACCTTGGCCTCGATGTCCATGACGTCTCACCTCCGTTCGACAAGGGCGCCGTCGCGCCCCTCGTCGCGGGTGCCGTCATCACGGTCGAACCGGGAATCTACATCGCTCGGGATGACGAAGACGTAGCTCCGGAGTACCGGGGCATCGGCGTTCGCATCGAAGACGACGTATGGATCCGCCCTGAGGGACCCGAGGTTTTGACCCAATCCATCCCGAAAACGGTCGAGGATCTGGCGCGCGCCCGCCGAGCCTGAGTGCGCCGCGGGTGTGAGTATCCCCTCGACCTGAGGGGAGAAGATGGATTCCCGGCGCATGTGGGTCTGTGGAACCGCCGGACCGCTATAGGGAAAGCGGCGGGGAGCTCGCCCCCTACGTCTTTCAGAATGTGGACCGCTCATCCCCATTGAGTCGGGGGCAAGGGGCGCTCACGGTCGTTGCCTCGGCTCTTGGCAGATGGCCCGGTGGGGAGCGACCGCCGTTCCGTCATAGCGTTTGGCTCCCCGAGGCGGGTCGGCCGCGCGCCCGGGCCGCGCGGTTCTCGCCCCCCCCCGCCCCCGAGGTGAAGAAAGGAGGCTTGAAGAGCTGACAAGACGCGGATATCGTCAGAGCTGCGGAAAAAGACCAGCGGGATTCGCCCGCACCGCGTGGAAGCAGTGCGGAGCTCGGCGTGCTGCTAACTCAATCAACTCACCATCCTTGAATCGTACGTAAGAGCAGTTGTTAGGGAATGAACATGAGTGCGGATGACGCACGCAAGCTGTTTGTGGGAGGCCTGGCCGAGTCGGTTGGCGACGCCGAGCTGAGAGCGTTCTTTGAGGCTGCCGACTTTGCTGTAGAGCATGTGGCCGTCCCGAGAGACCGCGAGACTGGTCGACCGCGAGGCTTCGGATTCGTGACGCTAGCTTCGGAGGCTGATGCGGCGCGCGCTTCAGATGCCTTGAATAACGCGGTTTGTGGCGGTCGGCCGCTTCGGATTCGTCCATTTTCGCAGGATGGACCTGCGAAGCGAGGCGGTGACGAGCGGCCTCGCCGAGCTCCGGAAGCGTCCCTTTTCCTCGGCAAGCTGCCTTATGACGCGACAGCCGAAGAGATCACCGAGCTCTTCGCATCCCGCGGGGTGACCGTCTCGCGTGTGACGTTGCCGCTGGGTCCCGATGGGCGGCCGCGCGGTTTTGGTTTCGCGTCCATCGAGAGCGAAGCGGCCGCTGAGGCCGCGGTCGAAAAGTTGGCCGACCTCACGCTCAAGGGCCGCGCCATCGTGGTCAGCCGGGCCCAGGCGAAGGGCTCGAGGTCGAACGATGGTCCCCGTTCGGATGACCGTTTCTCGTCCCCCTCGACACGCTTCCGGGGGCCCGGGGGACCCCCTCCTGGTGGCTTTGGGGGTCCGGCGCCCTTCGAGACGGATAGCGTTCCGCCAGCAGCCCGCGTTTCTGGGGGGGCGCCTTTCCGCGCCGAAGAGCGTCGTCCGGTTCCGGCCAAGAAGGCGGAGAAGCCGAAGCGGTCGAACCTGGCGCCGCAGCGAGGTCAGCGTCGTGAGCGTGGAGGCGGCGGCAGCTGGCAGAAGTGGGACGACGACGATGAATGAGTGAGGGGCGACGGGAGCGCGTGATGCGTGCCCGGGAGCACCCTTCGAACCGTCCGAGCGAGGTCCCACCGCGGGTGGCGACCTCGCTTTCTTTTTCGAGGCGAAATTCCCCGGTCTCTTGGAGTAGTGGGTCGAGTTCGATTTTTCCCGAGAATTTCCGGGGTTCGGCGGGGAGCCCGCTGGATCCAGCGGGGGGAGTTTTGATTCGGTTGTGGGCGTGCTAGACCCGGCGCCCCGGTCGGCGAAAACTTACGTCGCTCGGGGCCATCTCGGGCAGTGAAGCACGAGACGGACCAACCCTTCGAAACGAGAATGATTTTCGACTGGCTCTACGGCCTGTTCTCGAACGACCTGGCCATCGATCTAGGAACGGCCACCACCCTCATCTACGTGAAGGGCAAGGGGATCGTTTCCTGCGAGCCGTCTGTGGTCGCGGTGGCGCGGGACGGACGAGGTGAGAAACGGGTCCTCGCCGTGGGGCGCGAAGCCAAGGAGATGCTCGGACGCACACCGGGCAACATCGAAGCCATCCGGCCGCTCCGGGACGGGGTGATCGCCGACTTCGAGATCACCGAGGCGATGCTGCGCTACTTCATCGCGCGCTCCCACAACCGGCGGAGCTGGGTGAGCCCGCGCATCATCATCTGCGTGCCCTTCGGAATCACCGAGGTCGAAAAGCGGGCGGTCAAAGAGAGCGCCGAGAGCGCGGGGGCTCGCGAGGTCTTTCTCATCGAGGAGCCGATGGCCGCGGCCATCGGCGCCGGCCTGGCCGTCTCCGACGCCAGCGGCTCGATGGTGGTGGATATCGGCGGCGGCACCACCGAAGTCGCGGTGATTTCGCTGGGCGGCATGGTCTACAAGGGTTCGGTGCGCGTGGGCGGTGACAAGTTCGACGAGGCCATCGTCAACTACATCCGCCGCAACTACGGCATGCTGATCGGCGAGCCCACGGCCGAGCTCATCAAGAAAGAGATCGGTTCGGCATTTCCCGGCTCGGAAGTTCGCGAGATCGAGGTCAAGGGCCGCAACCTGGCAGAAGGCGTGCCGCGCAGCTTCACGGTGTCGTCCAACGAGATCCTGGAGTCGCTGACCGATCCGCTCAATCAGATCGTGTCGGCCGTCAAGATCGCCCTGGAACAGACCCCGCCCGAACTGGGCGCCGACATCACCGACAAGGGCATCGCCCTGACCGGCGGTGGCGCGCTGCTGCGCGATCTCGACCGCCTGCTGCAGGAAGAGACCGGCCTGCCCGTGGTGGTGGCCGACGATCCCCTGACCTGCGTCGTACGCGGTTGTGGCG
>JAEYYX010000121.1 GCA_023428245.1 Pseudomonadota bacterium
CCTTGGTACAGCCCCAGGTCCGACACCACCGGCCATGCGTCGCGCACCCTACATGCGAAACACACAAGGCCTTCCGCCTCGGTGGAGTGGCAGCGGAGCCCCACTTTTGAGATGGGTTCCGAGACTCCTCCTTGGTATGCTCGCGCTCGGATGCTGAATACGAGCCAAAAGTCGCGCGCCGTGCTCTTGGCCTCCCTCATGGGGCTGGCCATCTCTATGGCACCTCGGAGCGCGGGGGCGGTCGGCAACGAAAATGGGGAGCCCGAGGCGATCGGAAAAGGGATCGTCGGCGGCGCGCTGCTCGGCGCTGAGCTGACGCTCACGGTGGAGGCGCTCGTCGGCGTGAAGCCTTGGTGGGGATATCTCATCGGCGGAGGGCTCGGCGCTGTCGCTGGTGGAGTCGGCGGCTACTTCGTCGCTGACGCAGCAGGTCCTGAAGTTCCGACGGCGTTCCTCGTCAGCGGATTGGTCTTAGCCGTTCCGACGACGATCTTCGTCTTGAGTCAAACAGCTTATCGGCCGCCGGGCGACGAAGTGCTCGAAGCACGGACATTCGCCCCGGCCCAAGCCGCTCATGCAGGCGTACCGTCGCTGCTCGAAACCAAAGCCACCGGCAAGATTGGCTTCGGATTTCCTCAAGTCGACGTAGGAGAAGGACGTATTGAGACAGTACCGATGTCTCCCGGATTCAGATCGATCCGCGCGCCCCAGGGCACCTTCGTCCAGGTTCCGCTCTTGAACCTTAGATTCAACTAATCAAGCGCGAACTTTCGAAAACTTAAATGTCGGAGAACATTCGGAAGGTGCAAAAACCTAAACGTTCCGATGACCCGGCGCTCGGCAAGGTTATCGCCGGACGCTATCGCCTCGAAGCTCGCATCGGCGAGGGTGGCATGGGCATCGTCTATCGAGCCCGCCACGTCCTCATCGATCGCGTTGTGGCCGTGAAGTTGATCCGCCCCGATCTTCGTGGCGAGACACACCTCCGCGCTTGGATGCTGCGCGAAGCCCGCGCAGCCAATCGCGTCGACCACGCACACATCATCGATATTCACGACATCGGTGAGACGGACGACGGTGAGCTTTACCTGGTCATGGAGTTCCTCTTGGGTGTGCCGCTCTCGAGCGAGCTCGCCAAAGGCCCCCTCGAGCTCCATCGCGCCGTCGACATCATCGAGCAGATGGGCGCGGCGCTCTCTCGCGCCCACGACCTCGGCGTGGTCCATCGCGACCTCAAGAGCGACAACATCCTGCTCACCCTGCGCGGCGGTCGCCAAGATTTCGTGAAGATCTTGGACTTTGGTCTCGCCGCCCTCGCCCACGATCCGCGGCTAGCGCCAAAGGGCGCCGTATTCGGGACGCCCGAGTACATGTCCCCGGAGCAGGCGCGAGGCGAACAAGCCGGTCCTCAGAGCGACTTATACGCACTCGGTGTGCTGTTTTTCGAGATGCTCACCGGTCAGCTCCCGTTTCGTTCGACGGACCGCGACGCGCTGCTCGAGATGCAGCGTACCGCTCGTCCTCCCGATCCGCTCACGCTTCGCAAAGACTGTCATCCGGACGCGCGCACCATCGTCCTGACCCTCCTTGAGAAAGATCCGCGTAAACGTTATCGCGACGGTCACCATCTTCTCGAAGAGCTCAAGAGACTCCAGCGCGCGCTACCGAGCGCGGGGAACTGGGACACCAAGAAGACGCCGACGCCTCACGGTGCAGGTGAACCTTCAGCCGTCGCGCCGCCGCCCCCGCCGAAGACGCTCCCCGTCAGTGAGTGGGCTGGACGTGCGGGCATGTTCTCGCGCATGGTGAGCCGCGCGTTCCCGCCGGGGAACGTGCCCGACGAGGTGGCTCGCTCGCTCAACACTGTCTGGGACGTCTCCGCCCGCGCGAACACCCTTGAGGGCGAGATCGCCAGCCACACGCGCAAGCTCGAGGCCCTCGAGCGGCGCGGCCGCGCCCTGCGCGCGGAAATCGGTCGAAAGGTTGAGGAACTCGCCCAGGAAGAGTCGAAGGCGCTCCGCGAAGCCGCCGCCTACCAAGAGGAAGAGAACCAAGCTAGCCGCGAGCTCGCTCAAATCCAGGCGTCGGCACGGGAACACATCGCCGCTGCCGACCACGCCGAGCGCATGGGCCAAGGTTCTCGCACTCTCTACGAGCGCGCGGGCGCCGCTCGCGCCCTCGCGGACGTGAAGCTTCAATGGCTCGACAACCGCAGAAAGCGGCGCGAAGGCCGCGAGCTCGCAGCCCAAGATTTGCGCAAGCAGATCGAGGCGCTCCGCGAGCAGCTCCGCCGTTACGCCGAAGCTGTCGAAGAAGATCTCGCGAGCGGCCGCGAGAAGATCGCCGCGCGTACGCGCGAAGGTCTCGGCTACGAGAAGGCGTTCAGCGACGCGTCCAACGTGATCATCTCGAACATGCGCGGTCGCCCGGAGGTGCGCGACCTGCTGGTCGAGCTTGGAGAGCTCGGCGAGGCCCAAGGAGCGCCAGGTCCGCGCGGGAAACTCGCCTCGGAGGCTTGATTAGGCCGGGAGCTTCGCGTTCAAAAAAGCGCGAAGCTTCACGAGCGAACTCGTGTCGCTCGTGAACGCCGGACATTCGTAGCGGTGGGCGAACGAGCGCAGCTCGGAGACGAACTCCGAGGTAAGCGCCGGGTCATCAGCAATCTCCGCAGGCGAGCGCCCCCGCACCCTTGTCTCGTCGAGACTGGCCAGGAAAGCGTCGAAACGTCCTCGCAAGTCGCCCAAGAACTCGATAGCGACCTCTGACTCTGCTCGCAGCTCGGAGAGCTCAGAAGGAGCCTCCGAACCGAGGCGCCCGACCGCCAGCCGGAGCACGAAGGCGTCATCCAAAAGGCCCAGCCCCGCGATTGTGTCGTCGATCAGATCGATGGATTTCAAGAGGTAATTCAAGCTGGAGGCGAGCTTGAGTTTTCCGTCCCGAGAGACCGCGTCCCCTTCGAGCACAGAGCCCAAGAGCTCTACGTCGTTTGGAAGGCGGACAAGCCAAGAGCGGAAGTTCTCGAGGAGGGCGCTGGCTCGTTCGGGAGCTAATATTTCGGTCATGGCCCGAGGGCTCTTAGCATCAGTCGCGCGAGCTCGGAAGCAGGGCCTTCTCCGGGCAGAGGACCCTGCGAGCATTTCCGGAGAGATAAGAAACGATCTCGGCCCGCGGAATGCCCTCCCTCTCGAGACGGCCCGCGAGCGTCTGGTAGCCGAGCTCCCCTTTGAGCCCAGCAGGCGGCCGGATGCCCCCTTCGAAATCGGAGCCAATCGCGACAGCATGGCGTCCCGCCACGCGCGCGATGTAGCGGATCTGACGCACGACGTCGTCGAGGCTTCCCTCGCCGCTCTTGGGCTCGAGGAAGCGACCGTGAAAATTGACCCCAACCACGCCGCCGAGCTCGCCGATCGCGCGGAGCTGTGCGTCGCTCAAGTTCCTCGGGTGAGGCGCGAGCGCGCGAGCATTCGAATGCGTCGCAATGATGCGCCCTCCTTGCTCGCGCGCGAGTCGGATCAGATCGTCCGTGGTGCGATCGGAAGTATGGGAGACATCGATGATGCCTCCGGCGCGGAAGACGAGCTCGGCAAAGCTCGCCCCACGAGGGCTGAGTCCACGGTTTCCCTGGCCGGTTCCCGAGCTTCCACCGAGCGCGTTCGCTTCCGTGTGGATCATGCCAAACACGCGCACTCCGCGCAGAACCCAGCTCCGGATCTCCAGCTCTTCTGGTTCGATCGGTTCCGCTCCTTCGAAAGAGAGCCAGGTTTCGACCGCACCCGGGCGCGCAGCGCAGCCGGGCATCCGATAGGGCGGCGTGCGCCCTAGCTCAGTGAAGGTCCGGAGATAAGACGAGAGGAGCTCGGCTTTGGTCCGCCCGGATGGGCTTGTGTCTTTCGGAACAAAGAGCGGGAGCACAACGCCAACCACTCCCGCGCGCAGGAGCTCGCGGGCGCGGAACTGTCCCGAGCCTTCCGCGAAGAGCGCGCCTTTGTAACCGTTTTGGTAGGGCAGATCGACGTGAAGATCGATGACCGGGACCGGCTCAGGTTCAGCAACGAGCCGCGGAGCCCAGCCTAGAGAAAGGGCAAGGGCGATCGCGACACTCCAGGCCGAGCGCTTCACGGAGACATCGTCCGTGGCAGAAGCAGCGCCTGCTCGCCTCCGCCTTCGCCATAGAGGAAGTCATAGGCAGCGCGACTCGCCAAGACGCGCTTGGTGTACCTGCGGGTCTCGCGGATGGGGATTGTCTCGACCCAAATATCAAAGTCGAGGCCAGATCTTTCGCGGAGCCAGCGCGCCGGACGCCCCGGGCCCGCGTTGTAGCCAGGGATCGCGAGCTCCACTCGTTGATCGAAACGCTTCAGTAGCTCGGCGAGCACCCGCGAGCCGAGCGCGATGTTCACCTCCGGCTGAAGGAGGGCCGCTTTCGTGTGAGGCAAGCCCGCCTTGCGTCCGATGGCGCGAGCAGTGGGTTCGATGACCTGCATGAGCCCATAGGCGCGCGCCGGGCTCTCTGCGAACGGATCGAACGTCGACTCCTCGCGCATGACCCCGTAGATGAGCGCTTCGGAGACCGAAGTCGCCTTGCTCTCACGGCTCACGACGCCGTGAAAAGGCCGCGGAAATCCGATTTCCCAAGGCGCCCTCCAGGGACCTTCAGGATAGTGCCCGAGCCAATCCGTGAGCCGCCCGCGCGCGATGGTGTGTGCGGTCTGAGCGTCGCCCGCGCGATCGTAAAGCAACGCTATGCCCCACACGAGCGAGTCCTCGGCTCCTTCGTGAAGCCCCAAGGTCGACAGCACCCTCCGCCCTTCAGCGACGTCTCCGGCCCGAAGCAGCTCGAGCCCTCGACGGAAGCCCGGGGTCCGATATTCGGGGCGCGTCGGGAAAGAGAAGGGCGTCGCCCGCGCTTTATCGAGCCCCACTTCGAGAGCCTTCCGCGCACGATCCTTATCGGCATCGTGGAGGCGCGTGAAGGCGTGCAGCATGTAATAGGAGAGCGGGATCTCCCGCACGATCGACTCGTACTCGGCGAGAGCCGCGTCCCGGTCTTTGGTCTCGGCTCGAGCGCGCGCGAGGAAATAACGCTCCGTGCCCGCGAACTCCGTGCCCCGTGCTGCGTCCCGGCCGCGCACCAGGTCCGCGCCGCGCGACAGGATGAGCGCGGCTGCGCCCCAGTCGCCCCGCTGCGCGTAGTAGAGAGCCAGTTCAACCACGCCCTCCGAGGTCATGTCGCCTTCGGGGTAGTCCTCTGGCATCTTCATGAGCAGATCGGTATAACGAGCCATCGCTCCCATGTCGCGATAGCTGCGCGCAGCCCGAAGACGCGCATCGTCCGCCAGGGAGTTCGACCCGTAACTCTGCTCGAGCTCGGCGTAGAGCTTCACGGCTGTCGCGTCGCGACCATCTGCGGCCGCAAACTTGCCAGCGTTGAACAAGATCCGCGCGTGAGCGGCGGGATCGTCCTTGCACCGAGTCGTCGCCGGCAAAAGGACGTCACAGGCGTCGCCCCAGCGCCTGGCGAGCGAGAGCGCCTTGGCCTTGTGGGAGCGCAGGTCACAGCGTAACGCACCAAACTCCGGCTCCGCCTTGAGCTCCTTCTCGAGGGCTTCGACGAGCGTGAGCGCTTCGTCGGTGCGCCCTTTTTGGATCAAAAACTCAAGCTCAACGATCCGCTCTCTGCTCTCCACAGATGGGCTCGGAAGCCGCGCCAAGTAGGCGTCGATGGTCTTCGTCTCGCTGCTCTCCTTGTCGAGGCGCGCTCTCTGAATGCGTAGCTCACGTGCCAAGCGCGCTAGCAGTGGAGCCTCGACCTCGCCGAGCTCCCGCGTCTCGCCGCCCGGTCCGAGCAGGGTCTCGGCCAGCTCGAAGAGCTCCGACGAGCGGGGCTCAAGCTCAAAGGCCCGCAAGTAGGCCTGAGCCGCCGCAACTCGATCGCCACTCACGCGAAGCACGCGCGCTTCAGCGCGCACGTAACGAGCCTCACCGGCCAAGTTCGCCGCTGCATCGAGCCAAACTCGGGCCTCGTTTCCCTGACCGAGCGCCAAACACGCCTCAGCGGCGCGGAGCGCCGCGTCCTCCCGGAGAGCCCATGGGGCCCGAGCAGCTTCCCCGAAGGCTTTCTTCGCGCTCTCCGAGTCCCCTGCCAGACCGTAGAGTCGCCCCGCAAGAAACGCCCGCGCCGCATCCCCCGCATCCCGCACGCCGCCCGCGGGAAGCACGAGAGCCGCCGCCGCCTTGCTATCACCCGCCTCGAGTCTTTGGCGCGCCTCGAGATTTTCGTCCTCTGCCAAGAGTGGACGAAAAGCCGTGAGGTCGAAGGGCTCGTCGCTCGCCGGCGTCTCCTTCGCCGTCGGGCCGAGGGGCGCCGTCGTCGGCGACCAGGGCGGCGCCTTGGGACTCGACGAGAGCTGAGTGGCCGCGCAGCCCGCGGCGATCAACCCGATCGTGCAGAGCGCTATCGTTCGCAGTTGCATCGGACCATGCGCAGTTTGGCCCAGGGAGCGCCATCGCACCAAGTCGAAAAGGGCCCAAACCGCGCTGGGGCCAAAATTTTTCAGGCAATTCTGGGACTTTGCAGCGAAATGGCCGCTTTTAGACCGAGGTGTGGAAGCTCGTCGAGCTCCCGTCGGCAATCAGAGTCGCCAGGTCGAGCGCACCGCGCACACAATCCGGGATCCCCACGCCACCGTAGCCGGCGCCGGTCAGGTGAAGGCCGCGCACGTGGCTCAGGCTATCCTGGATCGCCGCCACTCGCTTCAGGTGTCCGAGCTCCGGTTGAGGTGTACCGTGAGCATACCGGTAGACACGCGCGAACCGCTCGCGCCCGAGCGGGCCCATGAAGCGCTCGAGCTCTCGTCGGGCCAATGAAACGAGCTCCTGATCGCTCGCCTCGAGGGGACTCGGACCCACTCGGCGCGCACCACCCAAGAACGCTCGCACGAGCCCCGCCCCCGACGGCGCCCGACCAGGCCACTTCTGATCGACCCAGGTCGCGGCCAAGATTTCTCCTTCGCCCGGGGGCACAATGAAGCCGGAGCCCGCCAGACGCTCGGCGCCGGAGTCCAGGTCAAAGCCGAAAAAGACAGTCGCGGTGGGCGCGCCACGGATCTGCGAGAGCCGCTCGGAGAGACCCGGAAGAGTCCCGCGCAAGAGCTCCGCCGCCGCCCAAGGCGGTCCCGCGATCACCACGGTATCAGTGGTGAGCTCCTCACCACTCGCGAGACGAACTCCCGTCACCCGATTCCCCGTTCGAAGCAGGCCCGTGACATGCTCACTCAATCGTGCGCAGGCCGTTCCCGTCCCGAGCTCTCCTTTGCCCTTCACATCGAGCTCATCAACGAGAGCTTCGATGAACTGACCGAGTCCCCGCTCGAGGGAGAGGAAAGGACTCGGAGGCGCCTTCGCCGTCTCTCGAAGTGCTTTCCACAGAAGCCCTGCACGACCCCGAATAGAGAGAGGCGGCGCGCTCGAGCGCGACCGGGGCGCTTTCAATCCAAAGAATAGGCTGCCATGCACCTTCTCGAGCTCGGTGAGCTGAGGGAACGCGGCCTGCATGCTGAGGCGCCGCGCATCGCCCGCGAAAACGCCACCGAGCAGCGGCGCGGCGATCCTTTCAGCCATCTCCGGGCCGAGACGGCGCGCCAGGAAGTCGAAAATGCTCTCTTCGGTCCCTTCCTCCGCGGGGACAATGAAAGGTTCGAGGCATGCTCTTCCTTTGCCCAGATCGCTCAAGAGCTTCGTCTCGAGCAGCGCGAGGGGGCGAGTCGGAACGCCGAGGGAGAGCCCTTCGGGCATCGTGTGAAGCTGACCCTCGTGCGCCACGTACACGTGTCGTCCCTCGGGCGAAGGGACGATCAAGGCCTTACTCAGACCGAGTTCGCGACAGAGCGCTTCCGCTTCGGGCTTCGAGCGAACGAAAGAATCCGGCCCCACGTCGTAGAGGAAACCATCGTGCTCCAGGGTCCGGATGTTCCCGCCGAATCGAGGGCTCTTCTCGATGAGCAGGCTCGTGAGCCCTCGCCGTTTCAGATAATACGAAAGGGCAAGTCCGCTCACGCCTCCGCCGACGATCAGAACATCGAACACGCGGGGATAAGCCTGCATCGTCACACTCAGGGCTCTCGGTCCTCAGGCGCGGCGCCCCACCTCATGCACCCACTCCACGAGCCGTGTCACCTGGCCCTGGTCGACCTCGGGCACGACGCCATGTCCCAGGTTGAAGATGTGGCCCGGAAGAGCCTTGCCCTCATCGACCACCTTCTTGGCTCTCTCCGAAAGGACCTCCCACGGCGCTAGAAGAAGCATTGGATCAAGATTGCCCTGGAGAGCAATATCGGGCCCGAGGCGCCTTGACGCCTCGGTCAGGCTGAGCCGCTGATCGACGCCGATCACGGTGCCTCCCGCCTGCTTCTGGAGTTCGAGCAGTGTGCTCGTGCCGGTACCAAAATGGATCACCGGAACACCCAAAGTCATCACATCCTGGAGGATGTGCCCTACGTAAGGAGCGACGGAGGTCGCGTAATCTTCCGGGGCGAGCGCGCCGACCCAGGAGTCGAACAGCTGAACCGCTTGTGCGCCCGCTTCGACTTGCGCCCGGAGATACAAGCGGACCACTTCGGCGAGCTTCTCCATCAAGCTCGCCCACACGCGCGGCTCCGAGTACATGAGCCGTTTGGTACGAATGTACTGTGAGGACTTTCCTCCCTCGATCAGGTAGCTCGCCAGCGTGAAGGGCGCACCAGCGAAGCCGATCAGAGGGGTCTTGCCATCGAGCTCGCGCCGGATCATCGCAATCGCGTCGAGCACGTAGCCAAGGCTCTCCCGAGGTTCGACCACACGCAGGCGCGCGACATCCTCCGCCGTGCGGATCGGCGAATGGACGACGGGGCCTTCGCCTTGGGCAAACTCGAAAGGCGCGCCCATCGGCTCGATCGGCAAGAGAATGTCAGCGAACAAGATCGCCGCGTCAGGCTTATGCGCCGCGATCGGCTGCAGCGTGACCTCGGTCGCAAGCTCGGGGTTCTTGCAGAGGTCGAGCATCGAGTAGCGGCTCCGGAGCGCGCGGTACTCGGGCATGTAGCGACCCGCTTGCCGCATGAGCCAAATCGGTGTGGTGTCGACGGGTTCGCGCCGACAGGCCCTGAGGAAACGGTCCCACATGGGCGGGATAGTTACTCCTCAATCGCCGGAACGGCCACGGGCATTCCGATCGCCTCATGCGGAGCGGCTTCGCCGCCAGCCGCTTTCTCCTGCATCTCGTACTTGCTCGGGCATTTCGCCATGATCTTGGTGGCGTCGAGGAACCCTTCCTTCGAAAGTGTTCCCTCCGCAGTCACCTTGACGTCCATGCCCGGGACGTCACGGAACGTGTCCGGGACGACGCAGTCGGGATAGTGAACCTTGAGCACCTTGCCTTCGTGCTCCATCGAGAAGCGGTATTCGCAAGGATCGGCGCGGTAGCGCAGACTCCCTTTGACGAGGTCGCCTTCAACGCGCACGGTCCGTCCCTCGTACTTTTCGAGGTCCGTGACGAGCTCGGAGGTCGTCACCGAATAGATGGCAGCGCCATCCACTCCCGAGAAGAGCAGGACCAAAACCGCCGCCCCGAGGCCCAAGAGCAGCATCAAAAAGCCCCAATTGCCGCGGCTCGGGCCGGTCTTCTTCACGCCTCCCGAAATTCCCGAGGGATCGCGCGGGCCGTCAGAGGCCTCTTGCGTGGCTGAGCCCTTTGCGCCTCGTTCGGCTTCGTCAAAGGCTTTCTCGAGCTCTTGGTTCAGGTCCATGTGCGCCCTTTGAATGTAGCGGGAGGTAGGGCAGAGTCCAGCGCGTGCTCGGCCCGCGTTCCGGTCAGACTCGCTCGCATCTAAAGATCGAGGTGGGGCGCAAAGATATGCTCCCGGCGCTTTGTCTCGCCTGCGGAGCGCCAGGGACGCGCGGGATCGAGCTTCGAGCCCTGTCCCCGGGAAAACAGAGCCGGAGCGGGTACTTGTGCGACACTTGCGAAGAGAAACGGCGGGCCGCGGCCACACGTGCCTTCGCCAGTCGGATGGCCCTCACGGTCCTCTTGGTCGCGGGCGCCGCGGTCGTCTTGTTCGCCTACGAAGACGGAGCTCTTCTCCGTCAAGCTTGGATTGTGATGCTTTGGGGAGTGGGGGCCACGGCTCTGCTCGAAGTCTGGCTCATGCGTCGCGAACCGGACCGCGCCTTCTTCGAAAGTTCGAAGGAAACCGGAGAAGGAATCCTCTTCGTTCCGGACACGGAAGCGGGAAGAAGAATCGCACGCGCCCTCGAGCCCCGTCGGACCCAACGCGCGGAGCACGCGCCCTCGCACCCGCTCTCCCTCGGCAGCCTTGTCCCCACAAGCGCCGCGTTGAGCCTCTTTTTCCTGGCCCATTTCACGCTCGATTCAGAGCTCATCATCTTGGACGCAGAAGGGGACAGCACGATCTTGATCGACCATCGCCTCCGCGCACGGGTAGAGAGCGTGTCCGGAGAATCGCCGAGTCGCCTTTCCTCCTTGCGCGTATTTTCAGGCACGCGGCAGGTGACATGGCTCGGCGCCGACGGCCGCGTTCGCTTCGACGAGAAAGTCGGCATTGCACCGGGACAGGTCGTGCTCCTCGCAGCGCCCCCCAAGGGAAAGTGTCTGTTTCTCGAGTCCCAGCGTTACGGCGAGGCCGGAGCCGATCACCACTTGCTCGAACTCGGGCCGGGTCCCGTTCACTACCTCGAACCACCGCCCGACCACTGGCTCGAGCCGATGCCTCCTCCCGAGTCCACGGCCACCCGCGGCGGGCAAATGACAGCGCTCCGGCTATTGCCCTGCCTCTCCCCGCGATCGCGCCTGGCAAGCTTTGACCAATAACCCGCGGCGTTCGGGCAAAGTTGGCAGAAGCGGGGGGGTGATTATACTGCGCCGAGCGTGGCAGACGATCCTATTGAAAACCAAGGTACGACTTCGGATTCAGCGCCTTCGGAGGCCGTCGAACAGAGCGGCCCCCCGCCCCTCGAGGAGGCGCAGGCGGAAGCCGCTCGTCTGAAAGACCAGCTGCTCCGGACAGCCGCCGATTTTGACAATTTCCGAAAGCGTTCGCGCCGAGAGGTGGCCGATGCGGAGCGCAAGGGACGCGACGGCCTCCTCAAGGAGCTCCTCCCGGTCTTCGACAACCTCGAGCGCGCGACGGCGCTCGGCAGCGCCGCCAATGGCGGCGACGTGCGCGGAATCCTCGACGGAATCGAGCTCGTGTCGCGCCAGTTCCGCGACACCCTGCAACGCCTCGGCGTCGAGCGCATCAAGACCGTGGGCGAGGTGTTTGACCCTGCGTACCACGAAGCGATCCAACAACTGGAGACGAATGACGTCCCTCCGGGCGCCGTGGCCCACGAGGTGCAGTCCGGCTATCGGGAGGGTGAGCGGGTGATTCGACCAGCCCTCGTGGTGGTCGCGAAGCCCCCGAGCGCCGCGACTGTGAGCGAAGAACCGAGCGCCTGAGGTCGCCCGATCCTCCAGGAGAACTCATGGCCAAAATCATCGGCATCGACCTCGGCACGACCAACAGTTGTGTCTGCGTGCTCGAGGGCACAGGGCCTCGGGGGGAACCTGAGATCGCCGTCATCCCTAACGTTGAAGGAGCTCGAACGACGCCGAGTGTCGTCGCTTTCACCGAACGCGGAGACCGCTTGGTGGGCCAGGTCGCCAAGCGCCAGGCCACGACGAACCCCACGCGCACCATCGGCGCAGTCAAGCGCTTGATGGGCCAGAAGTTTAACGCGGCCGAGGTCCAGACGCAGAAGGCGGTCTCGTCTTACCATATCGTCGAGCACGAGAACGGCGACGCCTGGGTCGAGATCGACGGCCAGCGCTACTCCCCCCCCGAGATCTCCAGCATGGTCCTCAGAGCCATGAAGGAGATCGCCGAGACCTACGTCGGTGAAGAGATCACCAAGGCCGTAGTCACGGTGCCCGCCTATTTCGACGACGCACAGCGTCAGGCCACCAAGGACGCAGGGAGAATCGCCGGGCTCGAAATCGAGCGCATCATCAACGAGCCGACGGCCGCGGCCCTCGCGCACGGCCTCGACAAGACGGCCTCCGGTCGGATCGTCGTCTACGATCTCGGCGGTGGAACCTTCGATATCTCCGTGCTTGAAATCGCCTCGGGCGTATTCAGCGTGAAAGCTACGGGTGGCGACACCCATCTCGGTGGAGAAGACTTCGACCGACTCCTCATCGATCGCCTCGCTGAAGAGTTCCTGGAGAAGAACGATATTGATTTGCGGCAGGACAAGATGAGCCTGCAGCGCCTGCGAGAAGCAGTCGAACGGGCCAAGCACGAACTTTCCTCGTCGCTTGAGACCGAGGTCAACCTCCCGTTCATCGCGACGGGTCCGAGCGGCCCGCTCCACCTCGAGCGGACCGTCAAGCGAAGCGAGCTCGAGATCCTTGTTCGACCGCTCGTCGACCGCACGATCGCCGCCTGCAAGGCCACGCTCAAAGACGCTGGCCTCCGGCCTGAAGACATCGGCGACGTCGTGCTCGTCGGCGGCATGACACGCATGCCCCTCGTCCAGCGCGCCGTGGTCGAGTACTTCGGGAAACAACCCAACAAGACGGTCAATCCTGACGAGGTCGTCGCATTCGGCGCGGCTATCCAGGCGGCCGCCTTGAACGGGACCATCGATGAGGTCCTGCTCCTCGATGTGACCCCGCTGTCGATCGGTGTCGAGACGGGTGGCGGTGTTTTTACGCGCCTCATCCCGCGCAACACCACGATTCCGACCGAGCGCAGTGAGATCTTCACGACCAGCGTCGACAATCAGAACTTCGTGCCCGTCCACGTGCTGCAGGGTGAACGGGAGATGGCTCAGGACAACCGAAGCCTGGCGAGCTTCGAGCTCACGGGCATCCCGCCCGCGCCTCGCGGTCTGCCCAAAATCCAGGTGACCTTCTCGATCGACGCGGAGGGGCTCTTGTCTGTCTCGGCGCGAGACCTGGGCACTGGCCGAGCTCATACCGTGACCGTGCGTCCCGCGAGCGGCCTCACTCAGGGGGAGGTCGATCACCTAGTGGCCGCCGGTGAGCGCTATCGGGAGGCGGACGAGCTCCGGAGAAGCCTCGCCGAGCTCAAGAACCAGGCTGAAACGCTTATTTATACGACCGAACAGGCCGTCGACGCCTATGGCGAGCTCCTCACCCCCGATCATACTGCGACGGTCCGAGCTCAAGTGCAGAATCTCAAAGCCTTGCTCGCGAGCGGCGCCAGCCTCGATGCCATCAGAGCCGCCTATATGGAGCTCGAAGGGGCCGCCTACGATATCGCCGAGCTCATGTACGGCGGAGCCGAAGTCAAGAGCTAGGCGGAAGTCCGGTGGACAGAATTTGGCCCAGAGGGCGAGCTCGTCGTACTTGGGTGCGATGGCTCGGAAACTCTCTTCCGCTGTCCTCATCCTCGGGGTAAGCGCGCTCGCCTGCTCGACCCGCCACTGGGCCGAGGTCAAGAGCATCGAAGGGCCGCCCCCGCCCGGAGAGCGCACTCTTCATACCGGCCGGCTTTTCGTCAGCTTGGATCGGTCGATCTCCGAGGTTCAGTGCGTCAGAACAGATCGTTATCGACCCGTTTGTTTTCACAACCTGAGAAGCTCCCTCGAAGCGGCGCTCTCCAAGAACTTTTGGTCGAGCTTCCCCGAGACCATCGCCGGCCACGAGAAGGATGTGACCGACCGCGACTACGTGCTCGAGGTCCACTTCGCGTTCGAGACCCTACCGCCCGGTGACGGGCCCGGATGGTCGACCGGAGCAAAAGCTCACTATCGACTCATAAGAGGCGGCCAGCTGCTCCACGAGGAGACGCTCGCCTCCCGTTCTCGCGCCGACTACGCCTACGGGGCGCCCCTCGGAGAAGGCGCGACGGACACCCTGGACGCCATCGCCCAGCACATCGTGCTCCGGGTGAGCCAAGTGCCTGAGTTTGAGCCGGACGCGCCGAGGCCGCTTCCCGCGGTCGCCACAAGGCCCATCGTGACTCAAACGCAACCAGCCAAGCCGCCCCCGCTCCAAGAGGAGCCCCCGCAAGTGGAAGCGCGCCTCGCGAACCGCTGAAGATTCCGGTCCAAGCTCACGCCGCACCCAGACCCAGAGAGCGCCCCGGTGCTCGAGGCGGACGTGCTACTGCTCGCTTGAGGCAAGTCGACGCTCGATGGCTTCAAGGTGCGCGTTGACCTGGGGGTCTCTCTTGCGCAGGGACTCGACGCGACGCACCGCGCTCATGACCGTCGTGTGGTCGCGGTTGCCGAAGGCGCGCCCGAGCTCCGGGAAGCTCGACTTCAGGCGCTGACGGCAAAGGTACATCGCCACCTGGCGCGCAAACGCGACCGACTTGTGGCGATCTTTGCTCATCAGGTCGGCGTTCGTGACGCGGAAGTGGGAGCAGACGACGCGCTGAATATCGACGAGGCCGACCAGCCGCTGCGAAGCTGTAGCGACGAGCGCGAGCTCTCCCTGCATCACTTCGTCGTCGAGGGTTCGACCGGTCAAAGACGCCTTCGCCGCGAGACGAATCAGCGCTCCTTCGAGCTCGCGCACGTTCGAGTGAACCTTTTGCGCGAGGAGGACAGCGACCGTATCGGAGAGCGGGATGGCCTCGATCTGAGCTTTCTTCTTCAAGATCGCAACGCGCGTCTCGAGCCCCGGGGCCTGAACATCAGCCACGAGCCCCGAAGTGAACCGAGAGACGAGCCGCTCGGGCATCCGCTGCAATTGCTGAGGATACTTGTCACTCGTCAGAATGATCGGGACGCCAGAGTCGTGGAGCGCGTTGAAAGTATGGAAGAACTCCTCCTGCGTTTGCTCACGACCGGCCAAGAACTGGACGTCGTCGAGCAGGAGCACGTCGCACTGCGTTCGGTAGCGCGCGCGGAACTCATCCATGCGATGGTTCTGGAGAGCTTCGATGAACTCATTCGTGAAGTGTTCCGCAGAGACGTACACGATGCGCGCGTTTGGCTGCATTGAGAGCACCTTATGCGCGATGGCGTGCATGAGGTGGGTCTTGCCGAGGCCCGTCCCCCCCGTAATGAAGAGCGGATTATAACGGGGAGCCCCACCACTCGCGCAGGCATAGGCCGCGGCGTGGGCTAGCTCATTCGAGGAGCCCACGATGAAGTTCTCGAAGGTGTACTTCGGGTTGAACTGGAACGAGGGCGGCGGCGGGACTGAGGCAACGCGGAGCTGGCCTCCCGAGGAGGTCGGCCGCGGCCGTTCAGCATCGCTCGCGGCGGGACTCGGCGGCGGGGCGCTGCTCGGCGACGAGCTCGGTCCGAGCTTCCGAGCCGGGCAGATCGGCGAAGTGAGCAGCGGGTTCACCGTCCAGCCGACCTCGAGCGAACGACCTAAGAGGAGCTCGAGTTGCTCGAGCAGCGTCGGAAGGAAATGTGTCTTGACCCAATCGCGCACGAACTCGTCGCGGGCGATAAGACAAAGTCGCCCGTCTTTGATTCCCTCGAATCCAACCGAGGCGAACCATTGCTCGAACGTGGCAGGAGAGCGCGTCCTTGTGTGAAGGAGCGCTTGGAGCCACGAGTCTTGTTCAATCGACGAGAGCTGCATAGGGGTCAAAAACGTCAAAAATCGGTGTCGCCTTCGCGCGAGGCGGGAAGGAACCAAAAGGAATCGAAGGAGCTCAGCTCCGACGGAGCGTCCACTCGGACGCTGCGTCCCCACGGGACACGAACAAGCTATCCACAGCCTGGGGATAACTTGGGTAGAAGCACGGAGGAGACGACGAGACCATCTTCATGAAAAGCCAGCGATTTCCCGATACGGTATCATACGTGAGCGGGCCGAGCTCAATCTTCGGAACAACTTCCATCCTGCCCACATCTCCCCCAACACTGAACAAACAGGAAGTCTTCACCCAGAGGTAAACCCAATCACTTTGGCGAGCCAAAGTGGCCGACTGAAATCATCAACCGGGTTCGCCCAGTTAGCCGCACGCTACGATTTCTTCAAGCCTCGACATTTGTTCGATCTTCGGCTCGCCTGAAAAAACCGCTTCAAAAAACGGTCATTCGCCATTTTGTAAAGGCTCTCGAGAGCTTCCGCGCTTCACGCGCGGAGGGCATCCGAGGACGGGATTGTCATGAAGTTGGCCCGAAGCAAAGAGCTCCCGTATAGCGAATCGAGCCTGATCCCGAGCGGCATGGCGTCCCCCTCGAGCCGACCCCTTTCTCTCCTCGAACCATCACAAGTCGTTCTCACCTCGCTATCGTGTCGCTCACCAGTCATCATATCGTCACATCCGCGATCCCTTCTTCGCGACGTCGCGTCATGTCCGAACTGCCGGGCGAGAGCGCTCGTCCTCTGCAGCAAGGTAAGGCGCGCCCGCTTCGTTTCGCTCTTCGGGCGGCACTCGCCAGCCTGAGCCTGGTCACCGTGAGCGGGAGGGCTCACGCGGAAGCGAGCCAATTGCCTCCGGAGCTCGCTTACAATTCGGCGGAGACCGACACGGCGCGCAGCCTCGCGACAGCGAGCGCGATGCGCGCCCAAGGTATCGGAACCACAGCACTTTTTTACAACCCCGCCAACATGGCGGTGACCCGCGCCTATCACATCACGGCCCTCGCCCAGGTTTATCCCGAAGCGGGACGCCAGAGTTACGGGGGAGCGATTGTCGACTCCATCGTCAGCTCGTCAGGCCTCGCCGGCGGCGTCGGAGGTACTTGGAACCTCCAGGATCCCGACGGCCTGGGCCGGGAGTGGATGGACATCCGGGGCGGCTTTGCGCTGCCTGTCGGGAGGTTGTTCTACATCGGAGCGGGCGGGCGCATCTTCTCCCTGATCCAAAACGGCGGGGGTCCCTTGGGCCGAAGCCCAATTGCGGGGGGCCTCGACGGCCAGATGATCGTGAACACGTTCACGCTCGACCTTGGCGCCACTTTCAAGCCCTTTCCCGAGCTTTCCATCTCGATCACTGGGCATAACCTGACCAATCCGGGCACCGGATTCCTCCCGCTCATGGCCGGAATCGGCGTCGGCTATGGCAGACAGGAATTTTCCCTCGACCTCGACGCAGTGCTCGACTCGACGACTTACGAGCAGCCCACAGCGCGCATCATGTTCGGTGGTGAGTTCCTCGCCGCGGGAATCGTCGCGGTGCGCGCCGGCTACCGGTACGAACAGGGGCTCGACCTGCACTCCATTTCGACGGGCCTCGGCTACATCGACCGCCGGTTCTCGGTGGACGCTGCCTTCCGGCGCACCGTGAGCGGCGTGGAGGCGACGGCGCTCGTGTTCGGCTTCACGCTCCACATCGAAAACATCTCGCTCGGTTCAGAGCCAGGATCTTTGGATTGATCGCCAGGAGGCTCAACCGAGCGCTGAGATGAGCTCGTCGACCCAGAGGAGGCCCTCTCCCGTCAGGCGATCCTTGTCTGCGTAGAGCGGCGGAACCGACTGGCCCAGGTCGATGAACTCTTCCCAGAAACGAGGGTTGTCGAACCAGTCCTCGTCGCAGTTTCGCTGAGCCTCGGCGCATCGCACCCCGCCCTCGAGGAGCGCCACAAGACCTCGATCGGGACGCGCCGTGCGGAGCAGACGCCCGAGCAAAGCTTCCGCACCCTCCCCCGCCTCGGGAGCGCGCGCGGAAAGTTCCATCGCGACGTCCCTCGCCTCGCTCGCGCTCCTGAGCGCGGCGTCGAAAAGGAGCACTCGCTCCGCCGAACGGCGGAGTTCGCTCAACATCACCGCAACGAGCGCTCGACGCGCGGCCGTCACGCGTCCACCCGACAGTCCGAGACGCCGCTTCAGGAAGGGAAGCGTAAGCGGGACGAGACCAAAAAGATTTCCTTCGGCCTCGGCGGCCAGGTCGAGCGGTGAGCGCACAATCACAAAAGGGAGATCCGAGCGCACCCGCGCGCGCGACAGTGCGCGCCCGAAGCCCGAGAGCGCCAAGAGAAAACTCGCAGGATCGATGCGCTCTGGCACCTCAGCGAACCGAAACCGGAACCCTTGGAGCCAGGTCCTGGCGCGCAAGAGATCGGCGATACTGTCCGGGCGCAGCCGCGCAGGCCATCCGTCCGCCGCGCCCAAGAGGAGTTGCTCCGAGACCTTGAGCTCATCGAGCCCGAGCTCCGTTTGAGCCCCTCGCGTGCGCGTGAGGACTAACTCGGCGAGGCGAACCAGCTCAGCTCGCGAACCGAGGGGCGAGAGCACGTCGCTGCTCACGCCGAGCCGGCGGTCGATCTCCGCGAGTCGTCCCCAGCGCTCGAGATGAAAAGACGCGGTCCTTTCGTCGAGCGCGCGGCGCGTCCGAATCCAGACGCGGCGCTCTTCCCCACCACTTCGGAGCGCGAAACGTCGAACTTCGGCGCGCGAGAAAGAGCCATCCCGCGGCCTGCTCACCGGGTGGCGCTCGTGGTACTCAAGGCGAAGTCCCTCGAGCGTCCAGGGCATCTGCACCCGAGCCCGAAGGAGCTCATGGATCCAGAGCAGAAGCGAAGCACGCATTGGATCCGCCTCCGGCAACCCTAGGGCCGCGTCATAATGAGTCTTTCCGGGAAAGAGCCGACCCGAGAAGGGATCGCCCGCGGGCTCCTCACTCCTGGCACGAGCCACGATGCGATCGATGTCCACGGACACGGCCTCAAGCTCCCGACTCAGTCGCAGCGGTTCCAGATCCGACGTATCCATGGTTCGCTCCCGTCGTCGCTCGCCCCCACCGCCCATGTCAAGCATGCTGAACGAACCTCAGATGTCCGCCGTCCTCCATCCGGGAGGACCGCTCCTGCTCTTTGCGGGGGCGGGGAGCGGCAAGACGCGGACCATTACCTATAGGGTCGCCCACCTCGTCGCGGAGCACGGCGTACCGCCGTACCGGATCTTAGCCGTAACGTTCACGAACAAGGCCGCTCAAGAGATGCGCGAACGCCTCGAGAGCCTGGCTGGAGAGTCGATCGCTCGGGACCTGTGGATCGGCACATTTCACGGCGTCTGCGTCAAGTTCCTGCGGCGCCACTACGACGCCGCCGGCCTCAAGGGCAGCTTCGTCATTTATGACGACTCCGATCAGAAGGCGCTCGTTCAGCGCACCATCAAGGCCCTCGAGCTCGACGATCGTGAGTACCCCGCGAAGATGGTCCTGTCGCGGATCAGCATGCTCAAGCGGGAGGGCAAAGATCCGATTTCGACTCCCCTGACCGGCGGTATCGACGACACCCTCGATACCTTGGCGCGCGAGTACCAAACACTGCTCAATCGCGCGAGCGCTATCGATTTCGACGATATCCTCCTCTACGCGCTCCGCATCGTCGAAGACCCCGACAGTTCATCCGGCCGCGAGCTGCGGAAGAAGTTCGAACACGTTCTCGTCGACGAGTTCCAAGACACCAACTGGGTCCAATATCGCCTGGTCCGAGCGCTCGCCGCGTCTCATCGGAACCTGTGTGTGGTCGGTGACGACGACCAATCCATCTACCGCTGGCGCGGCGCAGATGTCCGCATCATCCGCGGCTTCAAGAGCGACTTCCCCGAAGCCCAGGTCATCAAGCTTGAGCAAAACTATCGCTCAAGCGGCAACATTGTGCGGGCTGCGCTCGGCGTCATCGCTCAGGCCGCCGACCGCGAACCGAAGAATCTCTGGACCGACGCGCCTCCCGGCGACAAGGTCCTCGTCAAAGGCGTGAGTGATGAGCGCGCCGAAGCGCTCTTCGTCGCGAGCTCGATCGACCGGGCCAGAAAGGCGGGTGTCAGTTCGAAACAACAGGCGATCTTCTATCGAACCCACGCTCAGTCCCGGGTGCTCGAAGAAGCGCTCCGCAGCGCGCAAATCCCCTACCAGATCATCGGGGGCATGAAGTTCTTCGAGCGCGCCGAGATCAAGGATCTGCTCGCGTATCTCCGCCTGATTGAAAATCCGAGTAGCGACGCCGATCTGCTCCGGGTCATCAACGTACCCGCCCGCGGCATTGGCACCAAATCAGTGACCACGCTCCTCGAGCTCGCTCAGCGCCTGCAGCTGAGCGCATTCGACTCTCTTCTTCGTGCCAAAGAGGACTCGTCGCTTTCCTCTTCTGCCTTGAAGAAGATGATGGGCTTCCTTGAGTTGATTCAAGAATTCCAAAGAGCCAAGGATTCGCTCTCCCCGAGCGAGCTCCTGGAGCGCATCGTCGAGTCGACGGGATACCGAAAGCTGCTCGAAGAGGACGATAGCGCCGAGAGTGATGCACGCCTCGAAAACATCGCGGAGTTGATCGGATCGCTGCGCGAATACGAAAGCGAAGCCCCGGACCTCGGCGAAGTTCCCTCGCTCGCCGGCTATTTGGAGCGCGTTGCCCTGGTCGCAGCCGTCGACACGCTCGAGGAAACGCAAGCGGTCTCGATGATGACCGTCCACAGCGCCAAAGGTCTCGAGTTCGACCAAGTCTTCATTACTGGCATGGAGGAAGAAACCTTCCCCTACCGAGGCCTCAGCGATGAAGACGGCGAAGAGCTCGACGAAGAAAGGCGCCTCGCCTACGTCGCGATCACCCGCGCTCGCAGAAATCTCACGATCACCTATGCGCAGAGCCGATTCCTGTTTGGTCGCACCAAGTACTTGATGCCGAGTCGCTTCTTGAAGGATTTGCCGGAGGAAGCTGTGGAGAGACAGGGCATGCTCTCGGGTCCGGGCAGCGAGTTCGGGCGCGACAGTTACGCCTTCCGCTCAGGTTATGCGCCCGGCGGCCGCAACACGGGCTTCGGCCATGAACGCTCCGAAGGCGGCCGCGCAGCTGCTACCTCGCTGCAACTCGAACCCGGGCAGCGTTTTGTCGAGAGGGACGAACACACCCACGACGACGGCGATCAGGAGGGGGTCGTCGTACGGCCAGGACAACATGTCCGTCACAGTCGTTTTGGCCACGGCGTCGTCGAGCGGGTCGAGCCCGGCGCGAAGCCCACTGTCGTTGTCCGTTTCCCAGGCTACGGCACGAGACGCATCGTCGCCGAGTTCCTCGATTTTGGTGGCTGAGTGAACAAGAACATGAACAAGAGACTCCTCTTCCTCGAAAACCTCATCAAAAACGGCAGCGCAGATTCTTTCTCGCGCTACGCGCTCGCCCTTGAATACCGTCGGGAGCAGCGCGCCGAGGACGCGATCGGCGTGTTCGAAGAGCTCCGGCAGCTCGATCCCGCCTATGTTCCTCAATACCTCATGGCAGGACAGATCCTACTGAGTCTCGGTCGAACCGGTGAAGCGAAGAAGACCTTCGAAGAGGGCATCGAGCGCGCCCAGACTGCTCGGGATTCTCATGCGGAGAGCGAGCTCCGCTCGGCACTCGCTGATCTCGAAGATTGAGTCGCAGAGCGACTTCGTCTCAAACCGGTCTCAATCAGCCCACGACAGGGGCCGGATAGGACCACTCGTCGGTGCTCGCCGGGTGACCGGAAGGCGGCGCGTCCATATCCCCGAGAAAATCGAGGATCCGATCACGCTGGGCACGGGCATCGGCCCGTCCCAGCTCGATGAGCTGCCGCACGAAGCCGCCGTCGAACAAGAGATAGCTCGGCAAGTCCGCCTGTTCCCCCGGATCGAGCCAGTCGAGCAAACGCCGCGTCAGGACTGAGCGGGTCCGGATCCGATTCGACCGGAGATACTGGCTTCCGAGGGAACCGATCGTGGTCGAGGGACGAACCGCCAGGACACGGGTCGGCTGCACAACACGACCGCCGCGCGCTACCGCGGCCCGGTTGTGCGCGGCGAGAAAACCGTCTCCGTAAGCGAGACCGCCGGTCTCGATCAAGTCATTCACGAGCCGCGTCTGCGCCAGATCGTTGTCCAGATGATCGAGCAAGAGCGCGTTCATGATCTTGCCGAGAATCAGGGCCGTGGTCGGGCTCTTCGCCGGAGTATTGGCAACAATGCCACGTTGTTCTCGCGAGGTGCTCACAACGAACAAATGGGTCGCGCCGAGCCGGATCGCTGGCGCAATCGGAGTGTTGTGCCGGAGCGCGCCGTCCATGTAGAGGTTCCGCCCCACGCGGACTGGCGGGAACAGGATCGGCAGCGATGCAGAGGCGAGCACATGCTGCGGTCCAATCCGCTCGCTGCGGATCAGGGTGTTGGGCGGGGCGTGGGTCGGGAGCGCTGTGCTCGGGCCTGTCTGAACGAAGAGCACAGTCCGCCCGGTGTAGACCTCAGTGCAAGTAACGCTGAGAGCCTTGAGCCTCCCTGCGCGCATCGTGCCCGTGATCTGGGACCAAGGGATTTCTCGATGGATGATGCGCGCGAGGGGCGCCGCGTTGATGAGCCCGCTCTCGCCGCCCGGCCTGAGCCAGCCGAAGGCCTGCTTCAGGCCGAAATCCATGACCTGATCGAGCTCGAGGCCCTGCCAAAGCGTACGCAGCTTCGTCATTCCGGCAGCAGGATCTTTGAGATGCGCAGCCAAAAATGCAGCGTTGATGGCTCCGACGCTCGTTCCGCACAGGATGTCGACAGCGATCGGAATATTCCGGATCTTCTCGAGCTCCTCGAAGAGATAACTGAGCACGCCGACCTCATAGGCGCCCCGCGCTCCGCCCCCCGACAGGACGATCGCAAGCCGACGCTCGACTCCTTCCGGCAGCTGAAAGGTCACGCGTCTCCTCCCAAGTAGGGCTCGGAGCGAACCGGGGAAGAAAGCAGGAATTGCACGGGCGGACGACTCAGGAATGACTTCCAGAGGCTCGGTTCACGGAGCGCGTCGGACCTCGCCTGAGCGAAGGCTGCGGCGCGACGACGCAAGTCCGTGGCTTGAGGAGAGCGCGCTTTCTCGAGCGCCTCACAGCAGAGCGCCCTGGTCTGGAGCGCGTATTCGCTCCCTTGCATGGCCTCCACCGCGCCCAGCGCCGAGGTGGCGAGGAAAATGCCCGTGTGGTGTTCGCCGATGTCCACGCGCGCAGTCGCCTCGATCGCCATCGCGTAGAAGTGAAACGACGCGTAGGATTGAAGTCCGACCGCTTCGCGGGCCTCCAGAGCCCTTTGGATCGCTTCGTGGGGTCGCTTCTGCGTCCGCGCGAGCAGGGCGCGGAGGACTCGCTCATGGGTCGCGTCGTAACGGTTTCCCGTGACCTGGACCAGTGCGGCCGCGTCCCCGACCGCAACAGCTGCTTCCTCGACTCGTCCACATTCGAGCAGCACCTCCGCCATCGACAGCAAGGTGTCAGCGCGAGTATCGCGCTCGCCGAAGCGCTCATGCTCATCGCGAGCGCGATTCAAACAGTCGAGGCCCTTTCCATAGTTACCCGCGCCAGCATAGCACAAGCCCAGGTTGGCTAAGGTCTTTGCGGCCTGAAATCGGCCACCAATCGCAGCATCGATCTGCAGTGCGTCCTCAGCGAGCAAGATCCCGTCCTCGTAACGCCCGAGCGCGTACATGGCGAAAGAAAGGGAGCTCATGGCGCGCGACTCCATGCGCCGCGCGCCCGCTTGTTGAAAGACGGCGATCGACTCAGCGTAGGCCTCGACCGCCTCATTCACACGACCAACCCGGCGCAGGAGCGTGCCGCGAATGCGCAATACTTCGGCTCGCAACCGTGGGGTCACTTCCGGATGGTCCGCGGCGAGCAGCGCTCGATCGGCCGCAGCCAGCGCGCCTTGCATATCTCCCAAATCGCGGAGCACCTCCGCAACCAGACCGAGCGCTTGTACGGCCAAGATCTCGCTTGAAGCGACGCGCGCAGCCTGTTCGGCCAGCTGAGCCGTGCTCGCCGCCTGCACGAGCTGTCCCGCGTCGAGCTCATAGCGAGCACTCCGGAGGAGACTCACCGCGACCCAGTATCCGCTCTGAGAAGTCCTAGCGAGAGAGCGCAGACGATTCAGGTAGTTCCGGCGCTCGCGACGCCTGCCCTCATTGCGCGCCATCGCTTCGAGAGCTTCAAAGGCCTCAAGGAGTCGCCGATCGTCCGGCGGCAAGATGGCGACAACCTTCTCATAGCAGCGACCGGCAATGTCCATTTGGTAGCTGCTGCGCGCGGCTCCCGCCGCCTCCAAGTAGAGCTCCGCTGCTTGATCGGCGAGACCGCCTTTGGCAAGGTGACGCGCGACGACGGCGGCGAGCACGCCGCGGTGCTGGTTGCTCGAGGCTAAGAGTTCACCGAGGGCACGATGGAGCTCGCTGCGACGCTCCCTACCAATCGACCGGTAGGCAACGTCGCGGATCAGGGGATGTTTGACGTCGATGAAGCCGCCGCGCGCTTCGATGATCCCGCGCGCGAGGAGCTGCTTGAGGACCTCGTCCGTATCGAGTCCATAAAGGGCCTCGAGATCTGCGTCAGAGAGGGGTCCCGAGGCGACGGCGATCCACTCAAGCAGCCGTTGTTCCTCGTCGCCGAGTTCCGTGAGGCGATCGGCGAGCAGCTGCTCGACGGTGCTCGGGAGCGTCAGCACGCTGCCCGCCAAGTCGACGCGCTCGAGGTGGTTCGTGCCATCCGGCCCCTCGCGCACCTCGAGCACACCGCGCTCGATGAGAGCGTCGACCATTTCGAGCAAAAAGTAGGGATTGCCAGCGGCGCGCGGGAACACATCCGCGCAAACCCGCTCGACGCCCGGACCTACCCCCAGCCGCACCTGCAGGAGGCGCGCCTGACTCTCAGGGGAGAGCCCCGACAGATCGATACGGAGCCGCCCTTCAACGTAAGGCAAGACGCGCACCTCGGGCCGCGTCACGAGCAAGACGAGCACTGGGAGTGAGCCGCCTTCGTCGATCAGTGCGCGCACCAGATCGAGCGTGCCGAAGTCACACCACTGCATCGCGTCGAGCACGACGACGAGAGGGCCCTCCGAAGCCAGCCTCACCGCGAGCTGGCGCAACCCGAGAAGGAGCGCCTGCTTTTGGTGCTCCACCTCGCTCTCGTCGAAGACATCCGTCTGTCTTCCGGTCACGAGATCCGTCAAGCGTTCGATCGAATCACGCGTCTCAGGCGTCTCCGGGATATCGGCCCAGCCGAGGGCCTCCTCCACGAGCCGCCTCGCATGGTCCCGTGGCTGGTCCGCGCGCGTGTGGGTCAGCTCGCGCAGCCAGTCTGTGACGACGCCGAACGGGACATCGCGGCGCCCCTGGAGGCAATCCGCGCGGAGCACCCGCGCATCAGGAGGAAGCTCGTGCAAAAAGGCATAGACGAGCGCAGTCTTTCCGATCCCGAGTTCACCGCTGATCACTCGCACGACAACGCGAGGATCTCCTGACGTTTGTCCAACGGCGCTGTAGTAAGCGGCGTGTAAATCCGCCATCTCTGCATCGCGCCCGATGAGCTCGGCGGGCGCATGAGCCACCTCTTGCAGCTTCTCTTCTCGAGTCAGGCCGCGCAGGAGCGAATAGACTCGGAGCTGCGCCGGTAGGCCGGGCCTATGGATCGCGACAGTCGGCGCATCGCCCCAAAAAAAGTCTCTCCGGACGAGCCTATAGAGACCGCCAGCGACAAGGCTCGCGCCCTTCTGCGCATGGTCACGCAGATAATCCGCGAGCAAAATGGCCGACTCGGCGAGCTCGTGATCCTCGAGGTTACCGGAGCGGTCGCGGCGTCCGGTCGCAACGCTGCGAACGACGCCGGCCCGCACGCTGATCTCGACGTCCAAGTCTTCGCTCGCTGCGCGCACGCCGTCATGGGCGTCGACGACGAACCACAAGGAGTCAGCAGCGGCGGCTGCCGGGTGCGCGAGGAGCCCTGCGACGCCACGCCCGCGCGCAACGAGACCTCCTTCACGCTCCCAGCGAAGCTGCATGTTCCGCTTGAACGCGATCGCGTCCAGAGTGCTCGCAACGCGGTCGAGAGCCGCGCGAGCACCATGCTCCCCGAGGCGTTCGATGAGCTCTTTGTGCCCATCGATGGCCAGCGACACCACAGCAACGTGCCGTACTTCATGCCCTTGCTCGCGGAGCGGCAGGAGCGGTTCGACGGGGGTTCCCTCGCCAGGATCGGCCGTCGCTTCGTGCCGGGTCTCCTTCGAGCGAGGCTGCTCCTCGATCTCGGTCCGCGGCGAACCCAAGAGGCGCGCGAGCTCTGCCTCGAGGGCGTGAGCGTCGACGAGCTCACCCATCTCGAACACGGCCCGAGACAGGGCTTGCGAGAAGTCGCGCGCTGTTGCGAAACGCTGCGCAGGATCAGGCGAGAGCGCCTTCTGAACGATAGCGTCGAGCTGCGGAGGAACACCCAGCACAAAATGGCTCGGCGGTTCCACGTGTCCCGCTCGTACCGCATGCAGCAGAGCCTCTCCCTCGAGATTGCCGTGCAAGGGACGACCGGTCAGAAGCTCATGGAGAACAACACCAAGCGAGTAGATGTCGGTGCGACGATCGACCTTCTGTCCGCGAGCTTGCTCCGGCGACATGTAGCCGGTCTTGCCCTTGAGCACACCGACCTCCTCCCGGAAGAGGTTCGCGCTCGCGATACCAAAGTCTGCGACTTTTACGGCGCCATCGGCACTCAAGAGGATGTTCTGAGGTGAGACGTCCCGGTGGACGATCTCGAGGGGAGCGCCGCTTTCGTCTGTACGCTCATGAGCGTAGTGAAGGCCTTTGGCGACCTCTGCTGCGATGTAGGCCGCTAGCGCAAAAGGGGTCCTTTTTTCGCTGGCCCTTGCCGCTTTCATGAACGCGCGGAGGTCCGGACCATCCACGAACTCCATGCTGAGGAGCTGCCCGTCGTCGCCGTAGTCTTGGAATTCATAGACTTGGACGATGTTCGGATGGTTCAGTCGCGTGGCAAGCTGCGCCTCCTCGGCGAACATCACCCGAAAGCGCCGCGAGGAGACATAATCGGGCAGGACGCGCTTCAAGACGAGCAGCTTGAAGGTCCCTTCGGCGCCACGCTTCTTCGCGAGGAATACCTCCGCCATACCGCCCACACCGAGGCGACGCACCACCTCGAAATCCGCAAGGCGATCGGGAATCGAGCGGTCCTGGACCGTGAGTAAGTCCGTAGCCAAAGACGAACTCCCCTCAGACGCTGGTACGCCTGATGGGGTCGAGGTGCCGCTCGAGGCTCCTGTACTCTTCAGATCGCTATCCGTCGTCATGACTTAAGAGGCACGAGCCTTATAGATGGTCACGAGCCAAGAGCGGCGGACTTCTCGCAGAGGGAGCTTCGAGAGCCCGAGGAGCGCGCGCCCCCCGGCTGGACCAGGGCGGGGCGATGCGCCAGGGAGACGGACGAAGTGAGAAGTCACCTCTTGCTAGAGTACCTGCAAAGGGGGGCTGGTCTACAGCCCCACGCGCCCCCTGGGGCCCAGCTGCACCAGAGCAGCGCTGGCGCTCCTCGCCGTGAAACCTTAGAACAACGCGAGTGAACCCGACTCTTTCTCGGCTTGGACTTCTCGGCTCCCGCCTCGGTCTCCTGGGAGCCCTGATCGCTACGTCCGCTTGCCACTCGAAGCCCCCCGAAAGCCCGAGAGAGGGAATTGAACCAGAACCAACATACGACACGACCCTACCAACGCGCGAAGAGTTTCCCGAACTCGTCCTGAACCTGCTCACCTCCCCAGCCGACGCCCAGAGGGCCCGCTCCGATGTCATTCGCGTTGTGCAATATCAGCTCGCGCGCGCGGCAAACCTCTATACGCGAGGGCAGGAAGAAGCAGCCGCCACAGCGACGCTTGGCGCGCTCCTCCTTTTGCGCGACGGAGACAACCAGAGAGTTGCTCTCGGAGGTCACGAAGCGACGCTCTTGAACGCGGCGAACGGCGCCGCGCGCCTCGGTGACAGCGGACAAGCCGCCGCGCTTTACCGACTCGCGCTCGTGCACGGCGGTGAGGCGACAATGAGCGAGCCTCAGAACCATCTGCGTGCCATCGCAGACTTCGAAGAGCGCACTGCGCGCTCGTTCCCGCTTTCCCGCGCCGGGGAGAAAGCTCGCCACGAACTGCTCGCGGCGGTGCGAGACGGCTCACGAGACCAGTACGCCCGCGCGGAGACGAGCCTCATCGCCTGGATCCAAATGGCGCTCGAAATGAACCAAGAGCCCCCGCGGAACCTTGATGAGTACACGCAAAGAGAACACGCCCTTGAGGAGTATCGCGCCTTACGCAGCGGTGGGCTCGCCATGCTCGCCCTTGCGGTACGTCAAGGCGACCCGGGGCGCGCCCTCGACGCGCTCGATCGAAACGGGCTCAAGCGCGCGATCCCGAGCCAAGTCCGCTCTGACGTCTTGCTCGCAGCGGCCGGCGAATCCGCAGGCCACGTTGAGCTCTATCGTCTCTTCGACGCGGCACGGCGAGCCGAGGTCGGCGAAGCAGGCCTACCTCGTCCCATCCTGGACGCGGCCGTTTTCTGGTCCGCGGTGCTCGCCGCGCGCAGCAGCGACGGAGACATCGATGAGGTGTTGCCCCTCGCCATCAGCCTGGTCGAAGTAGGAATCAGCGAGGCCGCTGCGCGTCTCCTCTCCCACGTCTCAGCAAAAGACCTCTCTGCCGAAGGACTCTCTTTCTGTCTCAACATCCTCGGGCGGGGCCTTTTCGACCACGCGCGTGCGGGGATGCTGGAAGAAGCAGAGCAAGTCTACGCGGAGATGAAGCCGCTCTTGCTCCTCGCGCGCACTCCGAAATACCAGGGGATTGAACCGAGTCCCTCGAAGATTACGCGGGTCTTGGCGGAAGCCGAGGTTCGCGCTGGGCGCCTCAAGCTCGCTCTGCCTCTGCTCCTTGAGATTGCCGCCGAGACCCCAAGCCCGAACGTTTACCTTGAGCTCTCCGCGATATATCGCCAAGCAGGGGAGCGGGACACGGCCCTCGGGGCGATCGACCGCGCCGTCCAGCTCGCCCAGGCGGAAGGGCAACTCTACATTGAGGCCGTCGCCGAGACGGAGCGGTTCGAGATCCAGCAAGAGCTCGGACGTCTCGATGAAGCAGGTGCCTCGCTCCGCCGCGCCCTCGACCGAATTCTCACGGTCCGCTCTTTGGATCTTCCTGTGCTGTCCCGCGCCGCTATCGAAAGGCAGCTCGCACGTATCCTCGAACACTACGGGGACAAAGACGGCGTCCGACGCGCCTTCGAGCGCGCGCTCACGGAAAGCCGCGGCGTGTCCTTTGAACTCACGGCGACCTTGACCGAAATGGCGCGAGCGTCCGTGACCATGGCGGATCTTGAACTCGGAAGAAGCGCACTGCGCTCGGGCGTCGAGCTCGGGATCGAGAGCGAAGGCCTGCTCTATTTGGCTCTCTGGCAGCTCATCGTCGAACGCATGATAAGCGTGCCGTCGAACGGTCTTCCTGTCCAAGTACTCGAAGCATCCGGTGACTTGCGCGGCTGGCTGCGTGGCTTGCGCGGATGGGGACTCGGGCGCATCAGCGGGCCCGAACTCGTGCGCTTGGCCGACACGAAGGTCGAAGAGGTCGAAGGCATCTTCTATACAGCGATCCTCGCGCCACCTGAGCAGCGCCGTCCCGCACTCCAGAGGGTCGCAAGCAGTGAGGCGATCGGCCTAGTCGAGGTCCAAATCGCGCGCGCTCTCGCCGAGCCCAAGAGCACCTACAAACTCCCGAGTGAGGTAAAGCTCCCCTGAAACGACAGAGCACCGCGAGGCTCAGAGGGCGATTTCGATCAGGCCCTGCGGAGCTCGCACGGGCTCGGCAAAGACAGCGACAGGTCCCGCGGGGGTCGCAACCACCGAGAGCAGAGCGAGGCCCGAGTGACGCAGCTCCATCGCGAGGAGCTCCTCGCTCACGTTCGGAGCGGGGGAAGCCCGGGTCACAAACGTCGTGTGGTGATCGAGGGTGAGCCCGAGAACGTTGTCGCGGTCGGCAACCGAAGTCATGCTCTCGAGGACCTGCGCAACGATGCGCGGCGTCGTAATGAGCTCAAAATGAGGAAGAGGGATGGCATGGTTGTCTTGGAGCAACTCGAGCACGCCGAAGGCTCCTGCCTTACACGAGGAGAAGCGCTGCTCGATGGCCATGGCGATGGCCAAACTGCGGACATCCGCCGTCTCCGGATTCCCTGAGCGATCGGCAAGGATCAGAAATCGATCGTAACTCGCGAGCTCCCGCTCGGGCATGAACTCGACGGAGAGAGGATCGGCTTCTCGATGGGTGACTTGTACACGTCCAGGCCAGGCGTGACTGAGGACAACTTGCTCGCGGATCGCGGCCGGGGCCCGCGAGATCACATCGACCTCGTAGCGTCCACTCGGCTCGTGAGAGAACGCGCCGATCACGTCGGCCCCGGCCTCGTTCCAACCGAGCACCAAGATTTTGCGCTTTTTCGCCTCGAAGCGGCGACTCCGCGGCACCATCGGCATGGACATGGGAGGAGCATCGGAGTCTTGAGGCTCAATGCGCACCGTCCCGTCATGAAAAACCATGACTTTCTCCCCTTCGCAAAGGACGCGGTCGCGCATCATATCGAGAGAGGTCCAGGCGTTGCCTTCCTTGGAAAGAACGCCGAGCACTCGCCCGCCTGTCACCTGGCGCCGAAGCGATCCGAGAGGCATTCCGCTCAGCTCAGGGAACGAACACGCTTCGATGCGCAGGCCCGAGTGCGGCGTCAGGAGATCGATCGCGAAAGCAACCAATCCACGCTCCTGAAGCACGAGACGAAGGACTCGCGCCACGATCCGATCGCTCGTCAGAATGCGCGCCCTCGGAAGCACACTTTGCACGAGGGGCAAGAGACTGCGTTCGACAATTTCGAGGGCCACGATCGGGCGCTCGTCCCTTTGGTCTCGCAAGAGCTCACTGAGCGCGTAGGTGGTCCGGACAATGCGGGGATCTTCCTCGGCGTCACCGGCGATCGCCCGGGCAGACGCGGCCATAATGACGACCTCGGCCCGGGCGCAACCGGCCCGGCTGAGCTCGTGGGGCCTGTAGGGAAAGCCGGCCCTGAGGATCACCCGATCGAGCTCCAACGCACTCAGCCCGAGGCTCGCGAGGCGCGTGCGGGCATGAGCAATGTCTTCGACAAGAAGCACGATCGGGCGCGAATCGCTCGCCAGAAACAGCGAGAGGAGCTGCGGCGTACGGTCATTCCAGCCGATGAGCACTGTGTGCCGCGCAAAGGGCACTGGAGTAGTTCCCGAGGCGAGCGCTCCGAGGAAACGATGCATCTGTTGGCTCACGACGGCCACGATGCCGCCGACCGTAACCGCCATGCCGACGACGCTCAGCGCCATGGAAAGACCGCGGATCTCGAGCGAATTGATCTCGTCGGAGAGATAGCCCGTGTCACTTAGGCGAAGCACCGCCCACCAAACAGCGCTTTGGTATGTCGTAAAATGCTCCGGGCGCGCGAGGCGCGCCAAGAACCCGCCGACCAGAGCCACTGCGCAGAGGGTCCCGCACATGACGACCACGAGCCCGAGGGACCTGCGGCCCACTAGGCGCTCGAGGTGGTAACGAAACCAGACCAGCACTCACACCCCCGCCCGCAGCCGAAAAGTCATGACTGGCTCACCCCGCCGGTTTCCGTCCGAGGATTCCGGAAGCCAGGCTCTCCCCGAGCTCATCAACGAGCAGCCTCTCGACACGAGCCTCCGTCGCTTTGCGCTCTTCTTCGCTCGCGTATTGGAACTCGATGCCCATTCCGGCCGGGTTCGCCTTGGTGGAGGTCTCGCGACTGGTCGTCCAGATGACCTTGCCCTTGAGCTTGAGTGGTTCGCCGAGCCGGGGCACATCGAGAGCGAAAACAAACTCGGTCCCGACTGCAAGCGGTCGATCGGTCTCGATGAAGGTGCCTCCGCGCGAGATGTTTCGCGCGTAGTCGGCGAAGAACGAGTTGGTCCTTTTGTAGCTGACCCGGAGTTCGATGGGCGCGCGCGTCTGGTCGCGACGTTCGGACTTCTCTACCACCTGACAAGGGTAGCCCCAGAGCGTCACGCTGCGAAAGGCCCTCCGAGAGCGAGTTCATTTCTCAAAAAGGGCCGGGTCCAGTAGGCTCCAACCAAGAAACATGGACCTGGGACGACTAGAGGGGCGCGTCGGCTTCATCGGCGCTGGCAATATGGCAAGTGCGCTCTTGAAGGGTTTTCTGCGCGCCGGACTCACCCCGGACCGCGTGAGCTTTTATGATCCGGATGCGCTCCGCTCGCGCGGATTCTCAGATCTGGGGTGTCGCTCGGAGTCGAGCGGCCCGGCCGTTGTTCGCTCGAGCGACATCGTCATCCTGGCCGTCAAGCCAGGCGCCGTGCGCGCTGTCGTCGAAGCGGCGCGCGGCGAAGGAAATCCGCTCTGGTTGAGTGTCGCCGCCGGGATCCCCTGCGCGGCCATCGAGAGCGCCGCGGGCGGAGAGGCTCGGGTGGTGCGCGCCATGCCCAACACGGGAGCTTTGGTCGGCGCCAGCGCGACCGCCTTATGTAAGGGCCACGCCGCGTCCGACGAGGACCTGGCTCAAGCCGAGCTCTTGATCGGCACAGTGGGCTCGGTCTCGATCGTCCCCGAGTCGCTCATGAACGCTGTGACGGGGCTTTCGGGCAGCGGTCCCGCCTACGTCATGATGTTTATCGAAGCGCTGGCGGACGGCGGCGTCAAAGCCGGTCTCCCGCGCGACGTGGCGCTCCGCTTGGCCACGGAAACGGTGCGCGGAGCTGCGTCCCTGGTGGCCGAGACGGGACAACATCCCGCTATTATCAAAGACCGGGTCACGAGCCCCGGCGGCACGACCATCGCCGGCATCGCAGCGCTCGAAGCGCACGGATTCCGCGCCGCCACGATCGGGGCCGTCACAGCAGCAACAGCACGCGCCGACGAGATGAGCCGTTCGTGACCTCGGCACGGGCCGGTAGCTCGGGTCTACTGGGCTCGGGTCTATTGGGCTCGGGTCTACTGCGAGCGGCTCAGCGACACTGAAGCGTTCCGAGCGGTCGCCCCGTCGAACCGAAAACGGTAAGCGGCAGAGGTGCGGCGCCCGCGCGGCGCGGCAGCTTGGCCGAGGAGTCCTTGAGCGAACTGCGCGCTCGCGCGCTCAGTGCGTCCAGGCAGAGCCCACGAGAGCTCGCCCGGAATCGCGCACGCACTGCGAGCAGCGGTAGCGCCCCGCCCGGGCCCTCGATGAGCGGGCTCAGCGAGAAATCTCGTACGAACGCGTAGCCGCTCTCCTCCTCGCAGGTCGGCGCGCGCTTCCCTTGGTGTTCGAAGAAGAGCGACGATCCCTCAAGCTCCCCGTGGTCTGAAAGCGGGTACACGAAAAGACCTGTGTCTCCGTCTATCACCAGGGCGAGGTTTTCCCGTTCGTCTTCGGCGAGGCCCACGTAGCGATTGCCGATTTCTTCGAGGGGAAAAGAGGCGAACGATTCGAAGGCGAAGCCGCGCTCTCGAAACAGAATGAGTCGGCCGCTTTGAGCGTACGCGAGGTAGAAGGCACCGCCACGGCGCGCCACTCCTATGAGCCCGGACGATGGGAGCCGCCCCGAATGGTCGATTTCATAGACAGGCTCCCCTTGTCCGAAAGCGAAAAGGCGAGTCGCGTCACGACTTCTGAGGAAGATGACTCCCCCTGAGCCGCTCGGGCGCAGATAGCCAGTCGCATAGCTGACGGAAGCATCGATCAGCCCGAGAGACTCTTCCGCTTCAGCGCGACTCGAAAAGAGCCCTCGCGTCGCGAGCGAGCGCTTTTCTGAGACCGTGAAAGGTTCGTGATACCTGACCGAGACCCGGCTCTCCCGGCCAAACTGGGGACCGGCGGCGCCCACGAGCTCGACCTCCGCATCAAGCCCCGCCATGCTGAGCGAGAGTATCCCGCTCCCCTTCGGCCCCCGGCGAAGAGGACCCTCATCTTCCAGAAGGGGAGCGGCGGGCAACACCTCGCAGCTGAACTGGTGGCGCCCTCCACCCAGCGGAGGCAAGGGAATATCCTTGAGCTCTTCGGGAGCGACAGTGAGGGCCGGCGCGCCCCAACCGACCCGCACCCGATCACCCAAGACGGCTCCCACACGACTCGCGCCAACCCGTGTGAGCGGCGCCTTCTCCTCGGGCTCCGCGGTCACGCTATCGGGCAAGAGCAGATCGTTCCAGGTGATACCTCCGTCGGTCGTTTCTCGACCGAATCCAAGCGCACCCCAAATCAGCGCGCGCGGCCCGGCAAACGTAGCACGCCGGAGCTGCGACTGGATCGGTCCGTAGCTGATGCCAGAAGAGGTGAGCATCACACCCACAAAGTTCTCACCTGACGTCAACCAGAAGCCGAACCCGTTTGTGAAGTGCAAGCGCTTGTGCACGCTCCCACGTCCGAGAGCCCGCATCTGCTTCGTGTCCGGCAATTGGCCGCTCACGCTTTGGCCGCTCCGCAGGTTGACGATGCGGAACTTGACCTCTCGCTCCGACAGATCTCGGTAAAGGCCCACCACTTGACCGCCGCCGACGCCCCAAGCGAGAGGCGACTCCTGGGGGCGCGGGACTTCCTCAGCGCCCCGCTCCGAGAGCAAGCACGAGCCCAAGGAGTCTTCCTTTTCGCAACCGCCTTCGAGAAGCACAGCTGTCTCGTCCGTAGCGAGCGTGCGGCGCACGCCGACGACAGAAAGAGCGGGGACCAACCTATCCTTATCGAAGCGGGCCCAATGAGTCCGCGGCGGGTCTTCGTTGGTGCTTCGGCACAGCCAATAACCGCGAAGCTCTCCTTCGGCACTGCACGCACCAAGAGCATCCTTTCGAGGCTGACTCTCGATCTTGACCCGCGTGCCCGAAAGGACGAGCTCTCGCTGCTCCCGCTTCTCGAAGAACACAAAAGTTCCCTCAGCCGTCGGCGCTGCACTACGAACTGCTGAAACGAGCCCGTCGTACATGGCTCGCCCTCGCCCTCTGCGTGAAAGGCTCGGAGCTCCTTGTGCTGGCTCGGGGAGACTTGGGACGACTCGGAACGAGTGCCCCCGATCTTCTGTCAGCAGCCAACCCACGAGCGGAGCGCGCAGCGCCGCCATGTCTTCACCCCAAAACCTGAGCTCAGTGACCGTCGGTACAGCCGGGAATGGCGCCTGAGGAAGAGCGTGCTCCGCTCCTGGCACGAGGGAAAAGCTGCGCCCCCGGGCCAGAATGTAGAGACGGTCCCAGCCCGGCACGACACGCTCGACGGCCACCGGAAGCGTGCCCCAAGGCTCGAGAGGCGCCGTCCAAGTCGCCGCCCGATAGAGACGGGTCGAAGCTCCGAAGGCGCGCTGGAAGCGTTGATGAAAAAGGTAGCCGCCACCGAGCGTCTCCGGGAGCTCGACCCCCACCGCGGGAGAGCCTTCAGGGAACACGTCGAAGGACAGCTCGAGATTCCCCTGATCATCGAGGTCAACCCGCTCGCGGCCGTGCATCGAGGGACCATCGGCGGACAAGGCGGCGCGAGATACAACCCAGCTCACCTTCGGACTCTGGCTGCCGGTGACTGGCGGAGCAGCAGCAGGGTCAGCGGCGAAGGCCCGAGACGCATCTGCGAGAGTCAGAAGCATGGGGGCAGACCGAAGCCAGCCGATCCGGGTCGCGCTGCGACGTTTCAACGTCCTCGGAGCGAAGGCGCGTACGCTCACCACAGCTCTTGGCTTTACACCCTCACTCTCCGGCGAGGAAGACGTCGGCAGAGCCTTTTCTTGCCTGGCGCCGTCCGGAAAATCCGGCATGGTCCCGGGCAGAGGTAACCTCATGCAACTCACCCCCCTTCCTCAGTTCCAGGGGAGCGGTCTCGACCTGGACGCCGAAATCGCGCGACTCAAAAAGGAGCGTAACGCAGTCCTTTTGGCTCACTACTACCAGGACAGCGAGATCCAAGACATGGCCGATTTCATCGGCGACTCACTCCAGCTCGCTCAGGCTGCCAAGAGGAGCGACGCGGACGTGATCCTCTTCGCCGGGGTCCATTTCATGGCCGAGGTCGCCAAGATTGTGAACCCTTCCCGGACCGTGCTCGTGCCCGACATGAAGGCCGGCTGTTCACTGGCCGACGGCTGTCCGGCTCCTCAGGTCCGCGCTTGGAAGGCCAGATACGAACGCCCCTTTCTCATCAGCTACATTAACTGCTCCGCCGAAGTAAAGGCAGAGAGCGACCTGATCTGCACGTCGTCGAACGCTGAGAAGATGGTGATGAGCGTGCCGAGCGATCGGACGTTGCTCTTCGCCCCGGACAAGAACCTCGGTCGTTACTTGATCAAGAAGACAGGCCGGGCCATGGAACTTTGGCCCGGGAGCTGCATCGTTCACGAGACATTCAGCTTGAAGCGCGTCGTCGAGCTCAAGCAAAAGCACCCAGACGCCAAAATCATCGCACATCCCGAGTGTGAGGAGCCGGTGCTCGAAGAGTCTGATTTCATCGGCTCAACCGCAGCTCTCTTGAACTTCGTTCAAAACGACGATGCTCAGACATTCATCGTCGCAACCGAGAGCGGCATCATCCATCAGATGAAGAAGGCGTGTCCGGACAAGACCTTCATCGCCGGCCCGCCCGAATCCGAGAGCTGCTCCTGCAACGAATGCCCCTTCATGCGCTTGAACACCCCGGAGAAGATCTACCAGGCGCTCCGTGACCTGACGCCTGAGCTGACCATGGACGAAGGGCTCAGGCAGCGCGCCAGTGTTCCTATCGAGCGCATGCTTGAGCTGAGCCAGAAGAGCTAAGGCGTTGTCTCAACGAAGGGGAGCTCTTCCCCTCGCGGTAGCGGAGACCTCTGCACCTTCATCTCCACGTCGACGATCGCGATCTGTCCCTCTTGCACCTCGATCAAGCGCTCTTCCGGGGGCGCGTTCGGATGCTCGAGACGGACCAAATGTTGGCCGGGCGAAACCGTCAGCAGCGCTGCAAAAGGGGTCGTATCCTCGTAGTTTCCATCGACGAACACCCGCGCCCAAGGGCGCGCCACGACGCGAATACGCGCCTTCTGAGAGTCGGAAGCCTCGACGGGCACACGACTGAGCCGAATGTTATCTGAGGGACGCGAGCGCAGTACGAGCCCGACCGCAAAGACGAGGCACGCAGCTAAGAGCACACCGATCGCCCCAAAGAACACGCGCCGAGACCGGTGCCGCGGAGCGGCGATTTCTCGCGCTTGGCCCCGCTCGATCCGCTCGAGTTCCTCCTTCACGGCGAGCATGGACTCGGGACGGTCAGCCGGGATCGGCTCGAGGCAGCGTCGCACCAAGTCGACGAGGCCGCTTGGTAAGAGGAACCGCGTCCCCACCTCGCGTGCGGAAAGCGGTGGCGCGATCGCTCCTCCGCTCAGAGGATTTCCTGTGAGGATGTGATGAGCGAGAGCGCCGAACAAGTAGACGTCCGAGAGCGCAGAGAACAGGCCGCCTCGGCTCACCTCCGGGCACAAGAGCGCGGCCCCCGTCGCGAGATCGCCCGAGACGATGGCGCGTGAGCTGTCGACGATGAATCGAAAGCCTCGGATCTTTACAGAACCATCCACGACGCTGACGCGCTCTGCTTCGAGCCCACCGTGCAAGACTCCTTGCTCATGGGCATAGTTCAGCGCCGAGGCGAGCTGGCGAAGAAGGCTCAAGAGCTCCCCGGGATGTTCGGCGGCGTATCGGGCGACATCATTGCCGCTCGTGAGCTCCATCACGACGGCGATCTCCGTCGAGCTCTCGAAGAATGAGTAAACCTGAGCGATGTTCGGGTGCTTGAGGCGCGCGTGGGCCCGCGACTCATCAATGAGAGCGCGCGCCCGCGGCGACGAGGGAAGGAGACCTTCCTCGAGACGGACGAGAGCTACCCGCCGACCCAAGGGCTTCTGGATCGCCTCCCAGACGGTGCGACCGTCTCCTCGATGAAGCTCGCGGGCGAGCTCGAGCTCGAGCTGCTCTGGATTCATGAAGCGCGCCCCATATCACGGACCGTCGTCGCCCCTACCATAGGATCCTCTTGAGCCATTCTGCTCTAGTTTCGGGTCATGAGCTGGTAGAGCGCGACGCCCGCAATACTCGTTAGTCCCAGGGCGCACAGCGAAATGACCCAGTCGAACGGGCGCGGATCCCGGAGCACGACATCCCGCGAGAGGAGCTCCGCCCGCGCCCTTTGGGCAAGCTCCGCGTCGAAAGCAGGGCGCACAATCCGTTCTTCGGGTGCTTCGAGAAGAGCGTCGACAGATTGTCGGAGCTCTGCCTCCGACATCGAGAGCGACAACGACTCCATCGCGGCACGCACCGCGCGCTCGGGGATCAGAGCGCGGTCCGGCAGGAGCTCTACCTCCCGCTCTTCGAAAAAAGGAGGCCTGGTGCGCAGCTCGATGACTACATGGCCGAGGTGAATTCGGTCGCGGTCCGAAATGACGCGAGGGGCGCTCGGCCCGAGCAGGACCGGCTCGTCGGAGCCTGCCGCGAGGACCAAGGTTCCGTTTTGGCTCCCTTCGTCGGTCATGACGTAGACTTGTCCACGCTTGCGGAGCGTCAGGTGCCTCAAGCTGACGGTCGGTTCCGCCAGGCGAACAGCACAATCCGGGTGGCGCCCAATTTCTAGGACACGACCGGTGAGCACCACAGCGAGCGGCGGCTGCACGGGAGGCGTCAGGAACACGAGGGCTACGGACACGCCCCTGCTCTTAACAGAGAGAAAGGAACTTGGCCCAAGTTCCGCAGATTTCGTAGCGGAAAAGAGTTCACTCTCCCGGCATCCCCCGGGAACGGCCTCTCCACTCGTCAAGGACACGACTTCCCATGAATGCAGCCGAAGATCGCAGGAATCCAAAGGTACAGCGCGTCGAGCTCACCACCCTGGTCGACATCTGCGAATCGGGTTCGAAACTCCCTCCGTTTCAAGGGGAGTGCTCGAACGTGAGCGGGCGCGGCATGCACCTGCGCACAAGCCATCTGCCGGAGATCGGCCAACCTTTGGTCTGTCGATTCGAGCACGAAGGGCACGAGATCCTTGTCGAGGGACGCGTCGCTTGGCGCTCCGAAGGAACGGACGGCGGGGAGTTTGGTGTGCAGTTTACGGCCGTCGACGCGGGGAGCGCCGAGGTGCTGCGACGCCTGAGGAATGCGCCATCTCGCAGTGTCCCGTCTCTTCTTCGCAAGCCCGAAGTACATCTCGCGGACGACGCCGACGATCCGGAAGACGACGACAGGGCAGCGCCGCCGCTCGCCGTGGGTGAGCGAGTCAAACTGCACATCGAGGGACTATCCGCTCCGATGAAGGCGAGCGTGCAGGAATCGTTTGCTCACAAGGTTCGCGTCGGTTCGAACCTCGAATTTCTGAAGATGGGGCGGGTCGTCGAAATCGAGGAACTTGAGGACGGCGAACGCCGAGGCGCGCGGGTCGACTCGATCAACGTAGTCGTAAATCCCACCACCTCTGTCCCGGAGCTCGTGGTGATGCTCCGCTATGTCGCCGACGGAGACGCCGCCTCGCCTGCTCCCGGCTACACCCAAGATCTCGAGAGTGACGGCCCGGAAGAAGACGACGACGAATCTGGCGATGCTCCGTGGCACCCAGCGGCGGTCGCCTTCGAAAGCCGCCTCACCCATGCCCTCGGTTCAGCCTCCGAGTCCCTCAAGCGAGCGGGCTCAGTCCTCTCGCACGCCAGCGCAACGGCGCTCCGCGCTGCGCAGGGCACCGTGAGCAGACTGCGTGAAGAGCGCGCGGAGAGGCCTGAAAAACCTCGCGCCCATAAGCCGGCTCCGCCCCGGCGCACCGCTGAACGGGTGCGGCCGAGCAACGTGAGCGGCATCGGCGCACGCAGGAGCCGACAGCCGGTAGCGCCGAACTCGGAGGCACCGAGCTCCTCTGCGAAATCCCGGTCCTTCACGCCCAAGAGTTCCCTCGCGCTCGTGCTCTCGGCGGCGGCAGCCGCCTCGCTCTTCCTTCTCTGGCCCAAGAGCAACGACGTTCCCCCCGCCGCCAAGGTAGCAGCGGCTCCCGTAGCTGCGCCTGCCGTCGCGACTCCCGCGCCCGCTCCCTCTGGGCCAGAAACCGCAGTTCAGCCCTCCCCGAAGGTTTCCCCCGAGGGCATCGTCGCCGAGGTCCCTCTGTTTGGATCTCGCGCGATCACCACGACAGAGCCCGCGCGCCCCGCACCAAAAGATGAGGCGCTCGCCGAGAAGCGAGCAGCCGCGGAGGCGGTACCCGATGAAGTGTTCGCCAAAGAAGATCCAGCGAAACCCGTGACCTTTGGGCGCGGTAAGCTGAACCTTCCGACGGTCCATCGAATTCGCCTCGACGGTCCCGGCTCGGAGCTCGTCGGCTCGGCCGAAGGCAAAGGATTCTCCGTCGTGGTCCCCGGACGGAAAGCCATGGAAACGGGCCGCGCCATCGAAAAGCGCGACCGCCGGATCTTGCATGTCAAATCAAGTAATACGGCCGAAGGAGCGCGAATCTTCTTCGAGTTCCGCGGACCGGTGCCCCCCTACAAAGTGCGCCTCAAAAATGACTTCGTAGAATTCTTGATCAGCGCGCCGGAAGGGACCTAAGAAGCCGCCGGGCGCAGCCCGGCGCCCTTGCGCGTCACGGTGACGAGCCGCGTGCGCGGCGACATCGCAAGGTGGCCTCGATCGTCGCGCCCTGCCTCGAGCGAGAAAGAGCCGGCGTAGGCGATCATCGCCGCGTTGTCGGTGGCAGCGCGGCGACTCGGCAGCACGAGTTCATAGTCGGGTGCCGGGAAGAACTCTGCTGCTCGACGCCGAAGCTCACTGTTCGCCGCCACACCACCGGCGAGCACAACGCGAGAGATCCCGCGCGACTCGGCGGCCGCCCGGGTTTTTTTCAAGAGCGACTCGACCACGCGCCGCTGAAACGCAGCGCATAGATCGCGCAGCGTCTGATCATTTTGGGGCCGGCCGTTTTCGGTCACCCAGCGCATCACGTTGGTCTTTAGACCGGAAAAGCTCAGGTCGAGCTGAGTCTTGTCGGCCATCGGAACGGCCAGGAAAATCCGATCGGGATCGCCTTCCTTCGCTAAGCCATCGATGACCGGACCCCCCGGATAGCCAAGGCCGAGCAGCTTCGCGACCTTGTCGTAAGCCTCGCCCGCCGCGTCATCGCGTGTCCCGCCCAGCTGATGCATCTGTTCCGGCTCAGGGCCGAGCACCTCGTACACGCCCGTGTGTCCACCGCTCGCGAGCAATCCGATGAAAGGAAACGCGAGCGGGGGCGGTGGCGCCTCTGTCGGGAACGAAAGGAACCCTGCGAGCAAATGACCGGCGAGATGGTCCACGCCCACGAGCGGACGATCGAGCGCAAAGGCGAGCGAGCTTCCGAAGTTCATGCCCATGAGCAGCGCGCCGGAGAGCCCCGGCTGGCATGTCACCGCGAAGGCATCGATGTCACGCAGAGCTACCTTCGCTTGGGACAGTGCGCCTTCCACGACCGGGCGCAGGTGAACGAGGTGATCGCGCGCCGCCAGCTCCGGAACGACACCGCCGTACTCCGCGTGCACCGCGATCTGACTGTGTACGACATCGGAGAGAACCTGATTTCCCCGAACGACCGCCGCTGCAGTCTCGTCACAGGATGATTCAATACCCAGGACCAGCACCGGGCGCTGTCTAGCGCGGGCCGACCCCTCGTGCCCAGACGGCGCGTCAGAAGACCGTTTTTCGGGCTCCCGCCTTCCAATCGCAGGGTAACCTCTGGAGCCCCGGGCCGAGACTTTTTTGAGTTCCTAGGCAGCTGCGCAAAAACCCAGCTACTATAAGCTGCTTCTCTCTTCCCCGTTTTCGCAAAATGCCGCCCAAGATCGCGCTCATCCAGCCCTCCACGAAATCCGTCGCCGCCGACCTCATCATCGTGCCGGTCCAGCCGAAAGGAAAAGGGGGCCCTCTCGCGTTCCCCCGAGCCCTCGGGGAGCTCGACGCGACCTTCGACGGTGAACTTCTCAAATACCTCGAGAAGCAACGCTTCACCGGCGAACGAAATAATACTCTGCTCGTTCCGAGCCTAGGTCGCTCTGTATACTCGTCCGTGCTCGTCACCGGCCTCGGCGGAGAAGCTGAACTCACGAGCGCCCAGATCGCGGAGAGCATCGCGATCGCCGTCCGGCAGGCGCTCTCGATTCGGCCCGAGCACGTGCTCGTCGACGCTCGCGCTCTCGCAGACCTCGATACAGAGAGTGGCGTATATGGCGCTGGTGCGCTCGGCGCGGTGGCCCTCGGAGCGCGTCTCGGCTCCTACCAATTCACCAAGTACTACGGCGAGAAGCAGAAGAAGAACGTCACGCTGGAGCGCGTCAGCGTCCTCGGACCGAAATCGGCAAATGCCGATTTCGAACGCGGTCTATCGATCGCTGAAGGCGTCTGTTTGGCGCGGGATTTGGTCAACGAACCGCCCAACGAACTCTATCCGGAAACCTTCGCCGAGCGCGCCCGCCAGATCGCAAAGTCGAAAGGTCTCAAAGCGACCATCCTCGATGAGAAGGCAATGAAGGCCGCCGGCATGAACCTCCATTTGGCCGTCGGCCGCGGCAGCCGCAAGAACCCGCGCTTCGTTCACCTCACCTACGCTCCCAAGAACCCAAAAGGCAGCGTCGCCTTCGTCGGCAAAGGCATCACTTTTGATTCAGGAGGCCTCTGCATCAAACCCATGCAGGGTATGGCCGACATGAAGAGTGACATGGCCGGCGGTGCCGCGGTCCTCGGCATGATGAGCGTGATCGCCGACCTTGCTCCATCTTTGACGGTGCATGGCATCATCGGCCTCGCTGAGAACATGCCCGATGGCGATGCCTATCGTCCGGCTGATGTGATCTTTTCCCTCTCAGGCAAGGGAGTCGAGATCATCAACACCGACGCAGAGGGACGGCTGGTCCTCGCCGACGCCCTCACCTACGCAGCCCGTTTGAACCCAGACTTCATGGTGGACGCCGCCACTCTCACCGGCGCTACGCTGATCTCGCTCGGTCCGCCCTACTCCGCATTCTTCACGGGCAGCGAAGCCCTCGCCCAGGCCATGATCGAGAGCGCGGGGCGCGCTGGCGAGAGTTTCTGGCGCATGCCGCTCATTGAAGAGCTCGCTGCCGAGCTCAAGAGTGACCTCACCGATCTCCAACACACCGGACAGCGTTACGGCGGCGCCATCAGCGCAGCCCTGTTCCTCAGGGAGTTCACGGAAGGCCGCCCCTGGATCCACGCAGACGTGCCCGGACCAACCTTCCGCGACCGCGCGAGCGGCCTCCATCCGAAAGGCGGAACCGGACATGCCGTCCTGACCTTCCTCGAGCTCATCCACAAGCACGCCTCCCAGCCCATCGTCACTCCCAGCGAGGCGCCCTCCGAGCCCAAGAAGAGCGCACCCAAGAAGCGCGGAGCGACCTCCGCGAAGAGCGGAAAGACCAGCCCGCGCCGCGCCCGAAGCCAAGAGGCTGCGAAGGGTCGCGCACGAAGCTGAGCCGCGCACAAGATTACTCGAGAGCGCACTAACGGCGCCTAAGAGAGCCTGACTCAACCTGAGACTGTGCCTTGCCGCTTTCGAGCAGGCGGGCCAGCTCGGGATCGGACGGCGACTTGTCGCGGATCATTTCCGCGACCCGTTTCTGGAAAGCCCAGGAGCGCCGCTCGGAAAGAGCGCGGCGAAGCCAAGCTCGGCTCTCGGCGTCTCCCTCCTCGACAATCCGCCGCGCCGCCCGCGTCGCGAGCTCAAGCGATGGGTCGGACAGCATTTCTTGAAGGGCTTTCCGCGCGACGGGAAGCTCGGATGTCGGAAACGGAAGGGCATCGAGCGCAGCGCTGCGAAGGCTCGCCTTCGGGCTCATCGTGAGCGGTTCGAGCTCGGCTTTGAGCTCGTGGGCCAGTCTTCTCTTGAGCTCGTCAGGCCACCCAGAATACCCTTCGAATTTTCGCGAAAGGCGGCGGAGCGCGACCTCGCGGAGGGGTGTGTCGTCTATGAGGCGCGCCCGGAGGACTGTCGCGAGCTCCCCGCGTACAAGCTCGAAGCCGCCTGCTGGAATCTCCGTCTGTCTCGAGACAAGCTCGAGGGCCCAGGCCTCGAGATCCATAGAACCGTCGCAGAGAGACTCGGGCAGCCAGGGTCCAAAGGGCTCACCTAGCGCTACGCCGAGGGCTCTGTGAGCAGCTTTTTGAAGCAAGGCCTCGGAATCGACAGCGGCCCCTGCGATAGCCTTTCGCAGCTCGGCGCTGAGCATGGGAGCGCTCACACTCTCTCCAGGAGACGCACTCGATCGCTCTCGCGCCTCCGCGAGCGCTCGCCCGACGAGATGAGCGGCGCGGACAAGAGGTACTTCGTCTCTCCCATGAAACCCGCCTGTTGGCCCGAGCGCGAGGAATCGACTGGCGCGGCTGATGGCCGCGAGCGGGAGGGGAGAGCTCGAAGGGAGCGCTTCTCCGCGCGCCGCGAGGGCGAGCCAGGCGATCGTCTCCACAGCGGGCACATTGGACGAGCGGACTTGTAAGAGCGCGCGGGTTGTCCTTGGGTCGGAAGCTTTTGCGAGCCCGAGCGCGAGACTGATGCGCAGGCGCGGCGCGTAGCTCTCGCTCTCCTTCAAGACCTCGATGAGCGCCGAAAGCGCCTCTTCGTCTCCCGACGACCCAATACGCTCGATCAGAGGACAGGTCACGTCGTGAGGCGCTCCCGAGAGCGCATAGTCGAGAAGGGAGCGCACGGACTCCGTCCCGCCCACGCGCGCTAAGATTCCAGCTGCACGAGCTCGCTCCTCGTCCGTGCCGCGCGCTAAGATCGTCAGAAGCGGCAGGCGCGCCCGCCCACGCACCACCTGCAGGTGGGCGAGCGTATTGCTTTCGGCCACAGCTTCCGGAGGAAAAAGCGACTCATAGAGCGCAAGGATGAGCGCCCGATATCCTGGGTGGTCGGGACGCGCTGCGAAGGCGCGCACAGCCTGTTCCTCGACAGCCAAGAGAATCTGCGTTGCGTCGGGACCGGCTTTTGTCCGGAGCAAGAGAAGCGCATCCGAGGCCGCTGCGAACTCTTCGGGAGACTTCGAGACGCCAAGTACGTTCAGGTAAAGCTGGGCCGCCTCACGAACTCGCCCCTCCTGGAGCAGGAGCGCAGCCTTCTTGAGGAGAACCGCCGGACGGCGAGGCTCCAGTCGAAATGCCATCTCAACGCTCTCGAGCGCTTCCCGCGCCCGACCGAGGCCCTCAAGTGCCTCGGCTCGAAGCAGAAGAGCGCTCACATCTCGCGGCGCAGCCCTGACGAGCCCCTCACTCGCCTCGAGCGCCTCGACCATCTTGCCTCGCAATAAGCTATTTTTCGCGACATCACGAAGCCTGAGCGTAGTGGCTTCGCTCTCCGGTGCGGGGGACGAGGCGAGCGCTCCTGCCCCGTCCCGCCCGCCCCCTCGCGACCGCGCCTTGCGCGCCTCGAGGCTCGGGTCGAAGGGAGATTTCCGTGCGAGCGCCGTAAGTACGCGATCAGCCTCCTCCCTCTGGCCGAGAGCCTCGAGAGCCTCGAGAAAAAGCTCCGCGCGGGCGCGGTCGGCGCGTCCGCTCTCGTATTGCTCGCGAAGCCGCTCGGTTTCGCCTTCGAGGGACTGCGCTCGACTCCAAAGGCGCACCACGTGCCGCGCCGCCTCCGCCCGCTCGTTCCCCCTGAGCTTGTCGTCGAGAGCCAGCTCGAGCCAAGCCGCGACGGCGAGAGCACGCCGCTCTGTCTCGAGGGGCCTCTCGAGAGTCATGGTCCGCGAGAGGGCCAGGGCCCGCGCGCGGAGAACCTTCGGGTCGCCCTGGGCTCGCGCCCGTGCTTGGTCGTGCGCGAGCAGACCTTCCTCGATGAGCTCGTGGTCGATGAGCACATCGGCGTAGCGACTGAGCGCGGGACCATCGGGATTCGGACCGCGCGCCTTGAGCCAAGCTTCGCGCGCTATGGCGCGGTCGCCGGCCAGGTATCTCCGACTGCCGAGCTCATAGAGGACTCCGCGGTCCTGTGTTTTTTGGAGCAGGGATTTCTCGAGGCGCTCGCAAGCCGGTCCATCCAAGGAACTCAAGCAAAGGTCCACGATCGACAGTTTTTCGTCAGCTCCACCCACCCTGGCGAGGGCGCGCTGAAATTCTTGTTCGAGCCGCTCGCGCTCACCGAGAGCTCCCATCAGCTCAAGGACTCGAACAGAAGCCAAAAGGTCTGAGGGACTCAGGCGCAGCACTGTCTGATGCGCTTCCCGCGCTCCGCGCAGATCTCCTGCGCGCTCGAGAAACTCCGCAAACCCTCGGGCGAGCTCGACATCTGCAGGAGCCAGCGCCGTCGCCCGCCGATGACAGACCAGTGCCTGCGAGGAAAGTCCGTCTGCTTCGAGGGCTCGTGCGAGATAGCCAAGAGTCGGAAGATCCGATTTCTCCGCACAATAAGTTTGTGCGAGTGCCTCGAGTTGGCGCTCCGAACGAGCCCGCTCGATCTCAAGGCGCACTAACTCGCGCTCGATCTCAGGATCTGAAAGGCCGAGCGACCGCGCTCGCTCGAGTTCCACCCGCGCTCGCTGCGCTTCACCGAGCTCGAGCGAGATGGCCGCTAAGCGAAGCCTGAGGCGCGCCACGATCTCGGGCTCACCTACCTCCAGGAGTGCAGCTTCGTAGGCCGCTTCAGCCTGTTTGAAAGCTCCACGGTCTCGATAGCTGTCGCCCAGGGACCAGGCTTCTCTAGGTTCAGCGATAGTGAGCTCGCGCTGGTACCCCGCTGCGCCCGCGTCATCTCCTCCGGCAAGAGCGAGCTCCCTGAGCCTCGTCAGGAGCTCGACCCGCTCGGTGGGCCGCACGGTCGTCCGAGCGCCTTCGAGCAAGGAGCGAGCGGCCGCGGGGTCGAGATCAGCAAGGAGAACGTAGGCGTCGAGGCGCTCCGGCGCGCTCGCTTTCGCCTTCTCGAACCAGACTTGAGCGCTCTCCTTGTCACCTTTCATCCACTCAAGACGCCCAGAGAGGAGCTCCGCCGCGTACCTGCGATCGAGATCGGATCCGCGGAGATCACGCTCGAGACGTTCTGTGAGCTCTTTGAGAGTCGGGTCCTGGTCTCTCAGTGTCTCGACGAGCTTTTTCAGCACGACGGAATCACGGGGCCCCCGGAGCAAGGACGCGTAGAGTCCCTCCGGGAAAGTGTCTCGAACCCTCGCCCGGCGCGCCTCGCGAGCTTCGGCCTCCTTGGCCGCTTTCGCCCCGCTTGATTCGACCGCGCTCCCCGGAGCGCGCGCGCCCCCGCGCGGCGCGCTTTGCGCTGGGACCCCCGACGCCGAAGAGGGGCGCTTGCGTCCGGAAGGAGAAAATTGCGCATGCGCTTCCCCCCCGAGCGCGCCCCCACCCAGCACCAGGACGCACAGCGCCGTCTGGAGGAGAAGGGGGGTACATCGCACTCGGCACACCTCGTCATCTTAGCGCGTGCCCAGAAAAGGCCGAGCCGAAAACCCGGGTTCATCGAGGGCCCCTTCTTGACTATAGCGTCCGCACCCTATGAGCCGCGCCTGCGAGAAACGAACCCCATGAAGCGACCTGCTCTGGGCCGTGTGCTGCGGGGGCTCTTGTTTCTCGCGGCGCTCGCCTTCGTGCTCAAGACAGCCTACGGCCTTTCACAGGCCTGGGGCTCCCACGCAATCCAGGTCGACGGGACTTGGCTCGGCGTCGCGCTCGCTTTGAACTCGGCCGCTCTCTACGCCCAAGGCCTGGCCTTCTTGGCCATTCTTTCGAGTTGGCTCGGGCGGCCCCTCGACCGGAAACCGGCGCTCTCCGTCTTTTTCGCCTCCCAGCTCGCCCGCTACACACCCGGGAAGGTCGGCCTGCCGGGAGTCCGACTTGCCCACGTCACGGCGCTCGGCGGTTCGAAGCAGCAGGTCCTCGTCGGAACCATCGTCGAAGTCCTCGTCTGGTTGTCGGTCGGAGGTCTGACTGGCGTTCTCTTCTTCGCAGCCTTCCCCTTCGTCTGGATCGCGCCGGGAACCACGCCTCAGTTCGTCCTCGTCGGCCTGTCGATTCTGCTTTCCGTCCTCGGATTCAAGCTGGCAGCGCTCAACTGGGCTTTGGTGCGCCGATTTGTCTCCCGCCTGATCCCGTCTTTTGTCCCGCGCCTCGACGGACCGAAAGATACGAGCCCGCTCGCTCCTCCTTCGAGCGTAGGTTGGTTCCTCGCTCATTGGGTGCTCACTATCGCTACCGGCGGCGCGCTCTGTCTCGCGATTCACGGGCCGGTCGCAGTCGCCATCCCCGCGGGCACGACCCTCGTCCTCGCCATTGTCCTCGGCTTCCTTTCGCTCTTTGCGCCGGGAGGTGTAGGGATCCGTGAGGCAGTCCTCGCTACCTGCGCCGCTCCCCTTGTCGGCGCCAAAGAGGCCACCGTGCTCGGAATCCTGGCGCGGATCGTCTCGCTCGTCGCAGAAATTCTTCTTTGGGCCGGCAGCCGCATCCTCGCCCGACGAGCTGCAGGTTCTTGACCGAAATTCCCCGAAGGCTCAGTCTTTCTGTCCGGGTCCACTGCGACGGAAGAGCGCTCTGACAGCGCTCGTGACGAGAACAAGGAGCGAACCTACCGCCGCCCCCACTACAAGCGGATAAAGCGTCCCCAGCACAACCTGCGTTTCGGTCGCCGCTTCACCGAGCCGGGCCAGAAACGGAACGCCATGGGCCACGATCCCTCCCCCGACGAGGAACATGGCGATCGTCCCCGCAATCCCGAGCAGCTTCATGAGCGGAGCGGCCGAGCGCACCAAACCGCGGCCGAACATCTGGCTCACGGCGGATTGCCTTTTGAGCAAGAGAAGCCCGAGGTCGTCGAGTTTGACGATTGCAAGCACGAGCCCATACACGCCCACAGTCATGGCCAGGGCGATCGTGACCAGAGCCGCGATTTGTGAGCCGAGAGGATATTCGGTCATGGTGCCGAGAGCGATGACGATGATCTCGGCGGACAGGATAAAGTCCGTGCGAATCGCCCCGCGCACACGGGCCTTCTCGAAGGCTTCGGGATCGCTCTTTGCTAGCTCCTCCGCCGCATCGCTCTCCGGCGTATGATGAAAGATCTTCTCGGCGATCTTCTCGGCCCCTTCGTAGCAAAGGTAAGCGCCCCCGAGCATGAGCAAGATCACAACCAAAGGAGGATAGACCGCCGTGATCAAGATCGCAGCCGGAACCAAGATCGCCTTGTTGACCAATGAGCCTTGAGCCACTTTGAGGACCACGGGCAGCTCCCGATTCGCGGGAGCACCCGCCACCTGCTCTGCGTTCAAAGCTAGGTCGTCGCCGAGAACCCCTGCGGTCTTCTTGGCCGCGACTTTGGTCATCAGTGAGACGTCATCGAGCAGACTCGCGATGTCGTCGATCAGAGAAAGTAAGCTCGTCCCGGCCATGCCCTGAGATTAGGACACATCTTGAGATTTCCAGACGTCACCGCTCGGTCCCCGGAAACTAGGCCATGGCATGGAAGGAGAGATCGTATGGTCCGGGGGCAGCCGGACCTTGCCTAGGCCTTACGCGAGGGGGCGAGCGGTAGACTGCGCCTTCGGGGGCTCAAGTCGTTCGGGGGCGGCATTTGTGCCGATCACCGTGCGCACGTAGTAGGGCGGCTTGTTCTGTGACTCGTGATAGGTGCGCGACACGACGTCGGCCACGAGCCCGAGCGAGAGCAGCTGCACGCCGACGACGATCAGGAGGATCCCTAGCAAGAGCAGCGGACGATTGCCGATGTCCTCGGCAAAAAACACCTTCTCGAAGACCAAAAAGAGGCAGACAAGGACCCCGAGGGTTCCGCTCACAATCCCCGCCAAGCCAAAGACCTGCATGGGGCGGACGAGATAGGTCTGCATGAAGCGCACGGTGATCAGGTCGAGGACGACTCGAATCGTGCGGCCGATTCCGTACTTGGTCGTGCCGAATTTCCGGGCCCGATGGTTCACAGGCAGCTCCACGATGCGCACCCCGACCCAGTTCGCCACGGCTGGGATGAACCTGTGCATCTCACCGTACAGCCGGAGCTCCTTGGCGACCTCACGGGTCATCGCCTTCAGCGTACAGCCGTAGTCGTGGAGCGAGACCTTAGTGGTCGTACTGATCAAGCGATTCGCGATCATCGATGGCAGCTTTCGATTGATGAACGCGTCTTTCCGATCTTTCCGCCAGCCTGCGACGAGATCGAAGCCTTCTTCGATCTTTTGGAGCATCCGCGGAATGTCGGCCGGATCATTCTGCAGATCAGCGTCCATCAGGACCACCCTTTGACCACGCGAGTAGTCGAGACCAGCCTGGAGAGCCGCTGTCTGCCCAAAGTTCCTCCGGAACGAGACCACAACGAGCTCGGGCGCACGACTCGCAATCTCGGTCAGCACCGCAAGGCTCCGATCCTTCGAACCATCGTCGACCAAAATGATCTCGTAAGGGATCCCGAGCGGTGCGATGGCTTCCGTCACCTCCCGAACGAAGTGCGGGAGGCTCTCCTCCTCGTTGTACACGGGAGCGATGACGGAGAGGGCGATGGGCGCGCCTACGGCGGTCGACATTGGGGCCTTTTTCCCGGGATCTGTCGGGCTCGTCAAGCGCGCAAACACCCTCGAGACGCGACATGTTATCCCGCGCGGCTCATCATTGAGGGGGGCTCTCCGCTGATTCCGCCTCTGCTGGCTCTGACTCTTCCGCCTCAGCCGCCTCCGAGTCCGCGTCCGGATCGGCGCTCCGGCGCTTGGGTTTCGCTTTGGTTTTTCCGCGCAACTTCCACTCACTGATGACGTCTTCGTTGTCGTCCGTATCGTGGTCTCGTTTGAAGACGATGAAGGGGCCCTGGCGCGCAAACACCCCATAGTCCCCGCTCTCAAGTCCGTCGAGAATGGATTGTTTGGTGCGGTCCAGGCGGAGCCCGCTCTTCTCGGCGACGATGTAATCGACGTCATGATGCCCGCGCCGAAGCGTATAGAAGCCGAGGCGCGACGAGAGGTGCGCACCGATACGCTCCGTGGTCGCGACCGTCGCCGATTTCGGGATCATCGCCGCCACCACGCGGAGATCTGCCAGCTTCTGGCGATCCTCCGGCGTCATATGGAACCGGATCTTGTGGTAGCCCGCCGCTAGGGACCCATCCCGCTGGGGGAATGCTCCGTAGTTGTAGGTTAGAGCCAGGGACACGAAACCGACCGACAGCGCCGCTGCCGCCTGCCGCGCGTGACCCTTCCCAGAGATACGCTCCGCGTCCCGCCCGATGGCGGCAATGGCTAACGCCGCCGCCATGAATAGATAGGGCCCCCAGTGCATGACGTACTGGAAAGAGAACATCAGCGGCGGGTCGTAACTCGTGACGAGCAGAGTAATGATCGCCCCCGGGATAAACGCGGCCCAGAGATAAAAACGCCGCGCCGGAAGGAACAAGAGCGGCGTCATCAAGTGCAGGATGTACCAGAGCTTCTTCTCGACGAAGATGTGCTTGAGAACGAAGGTCGGGTTCGTGATCAGGGTGTGAATGACGCCGCCGAACCCCTTGTACGGCAAGGCCCACAGGTCTTCGTACATATTCGGGAACCACCAAGAGCCCGCGTCCGTCATGATCTTGAACCTGAGGATGATGAACCAGGAGGCCGAGATGCTAAAGATGGCCAACCCGAAGCGCGGGCGATATCCGCTCAAGACGAAGAAAAATCCCAGGATCGCGAGCGGGAGCGGGATGTCTTCCCGCATGATCAGACATACGAAGAACAGAACCCATGCGGTCTTGTAGCGCTCGGTATCCGCCGCCCAGACCAAGCCCATGATGAAGGGCGCGGCGAGCGGGACGAGGTTCATCTCCGTGAAATTCGCCCCGTGCATCGGGTAGTAACAGAGGTAGGCGATGGCGAGGACACTGGCGATCCACTCTGGAAGCCGCCGCCGCGCGAAGAGGAACAGCGGAATCGCGCCAAGACCCAAGATGACCGACTGGATGATGAGCAGGGTCTCGGGCCGGGGGAACACCGCGTAAATGGGCAAGAACAGATAAAGGCCCAGCTTGACGTGGTTCGCGATGTACTTCGCTGGATCGTCCGGGAAGATGACAGTGCTCTGATTGAACTTCCCGTGAAGCCCCCCGTAGATCAGGTTGTTGTTGATCCCGAGATCGAAGGTCGCCGTACCCATCATGTGGTGCCAGCGCACTGTGCAGATGCTCATGAAAATCCCATAAGCAAGGCCCAGGACGACGACGAGCCCTAGCAAGCCGTGGCGACGAACGAAGGGCGGTACTTCCTCGATGAGCGGTGGATCGCCCGCGAAGAAGTTTTTCACGGACCGCGGCACCCGACTCAAGGACTGGAACAAGAGCACCTCCGCGATCAGGCCGAAGAACAGCGCGATCGGCAGTAGGGTCTTGTGCTCATTGAACCAGATCTTGTGCTGCCCAAAGACGATCACCGCGGGCAAGAGCATGAGCGGCGACAAGAACCAGGCCCACTCTTCGATCCGAGCAGCTCGCTCGAGCTGCGCCTCGGCAGTCGCAGGCCGCTTGAACGAAAGCGAACCGTATCCGATACCTGCGCCGAGCGCGCCGCTCGCGATCAACTGAACCAGAAAAGAGACGCGCACGGGGCCCTCGAGCTCGTTCGACCCGAGCAGCGCCTCGCGCAGTCCCGCGTGGAAGGAAAGCCACGCCCAAGTACAAAGCCCCATGCCGAGGAGCCCGAGGACAACCAAAGCGCGACTTGTGCGCGCAAGGAAGATTCCTTTCTGCTCGGCAGTGAGGGGCGGCTCGCTACGCCCCGATCTCTTTCTGTCCTGAACCCGAGCCCCGGCCTCTCCCGCCTCCACCTCGACCAAGGGCGCGGAGGCCGCGTCCGCCCTACCCTGAGCCCCGCCCTCGGGCGCCGCCAGAAGGCCTTGCGAATGGGAGTCTGTTTCCTCCGCTCGGCTCAAAGTTGGCTCGGCCCCCTCCGGGCCAAGGCCGCTCTCCGAAGGTTCCGCGGGCGTCTCGGGCGAACTCGAACCGTCGGCCGGAGCCTTGCTCTCTCGGGGTTCACGGTCGGATGACGGGACACTCATGACCCGGGCGTCTACCACGATGCCCTTTCGGAAGTGTAGGGAGGAGGTCCCCCGGGGCGCGAATTTGTCGCACAGGTGGCCCTTTCGAACCCCAGAAGTCCGCGTTAGAGCGTCGCTATGACCGAGCGCCCTTCCTCCCGCCCGGCTCGTATCGGCCTCGTCCAAGCGCGAGTCCGTCCGAGCTACGACGAGACGATCGAAAACACCCGAGAAAAAGTGCGAGAGGCGAGCGCTCGCGGCGCGGAGCTCGTCGTCCTGGGTGAGCTCTTTGCGTCCTACTATTTCTGTCAGACCGAGGACCCAGCTGTGTTCGAAACGGCGGAGTCCCTCGACGGTCCAACCGTGACCTCGATGAGCGCCCTGGCACGTGAGCTCGGAATCTCCCTCGTCATCCCCTTCTTCGAGCGCCGCGCCCCAGGTCTCTTCCATAACACTTTGGTCATCGCAGGGCCCGATGGACGTCCGCTCGGCGTCTACCGGAAGATGCACATCCCGGACGACCCGCAGTTCATGGAGAAATACTACTTCACGCCCGGCGACAGCGCCGGGCCTGGCGATGCTCCCGGCGTAGCGGGTTTTGCCGCGTTCCAGACGCCTCGTCTGAAGGTGGGTCCGCTCATCTGCTGGGACCAATGGTACCCGGAAGCCGCGCGCCTGACGGCCATGAAGGGCTCGGACATCCTCATCTATCCGACCGCTATCGGCTGGCTCCCGAGCGAAAAGCCCACGGAAGGCGCAGCGCAGCTCTCCGCTTGGCAGACCATGCAGCGCTCCCATGCGATCGCGAATGGAACCTTCGTGGCCGCCGTGAATCGTGTGGGCCAGGAAGGTTCGAAAGAGACCGGCATCGAGTTCTGGGGCCACTCGTTCATCTGCGATCCGATGGGCCGAGTGCTCGCGGAAGCGGGCGAAGACGAAGAGGTCCTGATCGCGGACTTGGATCTCCGCGAGATCGAAAACACCCGCAAATGGTGGCCCTTCTTCCGCGACCGTCGAGTCGACGCATACGGAGCGATCACCAAGCGATGGGACGAGGATCGATGAGCCGCAGCTCGAGCCGCTCGGACGCGCCCGCAGAGCTCGGGTACAGGATGCCCCCCGAGTGGGCACCGCACCGCGCCACCTGGCTCGCCTTCCCGCACCATCGCACGGACTTTCCCGGAAAACTGAGCGCCGTCGCCTGGACCTTCGCTGAGATGGCGCGGGTACTCACCGAAGGTGAAGCTGTCGCGCTTCTGGTCAAAGATCGAGCCGAAGAAGAGCGCGCCGCGCGTATGTTCGACGACAACCACGTGAACATGACGCGCCTCGAGCTGGTCCGAGCGGACACGAACCGCTCCTGGACCCGGGACTCCATGCCCCTCTGGGTGACCCGAGGCCGAGGGAAGAATCGCGACAAGATCGCCGTAAATTTCAGATTTGATGGCTGGTCCCGCTACCGCGACCATCAGAAGGACGACGCCGCTGGAAAGGCTGTAGCCAGCCGAAGCGTGAAACTCGGTCACTCGAGCGCCACGCGGACGCCCCTGCTCCCGGACGGAACGCGCGCCGTGCTCGAAGGCGGCTCGATCGATGTGGATGAGTTCGGCACGTTGCTCACGACGCGCGAGTGCCTCCTCACCTCGAAACGTGCCCGCTTCGGCCGTTACGGCAAAGAGGTTTGTGAGGCGATCCTGAAGGCAGAGCTTGGCGTCGAGAAAGTCCTGTGGCTCGGCACCGGCATCGCCGGGGACGACACAAGCGGACACGTCGACGACTTCGCGCGCTTCGCTCCGGGCGGGAAGGTCCTGATCTCGAAAGAAACCCGCAAGAGCGATCCGAACTATGAGCCCTTGCTCGCCGCTCACAAAGAGCTTCTCAAGACTTCGAACGCCGCCGGGAAAAAGCTCGAAGTGGTCGCGCTCCCGATGCCCCAGGCTGTCGTCTATCGCGGCGACCGACTGCCCGCGAGCTACGCGAACTTCTACATCGGAAACTCCGCAGTCTTGGTTCCTGTCTTCAACGATCCAAACGACAAAGAAGCCCTCTCCATCATCGCCGAAGCCTTCCCTGATCGACCCACCGTCGGAATCTACGCGCGTGACCTCGTGGTCGGACTCGGCACCTTGCACTGCTCTTCGATGCAGGAGCCCCTCTGATGTTGCTTTCTGGCCCCCTCACTCCGACTGCCTTCGACGCGATCATCTTCGACCTCGGCGGCGTCATCTTGCCCCTCTCTTACGGGCGTACGATCGACAGTTTGTCCGTTCTGCTCGGCCGCGACGCCCGCGAAATCTATCAAGAGACCAGCCAAGAGAGTCTCTTCGATCGCTTTGAGCGGGGCGAGATCGGCCAGGAGGTGTTCCGCGATTGTCTCCGCGCTCTCGCGCGCGGTGGACGAGCGCCGACGGACGAAGAGCTCGACCAGGCATGGAACGCGATCCTCGAAGAGATCCCCGAGGAGAACGTGGCGCTGCTCCGCGGCCTCAGCCGCGCCAAGCGCACCTTCCTCCTCAGCAACACGAATGAGATCCACCTGGCGAGGTTCGAAGCCGACTACGAGGCCCGCCACGGAGGGCTCCACGGCCCTTTTTGGACATTGTTCGAGAAGGACTACTACTCCCACCGCATCGGCCTTCGAAAGCCCGATCGTGCGGCCTTCTTGCACATCCTCGAGGGCCACGGGCTCCGGCCCGCGCGCACGCTCTTCATCGACGACAACCACCACAACGTCGACTCTGCCCTCGCGCTCGGCATGAGCGCTATCTTGCACCCGCGCAACGAGAAGATCGGCCCCTATTTCGATGGCTGGCTCGATAGCTCAGAGCTCGCGTTCTAAGAGCCGACTCCGCATCGAGCTCAGGAGCTCCTCAGGGCCCCGGTCCATAACATCCAGCTGAGTCCAACCGAGCCCTCACCTGAAGCCGGCGCCTCACCTCCCCGCTCTCCGACGCGTCCGCGCGCGCATCCTCAAAGTCCGAGTGACTCGCGCAATGCGTCAAACTCGGCGAAATCGCTCTCTTTGGCGCGCGCTGTATTGCCCTGCCAGGTGAACATCGCCTCTCCCCATTCTCCCGACTGGGTAGGCTCCCAAAAGAATGTGCCGATACCCCGCCCACCCGGCAGGTCTCGCATGATCTCGTTCGCGCGCGTTCGCTCCGGGTTGTACTCAGCGATCACAAACTTCAAGTCCGGATGCTCATTGGCAAGCGTCGTGAAGGTGTTTTGCCAAACGCTCGGCTCTCCCTGGAACTTTGTATAACAAGAGAGCCCGAACACATCGAAGTCGATCTCCTGAGCGATGGCTTGGTTGAGCCACCAGCGAACGCCCTCGAGCTCGTCCGTGTTCTCGATGTGAAGCATGATCAGAATCGTCGGATCTACTTCACGCACAGCGCTCGCCCCAGCGCGCAATAGCTTTCCGAGGTTCGTCCAGTTGCTCGTGGAACCCCCGAAGGGCGCCGATGCTGGCTGATTTCCCCAACAATCAGTGTTTGCCCCCGGAACGTGCATCAGCATGCCCGGCGTAATTTCGTTGCCGACCTGGACCATGTCCGGGCGCGCGCCCTCGGCGATCGCGTCCTCGAGAAAGTCTTTCGTGTACTCTTTCACGAGCTCCGCAAGCGCGTCGATGTTGGCCGCGTTTCGCCACGCCTGGGGGATGATCTGATTGCCCGGGTCAGCCCATACGTCGCTATAATGAAAATCTACCAAGAGACCCATGCCGTGGTCTTTGGCTTGTTTTCCGTAAGCGATGACGTGCGCCTTGTCGCCATAGGACTCGGACTTCCCCGTGCAGCCGTTCGCGCTGGAGGCGTAACCGTAAGGCGCCATCGGATCGACGAAGGTGCGCAGGCGCACGGAGTTGAACCCATGATTTTGGAGCAGCGCGAAGATGCTCTTCTGCTGGCCGTCGGTGTCGATGAAGGTCGAGTTCGACTCCTGCACGCCCGAGATGTCCGCACCGAGGAAGAACGAAGGCGTCGTCGGTGCTCCCCCCGTTCCTCCTCCTCCCGATCCCTCGGCGCCGCCGCCTCCGCTTCCCGCGCTGCCACCTGCGGATGATCCTCCCGTCGGGCCCGTACCTTCTCCGCCAGAGCCCGGGCCAGTGCTGCCTCCGACCGACGGCGGACCGCCCCCGGAGCTCCCGCCGCTCGGGGACGCCGCTCCCGAACCGGTTCCGCCATCGCCGACCTGAGCCCCTCCGCTCGCCGCTCCGCCCATGCCTGTGACCCCTCCGCTGCCAGCGCCGCCGGCGCCTGACGGATCCAGGTCCGACGACGAACAGCCCAGCGCCCACGCGACGAAAGAAAGGAAGAGGACGGGCGGGAAGAGCCGAAGAGACATAGGACGACGGGAAGGATGGCTCATCTTTCGAAAATGTCGCGGCCTTCACCCAAAAGCCGCAAATCTCTCGGCTCTATGCGAATCGCAGCCGATCCGATCGAGAAAAGGTGTGCTCCGGACGAGGACTCTCTCAGAGCTCGCCTGCGAGCGTCGGCGGTTCCCAATCGATGTGCGTCGTGTGATTCGGCGGGTTCGGAAGGTCCGTCTTGAACGTACCCGTCGCCGCGTCGCTCTTGTCCAAGAGGAACTTGTCGATCATGGCGTTGAGCGAAGGAGTGTATTGATCCCGCCAGCTGCAATGGGCGCCGGAGGCTCCTTCGTAGGCCATATGATCGCCGACGCCGAGGGCTTCGAAGATCATCTGGCCGACCTTGGCGGTCACCCAGGCCGAGTTCCGATCGAGACCATTATACATCGTGCTCGGGTTATCGACGATGTAGAGGCCCCGCGGCGCAATCAAACCCATCATCTCGTGCATGTCGACGGGCAATTTGTCGGTGTTGTCCGCTCCGGCATTGTTGCCTGAGGTGAACTGGCCGAGCGCCGATTCCGAGAGCCAACGCACATAGCTGATCGCGTGATACGGCCACTCGCTGCCACTGTAGCTATCGAGCGTCTCGACCAAACGCAGCCCCACGGTACCGCCGAGGCCTGACTCCACTGGGATCGTGAGCGCAATGCGATTGTCGAGCACTCCCGCCACGAAGGCGCCCTTGCCGTACCGAGAACAGCCCGTCACCGCGACATGTTTTGGATCGATAACATCGGGGTTCGCCTCGAGCAGATCCAAGAGGCGGCTGATCTGCCACGCCTGCGCGGTGAGATATCCAGCCTCATGGTTCGCGCCGTAGGCCGTAAAAAACGGGCCGTTTTTCGCGCCGCTGCCGCCCGTCGCCTCGACTGGCGTGAAGTTCAAGATCGCCACGCCCATTGGCACCTTCATGCCCCCGACGCCGCCGTAGCCGATGATGGCCGGCGCCGGCGCGGTGGCGCCGTTCATGTTCACGGTGACGTTGAAGGAGGTCATCTTGCCACCATCGTTGACCTGAACGGTGATCATGTTCGAGCTCACATCGCCGGAGACGGCGCTCTCGGGAGTTACCGGTTTTTCGCCGTAGATGAACTCGAGAGCCTGTCTCCTGATCTCTTCTCTTCGACAGCGCCACTCGCTCTTGCTCGAGATCCGCATCCCATCCATCTTCTTGAAAGGATCGGGGAGCTTTGCGCTCGCGGGGAGCGAACCGAAGCTCGGCAAAGGCCCTACTTCACAGTCGGCGCTCGGATTCTCCACCTCGCCCCAGCTGCTCGGGCTGTTCCCGCCGCCACCGGTGGTCGGCGCCCCACCGTCCCCCGAATCAGCGCCGCCGCTGCTTCCACCTCCGCTGCCTCCTGCACTCGGCGCCCCGCCCGAAGGGCTCGGACCAAGGCTGCCGCCGGCGCCTACACCCCCGCCTACACCCCCGCCTACACCCAAGCTCCCGCCGCTCGCGGCTCCACCGGACGCGCCGCCGCCCACCGCCGGAGAGGCTCCGCCCGCGCCATCGTCGCCCTCGCTCGGCGCGAGCCCACTTGAGCAAGCAAGTCCCCCGAGAGCACTCACGGCGAGAAGAGAGAGGGAAAAGGCACGGGAGGAACTCAGACGAAAAGACATAGGCGGCTCCAGGAGGGCGGGGGACGGCAGAGGGCGATCCTCCGCGCTTCTTCCGCGACGGTGTCACTCCCGAATCGCACCAGCCAAGGCCTTTGAGCCAGTTGCACGCAGCTTCTGGCTTCTCTGAGCGGTCCGCTTGCGAAGTTTCGACGAAACAGAAAGTTGACCTGTTTTTCCGAGATCGTAAATCACGATCCGCGCTCCCGCTCGCCTTCTTCTTCAGCTCAGCTACCTTCCGGCCGCGTGGCGCGCCCGGGACTCTTTGGACACCAGCCCTTCTGGGCCAAGCGACTCGGCGTGGCGCCGTTCCTTCCGCGCAGGCGCGCTGAGATGGATGCGCTCGGCTGGGATGCCTGTGACATCATCTTGGTCACCGGCGACGCCTATGTGGACCATCCGAGTTTCGGCATGGCCCTGGTCGGTCGCCTTCTCGAAGACCAGGGCTTTCGCGTAGGCATCTTGGATCAACCGGACACGTCGAGCTCAGCCGCCTTCCAGGAGCTCGGTGAGCCGACGCTCTTTTTTGGCGTCACGGGCGGCAACATGGATTCGCTCGTCAACAACTACACGAGCGACAAGAAGCCCCGCTCGGACGACGCCTATACGCCCGGCGGCGTCGCCGGCAAGAGACCGGACCGGGCAACCATCATCTACACGCAGCGCTGCCGCGAAGCCTATCCGAAGGCGCCTGTCGTTCTCGGCGGCATCGAAGCAAGTCTCCGTCGTTTAGCCCATTATGACTATTGGAGCGGGAAGGTGCGCCGCTCGCTGCTCGTCGACTCCGGCGCCGATCTGCTCATCTACGGCAACGCTGAGCGGGCCCTCTGTGAGGTCGCCCATCGAGTGGCGCGCGGCGAACACCCGCGGAACATCCTCGACGTACGCGGGACCGTCGTGCGGAGGTCCATGGGTCCAGACGGGCCTCTCGATGCAGCGCCCGGAGCTTTCATCGTCGAACGCTCCGACAGTGTCGACACGCCCGGCCCTGTCACCGAAGCTCCGAGTCCCTATCTCATGGAGGCGGAAATCCGCGCTTCCCAGGGCACTTCTGGAGGCCCGACGAAAGCCGAACTCGTCCAGCTCCGGAAGGCGCGCCTTCGTCACCCGCGGGACAAGGTCATCCTCAGACTGCCGAGCGCCGAGGTCCTGAAAGAAGACAAAGTCCTCTACGCCCACGCATCCCGCGTGTTCCACCTGGAGTCGAACCCCAAAAACGCCCGCTGCCTCGTGCAGAGAAACGGCGACGTCGATGTTTTCGCGAACCCTCCCCCGCTGCCGATCTCGACGGAGGAGATGGACTACATCTACGAGCTTCCCTACCAAAAAGTGCCGCACCCGGCGCACCAAGGGCAAAAGCTGCCCGCCTATGAGATGATCCGGTTCTCGGTGACGATCATGCGTGGCTGCTTTGGCGGCTGTTCCTTCTGTTCCATCACCGAACATGAAGGCCGTATCATCCAAAATCGCTCAGAAGGCTCGATTTTGCGCGAACTCGCGGCCATGGCGACGCTGCCCGGGTTCACCGGCCACGTGAGCGATCTCGGGGGACCGACCGCGAACATGTATCGACTGGCCTGCAAGAGCCGCGAAATCGAGGCCAAGTGTCGCTTGCCTTCCTGCGTCTATCCAGACGTCTGCGACAACCTGAATACCGATCACACCCCGCTGATACAGGTCTATCGCAAAGCCCGAGCCATCCCGGGCATCAAAAAGATCTCGATTGCTTCCGGGCTTCGCTACGATCTCGCCATCAAGAGTCCCGAGTACATCAAGGAGCTCGCGACGCACCACGTAGGCGGCTATTTGAAGATCGCTCCAGAGCATATCGCCGAGGGCCCGCTCTCGAAGATGATGAAGCCGGGCGTCGGAACCTATTATCGCTTCAAGCGCCTGTTCGAGGAGTACTCGAAGGCCGCAGGTAAAAAACAGTACCTGATCCCCTACTTCATCGCGGCTCACCCAGGGACGACCGACGAAGACATGCTCGAGCTCGCCCTTTGGCTCAAGAAGAACGGCTACCGCGCCGACCAAGTCCAAGCGTTTCTGCCTGGACCGATGTCCTACGCCGCCGCGATGTATCACACGGAGCGAAACCCGCTCCGCCCCGTCGATCGCTCCTCGGAGACCGTCGCCGTCGTAAAGAGCCCCGAGCAGAGGCGTCTGCACAAGGCCTTCCTCCGCTACCACGATCCGAAAAACTGGCCTCAGCTTCGCAAGGCGCTCGTCCGCATGGGCCGTCACGATCTCATTGGGCCCGGCGAGCATCAGCTCGTCCCGCGCTACGACCCCCTCTCCCCCGAGAGTCCTCCCAGCGACCGCAAGGGGAGCCGAAGCCCCGGGCGGCCTTCGTCTGGGGACTCGCCGCCTTCGCGCAAGGAAAGGCCGCTTCTGACCCAGCACACGGGTTTGCCCCGCGTGCCTCGAGGACGCCGCTGAAGGAAAGCAGCGGCATCCTTGAGGACTCACGAGGACGACCAGAGAGCGCTTCTCAAGAACTGAGATGCACGCAGAGCTCGTCTCAGTTCACGATCTGCCAGGCGGACCAGCTCAGTCCAGCTTTGACATAGACGTAATATCCGCCGTCTTTGCGCGCCGGATAGGCCCAGTTTCCGACCCACTGATTGGTCACGTCCTGCCCGTTCAGGTTGACCTGGATCATGCTGAAGTTGTTCAAGCTATAACCGAGGTCCTGGAGGAAGTAGCAGCTGTCGTCGACGCCCTGCTTGAAGAGCGGAGCGCTCACCGTCTTGACCGCGTTACATCCAGAGGGACACGTGCAATTGGTGCTAGCTGAACCACCGACGGTGTCGACGTTCAGACCCTGGAGCCAACTGCCCACGTTGTGCAGCGAATCGAGGGACGTCCTCGTGTGCAAATCGGTCCAGGAAACTCCACCGAGATCCTCGGGCCCGCTCCGCGGCATGAACGTGTAGTCGGAGTTCACTCCCACAATGCGCGGCTCCGCGCTCGACTTCAGGTAGAGCGGGCCTCCCGAATCTCCCAGGCAAAGGCTCGCGTTATCCGGGTTCTGCGCGTGACCAGCCGTAATGAGGTAGGTATCCCCGATCAAAGCGGCCTGATCGCTCGTGACGGGCGGGCGACCCATCACGTCATGGGGGTGGACGATCGAGCTAGCCGGAATCGTCGTCCCGTCAGCAGACTTGTAGCGCCCGAGACCACCGAGCTCCTCGCGCGGAATGTTCGTTCGAACTTCGCAGCCATAACCCACCTTGATGACCTCCGTTCCTACGGGGACCGGATCGAGATCGACACGGGCCGAGGGGACCTGCGGCGTGTCCTCGGCGATCTCAATGACAGCAATGTCTGCCGCGGTCCCGTCTTGGTAGATCGGCTCATAACAAGTCGGGCACGACCACCAGGAAGGGTGGATGCTGGTCTGGACGATGGTGACCGTGATGTCCTCGGGAGTTCCGGTACTCACGCCCGTGTGAATGACGAGCGGGTTCCCCGGAAGAAAGCTCTCAGCGACACCGTCATTGGCCGGGTAGTCCTCCGGAAGGGGGAAGGGATACCGCGGCGGAACCCGCCACCCGGCCACACAATGGGCCGCGGTCAGGAAGAGCCGTTGCCCGACTTTGGCTGCCGTGCAAGCGTCCCCAATTCCCACCGTTGAGCGATAGAAGTCGAGCGGCACTGGTAGACCGCCGATCAGCTCCTGCTCCCTATCGCGCACTTCGCTCTCAGCCACGTCCAAAGGCTCGACGGCGCATGCCGCCAGGCTCATGGAACCCAATGAAAGAATGGCCAAAAGGCCGGTCCGAGCGAGCGATGAGTGCTTCTGATATTTCATGAATGCTTCCCCTTTTCTCTGAAAACCAACAAAACTACCTATGCTCCCGTTGCAATTTTCCGTTCACAGACGAGAGGCCGGCAACCTACCTCAACCCACGTCGCTTTTGAACCCACCAGGAACCTCGGATGGGCGAATTGTCCTCAAGGGCGCCCCGAAGCCTTTCGAGCTCAGTGGATTGGAGCGGGTCTCACCGAGGCGTGGCGCCGGGTCCGGCTTGACCTATACTTATGGGGACGGATGAGCCCCCACGGTCGCAAAAGCCGCTCTTTGACGGTGCGCTCGCTCTTAGGAGCCGTGGCGATCTTGGGTGCGGCCGCACTCACCGCGCCCCAAGCTCACGCGGACATCTATCAATCGGTCGACGCGGACGGCGTGATCGTCTTCACCTCGAAACCCCGGCCTGGCGCGAAGAAAGTCGCCGTAGACACTCCGGCCGCGATGCCTCGCGATCGCAGCCCCGAGCGTCTCACCCGCTACGACGCATACATCCGCGAGGCCGCGTCCCTCTACCAAATCCCTGAGGAGCTCGTCCGCGCGGTCATTCTCGTCGAGAGCAACTACGATCCGCGCGCAGTCTCGCGAGCAGGCGCAATTGGGCTCATGCAGCTCATGCCGCCAACCGCCGCGACCATGCTCGTCGAAGACATCTACGACCCGCGCCAGAATATCCTAGGCGGAACGCGGTATTTGCGCGTCCTCGCCAACATGTTCAACGGGGATCTCATGCTCACCGTCGCCGGCTACAACGCTGGCGAGAACGCTGTCCTTCGTTACGGGGGCATTCCGCCTTACCCCGAGACGCAAGGGTATGTGACCAAAGTGATCGAGAACTATCAGCGCTACCGCGAAGCCTCAGCCCGGCGCGCAGCAGAGTAGTCCCCCGCGAAAACTCGGCCCCGAGTTCGCCGGGCAGTTCTTCGACACTCCCACGCTCGGACGGAGTCGTTCGTTGCCATTCGCCCTCCACCGCGGGCGGTGACGAGTAGAAATATGCCCACCGTCCGAAAAAAGAACAGGTCTGCTCACAGCCCGCAAATCTCTGAATTCATGGCCTTCTCCCTTGCTCGAGCAGGAGGCGACGAGCCTCCGATCTTGATTGCAAATATTTCGACACAAAGAAGAAACCTCGACCGGTGAACTTAGAGCCCGAGGAGATGGCTCCATGAGAAATAATTCACTGAAGACCGTAATCGCGCTGGGGCTCTTTTTGGCCCCGAACCTCGCCCTGGCTGACGAAGGCCCTTCGATCAATGATTTGAAGGTCGCCACCGATACGCTCTGGGTCGTATTTGCAGGCCTCATGGTGTTCTTCATGAACGCCGGATTCGGTCTGGTGGAGTCGGGATTTTGCCGGAAAAAGAACACCGTCAACATCCTCGCGAAGAACGTGATCGTCTTCGCTCTCACCACGCTCATCTACTACGCCGTCGGCTTCGGCATTCAGTACGGCAACGGAAACCCCTACTTCGGCACGAGCGGCTGGTTCGTTCCTTATAGCGACGAGACCTTCTCGGCCCTGTCCTGGGCCACGGTGCCGATCCCGGTCAAGTTCTTCTTCCAGCTCGTGTTCGCTGGTACCGCCGCGACGATTGTGTCCGGCGCTGTGGCTGAGCGTATTCACTACAGCTCTTTCATCGTCTTCAGCGTCGTCATGGGCGCCATCATCTATCCGGTGGGTGGTCATTGGATCTGGGGCGGCGGCTTCCTGAGCGAAGATGGCATGCTCGACTTCGCTGGTTCGACCGTGGTCCACTCGGTCGGCGGCTGGGCAGCACTCGCAGGCTGCATCTTCCTCGGACCCCGTCTCGGCAAGTACACCAAAGACGGCAAGGTCAAGGCGATCCCCGGCCACAATATGACGAGCGCCATGCTCGGCACGCTCATCCTTTGGCTCGGGTGGTTCGGGTTCAACCCGGGCTCGACCATGGGCGCGAGCGCTGACGCTATCGGTCACATCTTGCTCACCACGAACATGGCCGCTGCCGCGGGGGCTGTGGTCGGCACCATGTACACCTGGGCCCGCGTCGGCAAGCCGGATCTCGGCTTGACTCTCAACGGCTGCCTCGCGGGCCTCGTGGCCATCACCGCTCCCTGCGCCTTCGTGACCGGCCCCATGTCGATCCTGATCGGTGCCATCGGCGGCGTCATCGTCGTGGAAGGTGTCATCATGTTCGACAAGATCAAGATCGACGACCCCGTCGGGGCAACCAGCGTCCACCTCCTGAACGGCATCTTCGGCACCTTGGCTGTCGGCCTCTTCGGTGACGTGGGTGTTGCCAAGGAGATCGCAGGCGTCGACATGGCTTCGGGCGGCCTCTTGGTCGGTGGCGGCGCGGCTCAGCTGATGATTCAGCTCAAGGGCGTGGTCGTCGTCGGCATCTACGCCTTCGCTTTCTCCTCCCTTGTCTGGTTCTTGATCAAGAAGACGATAGGGCTCCGAGTCTCGGCAGAGGATGAAGAGATGGGTCTCGATGCCGCCGAGATGGGCATGGAAGCCTATCCCGACGACTACCCCCGCCCCGGCATCGCGGTCTCTGCGGCCCTCGAGAGCGAAGCGATGATCGCCGCTCCGAAGGAAGTTCCCGCGGAGTAGGGAGCAGCCGCCGCTGGCAAGAAGGGGGAGGGAGCACTGGCTTCCTCCCTCTTTTTCTTTGGGGCCGCAACGAACTCATGACTGCCGCCATCTCGGCTCGTGACGGCCGAGCGCGATGAGCCCGCTACTTGATCCCGAAGAAGCCCTTGATCGTCTTCATGCGGCGCCGGAGGAGCACCGGGAGCTTAAGAGCGCCACCCGGGCGATTCAGCTGCAAGTCGGAGAGCGTCTCGCCGAGCTCCGTGAGGTTGTCGTCGAAGGGCACCCAGAAAGGCTCAGGGCCGCGGTTCCGATCGATCGCGATCGCCTTCGGTCGAGCGAACGTGAGCAGCGACCAGGCGCTATTGGCGATTCCGCGCCCGGACGATCGCCTGCCGCTCCAAGGAAGATCCGGAATGGCGCCGGTGAATGCGTGATTGTTGATGGTGACGACTCCGACATCGAGCTCCGCAGCGAGGCTCTCGGCCCGAGCGATGTCCCGAGTCCACAGCGATGCCGTGAGACCGTAGAGGCCTCGATTGACTCGACGAATCGCGTCCGCCGGACCGTCGACAGCGACGACCGGGATCACTGGACCGAAGGTCTCCTCGCTCACCACGCGCATCTCATCCGTGCAATCAGCGAGCACGGTGGCCGGCATGTATTGGCCTTGGGCCGTACCTCCTGTGAGCAAGCGCGCGCCCTTTTCGACAGCATCACGGATATGCTCCTCTACGATTGCAAGCTGTTTCTTGAGAGCGAGCGGCGCCAGGGACCCTGGTCCTCCGACGATGACGGGCGGCCTCAGGCGCTCACAAGCATCCGCGAGCCTCGTGGCGAGATCTGTCGCGATGCGACCGTCGGCGTAGACGACCTCGATCGCTCCGCAGGCCTGCCCCGCGTTTTGAAGTGCCCAATGTACGATGCCCGCCACAGTCCGCTCGAGATCCGCGTCCTCGAGCACAATGGCCGCGTCGTTGCCGCCCATCTCTGCGCTGCAGGGGATGCCAAGCTCAAAAGCCCGCGCCTCCACCTTGGCACCGACCGCCGACGAGCCCGTGAACACACAAGCGTCGATCCCCGCTTCGAGGAGCGCCGAGCCGACCTCCGGACCTCCATAGGCAACCTTGAGCACGTCTTGGGGTAGCTCCGCCGCGAGCGTCTCGAGGAACCAACGACTCGAGCGCGGCGAATATTCGCTCGGCTTCACCAAAACCGCATTACCGGTCAATAGTGCTGGTATGACGCTCCTATAAAGGCCGGAGATCGGGAAGTTCCAGGGCGCAAGAACACCAACGACGCCCCGCGGCACGAGCTCGATGCGCGCGGACTTTCGAGGAAACGCCAGTGGATTCAAAGAGACTGAGCCAGCCGGCGCTCCTTCAATGACTCGGATCCAGCCGCGCACGGCGTCGAGAGGTCCGAGCGCCTCAGTGAACAGCGCGTCGGCGTGAACCTTTCCGATCTCGGCCTCGACGATCGCCATCCCTTCTGCGCGCCTCTCGAGCAAGCGCCGCGCGGCGCGCTCGAGCCTACGTCGCCTGTCCGCGAAGCTCTCTCGCTGCAGGGCCTTCTGGGCGGCGCGAGCCTCCTCCACCAATTGACTCACAGAAGACGGGTCAGTTGTCGGAACGAGGGGAAGAGCCTCGCCTGTGCGGGGATCTTGAGCTTCGAGCGCGCTAGCCATCGCTCCGCCTCGTAACATGGGCGCCGGTCGACACAAGAACCGAAGTAGGTGGACCGCCTCCTCTCGAAACGCACGCGGCGCTCCTCATGAACCCATCATCAAATTGTACACGCGCACGGTCTCCGCTCGACGCGCCCCGAGTGGCCCGACCACTCGAGAGGAGCCAGACACTCCGTGCAGAGCTCCTCCGCGGGCCGGTGCGCACCCATTTACGCGCCCGAGAAGGGGGGCTGGCTGGCCTGTAAAGACGTTTTCGCGCTCCGATTGGCCCAGAAGATTTGCCCGGTACTTTCCAAGATTTACTGGACAATCCTTTCCAATCGGTCACGAATGGTAAAACCAATTCCGGTTGAGGCTAGACGCCCCGACGAACTCACGTTAGGGGCGTCTCGCCCGTCCCGGTTCTGGTCCCCCGGACCGAGACAACTTCCCCCCGGCGAAGGCGCCTTCGATAACCAACCAAGGGCCCCTGGCTCGAACAGTCCGAAACAAACATCAAACGGTTATCGTCCGGAACTCGGGAAGTCCAACGAAGGTCAAAACGCAAGCCAATCGGCGCCAAACAAGAGGAACATATGGGACGCGTAGGTGTAGTCATCATTGGAATTAACGGGGCAGTTGCCTCTACGTTGGTCGCGGGCGTCGCCCTCATGAAGCGAGGCCTCGCTCCGCGTCGTGCAATGCTCACGGAGCCGGACGACACGGTCACCTCGGACAAGCTCACGGACATTCTCGAGTTCGCGAAGCTCGAAGACCTCGTCTTCGCCGGCTGGGACCTGAACAACCAGAGCCTCTACGAGGCCGCCCTCGCGCACGGCGTCTTCCGCGCTGATGAGCTCGAAGCGGTTCGCGCAGAGCTCGAGGCTCAGCTTCCCTGGCCCGCAGTGTTCTCCCGCGAGTACGCCCAGAACCTCCAGGGCAAGCACGTCGTCGGAACGGACGGCGGACACCGTGGACAGATCGAGGCGATCAAGAAGGACATCGAGAAGTTCAAGCAGGCGAACAACCTGCGTCGCGTTGTGCTCGTGAATCTCGCTTCCACCGAAAAGTGGATGGAGCGGACCGACGTCCACCAGACGCTCGCCGCCTTCGAGAAGGCGATCGACGAGAGCAATCCCTCGGTCTCCCCGACGATGCGCTACATGTACGCCGCGAACTCGCTCGGCGTGCCCCACGCAAACTTCGCTCCGAGCCTCGCGAACGTCCCGGCTCTCGAGGAGCAGGCCATCAAAAATGGCGTGCCCTACTGCGGCATGGACGGAAAGACGGGACAGACCCTCGTGAAGACCGCGATGGCCTCGATGCTCCGCCTGCGCCGTCTCCGCGTCGACGGCTGGTACTCGGTGAACTTCCTCGGCAACAACGACGGGCTCGTGCTCGACGATCCGAAGAGCAACGAAACCAAGGTTCGTTCGAAGGCCAGCGTGCTCGACAGCGTCGTCGGTCACAAGGTCGAGAACCATCAGGTTCACATCCACTACTACAAGCCCCGCGGCGACGCGAAGGAAGCTTGGGACAACATTGACGTGCAGGGTTTCTGTGGTCAGCCCATGCAGATGAAGATCAACTTCCTCTGCAAGGACTCGATCCTGGCGGCTCCCCTCTGCATCGACATGGTGCGCATCCTCGATGTCGCCCAGGAAGTCGGCGAGAAGGGTATCCAGCACCAGATGAGCATGTACTTCAAGTCCCCATACACGAGCCCCGGTCAGGAGCCGGTCCACGATCTCTTCCAGCAGGAGCGCATGCTCTATGACTGGGCGCGTTCGGTCGCCGCTCGCAAGCAAAAGGCTCAGGGTCGCCCCGCCGCCACGAACGGTGGAGCAGCGGTCTTCGGCGCGGCTCAGCAGCGCAAGGACGACTGATAGAGAACCCCTCTCTCAGAACAAACCCATAGACAAGGGCCGTGCCTCCTGGTGCGGCCCTTTTCACGTCAGACAAGAGAAGTATCCCCGTGACAGCAAATCTTCCCCCCGCATTGCTCAAGGACGACGCCCCCGTAAAGCTCATCGACCCCGCGCGCCATCGCCTCTGGCCGATCCTCGAAACCGAGGAGAAGCAGGCGGTCGAGCGCGTCCTCTCGCGAGGAGTCCTCTCCGGCAACTTCGCGCCCGAAGCGCTCGCTCTCCAGGAAGAGTTCAGCGACTACGTGGGCGCGAAATACGCCCTTCTCACGCACTCAGGAACCAGCGCGCTCGTTCTGGCTCTCGCCGCAGCTGGGATTGGTCCCGGGGATGAAGTCGTCGTGCCCGCATACACCTTCGTCGCTACGGCTCAGGCCGTGCTCGCAGTCGGAGGAACTCCCATCTTCGCAGACGTTGATCCGAAAAGCGGACTCATCGAGGAGGAAGAGATCCTTCGCTGGCTCTCGCCGCGGACTAAAGGGATCATGCCGGTCCACGTCCACGGATGCCCCTTCGATCTCGACCCGCTCCAAAGGCTCGCCGATGCCCGCGGTCTAGTCTTGCTCGAAGACGCGGCTCAAGCCCACGGCGCAACCTACCGCGGCAAGCCCGTCGGGGCGCTCGCGGCGGGAGGCGGGTTCTCGTTCCAATCGAGCAAAAACCTCGGCGCTGGCGAGGGTGGAATCTACGTGACCCAGGAGCTCGAGCGCGCCGAGCTCGCGAACCAGGTTCGCAATTTCGGCCACGATCTGAGTCTCGCGGAAGGACGCTTGAACGATCTTCGTCGCCCCCTCGACGGATGGCGCAGCTTGAACAGCCAAAGGCTCGGCTCGATGTACCGCGGCAATGAGATGATGGCGGCTCTCGCGCGCTCCTTGCTCAGAAAGCTCCCCGCGCGCACCCGCGCCGCCCAGGACAACGCCGCACGCCTGAGCGCTCGGCTCGCAAAGCTCCCGGGCGTTCTGCCCCCGATTGTCCCCGAGGATCGGACCACTGTGCACCACAAGTATCGGGTGCGCATCGACCGAAAGGCCGCGGGTCTCGAGGAGTTTTCGGCCACGACCGTGCGCGACGCACTCCTTTCGGCTCTCAAGGCAACGGGCTTCGAAGCGACCCTCTGGGAGCGCGAGCCCCAAACACATCACAAGATCTTCTCCGAAGCGAAGAACCTGCCGGAGAACGTTCTTGAGAACTACAAGGCGCGCTTCCCGAAGACCCAAGAGCTCCTCGATACCTCGTTCCTCTTGTTCACCCAGTCGTGCCCGCTGATCGCTCAGGACGCCGAGACCGTCGACGCCTACGCCTCAGCCTTCGAGAGGTTCTGGGAGCACCGCCGCGCGATCGTCGCGAGCGCGGCGAAGACCTCCTAAGGCCTTTTCGCGGGCGGCTCGAGGATCAGGCTCCCGTCTTTCAGCGAGCTTACGATCTTCTGGTTCAGCTTCGCGTCGAGGTCGACACACTTCTTCGACACTTCGCCGCTGAAGGCGCCTTTGCACTCCTTCTTCCGGGCCACGTAGGCCTCGAAGATCGGGCGATGCGCCTTCAGCTGCTGTTCGGTGTCGTCTCCGAGATAGCGCCAAGCGATGGTCGCGTGCTTTGGCTTCGGAGGCACCGAGAGTGTGACTTCGTTCGAGTCGAGCGTGACGCAGGAGCCGTCGAGTCGAATCGCGTCGTAGCCGCCTTCGGCTCCGCTGACCTGGATCCCGTTCGCATTCGGCGCGCGGTGATACAGAAGAACGACCTCTTCATCGAAGGCAAGCCATTCATCCCCGCTCGTGACGCCTCCTGACGCGTTCACTGCCTTCGTCTTGCGCGTGATGTAACCGTGTGTGAACGGCGACGACTTCTGGAAGAGGTAGAGCGCTACGTCCGGATAAAGATCGGCGCACAAGCTCCGGACCCATTTCGGGTCCGCCGTGCACACGGATCCTTCTCGATGACAGCTCGTCGGAATCGTCTTGGGGCCGCTCTCCTCGGCTACTCCCTCTGACTCTTCGGGGGCCAAAGTGCTCTCGGGCTCGGCGCTCTCCGGTTCCGCTGCGGGCGCCTGAGGAGCTTTCGAAGAACCGCCACAAGCGGAGAGGGAGAACGCCAAAATGGTCAGGGAAAAAGCCCGCATATCCGCTCCATCGTCTCGACGCGGGCGGCGCTGTCAAGCCCAGCTCACTCGACGGTCACTGTCTTCGCCAAATTCCTCGGCTGATCGACGTCTGTACCTCGCAAATCAGCGACATAGTAGGCGAGGAGCTGGAGTGGAATCGTGGTGATGAGAGGTGCGATGGCTTCGTGGACCTTCGGAATGTAGAGCACGTCGTCCGCGACGTCTTTCACCCGCTCGTCTCCTTCCGTCGCGACAGCGATCACCCGACCATCCCGCGCGCGAACCTCCTCCAGGTTGCTCAAGGTCTTCTCATAGGTGCGATCGTCCGGGATGAGCACGATGACCGGCATCTTCTCATCGATGAGCGCGATGGGTCCGTGTTTCATCTCCCCGGCCGCATAACCCTCAGCGTGCGCATAAGAGATTTCCTTGAGCTTGAGCGCGCCTTCGAGCGCGATCGGGAACTCAAGTCCTCGCCCAAGAAATAGGAAGTTCTGGCTCTGATGCCACTTGCGCGCGACGCTGAGTACCGCTTCGTGTTGTTCGAGGGTCGTCCGAAGCGAACCCGGAGCCTCCAAGAGCGCGTGAAGCAGCGAGAGTAGTTCGGGTGCGGGGAGCGTCCCGCGCAAGCGACCGAGCTCCAGGGAAAGCATGAGCATCGCGACGAGCTGCGTCGTAAAGGCCTTCGTCGAAGCAACGCCAATCTCCGGACCGGCGTGCGTATAGAAGGCGGCGTCCGCCGCCCTCGCGATCGCGCTCTCGAGCACATTCGTCAGCGCGATTGTGCGCGCTCCGTGTCTCTTGGCTTCCTCGAGCGCGGCCAAAGTATCGAGCGTCTCACCCGATTGGCTCACTGCGATCACGAGGTCACCCTTCGAAAATACTGGATCGCGGTAGCGCACCTCACTCCCGAGCTCTGTTTGGGCCGGGATGCGAGCGTACTTTTCGACATAGTGACGCCCGAGCAGGCTCGCGTGGTAGCTCGTGCCGCAGGCAATGAAACAAATGCGGGAAATGCCGCGCGCGCCCTCTTCATCCAGCCCGAGCTCATTCAGGACCAAAGAGCCCGACTCGAGATCGAGACGACCGCGCAAGGTATCTTCGATCGCTCTCGGCTGCTCAAAAATCTCTTTGAGCATGAAGTGCTTGTAGCCGCCCTTCTCGGCCTGCACCGGGCTCCAGTCGATTCGCCGACTCTTGCGCTGAACACGCGTCCCATCCAAGGTCTCGATGCGAACTCCGGAGGGTCGAAGCTCCGCCAGTTCGCCGTCTTCAAGAAAGATGACGTCGCGGGTGTAGCTCAGGAGCGCAGGGATATCAGAGGTCGCGAGCGTCTCGCCACGGCCGACACCAAGCACGAGCGGGGACGAGTTCTTCGCCAACAGTACGAAGTCGGGCGCCTGTTCACAGACGACCGCGAGCGCATAAGCGCCCCTGATTTCGCGCAGCGTGCGGCGAAGAGCTTCACGGAGCGCTTCCTCCCGCGGGCCCTCGGCACTCAAGTGTTTGTGGAGCAGGTGCGCGACGATCTCGGTGTCGGTGTCGCTCCGGAACTCGACGCCTTCGGCGCGCAGCGCCTGCTTGAGCTCGAGATGATTCTCGATGATCCCGTTGTGGACAATGGCGAGGGGACCTGCGCGATGGGGATGGGCGTTCGCCTCCGAGGGGCGTCCGTGGGTGGCCCAGCGGGTGTGGCCGATGCCTGTCTGGCCGGGCAAATCGCTGGCTGAAATCGCCTGCGCGAGGTTATCGAGTTTCCCGACCGCTCGCACGATGGTCAGGCTCGGGCTCCCCTCATCCGTCTGGAGCACCGCGAGGCCGGCGGAATCGTAGCCCCGGTACTCGAGCCGACGGAGCGCGTCGAGCAAGACGGGAGCGACGTCACGAGGGCCTGTATAAGCAACGATCCCACACATAGTTCACCAGGGGAGGAGGTCTCGATAGAGCGCGATCGTCTCCTCAGCGATCGACGGCCAGCTGAAGCGTTCGATGGCGCGAGAGCGTCCCGCTTCACCCATCCGCTGCGCCCGGGTTAGGTCGGATGCGACTTCGTTCACAGCCGCCGCGAAGTCTCGGGCGAACTTGTCCGGGTCCGCAGGATCGCCGCGCTCATCGGAAGAAAATGGCACGAGCTTGCCTGTTTCCCCTTCGACCACGATCTCCGGGATCCCTCCGACGTGCGACGCGACGACCGCCGTGCCCGTACTCATGGCTTCGACGTTCACGATCCCAAATGGCTCATAAATGCTCGGGCACACGAAGACGGTCGAAGCCGAAAGCAGCGGAATGATCTCGCTACGCTCGAGCATTCGACTCACCCAGACCACACCCGAGCGAACCTTCTCGAGCCTGCGTACCGAGGCCTCGACCTCTGCCGCGATTTCCTGCGTGTCAGGAGCGCCGGCGCAGAGCAAGAGCTGCACCTCGGGGGCAAAATGGCGCGCGGCCTCGAGCAAATAGAGAACGCCTTTTTGACGTGTGATGCGCCCGACGAAGATGGCAACCGGACGTTTCGGGTCGAGTCCCAGGGCCTCGAGGGCGCGCCCGCCCTCGCTCGGGCGGTACTCGTCGGTGTCGATACCGTTGTAGATGACCTGGACCTTGTCCGGAGACACCTCAGGATAAGCACGCAGGATGTCGGCGCGCATGCCGGCGCTCACCGCGATGATCCGATCGCAGGTGAGCGCGGCGGTCTGTTCGACGTAGCGCGAGATCCTATAGCCACCGCCGAGCTGCTCTTCCTTCCAGGGGCGAAGAGGCTCGAGGCTGTGCGAGGTCATCACGTGCGGAACGCCGTAGGTGAGCTTCGCCAAATGGCCAGCGAAGTTCGCGTACCAAGTGTGCGTATGGACGAGATCGACTCCGCCCAAGTCCGCTGTCATCTGCAGATTGACCGCCAAGGTCCGAAGCGCTGCCCTATGGGGTTCGGGACCGGAAAGCGCATCCCAAAAAGCGTAACTTCCTTTGACTTCCGCCTCGCAGCGCGAAGCCCCGAAGCAAAATACCGACAATTCGAGCTTCTTCTTGAGCTCGCGGCCCAGGTATTCGACGTGGACTCCCGCGCCGCCATAAATTTCGGGCGGATACTCGCGAGTGATCAGACCGATCCTCATATTTTCTTATACAGGGGCCCCGCTCAGACGGCGAGATTTTGCCGAACGCCCGTTCGGGTCCGAAATCGGCCGAAATATTCCGCGCGCCCCGGCTCATTCAGGGATCGTGTCGCCTTTGCCGATCACGACCACACCGCCCTCGGAGATGGTGAAGCCCCGCGCCCGATCGTGCTCGAGATCGATACCGATGCGCGCGTTCGGCGGAACCCGCACGTTCTTGTCGATGATAGCGCGACGCACGATCGCTCCGCGTCCAATGTCGACACCGGCCATCAAGACCGAAGACTCGACCTGGGCGCCTGCGTGTACATGGACCCCGGAGGAGAGAATCGATCCCTTCACGCTGCCGCCCGAAAGAATCACGCCAGCGCACACCATCGAATCAATCGCCATCCCTCGACGCCCCTCCTCATCGAACACGAACTTCGCGGGCGGCAGCATGCTGAGACCCGAGTGGATCGGCCACTCAAGGTTGTAAAGGTTGAAGATCGGATGGACGCTAATGAGGTCCATATTCGATTCATAATAGGAGTCGAGCGTACCGACGTCGCGCCAGTACCCAGCGTCCCTCGTGGTCGCCCCCGGCACCTTGTTGCGCGAGAAGTCGTAAACCCATGCCTGGCCCGAGCGAACCAAGTTCGTCACGATGTTCCCGCCCATGTCGTGCTCGCTGTCTTTGTCCAGCGCGTCTTGTTGCACCGCGCTCACCAGCGTCTTGGCCGAAAACACATAGTTTCCCATGGAAGCCAACACCTCGTCTGGGTTGTCGGCGAGCCCGTGAATGTCCCGAGGCTTCTCATGAAACTCTCGAATCCTCCCTTGGGAATCAGCGTCAACGACGCCGAAACGACTGGCCTCGGCGCGAGGCACTCGAATCGCCGCCACGGTCACTCCGGCGCCCGACTCGATGTGCTGCTCAACCATCTGGCTCGGATCCATCCGATAGATGTGGTCGGAGCCGAAGACGCAGATGTAGTCGGGACCTTCGTCTTGAATCAGGTTCAAGTTCTGGAAGATCGCGTCCGCCGAACCTTCGAACCAACGTTTGCCGTGCCGCATCTGCGCCGGCACGCTCATCACGTAGTTGTTAAAGATCGGAGAGAGACGCCACGTCTGGGCGATGTGTCGATCGAGCGAGTGACTCTTGTATTGGGTCAGAACAGCGATGCGCCGATAGCCGCCGTTGACCAAGTTCGAGAGAGCGAAATCGACGAGCCGATAGTTCCCCCCGAATGGCACGGCGGGCTTCGCGCGATCCCGTGTCAAAGGCCAGAGCCGTTTTCCTTCTCCGCCCGCCAGAACCACACCGAGAACATGAGGCTGTTTCGCCATGGCCGAGATCCTCTCAGGAAGTTCCGGAAAGCCGCAAGAAAGGAGCGATCAAAAGTTCGAACAAGCTTCAAAATAGCGGAATGCACCCGGGGCGAATCGCCGAGGGTGCAAGTCCTGTCGCTCGCCTGAGCGCTTTCCCCGACACTTAAGCGTTCAGAGCTTCGGAACCGCCGATGATTTCCATCAGCTCCGTGGTGATCGCCGCCTGACGCGCGCGATTGTACTTGAGCGTCAGGTCGCTGATCATATCGCTCGCGTTTTTCGTTGCTGAGTCCATCGCCGTCATGCGCGCTCCGAGCTCGGAGGCCATCGACTCGTAGAGGGACCGGAGGACCGTGGTTTCGATGTACACGGGCACGAGGACGCTGAGCAGCGTGTCGCGGTCCGGCTCGTAGAGGAAGTCCTCGCCCGAGTCCCCAGGGGTCTCGCTGAGACTACCGTCCGCCGCGACGGGCAAAAGGCGCTGGAGAACCACCGCCTGGGTCATGGCAGACTTGAACTCGTTGTAAACGAGGTAAATCGAGTCAACCTCACCGCGGAAGAACGGACCGAGGATAGCTCGGGTAACGCGACGAGCTGTCTCGACGTCCAGATTGTCCCACACGTTCGGGAACTGCTCGTCGATCGTGATCCGGCGGCGCTGGAAGAAGTCGCGCGCCTTGCGGCCGATGGTGTGCAGGACGACAGTTTTGCCAGCTGCCTCGAACTCAGTGCGGGCCTGCTCGGCCCTGCGAAGGATGTTCGAGTTAAACGCACCGCAGAGGCCACGATCGCTCGTCACGACGAGGAGAAGAACCCGCTTCTCCTCACGCTCGGCCAAGAAGGGATGCTTCTCAGTGTCTTGGTCGTCTTTTTGGGCCGAGTGCACGACCTTATCGAGGACCTTGGCCGTCTCTTGCGCGAAGGGCCTAAGAGCGGCGATCCGGGCCTGCGCTTTGTGAAGACGCGCCCCCGCCACCATCTTCATGGCACGCGTGATCTTCTGCGTGCTCTTGACGGTACTGATGCGCTTACGAATTTCCTTCTGATTGGCCATGCTGGAGAACCTTTGCGGTGCTCCCCCTCGCCGAGAGGGGGCTCATCTCTGTCAGGCCTTCGTTTCCTCGAAGGACTTGGCAAACTCGCGGAGGACAGTGTCGAGCTTCCCTGCGAGGTCCTTCGAGATCTCCTTCTTCTCGGCGATCTCCTTCAGGATCTCGGGGTGTTTAGTCTCCAGGTGAGCGTGGAGGTCAAGCTCGAACTGACGCAGCGAGCTCACCGGAATCTTGTCCACGAAGCCCTGGGTGCCGGCGTAGATCGTAACGACCTGCTTCTCGACGCTCAGCGGAACGTACTGGCCCTGCTTCAGGAGCTCAACGAGACGAGCACCTCGCTCGAGCTGAGCGCGGGTCGCAGCGTCGAGGTCGCTCGCGAACTGCGAGAAGGCTGCCTTCTCGCGGTACTGAGCGAGATCCAGACGGAGCGTACCGGACAGCTTCTTCATCGCCTTGATCTGCGCGTTGCCGCCGACGCGGGACACGGAGATACCGACGTTGATGGCCGGGCGGACACCTGAGTAGAAGAGATCGCTCTCGAGGAAGATCTGACCGTCGGTGATCGAGATCACGTTGGTCGGAATGTAGGCTGAAACGTCACCCGCCTGCGTCTCGATGATCGGCAGAGCCGTGAGCGAACCGCCTGAGTGCGGATCCTTCTTCACCGCGAGGCCACTCCGGTTCAGACCCTTGAGCGACGCCTCGGCGTGGTGCTTTCCTTCCTCGCCGAGGTGAACCTTGCCGTCGACGCCCACGAACTGGATGTCACCGGCCGGAACCTCGTCACCCTCGCCCACCACGTACCAACGCTCCGCCATCTTGGCGGCGCGTTCGAGGAGGCGCGAGTGGATGTAGAAGACGTCACCCGGATACGCTTCGCGGCCCGGAGGACGACGGAGCAGGAGCGACATCTGGCGGTAAGCAACCGCCTGCTTCGACAGATCGTCATAGACGCAGAGCGCGTGCTTGCCGGTGTCGCGGAAGTACTCGCCGATCGTGACGCCGGTGTACGGCGCGAGGAACTGGAGGGGTGCCGTCTCGGTGGCGGTCGCCACGACGACGGTCGTGTACTCGAGGGCGCCGTACTGGCGGAGCTTCTCCACCACCTGCGCGACGGTCGACGACTTCTGGCCGACGGCGACGTAGATGCAGTAAACGCCCTTGCCCTTCTGGTTGATGATCGTGTCCAGGGCGACCGCGGTCTTGCCCGTCTGGCGGTCACCGATGATGAGCTCACGCTGTCCGCGGCCGACCGGAATCATCGCGTCGATCGCCTTCAAACCCGTCTGGAGCGGCTCCTTGACCGGCTGACGTGCGATGATGCCGGGAGCCTTGAGCTCAACGCGGCGCGTCGCGGTCGTCTGCAGGGGACCTTTGCCGTCGATCGGCTGACCGAGCGCGTTCACCACGCGTCCCGCCATCCCCTCGCCAACAGGAACGTCAGCAATACGCCCCGTACGCTGGACCGAGTCACCTTCGCGAACGCTGGTCGCGTCACCGAGCACCGCGACGCCGACGTTGTCCTGCTCGAGGTTCAAAACCAAGCCATAGACGTCGCCCTGGAACTGGACGAGCTCGCCGGCCATGACGCCATCGAGCCCGTAGACGCGGGCGATACCGTCACCGGAGGTGAGCACGGTTCCTGATTGAGAGACGGCGACTTGGGTGTCGAAGTTCTCGATCTGTTTCTTGATGATGGAGGCGATCTCATCGACGCGGAGCTGCATGACTCTATTACTCGTGGTTAATCGTTCGTGATCGAAACTCGAGCCCAAGGCTCAGTCAGAAAGAATTCAGGCCTTCGCGGAGAGCGCCTGCGAAAGGAGCTCGCGCTCGAGGCGCTTCAGGTGACTTTGGACGCTGTGGTCCATCGTGCGGCCGCCCACGCGAAGCACGGCGCCACCGATCAGGCTCTGGTCGGTCCGGCGCCGGAGAACGACGCGCTTGCCGCGCGAACGGCTCAGGCCCGCCTCAAGACCGCTATAAAATGCCTCATCCATGTCGGCAGCCGTCGTCACCTCGGCGCGCTCGATTCCGAGCACCGCGTCGGCCATTTGCTGCAGACTCTGCGCGACCTCGGGCAATGCGCCGATGCGGCCGCGCTGACTCATCACGACCGCCGAGCGCAGGGCGAGCTCATCCGAGCCGAGCCTTCCGCAAACCTCGCGGAGGATCGCTTCTTTTTGAGCAGCGAGAACGACAGGGTTCCCGAGCGCATTTTCGAGATCCTTCGAGGCGCTGAAGGTCTCTGCGAGCCGAGCCAGATCGGAGGTCACCTTCTCGAGGCGGCCGGTGTCCCGAGCTAGCTCGAAGATCGCTTGAGCGTAACGTTCTGCAGCTGCTTCATCACCCTTCATGACAGAGCCTCCTTCTGGCTGGAGCTCCGTTCGAAGCTCGCGAGCAGCTGGCGCGCAAGGGCGTCGCTGCCGAGCACGCGCGAATCCCGCGCGAGGGTTTCCTCTGCCTGACGCACAGCGTCCGAGATCGCGTCGCGAATCATCTGTTCCCGGTGAGCGCGGAGCTCGTGACCGAGTCGCTCTTCTGCGTCTCGCACCATGGCGTCGCGCTGCGCTTCTGCCTCGGCGAGGAGCTGTTTCCTCTCGAGAGCCGCTTGCTCCGCCATCGACCGCTGAATCTCCTGGGTCTCGGCCGTCAGGCGCGCGAGGCGGCTCTCGTACTCTTCGAGCTGAGCTTCAGCTTCACGCTTCATGGCTGCTGCAGCGTCCACGTCGGAGAGGATTTGGCGCTGACGAGCCGCAAGGCCATTTTTCACGGCCGGACCGCCAAAGCGCACGATCAGATACGCGAGGACCGCCGTGTTCAGGAGCAGGGCCACGAGCGGGATCGGCGTTCCTTCTTCGCGGGAGAAGATCCCGTCGGTCCAGTTCACCTCGGAGATGTGAGGAACGTGATCGTGGCCATGACCATGCTCAGAAGCGGCATGCTCCCCCTCGCCATGTTCTGCGTGGGGAGCGCTGGCGAAAGCAGAAACCGGAACGCTGAGCGCCCCGAGGACCAACATGGACCGAATGAACTTCTTCATGAAGAGAGCCCCTTTGCCTCGAGGATGCGGCTCTGGATAGCCTGCGCCACGGCGGGTTTCAGCGTCTCGAGCTCCCTGGCCAAGCCGTCGAGCTCGCGCGTCATCTTGTCGCGCCCTTGCGTCGTGATCATCTCAGCGGCCCGGCGTCCCTCTGCGAGGATCTTGGCCTCGAGCTGAGCGGTCTCCTGTCGGCTCTCATCGCGCGCCTTCTGCGCCGCGGCGCGCGCGCTCGAGACCTCATTCTCGTAGCGGCGCAGAATGTCGGCGGCTTTCTCCTGCATCGCGCGCGCCTCATCCTTCACCCCCACGGTGCCCGCTTCACGAGCCGTGAAGAGCGCGAGCATGGGATCGATGAGCAGAGGCTTCAGCAGAATGATGAACCCCGCAAAGAGGACCATCTGCAAAAAAGCGCTCTTATCAAAATCAACGGAGATGCTGAGAATGAGGGACCGCATGGGTGTGGCTCAATAAGAGTGCAGCGAGAGGTGTCGGGGACCGCGCGCCGTTGCCGAGGGGCGAGACCGGAGCCTCACCGAATCGTCGCGCCAAGCGCGGAAAATCGGCTCGGACAGCGGCGAAGCCAGAGGCGGGCGGCTCCTACCATTCGCGCATCAAGGTGTCCACTCATGAGGGAAACTTCCGCGCAGGATCCGCACGGTCCCAGTCCGGTCCAGCGATGCATTCGATCCGCTGTCCATGGAATGAAACGGAAGCCATGGTTTCCCCGAGCTCCGGTACCAGCTCGAGCGTCGGAAACCACGCGAAAGCGCGACGCACGAGTTCAGGATGTGGAACCACGAGGCGCGGATGATCGAGCGTGAAATCAGCCCAAAGAAGGTCGATATCGAGAGGCCTCGGCCCATAACGAAGCTCGCGGACGCGCCCGGACGCGGCCTCGAGGCGGTGAGCGAGCGCAAGGATCTCGAGAGGCTGTTTGTCGGTGCGCACGAGAAGCGCGGCGTTCAAAAAATCGGGCTGCGGAGGACCGATCGGAGCCGTCCGAAATAGGCTCGAGATGGTCGCCTGCTGGTCGAGCTCGGCGCGGAGCGCCGTGACAGCTTGGCGCAGCTCGGCGAGGGGCTCTCCGATGTTCGCACCGAGGCCGAGAACGACGCGGGGACTGAGACCACTTTTCGCCACCACGCGGACTGTTAGCAGCCGAGCCCCGCTCAAAAAAGCCCGCGGGAGGTTCCCTTCTCGGGGCGACGAACCGTGATACGATAATCCGGGCATGGTCGCGATGACTCTCGGCGAGTGGGCTTTCGTCCTGACGATCACGGCGCTGATCGTGCTCGCGACTTGGCTTCGCGCGAGTTAGCGAAGGCGTAACAAGAGGATTTTGGCTTGGACGAGCACCAGGAGGAAGAGCCAGCCGAAGGCGTGCGGAGCGGCAGCCCTCTGCTCCATGAGGTCTTTCTCTGTGACGCTTCGGCCGAAGCCGACCGGCTCCAAGCAGGCCTTCGAGCCCGAAACTATCCGGTGGTCGATGTGCCGCCCGGCCTGATCGGGATGCGGATCCGTTACGAGCGTCCGCTCTCTGTCATCCTCGACGCCGACCTGAAAGATGCTGAGCGCATCCTCAACGAGATCCGCGAAGCCAGCGGCGGTGCGACGCGGGTGATCTTGCTCGGCGAGCGCGGTCAGGCTCTCGACAGCCCGGCGTTTCCTGCACACCTGGCACGGCTTCGCTACTATCGACCGATCGATGTTGACCAAGTTCTCACAGAGCTGGTGGAGGTGCTTGGCCCGCCTCAGCAGCGCGACGCGCGCTCGCGCGCTCCCCGCGCTCCCGTCCTGATGGCCGCGACGAGACGTCCTATCCGGGCGGACTCGCTCGGCACGATCCATCCGCCCCAAACAACGCTGCCCGAGAGCGACGGTCCGAACCGCTATGTTCCGAGCCTCCCCCCGCTCCCGAGCGATCCGAGCGAGATTCTCGGGGCGATGCGCGCTCGGACCTCCCCCTCGGCACGCCCGCGCTCCGACAGCGGTGGCGCCTCCGGACTCAGCCCGGAGACTCGAGCGGTCCTCGAGCAGGGGCGGAGACGAGTGCGCATGGGACAAGGCGGCTCCTCCCCCCTCGCGCGCCTTGGACCCACTGCAGACGCGGAGCTGCCCTCCGATTCACCTTTGCTCGCCGCCCTCTCACCCCCCCTCGACGAGCTCAGCGAGGTCGAGGCCATAGACAAGCCCAGCGAAGACGCTTCGCGCGACGCCACGGGAGAAACTCCGATTGAAGAGGAAGCAACACGTGCGGGGGGCGGCCCGCTCGACGCGCGCTGGGACGTCTCGACCCACGTGTTCAAAGACCTTCCCAAGGATCTGCCCCGAGATCTCAAGGCCGATTTCGAAGATCCGACGAATCCTGGCCGCCGCCTCGGTGTCCACTCCGACGCCGCGAGCTCGAAAGAGGTCGACTCTCTCCTCGTGGATGCGCCTCCGCCCGAAGTGTCCGACGAGGACCCGGAGCTAGTCGGACCGAGCACCATCCCGGGCCTTGCCCGGGCAAGGCCGATCGAGATCAAGACACCGGAGGCGAACCTACCCGAGCCGCCGACCTTTGCACTCGCGCGTGCCGTACGCGAACGCTTCACTGGCTCTTTGGCACAGCAAACCAAAGACGGTCTCCGGCGCATTTTCCTCCGGGAGGGCGATATCCATTCCTTCTCTTCAAGTCGCGATCTTGACGCTCTGGTGCCCTTCTTGGAGCGCCAGGGCCGCTTCACTCCGGAGATGGCGCACAAACTCCGGCCTCTGCCTCGTGCGGTTCGGAGCACTGGGGCCAGCCTGGTCGCCAGCGGGCATTTGAGTCGCGACGAGCTCTTGCCCACCTTGCGCGCGCACGGCGAGTGGCTCTTGAGTCAGATTCTGACCGCGGACAATGAGCTGCTTCGCGAGCAGGTTCCCACCGATCGGGTGCCCGACGAAGGGTCCATCTTCGGAGCCGCCACGGGAGCTCTGGTGTTTGTGAGCGCGATTCGTCGCATCCGGTCGCCCGAAGAGGCGCTCGCGCGCTTCGGCGACCCCGAGAACTGGGTCGCGCTCGGTCCACACTCCGACCTCTTCTTTGAAGCGCACCTCGAACAAGAGCTCGAGAACTTCGACAAAGCCCAGCCGGCGGTCTTTCTGACGGAACTGGCGCGCAAAGACCCGGCGCGCCTGGTTGCCCTCTCAGGTCTCCTGGATCTCGGCGCGATCACTGTGGGCCCCGCCGACGATCTGCGCCAGGCGGACGCTAAAGGTCCGGGCTCGACCGACCGACCCGGCCGACGCGATTCGCTAGCGCCCCGGAGCGCTCCCAGCGAAGTGAGGCTCGAGGCACGCCTCCGCCTCGTGCAGGAAAGCGACTATTTCACGTTCCTCGGTGTCGACCGCGGGGCCACGGAGTTCGAAATCGAACGAGCCTATGAACGGCTCCAGAGCGAGTTCAGTCCCGAGCGCTTGTCACCGGAGCTCCGCCACCTCGACGCTGAGCTCGCCGTCATTCGAAAAGTCATCGAAGAGGCGCACCTGATCCTCGGCAACAGCGAGCGGCGGAACCGTTACCTCCGGGCCCTCGCTCGGACCGAAAAGCGCAAAGAAGCGTGACCGCGGCGCGGTCGAGCGCCGGGACGCACTTCGGATGAGTCACTCAGCAGCGCGCGACCCCGGCGTGACCTTGGGCCGAAGTTCGCCGCCCGCAAGAGTCACCTCGTAAACATCGCCTGCAGCAACCCTTCCCTCGAGAATGGCCTCCGCCAAAGGGGCCTCGATGAGACGCGCAAGCTGTCTACGGAGCGGGCGCGCGCCGAGCTCTGGATCGTAGCCTCCCTGATCCAAGATCCACTCGAGGGCAGGCTCGTCGACATCGAGCTCTATGCCGCGCGACTCGAAGACCTCTCTTGCAAGTTCCTGGATCATGAGGCGCGCAATCTTCATCACCGACTCGCGCTCGAGGCTGGTAAAGACCAACACCTCGTCGATGCGATTGTAGAGCTCGGGGGGCAGCGCCCGGCGAGCGGCCAGGATCACAGCTTCGCGCCGCTCGTCCTTGTCGCTCGCGTTGGCCGAGCGGAAGCCTACCTTCCTCTGCACCGTCGCGGCTGCCTGGGCGCCGAGATTCGAGGTCAAGACCAGCACAGTGTTCGTAAAATCGCAGACGCGCCCTCGACTGTCCGTCATCCGACCTTCATCGAACACTGCCAAAAATGCCATCAGGACCTCCGGGTGCGCCTTCTCGATCTCGTCGAGCAAGATGACCTGGTAGGGCCGCTTCTGGACTGCTTCGGTGAGCTGCCCGCCCGCATCGTGTCCAACATAGCCGGGAGGCGCGCCAATCAGCTTGGCAACCGCGTGAGCTTCGCTGAGCTCAGCCATGTCGATGCGCGTCATCGCGCTCTCGCTGTGGAACATGACACTCGCGATCGCCTTCGCGGTCTCGGTCTTTCCGACGCCCGTCGGACCGAGCAAGAGGAACGTCCCGATCGGCCTGCGCGAGCCGAGCCCCGCCGCGTTCCGCCGCAGAATGCGCGCGATGCGGCCGAGCTCTGTTTCGTGTCCGATCACGCGCTCCGCGAAAATGGTCTCGAGCCGAAGCATGCGCGCCGAGTCGCTCTCGAGCAGACGCTCGATCGGCATCTTGGCTTGGGATGCGACGACCTGCGCGACGGCCTCCGAGTCCACGAGGGCTTGGCCACGACGGCTCGCTCGGGCTCCCGCGAGATCCAAGATGCTGAGCGCCTTGTCGGGCAGCGCGCGTCCGGAGAGGTAACGGATCGACCAAGCAATCGCGAGCGCCACTGCCTCTTCGTCGTAAGCCGTCTTGTGATGTCGCTCGAGTCGCGGCAGCGCGGAAAGGAGCATCGGATACGCCTCTTCGCGCGTCGGCTCATCGACGCGAATCGGGGTCAGTCGCCGCTCGAGGGCCCCGTCCCGGTCGACCATCTTGCGGTACTCCTCGGGAGAGGTCGCTCCGATGCAGGGGAGCTCACCGCGCGCGAGCGAGAGCTTGAGATCGGCCGCGATCTCATCGGCGACCTCCGCCGAGAAGAGACGGTGAATTTCATCGAAGCAGAGCACAACACGCCCCTCTGCTGCCTCGACCTCTTTCTTCAGGAGCGAGAGTCGGCTGGCAAGGGCGCCGCGCACCCCGGTACCCGCAATGAGCTCGGAGAGAGGGATTTCGATGAGAATGCGCTCATCAGTCGCAGATCCCTCGTCGGCCCCCGCGATTCGGAGCGCGACGCCGTGCAGGATGCTCGTCTTGCCGACCCCGGGAGGGCCGAGCACGATCGGGCAATTGGCCTGGCGCTTCGCGAGCACATCGAGCACCTGGTCGATCTCTTCCTCGCGGCCGTAAACAGGATCGAGGCGCCCGGCCTCCGCGAGCTCCGTCAGGTTCGTACCGATCGTCGTGAGGATCGGAAAACGATTCTTCGGCAGAGCGAACTTGGATGGCTGAGGTGCGGCTTCAGGGTGGAAAGGCCCCCCGGAAGCAGAGCTCGCGGCAGGTGCGGCGGGAGCAGACGCCTGAGATTCAGAAGGAACCCCGGGCGAGCTCAACGGAGGCGAGGCGAGCTTTCTTCGCGGAACGGGCGTCTGACCAACCCCCGCAAGGAGCGATACGGCTTCGCCCGATTTTCCGCGCCGGAGAGGCGACGAGAAAGGCTCGGCGGCTTTGGTGGGGACCTTGAGCTCGTCACTCATGGCCCGCGCCGGACGGCGCATCGGAAGGCCTTGGACAGCTTGGACTGCGGAGCCTCGAGCCGAGGCGATGTTCACCCCGAGCTCGACGAGGACTCGATGGGCCGACAGCGACGTGTCGTTCAAGATCACGAGCAGACAATGAGCCGCGCGCGGCGCTCCAGCTCCGAACCTTCGGGCGTACTCGCGCACGCGAGACGCAAAGAGCGGCAGATGGTCCACAGGACCGGGCACAAGCCGTTCGGCCACATCGAGCACCTTTCGCGGACGCACTCCCCGTTCGGCGAGAACCTCAGCCGTCGGCCCGCTCGGCGAGCCGAGCATGGCCAAGACGTGGACGGTCGAGGTCTCCTCACCCCGGCTCCGCGCAAGGGCCTCGGCCTGGGCGAGGATCGTGGTCAGGGCGGGCTCTAGGTCAGTGGCCATCATCCTCGGCCTGCCAGACTCGAGGCGTTCGGGCCAAGTTTCGTCCCCCTCCTTCTGCCCTCCCCACATCGGGTTTTGCGACGCTGCAAACTTTCTGGGACGCTCCGCCCGACTTCATGAAAAGTCTGCCCTCTTTCGCCCTCGCGGGGCTCCTCCTGGTCCCCGGCTGTCTCAACATCGAAAGGGCCCAAGCGTGCCGCGAGTTCAGCGCCTCCCTCAAAGAATCGTTCGGGAAAGAGCGAACCCTCGAGTCCGCCGAGGAGGTGAAAGGGTTCGTCACGGAGCTCGAAGCCCTCGAAGCTCGTCTCGAACCCTGGCTCGCCTCCTCCATTTGGCAAGGCAGCGACCTCACAGTCTTTTCCGTCGAGCTGGGCGTGCTCAAGAAGGCCCTCTCGGAAATTCCCCCCCGCACGCCCAAGCAGAACGGGACACTCGCTCGACGCGTCAACGATTCCGTCCGACGGCTCGAAGAGAGCGCCGAGCGTCTACGGACTTTTTGTTCCGCTCCGTGAGCGCTTCTTGGCGTCTCGCGCCTGCTCCCAGCCCCAGACGAGATCACCGACCGCGACGTCACCATACTTATAGATCAGTGATCGCTTGAAGCTGCCGCGCTCGTCGCCGCCGAGCAGCATCAAATGGGTCAGAGGGCCTGGCTTGTGCAAATCCGCAACCCACTTGCCGCTCGAGATCCAGGCAAGTGTCTTGACCGTACCAGGCGCCACGCGCACGACCGAAAGGCCACAGGCCGGTCCGGCGTTGTGCGCTGGAGCGCGGGCGCAGACGGCCATGAGATGGAGTTCTTCGTTCGCGATCGGCCGCCAGAGCCAAACTCTTTGTCGCTTGATCGGGCCGACCTTGGCGAGCGACTCCTTCACCTCGTCGGGCAGCGCCGCGAGCATTTGTTCCTCGAGATCAGCGTCGAACTTCACGCGGGGCAAGAGTCCCGGAGAAAAACGCGCTTCGAGCGTGATCGGATCACTTGTGATGTCTCCGAGACAACAGCGGAACCCGATCTGGCCGCTCCGCTTTTCCGACTTCTCGGGCTCGAGGTTCGCGCAGCGCCCGTGTACATCGGCAGGCATGCCGCTGCCGCCCTTCAAGACGACCTCACCGCGCTCATAACCGCGGCCGTAGCCGCTATCCGTCCACTCGAAAGGTCCACCGTGGAGATCGTGGACCCCAAAATCGCTCTGGCATGTCGAGTAGTAGCCAGATGGACGCAGCGCCGCGCGCGCCCCAAGCCGACAAGCGTCGGCCTGATACGTGTCACCGTATTCGTAGACGCGGTTGTCCGGTCCCTTGCACGCCCGCTCCCACTCGAGCTCAGTGCAGAGCCTCTTGCCCTGCTCCGCGCAGAGAGCTCGCGCCTCCGCTTGGGTGAGGTTGGTAACAGGGATAGCGCCCTCTTCGTTCGGGTAGGGATAGATATCGATATAGTATCCCTGCAGCATGACCTGCTCGCCCGAGATCTCTCGATCTGCTCGGCGTGGTCGTCTCTCGGGGGGCGTACCTACGACGAGTGCACCGGGCGGAATGTACGACATCCCGACGCGCGGCGGCGCCCGATCGATCGGCGGGCCGAGCGGAGGACTGTGGACGGGCGCCTCGAGGGTGCTCGCGGGGCTCCCCCCCGTCGCCTCCACGGGCTCGCTTTGCTGCTCGCGAGAGCAGCCGAGGAGCACAAGGAGCATTGTGGAGGCTCCTGTGCGCCGAAAACGACTCTGGCCTCTCCTCATCCTTCGAGAAGCTCGTCGTCGTCCTTGAGGTTCTGTTTCATCGCGTCGCGGAGACCGAGCTCCTTCATCTTCAGCTGCAGCCCTTTTCGGGAGAGCTTGAGAAGACGCGCTGTGTGGGTCACGTTGCCGCCCGTTTGTTCGAGCGCTTTGTGAATGAGCTGACGCTCAAGCTGACTCATCGCCGCCCGCACCTGTTCCTTCAAGCCGACTTCCTGAGAGGTCGCGTCGGAAACGGGACGCCCTTTGCTGCCGATTTCCGCGGGCAAGTGCTCGACCTGGACCTTGGATCCGTCTGTGAACAGAACGGCCCGCTCGATCACGTTCTCGAGCTCACGAACGTTGCCAGGCCATGAGTAACTCGTGAGCAGAGACAGCGCTTCGGGGGTGATACCCTGCACCGATTTGCTGAGCCGGGCATTGTACTTGGAGATGAAGTGGTCGACGAGCAGGGGAATGTCGAAGGCCCGATCCCTGAGCGCGGGTAGCTTCACCTCAACGACGTTCAGCCGATAGAAGAGGTCCTCGCGGAAGGTCCCTTCTTCGATCTGCTTGCGCAGGTCGGCATTCGTAGCCGCCACCAAGCGCACGTCGACCTGGATGGTCCTGACTCCGCCGACACGCTCAAACTCCCCTTCCTGCAGGGCACGCAGGAGCTTGACCTGGGTCTCGAGCGGAATCGCGCCGATCTCATCGAGGAAGAGAGTTCCGCCACTCGCGAGCTCGAAGCGCCCGGGTTTGGCGTTGATAGCGCCGGTGAACGCGCCCCGTTCGTGCCCGAAGAACTCACTCTCGATGAGCTCGCGCGGAATCGCCGCACAGTTGACCTTGATGAAGGGGCGATTCTTCCGGGTCGATGACTCGTGGAGCGCGCGCGCGACGAGCTCCTTACCCGTTCCGCTCTCTCCCGTCACGAGCACGGTCGTTGGCGAATCGACCACGCGATCGATCAAGCCGTAGACCTCAAGCACGGCCGGGCTTTGCCCAATGATCCCGTAGCGCGAGTGGGGGGCGGCGTCGGCACGAGTCGCGTCCCGCGCCGCCAGATCGCGCGTCACGAGCGCTTTTTTGACGATGGTGCGGAGCTCTTCCTGGTCAAACGGCTTGGTAACGTAGTCGAACGCGCCCGTCTTCAGAGCCTCGACAGCGTTATCCACCGTACCGTGCGCCGTGATCATGACCACGGGCAGGTTCGCATCCATCTCGAGCGCCTTGCGGAGGAGCCCCATGCCGTCGAGTCCCGGCATCTTGAGGTCCGTGATCACGAGATCGATATGGTTCTCCGTGAGGCATTTGAGCGCAGCAAGCCCATCTTCGACGAGGTGAACTTCATGCCCGTCGCGCGTGAGTTGCGCGCCAAGCACGCGACGCAGGTTCGGCTCGTCATCGGCGACGAGGATTTGTTTCTTTCCGGGAATCATGAGCGTTCTGGAAAACGTGGCTCGCCTGGATCCTCTGTCCGTCTCGCGAGCCAACTCACACCAAAGTTTGTGGACCAGGCCAGGCGGCGGGTATGCTACGCACGTGCGACCCTGTCGAGCCTACCTTCCCCAGGCAGCCGCCCTGGCATTCACTTTGGCGAACCCGGCCGGGGCTGCCTCTGCCTACCCTGAATGCACCAAGACCCCGACCGATTCGGAGATCTCGGCCGCGAAAGGCGCCTTTGAGGCGGGTCAGGTCTCGTTCCATGAGGGAGACTACGAGCGCGCCGTCCTTTACTGGGAGGACGCATTCCAGCGAGACTGCACGGCTATCGCCCTTCTTCTCAACCTCGCCCGCGCCTATGAGCTGGCCCACCACTACGACAAATCGGTCGCGGCCCTCGAGGCGTACATGGAAAGGAATCCGCGCACCGAGGACCGCGTATCCATTGAGAAGAGGATCGCTCGCCTCTCGGGCCTGAAGTCGAATCCTCCTCCCCCGAAGGTGGAAACGCAGGCCTCCACCGAGACCGAAGAGGAGCCAGCGGTGGCTGCTCCTCCTTCCGAGGCCCCTCCCCCGCGCCGTCCCATCTGGCCCGTGGTCCTTACGGGTGGAGGTGTCGTCGCGACCGGCGTTGGCATCGGCCTGACCTGGGCAGGGCAATCAGCGGTGAACGGCTATACAAATGGACTCTGCGCGCGAAAGAACGATGCAGGTGCCTTCGAGTGTGGGCCTGAGATCGTCACCGATCCGGACACCGGAGAGTCGACTACGGTGCGCACCGCGTCCGAGGTCGAACAGGACGCCCAGAGCGCAGCTTTCGAGCGCAATATCGGCATCGTGGTGACGAGCGTCGGCGCGGCCGCCGCGGTCGGTGGCGCTGTGGCTTGGTGGCTTTTGTGGCGTGACGCGCCTCAAGAAACGTCACTCACGCCGATCGTGAGCCCGGAGAGCTTCGGGGTCGTGCTATCAGGTCGCTTCTGATTCGAGCTCCGCCTGGAGACTCGTTCGAACCAAACGCAGTCTCTTCTCGTTCTTACTTCAGGAAGCTGCGGGCGGGGCAGGAGCCACGTTCGCTGAGCTGCCGCCAGTTCCTGTCTCCTCGGACTCCTCGAGCTTCTGACCAGGGGCAGGCTCGCGGGGGTAGGGGGTTTCACTCGAAGTGCCCCCACAAGCGCTGGCGCAGATGAGCGCGAGCGCGCCGCTGCCCAAGACCAATCGAGCCTTGAGCCCGCTCTTTGACGTTCCTCTTTTCCTCATCGCACAGAGACGATATCCGAAGCCTCCATGAGTCCAAGAGCCGTCACCTCAGAGGCCGGAGCAGCTCTCCTCGAGAGGAGGCTCCCGTGATCGGGCGGCTCGTCGGGAAGATCGCGGCCGACGACCCCCCCCATATCGTCTTGGATGTGGGAGGCGTCGGCTATGAACTGACCTGCCCCCTCGGAACTCCCGGACGCGCTGAGCGCTCGCCGGCAGGCGAGGTCATCCTGTCGGTGCACACAGCGCTCCGCCAGGACGCCCTTGAGCTCTTCGGGTTCGCCAGCCCCCTCGAACGGCTCGCCTTCCGCCGCCTCATCAATATCCCGGGCGTCGGTCCCCGCCTCGCCGTCGCCGTGCTCTCCGTACTTCCCCCCGACGAGCTCGCCGAGGTCATCGGGCAAGAAGACGCTGTGAGGCTGACAAAAGTCCCAGGCGTCGGGAAGAAGACAGCGGAGCGCATCCTCCTCGAGCTCCGCGGCAAGGTCGACTTCGCTGTGAGCGGAGCCGGAGGAACACCGGCCGTGAGCGTCCCGAGCCCGAAAGCAATCGGCGAAAAGCTCGCATCAGCGCTGACGGGACTCGGTTACAAGACCGCCGAAGCGGAGCGGGCCGTGGCACAGGTCTTCGCCGAGGAGCCAGAGTCTCTCGACCTGTCGGCTCTCCTCAGGCAAGCCCTCCAAGTCCTCGGCTCTTGAGACTTGAGAAGGAGTTTCGAGCCCCGGGAGCGCACCAAACGCACGGGAAAAAGCGCGGCAGCGCCGGTCGATTCATTGACCGGGACCCACCTAACGAGATAATGCAGGAGTTGCGCAAGCTTGGCGCTCTCGCCGAGTCGCGTACGTTAAGGGATACCTGTCGTGATCAAATGCGCCAAATGCGGAAAAGAGAATCAGGATCACTATAAGTTCTGCTTGGGCTGCGGCGCGGACTTGCCCAAGAACGCGCCGAAAGAGTTCCAGCCCGATCGCGAGCGTGGTCCCTCGGGCGTTCCGCCTGCCGGAACTTCGGTCTCGCCTCCCGCAGCAACTTCGGTCTCGCCTCCCGCTGACAAGATTCAAATGCCCGGAGGCTGTCCGCAGTGTGGACACCAGAACTCTCCGGGAAACCGCTTCTGCGCCGCCTGCGGCTACAAACTGCAGGGAGCCGCTCCTCAGATGAGCGTCGGCCCGTCGATCCCGGTGCACGCTGCCTCTCCTACCAAATCAGTCACGCTCACAGCGCTCCGCGCCGATGGCAGCGAGGCGGGCCGTTATACGCTACCCGCTCAGGACCAGGTCACCGTCGGCCGCGACACGGGCACCATCTTCGCTGGCGACAGCTATCTCTCCCCGCGACACGCGACGTTCTCCCTGAAAAACGGGCTCACGGTGCGCGACGAAGGCAGCCTGAACGGCGTCTATATCAAGCTAAAACCGCAGCAGCCGTTCTTGCTCGAGCCGGGCAGCGTCTTCCGCATCGGCCAAGAGATCATTCGCTTTGAGAAGCTCGAGACACAGCCGGCGCAGAACGGCGTGGAGCGTTTTGGAAGCCCTGCCGAAGGAATCGTGGGTCGACTCGCCCTCGTGATCGGTCGCGACACTACAGGCAACGCCTTCCCGATCCCCGCCCGCGGACTGCACCTCGGACGTGAGCGAGGTGACGTCCTGTTCTCCGAGGATGGTTACGTCTCAGGACTCCATTGTCGCGTGGCGCCGGGCCCTGATGGCCGTGTCTATCTGACCGATGTCGGCAGCTCGAACGGAACCTTCGTGCGCGTGCGGGAAAATCACCCGCTCGAGAACGGTGATATCCTGCTCATGGGCCAACAGGTATTCCGCGTGGACGCCTAACCATCGCCTCATGTCTCTCCCCCAGACAATTCGCGTCGTCGCCGCGGTTATTGCGCGGGACGGTCGCTATTTGATCACCCAGCGCCGAAAGAGCGCGGTGCTCCCTTTGCTCTGGGAGTTTCCAGGCGGGCGGGTCGAGCCGGGCGAGACAGACGTGGCGGCCCTGAGCCGGGAAATCGAGCACCGGCTCGGCGTCTCGATCCAGGTGGGGACCTTGGTCAGCTTCGTGAACCACCCTTACGAGCGCTATTCCGTCGATCTGTTCCTCTACGAGTGCTCCATCGACCAGGGTGAACCCTCCGAGCGCAACGTGAACGCCTTCCGCTGGGTGCGCAGCGACGAGTTCGAAGCCTACGATTTCACACCCGCCGACGAAGCGTCCATGAATCAGCTGCTCGGAATCCCGGGCTGATCCGCGGGCGGCGCAGCCCTTCCAAAGTCCCGCGCCTTCCGAATCAAAGAGCCCACCGGGGGACCGGGGCTACTCTTCAACACTGGGCCCACGCGAAGGGGACCGGGGCTACTCTTCAACACTGGGCCCACGCGAATTGGAGCTTTGCCCGCAACCCCAGCGCCTGGCGTCCGAGAGGCGGCCATGAAATGGCTGTGTCCCCTGTGCCGGCGCCTGCCTTGGACGTGCGTCTGCCCGCCTGACACTCCGGTCACGAAAACGACGAGCGGCGGACTCTTGGCGTCGGCCCTCGCTTGGCATGAGCCGCCCTGGTCCCTCTTCGTGCAGCGCTTAAAGTACGGAGAGGAGACCTTTCTCGCGGAGTGGCTCGGCTCCTGGCTCACTTCGGCCCTCGAGGTCTTCCCGCGCGAACTTTCACTCGTGCCCGTCCCGCTCCACGAAAGAAAGCTCGCGGACCGCGGCTACAACCAAGCAGCCCTCATCGCGCGCTCCTTGGCGAAAACGCGAGGCCTACAGGTCTTCTTCGATGGGCTCGTACGCATCAAAGAGACCGACGCTCAAGCTCAGCTCACGGCCGAGGAGCGCATGAAAAACCTCGCATCCGGCTTTGCCGCAACGCGCTCCTTCGCGGGGCATCCGCTCGTGATCGTCGACGATGTCGTGACAACAGGTGCGACCAGCGACGCGCTCTGTGATGCGCTCGTGAAAGCGGGGGGAAAGGTGCTCGGTGTCGTCTCGGTTACGCTGGCCCGACCCATAGGACAGTAAAGGCGTCGCCGCCTTCGTCTCGCTCCGCTGGACGGGAGAAGGAAACCGCCGGATGCGACTGCAAGTGGCGGCGGACCGCCTCTTTCATGGCTCCGGTCCCGTGTCCGTGGAGCACGTATCCGCCCGACTCGCGGCGCCGAAGCAGCGTATCGACGAAGGAGTCGACTTCCGAGAGCGCAGGTTCGACCCTCTGCCCCCGAAGATCCAAGATCACATCTTCCGTCCGCGGAGGCGCCGCAGCTTCGCGGCGCGGCGCGCCCGAGACCTGCGTGACTTTCTTTGGCTTTTCGGGAGCTGCTTTCGGCCCCCGCGCCTCTCTCAGATCGCCCCGCGACACCGAGAGCTTCATGGCGCCGAGCTGAACTCGAACCGACCCGGAAGCACCGAGCTCAACGATTTCGCCGTCGAGACCGAGGCTCGCCACGTGGACGCGCATGCCTAGGCTGAGCTTGCGCGCCTCGGCGGCGCTCCTCTCGCGCACCGCGCGATCGACCGCTCCGCCGACCGCTACCGTCTCTGCGACCTGAGAGAGCTTGCGTGAGAGCTCTGAGACCTGGGCCTTGTCGGAGATCTGCCCAAACTCGGTCTGAACGTTCTCGAGCGTGCGTCGCGCTTCCCGAAGCATCGCGCGCAGGGCATCGCTCTCATCTTCGAGCACTTTTCGCTTCGCCTCGCGCAGTCGCTCTCGTTCTTTGTCGAGGGACGCCGTCAAGAGGCGCTGCCTTTCGAGCTCGACCCGCAGATCCTTTTGTTCTCGGCCGAGCTCAACAGCCAGGCTCTCCGCCTTTTTTCGCTCGTTCTCGAGGTCGAGGAGAACCTGAGGCAGCCTCAGCTTAGCCTCGCTGATCACGGACGCAGGGAGGCCATACCGCTCGGCGACAATGAGCGCGCTCGATGCACCGGAGCGCCCTTGATGCAAACGGAACGTCGGCTCCATCCGCTCAAAGTCGTACCCGACCGCGGCGGTGCGCACTCGTTCGTCTTCGCCACTCACGAGCTTGAGCGCTTCGTAGTGAGTCGTGAGCGCGACGGTCGCTCCCATGTCAAGGAACGCACGGAGGAGCGCCGTCGCCAGAGCCGCACCTTCGCTCGGGTCAGTACCGGCCATGAGCTCATCGAACATGAGCAGCACGCCCGGTCCTGCGCGCCCGAGCATCTCGCGCACCCGCTGCACGTGGCCGCTGAAGGTCGAGAGAGACTGAGCCAGTGACTGATCGTCACCGATATCCGCGAGCACTTCCGAGAAGAACCCCACCTTCGAGGGAAGGTCGGCCGGCAGCGGCAGGCCCGCCGCCTGCATCATGGAAAACAGTCCGAGCGTCTTCAGGGCGACGGTCTTTCCACCGGCGTTCGGGCCCGAAATGACGAGCCCTTCCCCGCCCCGCAGGCTCAAGTCAAAAGGCACCACCCCTGTTCCGCGGTCCGAGAGCAGCGGATGCCGCGCACCGACCAGCTCGAAGCCCGGCTGCTCCAGGAACTCACAGAGCACCGCCCGGTTCCTCTCGGCGAAGAGCAAATTCGCGAGCAAGAAGTCGGCGAACGCCGAGGACTGCTCGGCCATGAGCACACTCTCGGCAAGGGGCTGGACCTTTGCAGAGAGTGCGCGACGAACCGCCTCCTCTTCCCTGAGCACGGCGTTCTCAAGAAGGCGCAACCGCGAGGTCAGACGCGAGAGCTCCGCGGGCTCGACGTAGAGGGTCGCGCCGCTCGCACTCGACCCGAGGATCGAACCTTCGAAGCGATCGTGAGCGTCCGAGCGCACAGGCAATACTGTCCGACCATCCCGCTCCGCCGAGTATCCGTCTTGTAGGATGTCCCGATAGCGACCGATGAGGTCGGCGACTTTCGACTGGATCTCTCGGGAGACAGACGCGACCTCTCGGCGGGCCTTGTGGAGCGCGGGCGAGGCGCGGTCGTTGACGATCCCGCCGGGCAGGAGCGCTCCTCCGAGCTCAGAAGCGAGCGGACCGAGAGCTGGGTCAACCGAGAGGGCCTCGAACAGCGTCGGAACCTCGGCCTTCTTGGCGGTGACGATGCGGCTGATGTCGAGAGCGACATCGAGAGTCTGCGCGATCGAAAAGAGCTCGGCCCCGGAGAGGGTCGCCCCTTTTTCGCAGAGCAGGACACAATCCTCGATCGGCTCGAGGTCTTTGACCGAAAACAGCGCCTCGAGGGTCCGGAGCTGGAACACCTCGCTCAGCGTCCTCTGACGCTGACGGGCCACGTCCTCGCTGTCGGCGGGACGCAAGGTGAGCACGAGCTTCCGACCGCCCGGACTCTTCGCATGAAACGCGATCCGTTCGAGCAACTCGGGCCATCCGAGCTCCTCTTCTGAGCGTTCACTGCCGGTCAGGTTCTCCAAGGCGGGCGAGATATGCCATCGCCGAAGGCGTCTCGCCAAGCCAGAGCGCGCTTTTCATCCCCAGGGTGCCGCCTTTTTCCGAAGGAGTCGCGCCTTAGCCGGCTTGGCGCTCTGCAGCCACGACCTGATCGGCGAGCGGCTTCGGGGACCGGTAGACAGAATCGCCGATCCTGAGGCTCAAGATAACCTCTGAACCGCGGCGCGACCGCTCAAGGGTTGCTGCTAGGGAGAGCAAACGGGAAGCGGCGCGCTCGCCTTGCTTGGCGTCGACAGTCATCAGGAGCTCGCCCGTGTTGTTCGTCTTCAGGCGCGCGAGGAGGCCTCGCGCTAAGACGGAACGCGACGCGATCGAATCCGCGTCACACCTACCATTGGTGACGAGAACGATCCTGCCGAGCTTCCAGCCTACAGCCTCGAGCTTCGTTGTGCGCATCGCGACCTGAGTCACGAGCGAGCTCGGATGTCCCTCGTAGTGCTGCGCCACAATGGCCATGTCACCGTGGGCGGAAGGGGACAGCCACTCGGGCCACGCCGCCGAAAACTCGATGACGACGAGCGTCGCAAAACGCGGGGCTCGATAGTCCTTGGTGACCGACCGGGGAGGAATCGTCATGTAACCGCGCATAGAGGGACTCGCTTTCGGTGCAGACACCTTCAATAGCGCCTACCCGGTGGGCGCGACCCGGGCCAACTTTTCGACCTGCGGCTTACTTCTCGCCGGGCAAGAAGTGCTCCTCAGGCCCGCGCGAAATGTGCGCGATAGCGCCGGCCGGGAGCATCCGCTCCCCCGCACGTCCTCGGTCCAGCTGCCGTTCGCGCTCAGCTGCTTGAAGCTCTTCGAGCAACTTCCGGTTCACGGCGAGCAGGTCCGCGATGAAAGCGAGCGAGACAGTCTGGAAGCCGATCATCAAGAGCACCGCCGCCAAGATCAGCGACTGGATCATGCCCTGACCGCTGCTCGTCAGATACCGGTAAAGGAAGCGAAGCCCGACCAGCACGCCTGCAGAGAAGATGATCGTGCCGACGAGCACGAAAAAGCGGAACGGTCGATAGACCACGAACATCCGCACGATGGTCGTGAAGGACTTTCGGACGTAGGAGGGAATGCTGCGAACGAGCCGCGAAGGGCGCGTCTCCGGGTTCACTCGGATTGGGACCGAGACGACCGAGAGGTTCTTTTGTCCTGCCTGGATGATCGTCTCGAGCGTGTAGGTGTAGCGGGAAAAGACGTTCAGACTGAGCGCCGCGTGCCGCGAAAAGGCGCGAAAACCGCTGGGTGCATCTTGAACTTCGGTACCGCTCAGGAGCTTCACGACGCTGCTGCCCATGTGCTGCAGGATCTTTTTGAAGAATGAGAAGTGCTCGATCGTCGCGATCGGGCGAGCCCCAATCACGATTTCAGCACGCTTCGACAGGATCGGCTCGACGAGCTGAGCGATATCGTCGGCCACGTATTGGTTGTCGGCGTCCGTGTTGACGATGATGTCCGCGCCATGGGCGAGGCTCGCGTGGATCCCGAGCATGAAAGCGCGAGCCAGCCCTTTGTTCGTCGGGAAACCCACGACATGATGCACCCCATGCGCGTGAGCGACTTCCACGGTTCGGTCCGTGCTCCCGTCATCCACCACCAGGTACTCGATGATATCGATGCCGGGGATCTGTTTCGGAAGCGCAGCAAGCGTCAGCGGCAGAGTTCCCTCTTCATTGAAGCAGGGGATCTGGATGATCAGCTTGATGGGCATCGGGCGAGGTCTATCATGAGAGCCACGGGCCCGGACAAGTCGTGAGCGATCAGCACTTCCGCAAGCAAATCCGAGCCGGAATCGTGATGCTTCTGCCGATCGGGCTGGTCTTGGCCTTGGTGCTCTGGGTAACGGTGCGGGCCTACCGGGCCGAGGCTCGTTCCCTCGAAGGAGCGCAGTTCCCGATGCCCGCTGAGGCGCTCTCGGACCTGCCCGAGGTAAAGAACGTCGCCTTTCGTTCGGGACAACACGAAATCAAAGGCTGGTTTCTCCCGGGGACACGCCCGGGCGGAGTCCTGCTCGTCCACGGCTCGGGGAGCAGTCGCCTCTGGACCAAGGACGAGCTGAAGATCCTCGGCCGGGCCGGCTTCTCGGTCCTAACCTACGACCAACCGGGGCACGGCGAGAGCGAAGGGCGCCCGAGCTACGGTCCCTCGCGCCGCGATGCGCTCCTCCGGGCCGTCGACTTTCTCGCCGCACAGCCCGGAGTCGAGCGGGTCGGCGCGCTCGGGCTCTCTTATGGCGGCTACGATCTGATCCATGTCGCCGCGACCACAGACCGAGTTCACGCGATCGCCGTTGCCGGAACGCCGGGCGACCTTGAGCGCCACGGCCGCTACGAATATTCCGGAGCGTTCGGTCTCCGCTTCTTCGGCGCCAAGCTCGCGATGCGCGCCTACGACATACCCCTCGAAGAGCCGACGGCGGAGAGCGTGATCGCCCGGCTGAGCCCGCGGCCGATCCTCTTCCTCCAGGGAGAAAAGGACAGCACGGTGCCGAAAGAGCTCGTTTTTCGCCTTTATGAGGCTGCGCTCCCGCCGAAAACCTGGGTCGACCTGCACGAGTCAGGGCACTGTGATTACGCGGAGCGCGACCCCGAGCTTTACGCCCGGACGCTCGAGAGCTTTTTCACCGAGGCCCTCGCTGCGCCTCGTGAGCCGAACTGAAGGGCCAAAAAGGCGCTCTGACTGCGGGTCGCGGGATTCGGCGGCATCTCGAGAGACAGCTCGAGCTCACCCACGCGCCTGCCCAAGTGACAGGCAGTTTCCGCTGAGGCTCGCACGGTAGTTTTGAAAGGTGAGAGGGCCAGGAGCGATGTGGGATAGGAGCAAAACTGTAGCCGCGCTCTCGGTAAGCTGACCCTCATCCCAGATGAAACATCACCATTTCGTGAGTTTCTTGCCGAATCGGCGGAGCCCCCATACAAATCGATCCGTCGCCGGGGACCGGGTGAGGAGTTCGGCGCGTTCACGGAGACCAATTTAATGCTGCAATCGACTCCAGATGCTGCTTCCAGCGCAGCTCATCATATTCAGAGTGAGTTCGACCTAGCCCTACCGAGCCTCGATGGCGTTCGGATGCTCGGTCAAAGCGGAGATACCCTGCTGCTCGGCGGGGTGGTCGTCTGTTTGGCCGGCCTCTTCTTTGGTCAGTTTACCTATCGACAGCTCAAGCACATGCCCGTGCACGAGTCGATGCGCAGCGTCTCCGAGCTCATCTACGAGACGTGCAAGACTTATCTCAAGACCCAGCTCAAGTTCATTGGAGTGCTCTGGGCCTTCATCGGCGCGGTCATCGTCGCCTATTTCGGACCCATCCTCGGAAAGTCGGCCGGCGAGATCTTGCTCGTGCTCGCCTTCAGCCTGGTCGGCATCGCGGGCAGCGTGCTCGTGGCCGCCTTCGGCATCCGTGTGAACACCTTCGCGAACTCCCGCACGGCTTTCGCGGCACTCCGCGGAAAGCCTTACCCCGTCTATCAGATCCCTCTGCACGCCGGCATGAGCATCGGCATGCTGCTCATCTCCACCGAGCTCTTGCTCATGCTCATGGTGCTCCTCTTCATCCCCGAGCATGCCGCATACAAATGCTTCTTGGGGTTTGCGATCGGGGAATCGCTCGGCGCGAGCGCGCTTCGTATCGCGGGCGGAATCTTTACGAAGATCGCTGATATCGGCTCCGATTTGATGAAAATCGTCTTCAACATCAAAGAGGACGACGCGCGAAACCCGGGCGTCATCGCTGATTGCACCGGTGACAATGCAGGCGACTCGGTCGGCCCGACCGCGGACGGCTTCGAGACCTATGGTGTCACGGGCGTCGCGCTCATCAGCTTCATCCTGCTCGCCGTCAAAGACCCGAACGTCCAGGTCTCTTTGATCATCTGGCTGTTCGTGATGCGGGTGCTCATGGTGGTCGCTTCCGGCGTCTCCTACCAGCTCAACGAGTTCATCCAGAAGCCCCGTTACAAAGACGCGGTCACGATGGACTTCGAGGCGCCGCTCACTTTCCTCGTCTGGCTGACCTCGATCATCTCCGTCGTCATCACCTTCGCCGCCTCCTACCTGCTCATCCCCGAGCTCCACGGGGACACCACCCTCTGGTGGAAGCTTTCGATCATCATCACCTGCGGCACTCTGGCGGGCGCGATCATCCCCGAGCTCATCAAAGCCTTCACCTCACCTAAATCGGCCCACGTCCAGGAGTGCGTTGAGGCGAGTAAGGAAGGAGGCGCTTCGCTCAACGTACTAGCTGGGCTCACCGCCGGAAACTTCAGTGGCTACTGGATGGGCGTGGTTCTGGCGGTGCTCATGGGGACCGCCGCTTCGGTCGCCGGGACGTTCCCTGTCGATCTCATGCTCGCTCCGGCAGTTTTCGCCTTCGGCCTCGTCGCCTTCGGCTTTCTCGGCATGGGTCCTGTCACGATCGCGGTCGACTCCTATGGGCCCGTCACCGACAACGCACAATCGGTCTACGAGCTCTCCTTGATCGAGGAGATCCCGAACATCTCCGAGGACATCGAAAAGAAGTTCGGCTTCCGTCCTGACTTCGAAAAGGCCAAGCACTTCCTTGAGGAGAATGACGGCGCCGGAAACACCTTCAAAGCCACGGCCAAGCCCGTTCTCATCGGGACGGCTGTCGTCGGCGCGACGACGATGATCTTCGCGACCATCATGGCGCTCACCAAGGGCCTCAGTGACACCACCGCGATGACCAAGATGTCCCTGCTCCACCCGCCGTTCCTGCTCGGCATGATCATGGGCGGCGGCGTCATCTACTGGTTCACCGGCGCTTCGATCCAGGCCGTTTCTACGGGCGCGTACCGCGCCGTCGAGTTCATCAAAAAGAACATCAAGCTCGACGGCCAGAGCGCCGCATCCACTGAGGACAGCAAAGCTGTCGTCGAGATCTGCACCGTGTACGCCCAGCGCGGCATGTTCAACATCTTCCTCGCGGTGTTCTTCGCAACCCTCGCCTTCGCCTTCTACGAGCCCTACTTCTTCATCGGCTACCTGATCGCGATCGCGCTCTTCGGCTTCTTCCAGGCCGTCTTCATGGCCAACGCTGGCGGAGCTTGGGACAATGCGAAGAAGGTCGTCGAGGTCGAGCTCAAGGCGAAGGGAACGGACCTGCACAACGCGACCATCGTCGGGGACACTGTCGGCGATCCCTTCAAGGACACGAGCTCTGTCGCCATGAACCCTGTCATCAAGTTCACGACACTCTTCGGCCTCTTGGCCCTCGAACTCGCGCTCTCCCTCGGAGATAGCCCGCTCGTCATTTTCCTGGCCTGGGGTTTCTTCGCGGTCAGCGCGTTCTTCTGCCACCGCTCGTTTTACGGCATGCGCATCCACACGCATCCGAAGGCGCACTGAGCAGAGGCTCCCGCCCGCACACGCGTCAAACAAAGCTCCGCCGGCTCCGCGCCGCGCGGAGCTTTGCTCTTCTTGGGCGCGTTCGCTTTTCCCCGATTCGTTCCCGAACTCTTAAACTCTACCGTGTACGCTCCGAGGGCTCGCGCCCATTGGTCCCGGCTCTTTCTCGGAATAGGCTCGGCTCATGAGCCGCCTCCGATCGACCCACCCAGCGAAGGCCTTCCTTCTCCTGCTCGCCTCGCTCCTCGGCTGCGAAAAGACTCCCGAGCCGGCTCCCTCGGCAACTGCTGCCAAGAGCGAAGAGGCTCCCTCACAAAAGGCTCCTCTCCACGTCGTCACTCCGCCTCCCGTCGCTACCTACGACGTCCCCCTCCGAAGCGACCAGGAGTTCCGGGACGCGGCCCTCGCCGCATGCCAAGCGAGCCGCGCCGATCGTCGTCCGCTCCTCCTCGAGGCCGGCGCGGATTGGTGCGGCGATTGTCGCCTGCTCCACCGCATGAAAGAGGCTGAAGGCCCCCTCAAGTCGGAGCTCCAAAACTGGCAGGTGCTCGCTGTGAACCTCGGGGAAGACCGCCACGAGTGGCTTCGCACAGCCTTTGGGATCAAGGCCATCGCTCGCTGGCTCGTCTTCTGGCTGCCCGATTGTGGCGCTCCGATCGAGTCCTGGACCCCGAGCACTTCGAGAGTCGTCGAACCTACCTCCGGCGGAGACGCCACCAGCGGAGAGCGCCTCGCTTCTTGGCTCTCGGAGACGCGCAAAGCCGGACCTAAGGCAACTCCGCCCGCGGGGAAACAATAGTCTTTCCTGAATCCTCTGACCCGGAGAGAACTTCCCTCTCCTGACCATCGAGCACACAGGCCACAGTGACGTCCCCGAGGACGTTGATCGCTGTCCGTGCTCGATCGAGAAACCAGTCGACAGCGAGCAGGAAAGCGATCGCCTCGATCGGAAGGTTCGCGGCGGTGAAGACGAGGGTCATCGTGACGAGTCCCGCTTCCGGAATGCCCGCGGCTCCGACGGAAGCGATGACGGAAGTGAGCACGATGAGGCCTTGGGCGGTCCAGCTCAGAGGCACATCGAGCATCTGAGCGACGAAGAGCGCCGCCATTGCTTCGTAGAGAGCGGTCCCGTCGTTGTTGAAGTTCGAGCCCACCAGAGCTCCGAGACTCGCGGAGCGCTCCCGAAGTCCAAGGCGGCGCAGCCGGTCGTAGGTGACGGGCATGGTCGCGGTCGAACTCGCCGTAGAAAAAGCCATCACAAGCGGATCGAGGAGATGTGCTCGGAGGTCGCGCGGGCGAACCCAGGAGTTCCAGCGAATCCGCCCGACGTAAAAGAGCCCCTGCAAGAGGAGAGCAAGGAGCACTGCGACAATGAACCAAAGGAGCGCACCGAAGGGCCGAAATCCCTCGACCCCTACGATGCTCGCGACCTTGCTGAAGACGGCGATCGGGACCAGGTGCAAGATCCAACCGAGAACTCGCCCAAGCAGGTTCATGCCGAGCGAGAGCAGCTCTGAAAAGCGCTCCTTCTCCACGGCCGCGAGCCCGCGACCGGCGAGCCCGAACAACACCGCGACCAGGACGACTCCAATCACTCGTCCATCGACGAGCGGCGCGACGAAACTCTCAGGAACATTGTCGAGCAAACTCCCAACCACGTCGCCGCTCGGGCGCTTCGCGAGAGTGCTCGGCAAGAGCTGCGTGTGAGCGCCCGGCTGGACAACGTTCGCGACCAGGAGCCCGATACCGATCGCAACAAGCGTGTTCGTCACGAGCAAGTAAGCGAGACGAACGCCCAGATTCCCCGTAAACTCTGCGGTCACGAGCGCGCGCATCACCGCGATCAAGATCAGCGGAGGCGCTACGGCCCCAAGCACCCGAAGCACGAGGCGCGCAGGCCAATCCAAAAAGCTCGCTCGAGGGCCCAAGAGGAGCCCGACGACCACGCCGAGCACCATGGCAAGGGCTATTCGGGCGTAGAGAGGAATGCTGATTCCTGAGACTCGAGCGGCGTTCCGCTTTTCGCTCTGCACTCAGCGGAGCATATCGACCCCGAGCGCGCGCGCCTACCTTGGCCCCGAGATTTTACGCGCCTGATTTTCGCGCGCGGCGCCTGGGAGCCGAGACCTCGTCACCGGCGGCTTTCTTCGGCGGCAACGGGCGCCCGGCCTCTTCCGGCTCGCCGGTCTTGAGGCTCTGCTTCAGAGCCTCGAAGAGGTCGATGATCTGGGCGCGAGGCGCCTCAGGAGCGAGCTCGAGTTGTTTGCCGGAGATCTTGCGCTCGAGCGCATCGACGACACGTTTCCGGTAAGTATCTTCGTACTTCGTCCAATCGAACTTCTTCTCCGTGAGCTGCTCGATGAGCTGATGTGCGAGTTTTCTCTCGACATCCGAGAACTGATAGGTCGCGCCCGTATCGATCTCATCGAAGACGCGGACCTCGTCGGCGAAATACATCTGATGGAAGATCAGCCCGTCTTTGTAGGGACGGATCACGACCAACTGTTCCTTGCCCCGCGCCGCCCAAGAACCAACCGCGACCCGGTTCGACTCGCGCATGGCTTCGGCGAGCAAGCGGTATGCCTTGTCACCGCCTTTGTCGGGCCCGAGATAATAGGACTTCTCGATCTGGATCATGTCGAAGGCGTCGAGCGGGACGAACTCCGTGATGCTGATGTGACTATCGCGGCCCGCCTCGAGCGCCTTATATTCTTCCTCGTCGATCTCGACGTAGTCGCCTTTTTGGTACTCGTAGCCACGCACCGTCTCTTCTTTCGTGACGACCGTCCCATGCGTGGCACAGATCATTTGCTGTTTGAGCCGACTGCCACAGCCCTTGTGCAGCATATTGAAGCGCACCTGCTCGCTCGATGCGGCGGTGAAGAGCTTCACCGGGATCGACACGAGACCAAACGAAATCGTCCCGCTGGAGAGCGCACGCGCTGACATGAGAGAGAAATGCTATCGTGGTCTCTCGCAGACCGCCCAATAAATCGCGCACGTCGTGCGCCACCCTCAAAAATCGGCTCTCTTTTTTGCCCATGCCGTCCCCCGGGAAGAAAAAAGCGCCCGCGTCCCCCGCCGAGGACGAACTCTCCGAGTACCGAAAAAAGCGCGATCCTGGCGCGACCAACGAGCCATTCTTCCCTGAACATCCCGTCAGCGTGGGCTCGGGCTCGACCTGGGCCGGTCGATTTGTCGTGCATCAGCACGACGCCACGCGGATGCATTGGGACGTTCGACTCGAGATCGGGGGCAGCCTCCAGAGCTTCGCCGTGCCGAGAGGGCCCAGCCTCGACCCCGCCGAGAAGCGGCTCGCGATGCACACCGAGAACCATCCGCTCTCCTATTTAGATTTCGAGGACGTGATCCCGGAGGGCAATTACGGAGCGGGCGCGATGATCGTCTGGGACACAGGCGGCGTGGTCTTCCTCGAAATGAGCGGAGAGGAAGGCCTCAAGAAGGGCAAGCTCGATTTCATACTGCGCGGCTTCAAACTCGAAGGACGTTTCGCGCTGATCGCCACGGGCAAGAACAAGAAAGAGCGCGAAGAGAAGCGGCACGGGAGCACTCGGGGCATCTCCGAGAGCGAGTGGCTCCTGGTAAAAAAACCTGACCAGAGCGCGAACCCGAACGCGAAGGTCTGCGAGACGAAGCCGGAGAGCGTCTTGTCCGGGATGACGGTCCATGAGCTGCCGCGGAAAAATGAGCTCGCGGCCTCACTCGAAGCGCGAGCGGCCGAGCTCGGTGCCCTCATCGGTCCCCCGCTCCCCCTGAGCACCGTGCCGATGGTGTGCAGCACCGAAGGCGCGTCGCTCTCGAATCCGGATTGGCTTTACGAGCTGAAGCTCGATGGCGTGCGCATCCTGGCCCACAAGGACCGCGATCTGGTGCGCCTCTTTTACCGGACGGGCAACGCCGCGACCTCGTCGTACCCCGAGATCGCGCGCAGCGTGAGCTCCCTGTTCCCATCCAAGGTCGTCCTCGACGGCGAGATCGTGACTTTTGATGAGCGCGGCAAGCCCAACTTTACGAGGCTGCTTCCGCGTGTGCTCGCCCGGCGCCCGCGCGACGTCGAGAAGGTGATGCGGGAGGTGCCGGTCGTCTTTCTCTGCTTCGATATCCTGGCCCTCGGGGATCGAGATCTCCGCTGCCTGCCGCTCCGGGATCGGAAAGCGATCCTGAAAGACCTTCTGAAAGGCCAGGGCCGCGTCCGTCTGCTGGATCACATCGAGGGCCGCGGCGATGCGCTCTTTGCTCTCTGTGAACAGCAAGATTTGGAGGGTGTGGTAGCGAAGCGCTCCTCGAGCACGTACCAAATCGGTCCACGCAAGAGCTCCGATTGGATCAAGGTCAAGCGCAGCACCGACGCCGAGTTCATCGTGCTCGGCTGGGCGAAAACTCGCGGCATGGAGTCCCTCGGGGCCATCGCCCTCGGGAGCTACCGAGGGGAGGAGCTCGTTTATCGAGGGCGCGCGGGCAGTGGCCTCGATGCGCGCTCGGCGCGGGAATTGAAGGCTCTGCTCGAACCGCTCCGAGCGGACGAACCAGCGTTTTCATCCGGTCCCGAGGCGCCCGAAGCCGCGGCCGTACGGGACGTCAACTGGGTCCAGCCGGAAGTCGTCGTGCGCATCAAGTTCCAAGGCTTCACCGACAGCGGACATCTGCGCGCGCCAGTGTTCGAAGGAGTGCGCGACGATGTCCTGCCGCGCGACTGCCGCGCTGCGCCCCGCGAAGAAGAGCTCGCGGGCATCACACAGATGGAGACCTCCGAATCACCGGGAGAAGTCCGCGCCTCGGACGCGGCCGTCCGCGTCACGCTCACGAACCGGGACAAGCTCTACTTCCCGGAGGACGGCTTCACGAAGGGCGATCTTCTCGACTATTCGGCGCGGATCGCGCCTGTCCTCCTGCCGTTTCTCGCGGGGCGTCCCGTTGTCCTCGTCCGCTATCCGGACGGCATCTTGGGCAAGAACTTCTACCAATGGCGCGCTCCCGAAGGGACGCCCGATTGGGTCCGGACCCTCGAGCTCTACGACGAGGAGAAGCAGGTCGAACGCGGCACCGGAAAGGCTGCATTTCTGATCGATAGCCTCGACGCATTGCTCTACGTCATGAACCTCGGGTGCATTCCGCTCCACGTTCTCGCGAGCCGGGAGCACTCCCCGACTCACTGCGACTTCCTCACGATCGACTTCGACATCGGCGATCGCCCCTTCAGCGACGCAGTTCGCCTCGCACTCTCCCTCCGTGAAATCCTCCAGGAGCTCGAGCTCGAATCTTTTCCGAAGACAAGCGGACAGCGTGGACTCCACGTCCTCCTTCCGCTCGGCTCCGGCGTGCCTTTTCAGGCGGCCAAGCTGCTCTGTGAGCTGCTCGGGAGAGTCATCGTCGGTCGTCATCCAACGCTAGCGACCATGGAACGCCGAAAGGATCAGCGGGGCGATAAGGTCTATGTCGACACAGGCCAAACGGGCCGCTCGCGCACCATCGTCTCGCCCTATTCCGTCCGCGCGTACCCAGGCGCTCGTGTTTCGACGCCGCTCCGCTGGGAAGAGATCCATCTCGCCCTCGATCCGGCGCTGTTCACGATTGAGACAGTGCCCGACCGCGTTCAAGCCCTCGGCGATCCTCTCGCCGACTTCTTCGAGGTCCGGCCGAATCTCGGGGTCACCCTCGAGAAACTCGGCCGCTGGGCGGGGGGGGGGGGGGCCGGCCGCCCCCCCCCCCCCCACACCAGCACCCGAGCG
>JAEYYX010000015.1 GCA_023428245.1 Pseudomonadota bacterium
GTCGAGGTCATTGACCTCGACGCGCTCGCATTTGGATCGCAAAGGCCGGCTCGCTCACAGTGCGACCCGTGAGAGTCACCGAGCCTCCGTGGAGCTCGATGATGGATTTGGCAAGGCGCAGCGCGAGAGCCATGCCGCGGTGCTGTCCTGGATGCGTCTCGGGGGAGAGCAGCGCTTCGAGCTCGCGCGCGCTGAAGCGCGCGGAGGGGACTTCGATGAAGAAGGTCAGTTTGCGCCTCTGAAGCGACGGACGTTCGTCCCGAGCTTCGACGTCGACAAGGATGCGGAGCTGGTCGCGCTCCGCAGTTCTCCGGGCGTGAGCGATGAACGAGGCGAGGGCTTGGGGAAAACGGAGCTTGTCAACCACGATCTTGGGCAGGTCGGGGGCGATCTCGAGCTGGACCTCGGCGCGCGCGTGGGAGCTGAGCTGACGTGCCTTTTCGAGGGCGAGCTCGAGCATCTCCGAGACGGGCTCTTCTGAATACTCGAGGATGAGCTGTCCCGCTTCGACGCGGGCTGCGTCCAAGATGGTCTCGATCAGCGCAAGGAGCTCATTGCCACCTTGTAGGATGAGCTCAAGGCTGTCGCGCTGCGCCTGGTTCGTCGCTTCGTCCCGCATGGTCAGCTCTGCGAAGCCGACGATGGCATTCAGGGGGCTCTTCAGATCGTGGCTCACGCTCGCGAAGAAGCGCCCCCGAGCTTTGGTCGCCGCCTCTCTGAGCTCTATGGCGCGCTCCTGAGCTTGGGCGAAGGTGCGGAAGCGATCGGAGAGCAGCTCGATCGCGTTACCGAGCTCGTTCACCGCGTGGAAGCGCGCCGGGCGCATGACGCGCGTCCCCTCGAGGGCAGCGTCGGTGCCGAGTGTTCTCACTCCTCGGTTCGCTGTGCGCAGGTCCCGCGATAGCCGCGCGCCGAGATCGCGACCCACATAGACCGCGATCAAGAGGCCGATCGCTGCGAGCGCGATGGCCCTCGGGTCGAGCGGGAAACCCACCTCACCGAGACTCAAGAGCGACGGATCGTCCTTGTCGAGCGAGGACTCGCCGAGCGCGACGCGCGTCGTATAGTTCGTCATTGCTCGAAAGCTGACGAGATGGCTGGCGGTGATGAGCGCGGAGCCAATCGCGAGAAACGCGACGGGGTTCGCGATCGCGGCGAGCAGACGCCTTGAGGTGCGACCGCGCAGGCGTCCTGCGCGCACTTGGGCGTCGATCACTTCGCTCATGATCTCCGGGGGCACGAGCCCGAGCACCTCCACGAACTCGCGCCTGACCGCGACGAGCAACGGCAAGCTCAAGGTCGCGACGAAGGTCGCTGAGAACAAGGCGACCATGCTCATGCTGCGAAAGGAGAGGCCCTCGGGCGGCGCGATGAGGAGCACAAAGACGATGGAAAAGACATGGGCGTAGGCCCAGTTGTTCACGACCCGCCAAGGATCGTCGTTCAACTTCGGGATCTCGGCCCGGTCGAGCGAATGGTCGCGCTGGAGGACCTTCTTCAGGAGCTCCGCTCGCCGGTCGACCAAGAGCACGGCCAGCCCGGCGGCTAACACTCCGCCAATGAGGAGTCCGACGGCCAGCCTTGCGGATGCGGCGGATGCCGTCAGCGTAGGGAGCAATAGCAATTTGACGGGCAGGAGCGCGGCGAGAGCCAGCGCCACGGCGGTGAAGCCGAGCTGCCAGAGGAAGATGCGCCCGAGTAGGCGACGGAACGTCACCTCTTGAGGCTACCCGCCCGGAGCCTTTGAGCTCAAGGATTGCCTGGGGAGGCCTGAAAATGAGTTAGCCGCTCACGCCTGGGAGCACGCGGACCGCCGCGTGTTTGTAGGAAGGCTGGCGAGATTCTTCGTCGAAGGCCGGGAACGTAAGTATGTTGGTCTCCGGGTAGTGCATGGGGATGAAGACCTGACCGGGGCTCACGATCGGGGTCACGTGCGCTCGAGCGCGCATTTTACCGCGCGCTGACTCGACAGTGACCCATTGCCCCGGGCCCACCTTGAGCTCCCGCGCGTCCTTCGGGTTGATCTCGACGTAAGGATCTTGGCTATAGAGCTTACGAAGTACGGCAGACTTTGCGGTTCGTGTTTGAGTGTGCCACTGCGCAGAGGTTCCCCGTCCGGTGAGCAGCACGAGTGGGTACTTCTTTGTGGTCGCCTCTGGAATCGGTCGAGGGTCGGCGAAGACGAACTTGGCTCGCCCGCTTGGCGTGAAGAAACGGCCGTCTTCGAAGAGCCGCCGCTCCGAACGCTCCCCGATTTGTTCCCCTTCCCGAAGCGGCCATTGGATGCCGCGCATACTGTCAATCATCTCGTAGCTCGTGATGCCGCTGATGTCGCAAGGTTGTCCGCGAGAAACAGCGCGCATCGCGTGAAAGACGTCTTCAGGCTTCCGGAACTTCTCGAACATCTCGCCGACTCCCCAGGCCTCGGCGAGCAGCCGAAAGATTTGAAAGTCGGACAGGGCCTGTCCAGGGGCGCGCGCGACTTTCTTGAGCAGCATGAGTCGGCGTTCGGAGTTGATGAAGGTGCCGTCCTTTTCGCCCCATCCAGCGGCAGGGAGGACCAAGTCCGCGAGCTCAGCGGTCTCTGTCGTCACGAACATGTCCTGAACGACCAAAAAGTCGAGCTGCTTGAGGAGAGCGCGCGCGTCGGCTTGGTTGATCCAGCTGTGTGCGGTGTTCGTGGCAACGATCCAAAGGCCTTTGATTTTGCCGCGATGGATCTGCTCGAGGATTTGGTCGTAGGCGAGGCTGCCCGAGCGCGGGATGCGCGTCTCGGGGATCCCGAGCGCGGAAGCGACCTTCTCGCGATGAGCCGGATCTTCGAAAGAATGGCCGCCGAGGAGATTCGTCGTGTTCGAGAACAGCCTCGAGCCCATGGCGTTGCACTGCCCCGTGATCGAGTTCGCGCCTGTGCCGGGACGACCGATGTTGCCAGTCATGAGCGCGATATTGATGAGCGCCTGTGCAACCTTCACCCCCTCGTGGCTCTGGTTGACGCCCATGGTCCACCAGAAGGAAACCCGCTTCCCAGTTTGGATCGCGGTCACGAGGCGATCGAAGACAGCTTTTTCGAGGCCGGTCGCGGCCAGCACACGCTCTTCATCGAAACTCTCGACGTGAGCTCTGAAGGCTTCGAATCCTTCGGTGTGTGCGGCGATGTAGTCGCTCCGAATGGCGCCGCGGGAGATGAGCGAGCGGGCGACGCCGTAAAATAGGCAGAGGTCGCTCTTCGGTTTCAATGGGACGTGCAGCGTGGCGGCCATTGCTGTCTCAGTGCGCCGAGGGTCGGCCACGATGATCTCGGGCCGGTGCCGGTTCTTGCAGACCCGCTCCCAGAGGATCGGGTGGGCGATACAGGGATTCGCGCCCACGAACACGAGCACGTCGGACTCTTCGAAGTCCGCGTAGGTGTAGGGAGGCGCATCGAAGCCGAACGCCTGCTTGTAGGCGACGACAGCGGTCGCCATGCACTGCCTCGTGTTGCCGTCCCCGTGTTGCATCCCCATGCCAAATTTCGCGAGGCTCCCGAGAAAAAACATCTCTTCGCTCGGAATTTGTCCGGTGCTGAGGAAGGCGCAGGATCCTTCTCCGTACTTGGCTTGAATGGCCTTCATGCGCTGTACGAAAGTGGACAAGGCGATGGGCCAATCCACCGGACGTAGCTGGCCGCTGTCGCTTCTGAGCATCGGCATCGTTGCTCGGTCTTTCGCCTTCAGAGGTGCGAGAGCTTCCCAGCCCTTGGGACAAGCCATCCCGAGATTGACTGGGTAATCTTTGGCGGGCGTTAGGTTCACGATTTGATCCCCTTTGAGGTGGATATCGAGCCCACAGCCCGTCGAACAAAACCCACACACTGCCGTGGTCGTCGAGTCGGGCTTCAGTCGCGATGGCACTTGGCCGAGCCCGAAGCCGCCCGGTTCGCGGGTGAGCTCGCGGGTCAGAGTCCCTTGGCGTTCGAAGAGCAGACTTTGAGCGGTCCGAAGCAGCTTGTTCACTTTCCGATTCCTCCCGGCATGCGCGGAGCGCTCATGGCCATAAAGAATAGAGTGCGTTCGCAGAGCTCCCCAGCGAGAGAGAGAGCGAGCGTGGATAGTGTGAGCACGAGGGCCAGGACGCTCGTCAGATCGACCGGGAGTGTCCAATGGAGCAGCGGCAACATGATGCCTCCTAGGATCCCGAGGCCGAACCTCAGAAGCGTGAGGTTCTTCAGCTCCCGGACCATGAGGAGCGCGGAGCGCTTCAGATCGCCCTGCTGTTTGTCGAAGAGGTGGAAGAAAACGCTCGTTTCGTAGGCCAACTTGCACCCCGCCAAGAGCGCGAGGGGCAGCGCGAGATCTTTGCTGATCTCGAGCAATGCTAAGCTATCGGACAGGTATCCGGTGAGAGAGGCGGCAGCCGCGATTGAGGCGAGGCCAAGCACCGCGCCGGAACCGAAGAACTTCAGGGTAGTGGGCGTCCCGCTCCAAAAGAGACGCCGTGTGCTCACGTAGATCATCGCTGAGCAGATGACTGTGAGTACGCCGAGGGCGGCTGTGGCGAGGCCGAGAATCGGGCGTTCGAGCTTTAGCCCAGGGGAAAGGTGTTCGGTGATGAAGGTTGGCAGCTCCGAGCCCCACAGGGAGAGCGAGTAGAGAAGCGCCGCGCCAACGAATCCTCCCACCACGACGATTTCTCGACTCATCCAGCTGCGCCTGAGGCCGATGAAGGCGCGGAAGGCGTAGAGGGGCCGCCCGAGATGAAAGGTCGCGGCCGCGAGTGCCAAGAGACCGAGTCCCAGCGCGAGCAAACTCTGGTACCTGCCCATGGCGGCTTGGACGTCGGCGCCGCCCGGCGTATGGGCGAGAATTTGATCGACGACGAAGGCTCCGGCCGCGAGCTGAGTGAGTACGAGCATGATGACGAGCGGCATGTGCTCTTGGGCTGGGCGCACGCTGTAAAAGTCCGCCGGGAGCGCGTTCCGGGGCATGGCGCGCTTCGAGTGATAGACGGTGGTCGGAGCGGTGATTCCCGGTGAGGGCGCGCCCGGGAGAAATGCGTTGCCTTGGGCGTCATCGAGCACCGTTTGCACGTCGACAAGGCGGATCGAGATGGCCCCGTTCGGGCAGCTCTGGACGCAGGCGGGCGGCTCGCCGCTGCTCAGGCGGTCTGAGCACATGTCGCACTTGCGCACGATACCGAGCCGCGAGTTGTATTGGGGAACTTCGTAGGGGCACGTCAGCGTGCAGTACTTGCAGCCGATGCACTGGTCATCGAGGTGCTTCACGATGCCGGTGACGGCGTCCTTTTCGTAGGCGCCGACCGGGCAGCCGTTCATACAAGCTGGATCGAGGCAATGGTGACAGGCCGTCGTCACAGTCTGTTGCAGAGGATGCTCCGCCGTCCCGCCGTGGATGAGTCCGACCGCTCGCCAGGCTTCGTCGGAGTCGAGACCGTTCATCTTGTTGCAGCCGACGACGCAGGCTTTACAGCCCGTACAAGCGTCGAGGTCGACCGAGAAAGCATATTGCTGACCTGGTCCGGGCTTTGAGAGGGGGATCTGCTCTTCGTAGATACCCCGTTCGAAGGAGACGTCCCCCTCCACGTGTTTCTTCGCGAACCGAAGCACGCTGCGCAGATCTTGTTGCTCGGCGAGGATGTCGTTGATGACCTTGAGGCGTACTCCCATAAAGATCTTTCCGCTCGTCTCAGGGGGAGGAGCTCATTCGGCGGCTTGGCTCGCGTGCTCCGCGCATGGCTCCGAGCAGCGAACATCCATGGCTCGATCAAGCTCCGCCTCGGAGGGGAGCTCGAGGTAAATCGCGCCGTCCTCGACCTTGATGGGGAAGACCGCGATGTTCATGTCGTCCCCGCTCAGGCATTCACCTGAGGTGAGAGAGAACGTTTTTTTGTGGAACGGACAGGCCACCTTAGGAATACCCGCCGCGTCTCCCACCATGCCTCGCGCGAGGATCATGTCTCGCTTGTGAGGGCACATGTTCTGGGTCGCGAACCACTCGCCGCGGGACTTGAAGTTAAAGACAGCGAGCTGCGTATTGCCGTATTTGACGGCGATCCCGCCGTCGTCGGGAACCTCGGATACCTCGGCGACCCGGACCCAGCTCGTCTGAGGCAAGACAGGGAGGCTGCGCTTACCGGTGAGAGAAACCTTCGGCCAAGGTGCGGGGTATGCCTGCTCGCGCTCCTCGATCATGGGAGCGGGGGCGTCGCCTTTCAGCGGGCCAGCAAAGTGCCGGAAGAGATCGCGTTTTTCCGGATTCTCTACGACATCTTTCCACTCGCAGAGATAGGAGTCGACGAGCTTCTGCATATCCGCTTCGAGCTCGGCGGCGATATTCAAAGAATCGTGCACAACCACGTTCCGCACATGATCGACACCACCCTCGAGTTTCTCGATCCAAACGGAGGTCCGCATGAGCTTATCGGCGGTGCGGATGTAGTACATGAGGAAGCGGTCGATGTATTTGATGACCGTTTCTTCATCGACGTCGCTGGCCAAGAGGTCCGCGTGGCGCGGCTTCGAGCCCCCGTTGCCGCAGACGTAGAGGTTGTAGCCTTTTTCGGTAGCGATCAGACCGAAGTCCTTCGATTGCGCCTCGGCGCACTCGCGGATGCAGCCGCTCACGGCGCTCTTCAGCTTGTGGGGGGAGCGAAGGCCCTTGTAACGATTCTCCACGCGGATCGCGAAGCCGACAGAGTCCTGCACGCCGAAGCGGCACCAGGTCGAGCCCACGCAGCTCTTCACGGTGCGGAGCGCTTTGCCATAAGCGTGGCCGCTCTCGAACCCGGCTGCGATGAGCTCCTCCCAGATTTCGGGGAGCTGTTCGACACGGGCGCCGAACAAGTCGATGCGTTGTCCGCCAGTAATCTTGGTATAGAGCTCGTACTTCTGCGCGACCTGACCGATCGCAATCAGTTTTTCTGGAGTGATCTCACCGCCCGGAATGCGGGGCACGACTGAGTAGAGGCCGCGGCGCTGGATATTGGCGAGGAAGCGATCGTTCGTGTCTTGCAGAGTTGCGTGGTTGAGGATGGGCTCGGCGTGGGTCGAGGCCAAAATCGCAGCAACCGCGGGTTTACAGATCTCGCAGCCGTGACCACGACCGTGAGAATGGATGAGCTCCTGGAAGGAGCTGATCTCGCGCAGGCGCACGATGTCGTAGAGTTCTTGGCGGCTGTAGTCGAAGTGCTCACAGATGGATTTTTTGACTGTCTTACCTCGCGCCTGCATCTCCGCGTTGAACAAATCGGTGACCATCGGCATGCATCCGCCGCAGCCGGTTCCCGCCTTGGTGCATTTTTTGATCGTGTCGATCGAACAATCAGGGACGGTCTCGATGGCTTGAACGATGTCGAGCTTGAGGACGTTGTTGCAGGAGCAGATTTGCGCCGTGTCGGGCATCGGGAGCGCTGCGCCGTCCTTCTGACCGAGAAGGAGCGCGTCCGGCGGGACGGGCAATGGATCGCCGCTCTTCGCGTAGGGGAGGATCTGGCCGTACTCCGTCGTATCTCCAACGAATACGGCGCCGTGGAGCGTCTTGCCTTGATCGCAGACGATGAGCTTTTTGTAGACCCCGCTGACAAGATCCTGGTAGACGACGGTGGCCGTATTCGGCTTTTCATCAGCGAATGGGTCTCCGGCGCTCGCGACCTCGACGCCAAGCAGCTTGAGCTTGGTGGACATGTCGGTGCCTTGGAACTCGCTGGGTCTGCCGAGCAAGGTATTAGCGACCACGGTAGCCATCTCGTAGCCGGGAGCGACGAGGCCGTAGACGGTTCCTTCGTGCACCACGCACTCGCCCACACCGAAGATGTTCGGGTCGCTCGTTTGGAGTTGACTATTGACGATGATCCCGCCTCTCTCCTCGACAGCGAGGCCCGCCGAGCGAGCGAGACTGTCGCGAGGCCGAATGCCAGCGGATACGATGATGATGTCGACGGAGAGTCGCTCTCCGTCCGCGAAGCGGATCCCCGAGACCTCGTTGTCTCCCAAGATGCCGGAGGTGCGCGCATTCAGGTGCACCTTGAGGCCCATGGACTCGATCTGACGGCACAATAGGCGCGCCCCAGCGTCGTCGAGCTGCCTCGGCATGAGCCGAGGGGCCATTTCGACGATATGTGTTTCGAGGCCGAGATCGCGAGCAGCCTTGGCTGCTTCGAGTCCGAGCAAGCCGCCGCCAATGACCGCGGCGACTTTGCACCTTGCGGCGTAGGCGGTGATCGCCTCAAGGTCTTCGATTGTGCGGTAGACGAAGACGCCTGCTTTATCGAGACCGGGTACCGGTGGGATGAACGGCTCGGCGCCGGTCGCTAGGATCAGCGAATCATAGGGCACTTCGCGGCCACCGCTCGTCACGACGACCTTGATGTCTCGATCGATCTTGTCGACGCGCTCTTTTAAACAGAGCTCGATCTCGCGCTCTTCGTACCAAGTGCGCGGCTCGATCACGAGGTCCTCTGCTGTCTTACCGGAGAAGTACTCGGAGAGATGGACGCGGTCGTAGGCGGGCCAAGTCTCCTCGCCGAGGACTGTGATGCGGAGGCCGTGGTCGAGTCCGCCCTCGGTCAGGCGGTCGCAGAGCTTGTAGCTGACCATGCCGTTGCCCACGATGACGACGCGATGGCGACCGGAGTTGCCCGGCTTGGGCGTTCGTCTGGGCTCGTCGTCGATGCCGAGGGTGAGGGCGAGGTCGTAGGGAACGGGTTGCATGATCGTGGCGTGGCTCAGCGTGAGGTCGGGGTGGACGCCTCTCCTGCGGAGGATGGCTGTGGCGGGCTCTGAGGCGATGACGGGAATGCGGCGGAGGCTTTGGGCGAGCTTCGGGGCCAGACCGACGGCCTGACACGCATCGAAGAGCCAGGCGGCTGTGCGTTCTGTGAGAAAGCAGACTGCGTTCACTGTTCCCGACTCGACCTTCTCGAAGAAGCTAATCGCGACGGGATCGACTGTGGTGGAGGGGAGTACGCGCCTCGGCAGCCCTCCCTGGGACTTCACGAGTGCTGCGATGGCAGCCTCGGTCGTCTGATCGAAGGGCTGGATGCCGACGACTCGACCCGCGAAGTCGAGCTTGCCGAGTTGTTCGAGGATCGCTTCCGGGGTCTGGCCCCGACAGATGATATCCACGTCAACACCGAGCTCAGAAAGGGCTCGAGCGGGCTTCGGTCCTCGGGCGAACTTGCGGACGACATGGAGCGAGCTCAAGAAGGCGGTCTCTCGCTCTGTCTGGCGTGCCATCTCGAGGAGCAGCGCGACCCCCTGCGCGGAAGTGAAGATGACGTCGTCGAACTCCCCCTCCATGAGCTGGACGATCCAGGCCTCGAGCGGCACCGCTTCGCCGGTGTTCTCCCCGTGGCCAATCGGGAGCACTTCGAGTCCGAGCTTCTCGAAGCAGGCGGCGAGTGCCGCGGCCTGCGGGGTTCTCGTGAGCGCGATGGTCGACGACCGCTTCGTACTCCGGGCCGGGAATTGAGCTGTGACTGTCATGGCTGACCTCCTCCATGACCTTGCCCCACGCGCTGTTTCGCGAACGAACGCGGAAAGCGGAATCTTCGACACGAGCTCGAAAATATTGGAGCCAGAAATGCAAAAGTAACCTTCGATCCAATGTTTCGGCCGTGCGTCTAAACCTTTCCGAAACAATGGGCCCCCTCCCTTGGTGCGCCCGGGGACCTAAGCTACAGCGCTGAAATGGAACTTGCGATTGTTGGACTTGGACGCATGGGCGCGAACATGGCACGGCGATTGGCCCGGGCCGGACATCGGGTGGTCGGCTGGGACCGCGATCCTAGCTTGGGCGCGCAGCTGGAAGCCGAGGGAGTCGTTTCGGTACCGACCCTCGAAGCGCTCGCTCAGGCACTCACTCCGCCGCGTGCGGTGTGGATGATGGTTCCTGCTGCCGTAACCCCTGATCTCGCCGACCAGCTCGCGCCACTACTCGCGGCCGGAGACACGCTGATCGACGGTGGCAACAGTCACTACCGGGATGCGGTCGATCGAGCTGAGGTTCTCGCCGAAAGAGGCATCTACCACCTTGATGTTGGGACCAGTGGCGGCGTTCACGGACTCAACCGCGGCTATTGTCTCATGATTGGAGGTGCGGAACAGGCCGTGAGCCGTCTCGAACCGATCTTCCGTGCTCTTGCTCCGGGATTCGATGCAGCGCCGCGCACGGAATCTCGCTCCGGCCCCCCGGGCGCAGGGGAGGAGGGCTTTCTTCATTGCGGTCCTCCCGGCGCCGGCCATTTCGTGAAAATGGTTCATAACGGCGTCGAATACGCGCTGATGGCCGCTTACGCCGAGGGCTTCAACCTGCTTCGTAATGCCGGCATCGGTAAGAAAGAGCGCGACAAGGATGCCGAGACAGCGCCGCTCAAAGAGCAAAAATACTACCAGTATGACTTCCCGATCGCGGACGTCGCCGAGCTCTGGCGTCGCGGCAGTGTGATCCCTTCTTGGCTTCTCGACCTGACGGCGGATGCTCTCCATTCTTCGCCGGCGCTCGCGGAGTTTTCTGGAACCGTGAGTGATTCAGGAGAGGGACGCTGGACGATCTTGGCGGCGGTTGACGAGGGGGTGCCGGCGCACGTGCTTTCGGCTGCGCTCTTCGACCGCTTCGAGTCGCGCGGCCGCGCGGAGTTCGCGAACAAGATTCTGTCCGCGATGAGGCTCGGTTTTGGCGGTCATCACGAGAAAAAGCGCCCCGCCGAAGGCTAAGAGCGCTGTCCTGCCGCGGGGAGCTCTCCGCGGCAGCTGCTCCCCCAATGCGCTTTCAGGATTGAGCGATCTTTGCCCAGCTGTCGCGGAGGCCGATCGTGCGGTTGAAGACGGGGCGCTTCTGCGTCGACGTACGGTCGACGCAGAAGTAGCCGAGACGCTCGAACTGAAATACCTCGCCCTCCGGGCTTTGCGAAAGCGACCTATCACACAGGGCATCTGCGCGAATCTGGAGCGAATCGGGGTTCAGACAATCGAGGAATGAGCGGTCCTCGGCCTCCGGTTCTGCCTCCGAGAAGAGACGATCGTAGAGGTGCACCTCGCAGGAGATCGCGTCCGTCTTCGAGATCCAATGGAGAGTTCCGCGCACCTTGCGGCCATCGGCAGTGCTTCCCCCCTTGGACTCGGGGTCCCAGGTGCAGAGAAGCTCGAGGAGCCTTCCGCCCTCGTCCCGGCGCGCTTCGACGGCGCGAATGAAACAAGCGCCCCGGAGGCGCACCTCTTGGCCTGGCGCGAGCCGAAACCACTTCTTCGGCGGAGACTCGAGGTAGTCTTCCCGTTCGATGTAGAGCTCTCGTTCGAGTGTGACCTCGCGCGTGCCCCGCTCGGGATACTCGGGATGGACAGGGATCGAGAAGCTATGTTTCTCGCCCTCGGCCATGTTGGTGATCGTGATCTTGACGGGATCGATCACCGCCATGGTTCGGTTGGCCTCGCGGTTCAAATCCTCGCGGATCTGGTGCTCAAGGAGCTCGATTTCGACCATGTTGTCTCGCTTGGCGACGCCGGTTCGCTCGATGAAGGCCAGGATCGACTGCGGTAGGTAACCGCGCCTACGCATGCCAGCCAAGGTCGGCATGCGCGGATCATCCCAGCCGTTGACCTTCTGTAGTTGAACGAGTTCTTGCAGCTTGCGCTTACTGAGGACTGTATGCGTCACGTTGAGCCGCGCGAATTCGATCTGGCGCGGAACAGGATCAAAACCTCCAACCGCTTCGATGAACCAATCATAGAGCGGCCGATGGTTTTCGAACTCCAGAGAGCAGAGCGAGTGCGTGACGCCTTCGAAAGCATCCGAGAGCGGATGAGCGAAATCGTACATCGGATAGATGCACCAAGCGTCGCCGGTGCGGTGGTGATCCGCCTTGCGGATCCTGTAGATCAGGGGATCGCGCATGTTCATGTTAGGATGAGTCATGTCGATCTTGGCGCGCAAGACCGCTTGCCCCTCTTCGAATTCGCCGCGTCTCATGCGAGCGAGCAGGTCGAGGTTCTCTTCGACGCTTCGCGATCGAAAAGGACTGTCCTGCCCGGGAGTGTAGAAATTTCCCCGCTTCTCGCGGATCTCCTCCGGGGACTGGCTGTCGACGTAGGCGAGACCCTTCTTGACGAGCGCCTGGGCGCACTCGTAGAGCCGCTCGAAATAGTCGGACGCAAAGAAGACGCGCTTTCCCACGTCGTAGCCGAGCCAGCGAATGTCCTCTTGGATGGACCGCACGAAGCGATCCTCTTCGGTCGCGGGGTTCGTATCGTCGAGCCGAAGGTTGCACGCGCCGAAGGGGGCCCGATCGGCGATCGTGAAATTGATCCAGATCGCTTTGGCGTGTCCGATGTGCAGGTATCCGTTTGGCTCGGGAGGGAAACGGGTCTGGAGCCGCGCGCCGTTTTTCCCTGTGCGCAGGTCGTCTTCGACGATCTCCGCGATGAAGTGCAAACCCTCGTCTCCAGAAGGAGAAGGCTCGAGCGGCTGTTTTGCGGAAGCGGGCAGGTCCGTCATGCGTTTGGTCCTGAGCATGCAGAGGGGCGCCCACGACGGCAAGGACCAAGGAGGTCTTCTGCGGCCGCTATCCCCTCAATTTCCGGGAAGAGAATGGCGAGCCGGGGCTCACTCCCATGAGCCGGCCGCCGAAGGGCGCGCTTTTCGCGCTCAGGGGAGGCAGGTGAGGTTCGCCCGCAGGTTCGAGGGATTCAGGCGCCGGTTTCGAAGAGTGCGAGCAGGTCATCCTTGGTGATTCCAGTGCTGGCTCCGCCCTCGTCCAGGATGGCTTCGGAGAGCTCGCGCTTGCGCGATTGCAGGGCGAGGATGCCTTCTTCGATGGTGTCTTTGGCGATCAACCGATAGACGGTGACGGCGCGCAACTGGCCGATGCGATGCGCGCGATCTGCGGCTTGGTCTTCTGCAGCAGGGTTCCACCAGGGATCGAGGAGGAAGACGTGGTCCGCGGCGGTGAGATTCAGGCCTGTGCCGCCCGCTTTCAGTGAAGACAAAAAGACAGGAGGCCCGTCTTCGGCCTGGAACTTCTCGACAACCGCGCCGCGGTTCTCGGTCGAGCCGTCCAGGCGCACGAAGCCGATGTTCCGCGTCTTGAGCTCTGGCTCAACCAAATCAAGAAATGACGTCCATTGGCTGAAGACGATGCACTTGTGACCGTCGGCTTCTGCTTCCTCGAGCCGGGCCATGAGAGCTTCGACTTTCGAAGAGCGTGAGCGTTCCTGACCTGGCAAAAGCCCGACGTGACAAGCCGCCTGGCGCAAACGGAGCAGTGCTTCGAGCGCTGCCATGATACCGCCGCCGCTTCCTTGGAGGGCCTCTTGGACCTCCTTGCGTTTCATCGTGAAAATGGCGTCGTACAGGTCGCGCTCTTCTTGCTCGAGCTCCACCGTGAGGACGATGTCCGTGCGAGCGGGGAGATCCGAGAGCACGTCGCGCTTGAGGCGACGCAATAGGAAGGGTTTGACGAGGCGCTTCAGACGCTGCCGAGCCTCGGGATCGCCTCGTTCGATCGGCTCAGCATAGCGTTTGGCGAATTCTCGACGGGCTCCGAGCAGGCCAGGGTGGGTGAAGCGGAAGATGCTCCACATCTCGTCGAGGCGATTTTCGATGGGCGTACCGCTGAGCGCGATCCTTTGGCTCGTCTCGCTGAGCGAGTCCGAGAGAGCGAAAGCGGAGCGTGCCAGTTGGCTGTCCGGGTTCTTGATCGCTTGCGCCTCATCGAACACGACTTGGTCCCAGCTTACCTTCTTCAGAACTTCCTCATCCATGCGCACGACTGCGAACGTGGTGAGCGTCACGTCCGCTTCGGTGAGCGTGCGGCGGGGCCCGTGGTACACGTTTACGCGAAGATCGGGGCGGAAGCGGGCGATCTCTTGGGCCCAGTTGAAGACGACTGTCTTCGGACAGATGACGAGCGCTTTGCCCGAGAGCGCACAGAGGGCCTGGAGCGTCTTTCCGAGCCCCATGTCGTCGGCGAGGACCGCTCCGAGTCCGAGCTTCTGGAGGAACATGAGCCAACTCAGGCCCTGCCTCTGATACGAGCGAAGCACGACGGGGACCTGCTCGGGCACAGGCGCCTCGGGGATCGAGTCGAAATCTTGAACGATGCGGCGCAGCGCCTCGGCTTCTCGCGGCACTGGAAGCCCGAGTTCCTCACAAACATCTGTCATTCCCTCCATTGCGTAGAGAGGGACCTCGCCTTTCGGGTTTCTGGCTGCGAGAATCTCTTGGATCTTGTCGCCGTAACGTGCGAGCCAGTCAGCGGGCAAAGGTGCCCAGCCGCCGTCAAGGAGGGGCACCATGTCCAAACGGTCCTCGAAGGCCTGGAACACCAGGTCCGCGCGGGCCTCCCGAGGCTGCTCTTCATCGGTGATGAAGCTGATTTCGAGCTTGGAGCCCTCCATGCGGAGCTCGGGCACGAGCGGGGCTCGGGTGACGACCTCCCGCGATACCGAGCTCGCCGCCGAGGCCTGGAATGCCTGGAGGCGCTTGGCAAACCGTGCAGCGTCACCACCGTCGAAATGGCTCGTGCGACCAGGAATCAAAGAGAGCTCGTCCTTGAGGCGGCGACAGAGCTCCTTTTCCGCGGCGACGGTGCGCCGCGGGATTGCTCCGGACAAGTGGACCACTTTGTCGCCGTCGATCCTGATCTGGGCCGGATCGCCGTAGACGAGTGTCGGCAGGACGCTGAGCGTGTGGCCTTGAGGAGTGAGATCAAAGTGGATGCGCGGGCGAGCGTGGCTGTCTCGACCTGGGAGGACACCGTCGGGGATGTCGACAAACAGCTCTCGCTCGAGTCCTGGCAGCACATCCGTTACGAACTCTGCGATGTCTTCGGGTCCGATCTCGCGCAGGAGCGGAAGACGTTCCCACCTGGCTCCCGCAATGTTCACGGCGCCGAGCGGTCGGAGTGCACCCTTGTAGAGACCAAGCCCACGGTCGAGGATCTTGAGCCCAGCGAGCCCTTCGACCTCGAGGCGGAGACGTCCGCCCTCTTTACTCGCTGTGCTGAGGCGAGCCCGAGGCAAGAGTGTGTCCGGCGCCGACTCGATGGGTTTGCCGTCGAGAGTGACGTCGCCTCCTCCAGACCAGGCTGCAATCAGTCGCGAGAATCCCTCCGGCCCGAGCCCGCGACTCTCCGAGGCGCGAGTGCGCCCTTGGCCTTGAGCGAGCAGGATGCGTTCGACGTCGAGATCTTCTTTTCGGGTCAGGATGTCGGCGTGGCGAGCGAGTAGACGCGTGAGCGGTTCCGGAAGCGGGGTCTCCTCGCCGCTGGGAGTTACGAGCACGCGTTGGATGGTGACGCTGGGTGGCGATGAGAGCAGCCGATAGGCAAGCCGCGGGATCGGAGGTGCGTCGCCCTTCTGGGGCGCGGGGGCGTCTTCTGGGGCGCTCTTGAGCGCAATGGCGGCGGCGACGACATGCTCACAGGGGAGCTTCGCGTCACAATCACAGGTCCAATCGGTCTCGGCCAAGTCGAGGACCGTGAGCGTCGGGACACGGCGTTCGGGAACGCGCACGCGGAAGACCGCTTCATCGTCGCTCCTCTCTTCCAAGAGTGGGGAGCGACTCTCTGCCAAGCGCACACCCTTGGACCAGACCGCGGGGAGAGATGCCTTTCGCACCGCCGCGAGAAATTCGTTCATTGCTTGTGCGTCCAAGGCCACGAGGCCTCCCTCAGGTTCCAATCCGCCAGGCAAGAGCACCCGGCACGCGGGGTTATCGACAATGAGCCAGGAGCGTCAAGCTTCTCAGGATACAAGCGGGCCCGAGCGGATCGATGCTATGGAAAGGGTGCGAGCGGCGCTCACAGAAACGGCCCCCTTTTCCGACATGCTCACAGAAGTTCAGGCTGGTCCTTACTCCATCGTCGGGGTGTCCGTCGGCGGGGTCTACACGAGCCTGTGTGTGCCCGAGCTCGGGGTGATCTTGGACATCGGGATCGCACCTCGCTCGTTCGTCGGTGCGCCGCACCTTTTCCTCAGCCATGGACACGCCGATCACATCGGGTCGCTCGTGACGCTGCTTGGACACAGGGGGCTCGCGGGGGTCGACCCACCGCGTGTCTTCCTGCCGGCGGAGATCGAGGAGCCGGTTCGTGAGGGCGTGCGAGCCTTCACGCTGGTGCAGGGCAGGGGGAGGACTCTCGACTATGTCCCGCTCGATCCAGGACAAGTCGTCCCGCTTCATGCGGACTGGGAGGTGCGAGCTTTTCGAACGCTCCACAGCGTGCCGTCGCTCGGCTACGAGTTCCGACGAAGGGTGCAGAAGCTCCGTCCGGAATTCTTGGATTTGCCGGGGCCCGAGATTCGCGCACGGCGCCTTTCAGGGGAAGACATTTTCGAGCCGGTCATTCGCCGCGAGTTCGCGTATGCGACCGATACGCTCATCGACGTTCTTGACCGGGAGCCTGAGCTCTGTCAGGCGCGGGCGCTTGTTCTTGAGTGCACCTTCCTCGACGAGCGGAAGGGCCGTTCGGCGTGTCGTGAGAAGTGCCACATCCATCTCGACGAGATCATCGAGAGAGCGGACCAGTTCGAAAACGAGTTTCTCGTCCTCATGCACTTCAGCCAGATCTATCGGCCCGCCGAGGTCCACGAGATATTGAAACGCAGGCTTCCCGCGGCGCTGGCGCGGAAAGTGGTCGTCTTTTCTCCAGACAGGGGTCCTCTTCCGGGGTAAACTAACCGTTAAGGGTGTCATGAGGTGGACTTTGGCTCGAGCTCTTTGGTTGGCCGGTATCCTGACCGTCGCGCTCCCGAGCGTGTCGTCCTTCGCAAAGGGGGCCCCGGTGGTGACCTACTCGGGCTTGAAGTTCGGGGCTAGCGGCGCCGCGTCCTTGCGCGTGGAGCTCTCATCGTCCGCGCCTGTTGTCCTGAAACAGGAAGGCAAGGTCACACAATTTCTGATCGACGGCGCGACCGTGAAGCGCCGGAACAACCTGAACCCGCTCGACGCCTCGTTCTTCTGTTCGACGCTCCTCCGGGCCAAGCTCGATAAGAAAAAGGAAGGCGTCTACGTCTCTCTTGAGCTCCGTGAGGCGGCTCCTGTCTCGCATCGCCTGATGCCGGTGGGCAGTGGAGCCGTGATTGAGTTTTCGGTGCCCCCTCGCGAGGGCTCGAGCGCTGGGTGCAAGTGAGGGGGCGTGGAGCGCGCTCTCATTTGCGCCCTCGTCAGTGAATCCGATGGGGCCAGGTAACCCGAGCCTCGAGAAGCTCGCCGCGATCGCCGAGAACCTACGTGTTGAAGGCGCTCTGTTGCCAGCGCTCGACGCGCTCAGGGGGCTCGATGCAGTGGTCCTCAAGGGTGGCCTTTTGACGCGCCGTCTCTACGGGGACCTGTCCCAGCGCATTTCGACGGACAACGATCTCTTGATCCGCAGTCGAGATGCGCACGAGGCGCTCCATCGTCTTCGTTGCGCGGGGTTTGGCGCAGCTCCTGGAATCGACGCGCTGCGCGCCCTCGAGCGCGGGGGGAGGGTGGAGCTCTCGCTCGAGGGAGCGGCTGCCGTGACCTTGGATGTGCACACAAGGGCGTTCGATCCACGTCTTTTCGACGAGGACGAGGAGTGGATTTGGTCGGCTCTCACGCTCGCAGATTTCCACGGCCGGGCTGTACGCGTGATGCGTGACCCGGTGACCCTGGCCCATGTGGCGGGGCACGCTCTCTCCCACGGAGCAGACCAGGCACATCTTGCGGTTCTGTCGCGAGCTTTTTCGCTCTGGGGGCACTCGGTAGATACGACAGAGCTCCGCTCCGCGCTCGAAAAGACGATCGGCCGGGATGCGTTCGAGTTTTCGATTCTCCTCCTCGAGCTCCTCGGAGAGCCGGTGGAGCTTCCTTGGCAGGCGAGCGAAAGAGCCCGAACCGCGCAACTTTGGGCTCAGCGGCTCTCCTTTCAGAAGCGCTCGCTCGGGTTTCGGCTCCTTTTCATCGCGGGCCTCGTAGGACGCTCGCGCATCAGGCGCCTTCTTTCAGATGCGGTGTATCCAGGCCGAGACGAACTCATGGCCCGCTACGGAAATAGCTCCCTACCTTCGCTTCTCGCCCGGCACCTCACAGCCAGAATCGCCGGTCGGCTCGGGCGCGATCACCATTTATGAGTGTTTGGGGATCTCGAACACCGCTTCGAGGGGCAGGTGGTCCGAGGCCTCCCGGTGCCTTGGTCCGCGCGCAATCCCGGCGGTGTGAAGCTCCGCTGAGCCCCGGAAAAAGATCCCATCGAGAGGACGAAGGGGAGCGAAGGCAGGGAACGTCCGGGTCAGTGCTCCCGCACGGCGGAAACCCGCGGGCTCGAGGTAGAGCGGTCCGAGGTTCCCATAGAGGTCGTTCAAGTCACCGGCCACGATCGAGGGCGTTCTGCGCTGCACCTCACCGAATGGCTCAAGGGACAGGAAGCGCCGAAGTTGCTCGGCGCGTTCTGATCCCGAGAGGCCAAGGTGGAGATTCGCGATCCAGACGCTGTGTTGGTGCTCCTCGCCATCTTCGGTATCTCGGGTGAGGATACGAGTCACGAGTGCGCCTCGCTTCTTCCGCCAGCTGATCGTGAGATCGAAGTGGCGCGTATCTCGGATCGGAAACCGGCTCAGAGTCAGATTGCCGTATCCGCCGCGACGGTACTTGTGTTCGTGTCCGAAGGCGTGGTGTTTCAGGTCGAGCTCGTCACAGAGTTCGGCGACCTGATCCGCCATCCCTGCACCGGGCCAAAATTGTGCGACCTCTTGGAGCAGGACGATGTCGGGTGATCGTTCCCGGAGCAATTGAACGATGCGTTCGAGACGGTAGCGGCGGTCGAGCCCGCCCACACCTTTGTGGATGTTCCAGGAAAGGACGCGGATCTGCATTTTGGAAGTCGCTTGGGGGCCGAATGTGCGGTCGGTTCCGGGGAACCGTCCTTGGGGGGATGGACAAGGGTAGCTCGACTCCCCACTCGGGTGGTATAGGCCGCTCCGTCGGCCCTTTTACGGGCGGGCTTTCGGAGCGAAAAGATGATCGAAGATGTCATGAAGGAATTGGGGAACGCGATCGAGAAGGCTCAGGACGCCTTGAAGCGCGAGCTCTCGAAGTTGCGGACCGGACGGGCCCATCCGGGCATGCTGGAGTCGATTCGAGTCGACTATTACGGTACCCCCACTCCCATTTCGCAAATGGCGGCAGTGAACGTGCCCGAGCCGCGTCTCCTGACCATCAAAGCCTGGGAAAAAACCGCGGTTCAGGCGATCGACCGGGCGATCCGGGAGAGCAACTTGGGCCTGAATCCCCAGGTGGATGGTGATTTGATTCGAGTGCCCGTCCCTCCGCTCAGCGAGGAGCGCCGCAGGGATCTGGGCAAGATTGCGAAGAAAGCCGGCGAAGATTGCAAAATTGCAATCCGTAAGGGTCGCCATGATGCCATCGACATGCTGAATGAGCTCAAGTCGTCAGGGGACCTGAGCGAAGACGCTGTCGACCGAGCCAAGAAGAAGGTTGAAGAGGTCATCGTCCAAGCCGGGCAAGCCGTCGATGCCTTGGTTTCGAGCAAAGAGAAAGAAATTCTTACGGTCTGAGCTGGCTGCCGCTGCGAAGTGAGGCGTTCTCTGCGGGGGGCGCCTCACCTCGCCTTGACAGAAGCCCGAAGACCGTAGATTTTAGGAGGTGCCTCTATGCATTGCGACGTCAAAGCTCAAGGAGGGCGCTAAATCCGTATGCCGTTGCGGATAGACGCCGCTGGGCTGACGGACGTTGGTCTCCAGAGAGACCACAATGAAGATGCTTATGCGGTTGAGTCTTCGCTCAACCTTTTCATCGTGGCAGATGGCATGGGCGGACATCAAGCGGGCGATGTCGCGAGCAAGATCGCGGTCGAGTCCACGGTCGATTTCTTCCGTTCGACCGGGCTCGAAGACCTAACCTGGCCCTTCGAGTTCGACCCGAAGCGGAGCGAGGAAGAAAACCGCCTGATCTCCGGCGTCAAGCTAGCCAACCGGCGGATTGTCGAGCTCGGATCGCGCCGACCTGAGCTCCACGGCATGGGCACCACGATTGTCGCGGCCCTGTTCGCGTCCGGCGCCGGACGCCTCTACATCGCGCACGTGGGCGATAGTCGCGCCTACCGTGTTCGTCGGGGCCAAATCCAGCAGCTCACTCGGGATCATTCTCTCGTCAATGACTACGCGGACGCGATGCCGGAGATGAGCGAGGAGCAGCGGGGCGACCTCCCGACTAACGTGATCACGCGGGCGCTCGGAATGCAGGATAACGTTCCAGTCGACGTTGCTGGCCACGATGTCCAAGTTGGAGACGTCTATCTGCTTTGCTCCGATGGGCTGAGCGGAATGGTAGAGGACGATGAACTCGCCGAGCTCATTGATCGCTCCGCTTCGAACTTGTCCGGTGCCTGTCGCCTGCTCGTCAACGTCGCGAACGAACACGGCGGAGAAGACAACGTCACCGCAGTTTTGCTTCGGGCCGATCCGGTTACTCCGGACGAAGTGCGCGCGACCGTTCCTGACTTGGACGCGTGAGAATCCCTAGCAAAAGGCTCAGGGAACTCTTGGGAGCTCGGACGCACAAATGAGAGCGGGGCGACAATGTCGCCCCGCAAAGTCCCGATCCGCGCTTCTGAGAGCGCCTGGCTATTCCGTTGAGCAGTTGTTCAGGACGAGGGCGCCGTCCGACCAACAGTAGGTCTGTTGGTCGCCCGTGCGCGTTCCTTCACAGCGGAAGGTGATCCAGGCTGAGCCAGGTGCGATGCTGAGCCCACCGGTCTGGGGATCGGGCACAACCTCGATGACGCAGGTCGTGCCGGTCACAGGGGTCACCTTGAGAGTCTCGCTGGTGTAGAAATCGATCCGACCCGAGCCTTTCCCGTCGGGGCCAATGGTCGCGCCGAGCACGTCGATGGTGGTCGAGCCAGAAGAACCCGGACTGCTGGGAGCGTCGTTGACCGGTCCCGAGAGTCGAGCGTTGATGCGGTAGCTACCGTTATCAGAGCCGGCGACAGAACAACTCAACCTGTAGGTTCCGTTGCCATTGGGCCCGAGTTGTCCGTCTTGGACCGGACCACCGGGGTTTTTCGGTGTCCCCGCAAGGGGCGGGAGCTCAGGGACACCGGTGCGCCCCCCTTCAAACAGGGGCGTGGAAGCTCCAATGCCGCCGACACCGCCGCGGCAGCTCTTTTCGCGCTCGGCGAGGGGAATGTCGACCTGGGGAGGCTTGTAAGCACGATAGTGCGCCTGGCCTTGAGCCGGGCCGGGGTCGCTCCCGCAGCCAATGCCGAACAACAAAAGTGCACCCCCAGTCAGGGTGAGGATGGCTTGGATCTCGCCGCGCATGACCCTTACGACTATAGCGGAAAGCGCTGAGAGGACGAAATATGAGAATCCCTTTGCCTGAACAATTGCGTTTACGGCGACGCCTGCCTTCAAAAGTTTCTTCCGGGCAGCAATACGACGCGTAGTGGCCTCTAGGGGGCTCCCGCTCGGCAGATCGGTGCTATTTCCATGGCGTCGACCCTTGCGCAGGCCGAGTGTGGTGCGCTACATGCCTCGCCCCCAAGGGGCGCCCCTCGTGGAGGTCTGCTCGGGGCACGGGGTCTCCCGTGTGTGGTGGATGTAGCTCAGTGGTAGAGCACTGGATTGTGGCTCCAGGTGTCGCGGGTTCAATCCCCGTCATTCACCCCAGTTGTCCGCAGAAGAGGTCGCCGTGAGTCATAGCTCGCGGGAGAGAGGCTCCTCAGGCGCATCATCGCGCGCCTTTGGCTAGGCGCCCGACAGCGGGTGCGGCTTCATCACGCTGGATTTCACTTCCAACGCACCTTCTGAGAGGTCGGGGGACGAACCGCGCCAAGTGGGCGTTGCCGTCGGCCTTTGCGCTTTCCGTCGTCACCTCCAGGCATCAGGAGGGTTCTTTGATGGTGCGACTGATGTTAGCCTCGCGCGTGGGAGTATGCGGGTGGCCCCGGTCCCACCTCGGAGAGGCAATGCGCGCGAAAATCATCTGGGTCAACGGAGGCATCATGGCCACGGTGACACTTCTCACGTTCTTCTTGGTTCGATCTTCGCTCGCACCTCTGTTGAATGATTCAGCAGAGATCGCGAAAGCGGCGAGTCGGGCGGCGCAGGCCGCTCAGGTGAGCCTCTCGCTCGACGCCAGTCGGGCGGAACGTTGGGTGGCTGAGCAGGCAGCGAGCGAAGAAGTTTCGCTCATTTACTCCGCGGGGCTCGAGACCGCTCGACAAGAGCGAGCCATGACCACGGCGAACCGTTTGAAAGACGCGGCTCAGCAGGATCCGGCGTTCTCGGGGGCTCCGGCGAGCCTTGTGCTGTTCGTCAACGCCGAAGGGGTTGGTCTCGGGCGCAACGGTTCGACTCTGATGCGCGGTGAGAACATGGGAGCCGCCTACCCTGGCCTTCTCAGGGCGATTTCTCATGGCAGGGCCGCGAGCGATCTATGGATCAGTCAGACGCGGCAGGAGCAATTCGCCGTGTCCTACGGCCCGGTCCGCGCGCAGGATGGGCAGGTTGTCGGGGCACTTGTGGTTGGTACCCCGCTCAACGATGAGCGACTCCGTGCCATGAGCGATGTCACGAGCGGCGCGATCCTGGGCATTGCACTCGCGGACGCTGCGGCCCCCGGCGCGATTGCCGTCTCGACTCCAGGTGTCCTAGGACCGACTGCCCTTGAGCCGGTCGTCTCCGCGGTCCGAGGGGGCGGCGCGGGTATAAGCCAAGGTGCTGACGGTAGGGTTTATGTCGGGCGACCTTTGCTCGGATATGGGGATCAGAAGGCGCTTGTCGTTGCCAGTGTGGCGCCGCGGAGTGCCGACGTTGCCGACGAGGTGCTCGGTCCGGTGCTCCTCTCGGGCGCACTCGGGCTCGTGCTCGTGGTCATCGGCGGAATCCTCCTCGGTAACTACATTTCACGGCCGGTCGCGGAAATCGAGGAGGGCTTGCTCCTTCTGATCAACGGGCACCGCGATCTGCGCTTCGACCTTGAGCACGACGAGCTCGGTGGACTAACGTCGCGCATCAACGCGCTCCTCAACGCCCTGCTCGAGGTCGATGAGGGCTCCGAGGACGACGCGCCGCGGCCGTAGAGCGCCCGCTCCTCGTCGCTTGATCGCTCACCAAAAAAATCTCATGAGTCTCTTCGATCTCTTCAAGAAGTCGGACAAGCCCAGCTCGAATTCAGAGCGGGAGCTGGCCAAATTGGCCAAACATTTGAACAGCCGTCTCTCCCAGGACCTCGATCGCTACGATGCCCTCGAGCGACTTTCGGCCATGGGCACGAAAGAGTCTGCTCGGGTGCTCTTGAGTCGGTTTCGCTGGAACCTGGATCCGTCGATTCGCGATCAAGAAGAGAAGGCGACCGCCGTGGCCGGTATCACCAAGGCAGGCACGCTCGCGCTGGAGCCTGTCCGAGAATACTGCGCGCGCGCCGAGAGCCTGACGTGGCCGATCAAGGCGCTCCGGGAGATTGTCTCGGGGCCCGAGCTCGAACGAGAGTTGCTCTCAATCCTTCGCGAGTTTGATACAGACTACGTGAGAAACCCTGAGCCGAAGGTTCATGTTCTGCAGGCTCTCGAAGAGTTTCACACTGACGCTACCCGCGCTGCGGTTGAACCGTTCGTAGGAGACGTGAACGAGGCGGTACGCTTTGCGGCTGTGACCTGTTTGTTTGCGGTCGGGCTCCCGGAAGCTACCGAGGCGCTCGTCTCCGCCTTGGGCGACGAAGAGTCGCTCCGAATTCGGAACCGGATTGCCCAAGGCCTTCTGGATCGGAAGTGGCCGATTCCTCCGGCCATCGAGGAGCAGCTTCGCTCGTCGCTTCCCCCCGGATATACAGTCTCCGGTGGGCTCGTGGTGGGATAGAGCTGACTCACCACGAGTGCAGTTGCTTATCTCTCGCCTCCGCGGTGGGGGAGGCATGAGCGTGTGCTGAGGTGCGGGCACCGAGAAGAAAGGCCGGTTACGCTCTACAACCGAAGCGGTAAACCAGCACGTTTGCTGCCATGAAGCACCGGTGGGGCCGGCTCTCAAGCGGCGCTGACATCGCGGAAATAGAAGAAGCCCAAGTCCAGGGGACTCGGGCTTCTTTCTTCGAGGACTTGATTCAGCTTGAGCCTGCTGCAGTCCCCTTCGGAGGCTGACTCTATTCGGTCACCTTGTAGTCCATCGGCAGGTACATGTTGAAACTGACCGAGAGGAGGTGATTGAACTTGAACTGGCTGTCAGCGCCGCTGATTGCACCGTCAGGGAATTGCTCGCCCGGACCGCGGCCAGCGACGTCAAACCCGCCCGTGTTCCAGGCGAAAGGCAGCGCGCGGTACTCGGTTCCGATTGCCATCCACTTGTTGAAGAAGAAGGAGAATCCAAGACCGAAGGTCGGCGCGATAGCCATCGTCGCTGACGTGGTGAACGTGCCTAGGGCCGTACAAGAGCCTTCCGAGCAATCGGGGCGCTGCCTCAGGCCCACAAAGGCCGGACCGGCGAACACATAAAGTTCAGAATCGACGAATAAGCTGTTGAACAGACCCAACTTTCCGCGAAACGGTACTGCCGTGAGCTGCGGAGCCAAGATCCAGTCAAGAGATGCGACCTGATTCCTGAAGTCGCTACCAAGATTCACGCCCGTGAGCTCGCAGTCGATGAATCCGGGGTCGCCCTGGACCGGGGCATTGTCCCCTCGGCACTGGCGGCCCACGTTAGCGCTCTGGATGTCGCTCGTGAGGTCCGTGTCGATGTGCGCGCCGAGGAGCGAGGTGCTGACTCCGCCCCAAACGCCGACGGAAAGCCAGTCGAAGATGCCGTAGTTCGCCCGGAGCCCGAAGATCATTTGCCGTCGGTATTCGTCGAGGAGTGTGAAGCTGACGTTCGGAGACAGCTCGACACGGCCCTGCCGATAGAGGCGCATGTTGCGTACGGCGGGCGCGCCAGCGAGAGGACCTGTGAGCTTGATCTCCTCAGCCTGGGCGGTCTCGGGGGTGCCGAAGAGCACTCCGAGCGCGATAATCCCCGGAGCAAACAACCGGGCCGATAATGTCTTGAACATGTTCGTTCTCATTGTCCTATGACCTTGCATGCGGCGGCTCACTTCGCGCCTCCCGACGTGTCAGCTCCCGCTTTCGGCAAGCGATACTCAAAGGAGAAGGGAACGAACACAGATACACCAAGCTGAGCTTGGACGTTGTTGGTGAGGGCATCGGGGCCATACCACCCGCTGGTGTCAGCCGGGTTGTCCTCAGCGACGATCGTGTTCTCGATCTTGTCGAGGAAGATGTAGTCGCGCACTTCGAGGACCGCTGCGAACCAACGATTGAAGAAGATCTTCAGACCAACGCCCGCGTTGAAGGCGATGTTCGGCTGCCAATCGAAGTTTCGGTTGTCGGGATCGACCACCGGGATCGGCCGGGTGCTGAGGGCACCGATGCCGCCGACGACGTAAGCGTCGTAGTGGAAGATGAAGTTCTGGAAGCCCGCGAACTTACCGTTAGCGGGTACGTACGTGAAATTGAGCGCGGCGCTCCACTGGTACTCCGTGAGGGGTACGACGACGCGAGCTGCGCGGCGAACCTGAGCGTTGAAGGCGGAGTCGCTGTTGAAGGGCTGGAAGAACTGACCGTTGATACCCACCGCCAAGACCTCGGTGATGTAGTAGTTCAGGGCCAGACCCGGCGCGTGGTGGGAGACGAACTGGTCGTTCAGCGTGAAACCCCAGAACGGCTGCAGTTCGAAGCGCCGCTTTTTGATGATGAAGCGCTGCTGAACCGCGAAGATGGTTTCGTCGAGCGGCTTGGCGGCCTCCTTCTTCATATCGAGGGTGGGACATGCTTCCGGGTCGACCTCGCAGATGTCTCCGAGACCGGCATCTTCATCGTCGCCAGCCTCCAGATCGTCGGTGTCGCCCTCGTCGACGGCCTCAGTTTCTTCCGTGTCCTCTACCTCCTGGGCCAGGGCCGTACCGGGAAAGGCCCACAGCGCGGCGGCTACCAGGAGCCCGATGGGAGTGTACTTCATCGATGCCTCATTTTCCGTTCTTGATCGCTGAGCGAGATGGTTCTTGGTGGGGGAAATTGGGTGGCGCGGGCGACCAGGAATGACCGATTCGCGCAACTTGTTAAAAACACTCATAAAAATAGGCGACCCAAAAACGCTGGCGGAATATACCACGGTCAAAATCGCCCGATCAACGACAATAAATTTCAGCTCAGGCAGCAATTCCGCTGTCATCCTTTCCGAGCAACGCTTCGACGAACTCGGCAGCACCGAACTCTTGGAGATCTTCCGGCTTCTCGCCGACTCCTACATAGCGAACCGGCACGCTCAGGGTATCGCAAATACCAAGCACCACGCCGCCGCGCGCGGTTCCGTCGAGCTTCGTAAGGATGAGCCCGGTGACCGAAAGCGCCTCTTTGAACTCTCGCGCTTGCGCCATCGCGTTCTGGCCATTGGTGGCGTCGATCACGAGGAAGATTTCGTGGGGCGCGCCGGGCAGGGCCTTGCCCAAAGTGCGCTCGATCTTCGTCATCTCCTGCATCAGGTTCGCTTTGGTGTGGAGGCGTCCAGCCGTGTCGGCCAAGAGGAAGTCGACCCCACTTTGCTTGGCGCGTTCCACAGCGTCAAACAAAACGCTACTTGGATCAGCGCCTTCCTTGCCCGCGACGACCTCACAGTCCGTTCGTTCGCCCCAGGCGCGCAATTGCTCGACAGCGGCCGCACGGAATGTATCACCAGCAGCTAACATCACGGAATGTCCCTGCGATTTGAGCTGGCGGGCAAGCTTTCCGATGGTTGTCGTTTTTCCTGCTCCGTTGACGCCGACGAAAAGGATCACGGTGGGCGTTGCGGTGTGCTCAAGCGGTCCAGTGCGTCCCTCGACATCGACGATGCGGCACGCTTCCTCGCGCAGCGCGCTCCACACCGCTTCTTCGTCGGCGAGCTCGCCGCGCCCGAGGCGCGCGGTGAGTCCACCCAAGATTCGCGCGGTGGTCTTCACGCCGACGTCAGAGGTCAAGAGCAGCTCTTCAATCTCGGTCGCGATGGAAGGAGCGATTTCCTTCTTGCCCGAAAGCAGGTTCTTTAACTTGCCGAAAAAACCTGTTTCTTCGCGAGTCTTGGCGAGACCGCGGCGCAGGCTCTTGAAGTCGACCTGGCTCCGGCGTGTGCTGCGCGGCGTTTCGCTGCGGACGGGCTCTGGCGGCGATACTGCATCAGGAGGAATGGAAGGGAGCAGCGCCGCAGGGTCCGACTCCTTTTCTGTCGTCGGGATCGAGAGAAGGTCCGGCTCGGGCGCGGTCTGCTCTTCCTTTTCGCGCAGCACGACCTCTTGTTCCACCGCCGGCGTTTGAACGGGTTTGGGGGTGGCGGGTCGAGGCTCCAATGGACGGGCCGCGGGAACGTCCCGAACAGGCTCGTCAATCGAACGTGCGCTTTCTTCGGCCTTACGCTTTTGGCTCCGGAAGTAAAAGAAGGCCCCCGCCAAAAGCAGGACGACCAACACGACGACGAGTTCCATGGGTGCGCCACTATAGGGACCTATGGATTCCGTCGTCAACGCAAAGCACCGAGGGGCGGTGGCTCAGGTGGAAGGTCCTGATCTGGCGCGTCGCCCTCCGACTGCGGGCCATAGAGGTGGGCGTTGAGGGCCTCGGCCCAGAGCACGACGTCTTCTCTTCCGTCTTGTCGCGCGAGGGCGGCAGCCTCGAGCGGGGTCGGCAGTGGTCGCCGCTTGGGCGACCAATAGTTCGCGAGCTCGAGCCACTTCAAAAAGGCCCGAAGTAGCGCCCGCTTTTTTGCGACGAGGCCCACGCGCAGTGTGACCTGGGCCGGTCGGAGCCGCAGGGGCGGATAGCCCTCAGCGGAGCACTCGACCTCCCAATCGGGCTGCTCGCTGTAGACTTCTGCGAACGAGAAGGAGCCGTCCGGAGCGGAGACAGCCGCCTCTAGGAGCTCGCGGCGAGTTGCCTCGATGCGAAACAGCTCCACCTTTGCACCACCGAGACGCTCGTGCGTGTCGACGTCGAAAACGACACCGTGGAGGGAAGCCGGAGGGGGAGCCACGCGCGACTCTCCGCGGGGCACCGGGACGTTCGGTCGCACCCGACGAGGGCTCGCTCCGGTGAGGCGGTGAATCAGCCAGATGAGGAAAAGGACCAGGGGCAAGGCGAGCCAGGCGCGTGTGGATGAACTGGGCGCAAGGCGAGGGAGCTCGAGTTCGAGTGGCGGTCCGCTCACGAGGGAAGGATCGGAACTCACGAATAGGATGGTGCTCTTTTGGCCCGATAGCTCGCCGGGTAGTTCGAAGCGCGCGCGCCCGTTGTGCACCGCGGCCGCCGCGGCGATCTTGCCCGCTTGGCGGAGTTCGAGGACTCCGCTCTGAACAGGACCAAAGCGACCTTGGACCTCAAGGTCAATCGCGAGCGTGGAGTCGTTCTCCTTGAACGCGCCGAGCTTGGCGGTGGCGGCCGCGCGCAAGAGCACTCGCACCGCTGGGCTTTTGAGAGCGAACTGTGAGGCGACCATGTCACAGATGGCTGGGTATTCTTGGAACGCGCTGGTCGTAACCTCTAGCCTCAGCGCGGTCGCTTCGTCGATCTCGGCGCGCGTGAGCTCCCGCGCTCTTTCGCCGCAGGTGAGCGACAGGGTCAAGGGGCCTGGACGCAGTCCGACCACCTCGATCGGATGGAGTTCATCTCGATCGAGGTCGACCACGCGCGGCCATATGACAAGCTCCGGCGCGCCGTCGTCTTCCCCGAGCATGACGTTCAAGGACCCCTGTGCGAAGTGCTCCTTTTCTGCCGAAAGGCGGACGCTCTCGAGCCCGTCGCCTTCAGTGCGAAAACAAGCGCCTCCGTCGCCTCCCGTCACTTGGAAAGTCGAGTCTCCGTCACAGCCGCGGAGCGAGTCAGCTTCGGCTCGTACGCGAGCGCCCGGTACGGGGGCGCCGGACTCATCCTCTACGCGAACCATCACAGTTCCTGAGGCCTGCGTCACGCGCAGCGTGAGCTCTCCTTCGATTGAAAGAGGTGCCTCGAAGGACTCGGCCGCGCTTGTCCTCGCACCTAAGAAGAGCCCGGCAAAGGCCAGGGGGGCCCAAGCGCAGATTTTCGTCCAGGCTCGCCGCATTGCCGCAAGCCTACCCGGAAACCGGAGCTCACGTGCTTCTTGATTCGGCTACCGCGGAGGATGCCCCCCGGACGACAGTGCCGCTCGGACGTACTCGATGCGGACAGGCAGTACGTCGCGGTAGACAGCTGCGACGTCGAAGCGGAGGCGCTGGACTCGAGGATCCCGCGCGAAATAGCGGCGCCAGAGTCTCTCCCCGGCCCGGAGGATGCGAGTGCGTTTGGTCTTCGAGAGCGTTTCGAACGGGGTTTGGTAGGCGCCTTTTCCTCGGGAGCGGACCTCGACGACGACGACCACGACGCCGTCGATGGCGACGATATCGATCTCGAGGGCGCCGAGGCGGACGTTCCGGCCCCAGATCATAAGACCGTGCTCAAGAAGGTGTTGGGCGACGAGCTCCTCAGCGATGTCTCCGATTCTGCGCATGAGAAGGGGGCTCGGACACTCGCAGCACCCGTTGTCTCGCTTCATCGAGGGAGAGCGATATGACGGTCCGGAACGACAAAATGCAGCGCGGCCGCCCGAGGGCAGCCGCGATTGAGGAGCGGGTTCGGCTCCGCCTTAGATGGAATCTGCAGCGATGTCGGAGTTCGGCGGGTTCACGCCGCGCTTGTCGGTGCCCGAGCCGACGGTGTAACCGCAGTTACCCCTTGAGCTGGTGCAGTCTTCGCCCTGCGAGCTAGTGCTGTCGTAGCTGGTGCCGTCGATCACGCAGTAGCTTCCGGCTAGCTGCCCACGGCCGATGTCGAGGTCCGCCATGAGATCTTCGCAGGTGAAGCCGCTCGGGCACTCGCAGTAGCGAGCGTTGGGGTCCGGACCTGCGCAGCGGCAAGAGCAGTACACAGTGTCGCGCGCCTTGCGGTTATCGTACTGGGGCTGGATTCCGATCTTGACGCGATCAGCGACGTCGGAACCGTCCCGGTCCGGGACGCGGCAGCTCGCCTCGTGGTCGGCGCTCCCGGGCGCGCAGGCATTCAAGTCTGAGCTGCACTTCTGGGCCATCTCCTCGGTCTGGCCGTACGGACATGACACGCGGCCGCGGAAGTGATTCACGAGACAGACGCGAGTCACACATTGGAAAGAGCGGCTCTCCACGTTGACTTCGCTCTCATTGAAGCCCGGGAAGTCCGTCAGATACTCTTCTTCGGGAACACAGGGGTCGCCGACTCCAGCCGGACCGCAACTTCCTCCAATGAAGGAAGCACCGATGGCCATTGCAAAGAATAGATACAGTCGCATTCGTGATCCTTGGGCCAAGCGTCTCTCGGCTTTTCCGGTCCTATACCCTCAGGCTGGAATTGCGTCAATGGATGCTCGCAGGGGGCCCGGCCGGATTTGCCGGTAATTCCTAGAAATTTGCGGCCCATTTGCAAGCCGGGGTGCTTCCTGTTTTGCTCGGCGGAATGTGACTCAGACTGGAATGTCGTCTTGACATTCCTTTGGGCGGGCCCCTAACATCCGGTCCCGCTGTACTCAGCCTATCTACACGTAGATATTAAGTTTTTTGCGATTGGATACTTTCAGTAAGACTGCAAGTCCATCGCACATCGGTTTTCGGGAACCAAGCTATTTCTCATCCCACCAAAGCACACGAGGAAACATGATTCGACCGCGCCTTGTAGCCACCCGGGCCCTTTTAGCAGCCGCCATCGCGTTCACCGGGTTGGGTCCCGCGACCGCAGCGGCCGAGGTGATCGATCTCGACGACGAAGACGACGTGCCCGCGAAACCCGTTAAGACCGTCAAGAAGAGCACTGGCGGCGCGAAGAAGAGCGGCGTCCTCGATATGGATGAGGATGACGGTGGCGGCGTGGCGGCCGTAGCAGGTCAGCCGAGCGCTGAGATGGCCTCTGCCAAGCAGGCCTTCGATCAGAAGAACTGGCCGAAAGCAGCGTCGGGCATGTACGACGTGGTCTCCGGTGCGACCTCCGATGATGCTGGAAACAAGCAGCTCGCAGAGTTCTATCTCGCGCAGGCTCTCTACTATTTGAAGTTCTACCAGGCGAGCTTCGACGGCTTCGCCAAGATCGCGGCGAACCCGAAGCACCTAAAGTTCAACGAGACGCTCCTCTGGATCGCTAAGCTTACAACCGATCTGCCTGAGCCGGCGGACATCGTGTCCCACGTCGGAAAGTACTCCGACCAGCACCTATCGAGCTTCGACAACGCAGCACAGAAGGAACTGTATTGGACGCTAAACTACCTGCTCGGCCGCTATCGCTATCGTCAGAATGAGTTCGAGGAGGCGGTTCGCCTCTTTAACCGTGTTGACAGCCGTTCGGAGAACTACGTCAAAGCTCAATTCTTCACGGGTGTCAGCTATATTCAGCTGAAGAAGGCGGTTGCGGCTGTCGAAGCGTTCAAGCGCGTCGAGAAGGCAGTCGACGACGGTGCGAAGGTCGAAGACGCTTCGCGCATGCGTGACCTGGCTCGCCTCTCGATGGCGCGCACGATGTACTCAGCATCGATTCAGCTCGACCCTGAAACCAACGTGCCGAACATCAAAGAGGAGCATTTGAGCGCGGCCGTGAAGTACTGGAACCAGGTCGAAGAGAGCTCCGAGTACTGGCTCGACGCGCACTTCGAAGAAGCCTGGGCCTATTACATGGCAGGCCAGTACACCCGCGCCCTCGGCAACATCCACACGTTGAAGTCTCCCTACTTCCCGCGAGCGTTTTATCCCGAAGCCGACATTTTGAAGGCGATCGTCTACTTCTTCAACTGCGACTACGAGTCTGCCACGACGGTGGTCGCTCGCTTCAATACGAAGACCACGCCCCTCAAGGAGAAGCTTGAGGCGATCATGAAGAAATACGAAGGCGAGAACCAGGCCGAGGCGTTTTATAAGTTCCTCGTGAAGGTGCGCGACGGAGACGCGAACCTCGACCCCGAGGTCGAGCCGCTCGTCGCTGCTGCGCTCGGCGATCGCCAGCTGCTCCGAAACATCAGCTACGTGGAGTTCCTCGAGAAGGAGGCGAAGCACTATCAGGCTGCGCCGCCTGACTTCAAAGCTTCATCCGTGGGCAGCTACGTTCAGCAGCAGGTCCAGCTCGCCCGCGAGCGCGCCGTCACCCAAGCTGGGCAGCTAGCGATGCAGCGGTACCGCCGCTACATCGACGAAATGGGTGAGCATTTGAGGAACGGGGAGAAGATCCTCATTGATATTACCGCCGCGCAGCGGAACCTTCTCGATCAGGCCTTGAAGGAGGGCCAGGTCAGCAAGACCGATGCGCAGCTCTTTGGTGTTGTGAATCCTGATGATGAGCACTTTATGTGGCCGTTTGACGGGGAGTACTGGCGCGACGAGCTTGGCTTCTATCGCCAAGAAGTCATGTCGGCATGCGGAAGGTAATCGATAATGCGTTTACAATTTGTTGCAGCAGTTCTGGCCGCGGCTGGACTTTGGGTCGGGGGCTCGGCGCTCGCCGCTGAAACCGCCAAGACAGCCCCGGCGGCCGGAGGGCAGTGCATCTCGCCTCAGGCCCACCAGGCCATCAACGAGTGTCCGAAGGGCGCGATGAAGACGGAGGGCCGCAAGCGTGCGGGCACTGCGTTCAAGACCGCGCCGCCTCCGGCGACCGCTAAGGCCAAGACCGACTACAAGCCCGGCGACCTCTCGATGCTCGAGAACCTTGCCGAGCGCGATAGCCGAAAAGGCAAGATGCAGCAGCGGGCGCGCGCGCTCCTGATCACGGAGATCCAAGGTCTCGAGCGCCTCTTCAAGCAGACCCCGAAGGACTCTCCGGATCGTCCTCAACTCGTGCTTCGTCTCGCAGAAGGTTATGCCGAGCTCGAGCAGGCGGCCATCCGCGACAAGATCGCAGCCGACATCAAGCTCCAGGATAAGAAGGCCAAGAAGCAGGACGCATCCAAGGAGAAGCAGGAAATCTCGAAGGCTAAGGCTATCGAGACGAGCGCGCGGAAGAGCGCGATCAAGTACTACCAGCAGATGGTGAAGTCCTACTCGAGCTACTCGAAGCTCGATGAGGTTCTCTACTATCTCGCTTACGAGTACGAACAAGCCGGCGATCTCCAGAACGCTCGTAAGACCTATTTCGACCTGATCGAGAAGGCTCCGAAGTCGGCCTACGTCCCGAACGCCTATTTGGCTTTCGGTGAGCTCTTCTTCCAGGAAGCGACCGCCGATCCGTCCAAGTGGGCTCTGGCTGAGGCTGCTTACCTCGAGGTGATGAAGCACCCGCCGCCCAAGAATAAGCTCTGGGGCTACGCGCGCTACAAGCTCGCCTACGTCTACTGGAACCAGGGGTTTTACAAGCAGGCACTCGAGCAGTTCAAGGAAGTCATCAAGTACGGCACGACCTACTCCGACCTTCCGAACGCCGCTCAGCTCGCGAAGTCCGCTCGTAAGGATTTGATCCCTGTCTACGCGGCGAGCGAGAAGCCCGATCGCGCCTACCAGACGTTCAAGCCGCTCTCCGGCGACAAAGCGAACTCGGACGACCAGACTCTCGCGATGATGCGCGACCTCGGTTACGCCTACATCGATACTGGTCACTATCCCGAGGCCATCGAGCTCTACAAGAGCCTGATGTCGCGCGACAAGGGTGAGCAGTGGTGCAGCTATCAGAGCCAAATCACCCACGCGGTGCAGGCGGCTTACTCCGGCGACAAGGCCAAGATCCGCAAGGAGCTCGACGCTCAGGTCGCTGCGCACAAGACGTTCGCTACGATGAGCGTTCCGGACGCCAAGAAGCTCGAGTGTTCCAACGAGACCGCAGGCATCCTCGCTGAGACGGCCATGAGCTGGCATCTTGAGGCGGTGGGTACGGGCGGCGTCCGTGGAACGGGTGACGAGCGCACGATGGATCTCGCGGCCGAGATCTACAAGCTTGTCGTTACGAACTTCACGGTCGACGACTTCAAGCAGTACAAGTTCCCGCGCATCGTCAAGGAAGACTGGCCGACGATCTACAAGATCAAGTACGCGATGGCCGACCTCCTCTACTTCCGCAAGAAATGGGAAGAATGCGGTCCGGCGTTCGACTCGGTCGTTGCTGAAGATCCGACTGGTCCCGATGCGCCTGAGGCGGCGTACGCGTCCGTCCTTTGCTACCAGAAGATGTACGATCAAATGTACGCTGGTGCGGCGGATCGGAAGGGCAAGGGCCTCGGACCTAAGGGCGCTTCTGAAGAGGATCGCAAGGCGAAGGCCGGCGAGTGGGAGAAGTTCAAGCCGAAGGAGTTCACCGAGCAGCAAAAGGGCATGGTGACGGCGTTCAACCGTTACGTTTGCTACATCAAGCCTGCTGAGGGGAACGCCGAAGCGAAAGAGCAGTACGTCGAAGTGAAGTACGCCCGCGCGCGCACCTACTTCGAGGCCCAGCACTGGGAGGAAGCTGCTCTCGGTTTCCGTGACATCGCGCTCAACCACGCGGATCATGACGCCGGTATCTTTGCGGCTCAGCTCTACCTCGAAGCTCTCAATGTTCTCGGTTCGAAAGCGGAGCCTCCCCGGCCGACCTGCTTCGACGAAATGGCCGCGGACGTGCCGAAGTTCCTCGAGAACTTCTGCAAGGGAGCCGACTTCGAAGAGAACAAGGAGCAATGTGAGCTCCTCACCCGCATCCAGTTCGACGTGAAGCGTCTTTCGGCGCAGAAGCGGGTCGAGCTGGCGGACTCGCAGGCCGACAAGGGCAACTTCCGAGAAGCCCTCGAGAACTACAAGACTGGTGGCGACCAATACCTCGCGCTCTGGCGTGAGTATTGTGAGGCTCCCATGGCTGCCGGCGAGAAGCCCAAGCAGTGCGAGACCGCACACGAAATCGTCTACAACATGGCCCGCGCCTATCAGGCAGGCCGCCTTCTCGCGAAGTCGATCCAAGCGCGTATGATCCTGATCAACCCGAAGTACGGGATGAACGGGACCGAGCTCGCGAGGAAAGCTCTCTACGAGATCGGTGGAAACTACCAGGCCATCGCAGTCTACGATCGCGCTGCTGACTTCTATGAGCGGTACGCGGCCGAGACTGGCTATCGCGCAGAAAACGCGGACCAGGCCCTCTCCGACGCTGTCGTCTTGCGACTTGGCCTCGGCCAAGAGCAGAAGGCACTCGACGGAGCGAAGATCTTCCAGTCAAAGTTCGGCGCTCGTAAGCCGGCTCAGGCTGCACAGATCGGTTTTGCCATCGCAGATCACTACGCGAACGCGGGCAAGTGGGACGAGGTGCGCAAGTCGCTCGGTGGGGCGATGACCATGATCGACAAGAACGCGTCGCTGGACGTTCGACTCCAGGCCCATGCCCTGCTCGGCAAGGCAGGCGTGAACCTGAAGACGGCTCCGATCGCAGACCGTGAGTACAAGATCGTTGTGGGGCTCTGGGCGGATCCGGCCAAAGCAGCCAAGGCGATCGAGGACGCGGGCGGTGGTCAGCGTGAACTTGGTCGTGCGCTCGAGTCAGTCGGCGAGGCGCTCTTCTACTTCGCCGAGAAGTCGAAGGCGAAGGTCGATTCCTACACCTTCCCCAAGTACAACGGCGTGAAGGACAAGGAAGGCATCAACAAGCACATCTCCACGAAGGTGAAGGATTGGTACACCAAGAAGAAGGAGATGATCGCCGAGGTCACCAAGGAGTATAAGAAAATCATCGACTTGATGCCTGTTCCGCCGCCCCGCTGGGTGATTGCGGCTGGCTCACAGGTCGGCAAGATGTGGGGTACCTTCGTCTCCGACTTCCGCTCTGCACCGATCCCGAAGGAGTGGGAGAGCGACTTCGAAATTCGAACTGCCTACTACGGTGCACTTGATGACGCTTCCGAACCCTTCAAGGTTCAAGCCAAGGGCGCCTACTCCGTTTGCCTCGGCTATTCGGTCCAGTACCAGTACTTCGACCAGTACAGCCGCGATTGTGAGGAGTGGCTCGCGAACAACTACAAGGCCGAGTTCCACTTGGTCGACGAGTTCCGCGGTTCTCCGGACAAGGTGAACAACCCGCTCGATGAGCAGCCGAACCCTCTGCAGCTCGGTGGTGAGCCCCTGGTCGTTGCGCCCAAGGCCGAACCCGAAACTAAGGACCAGGCCAAGGCGAAGGCAAAATAAGCTGAGTGGGAGCGCCCCAGGGGGGGCGCTCCCCACAGCAAGCGGAGGAAGATTCAAATGGCAATGAAGAAGTTTGAGACGGTTCTCGCTGCGGCTCTGACCCTGGGCGCAGTGGCTTGTGGAGGCAGCGGTGGCGGCAGTCAGTTGAAGCCGTCGGATGCCAGCGGCCATACCGACCGCACGGGCGCCGCGGTGTCGAAGAAGGCGATGGCGAGCTATAACAGCGCCCTCGACAGCTTTGTGAAAGAAGACCAAGCAGGCGCCTGGAATGACGCCAAGTGCAAGTCTGTAGCTGACGCCTTCGAGGCGGCGAGCGCAGAGCAGCGCTCAGCGGCCGGAAAGGAACTCCCAGAGGCCTACTACAATGCGGGCTTGGCCTATCAGCGCTGCGGCAATGACGCAGCGGCGAAGGATCGCTTCCGGAAAGCAGCGGATGCCGACAGCCAGTTCCATCGCGCCAAGGCGCAGCTCGCGCTCTACTCCTTCAAGGAGTCTGGCAACATGGACAGCGCCGTAGCGGAACTCGACCAAATCATCCGAGACGGCAAGTTCCAAAACGTAGAAGGGCTCGTCAGTCTCGCAGCGCTTCAAATGGAGCGAAATGGCAAGACAGGCGGCTCAGGTTGTGCCGACGACTTGGCTTGCGCTCAGCTGAATTTGCAGCGCGCGCTCGCGATCGACGACAGCTTCATGCCGGCGTTCAACCAGCTCGCTCTCTACTACTTGAACCAGGCGCGAGCCGAGGTCGGTGCTAAAAAGGGGCTTGTTGTTTCGAGCGGCAAGAAGAAGCGGGTCAACAAGCAGCGTCTCGATCTCGCAGCACTCGTCGCGTCGCAGGCGCAGCGAAAGAATCCGAATTACGCGCCGATTCACAATACGAGCGGTCTGATCCTGGTCGAGCTCGAGAACTACAACGGTGCGGTGAAGGCGTTCAAACGCGCAGTCCAGCTGAACCCGAAGTTCTTCGAGGCTCAGATGAACTACGCAGCTGTGAACCTCTCCTTCCGTGGCTACGGGGAAGCTGAGAAGGCCTATCGTGCCGCTCTCGCGCTTCGTCCGAACACCTACGAGGCGCACCTCGGCTTGGCCCTCGCTCTCCGCGGTGGCATTAGCGACTCGAACTTCTCGAAGAACCTCGCCGAGGCCCAGAAGCACTTGGCCGAGGCGAAGAAGATCTCTCCGGATCGCCCCGAGGCCTACTACAACGAAGCCATCTTGGCTCAGGAGTACGTAGCAAAGCGCGCGCCAAACGAGGAAGCGACCAAGGCGGAGTTCAGCAAGGCTTCGGCTCAGTATGAGTCGTTCGTCTCAAAGGCACAGGGCCGGGACGGTTTCGAGGACGCGGTCAAGCGCGCGAAGGAGCGTATCCAGGACATTCGCGACACGCTCATCTTCATGGAGGAGAGCAAGCGTATGGCCGAGGAAGAGAAACGCTTCCAGGCTGAGATGAAGGCCCAGGAAGACGCCGCTAAGAAGGCCGCCGCGGACGAAGCCAAGGCAGCTGAGGAGGCCAAGAAGGCTGAGGAAGCCAAGAAGGCTGAGGAGGCGAAGAAGGCTGAGGAGGCGAAGAAGGCTGAGGAGGCTAAGGCTCCCGCGGCCGCTCCCGCCAAGGCCAACTGAGCAACGCGGACAAGCCGTGGGGTCGTTCGATCCTGATTGACGACTCCACGGTCTCGTTGATACAATGATGCTGTAATCTCAAGATTATTCCGGTGAAACTGTATGGCTCCTCAACTTCACGCCGTTTTTAAGAAGACCGCCCTTACTCTCCTCGCTGCAGGCCTGATTTTCGGCACGCTCGAGGGCACGGCTCACGCTCAAGCGGCCAAGGAAACGGCCGGCGGCGACGGTTATGGCTACGAATTCGATGACGATCCGCTCGCTGCTGCGGGCTTTGGACCGAACGACAGCCGTATTCGCGTTCGTAAGGGAGCTCAGAGGTCGACCCTGATCAAGCCGCGTACGCAGTTCATCAACGAACTTCTCAAGTCCGTCGAGAACCTCTGAGCGTCGTCGTTGTCAGATCCGATATCGTTTCGCCTCGCCCATTGAACGGGCCCAAGTCTCATTCTGAAAAATAGCCGACGCTCCTCGTCGGCTTCTCCAGTTCCTCAAGATCATCATGGCAAAAGCAGTTCTCACGTTCGCTCTCTATCAGGGAGATGCGCTGTCCCGTCGAGAGACGATCAGCCAAGACATCATCAAGGTTGGCAAGGATCCGAAGAGCCATCTTCAGGTCGAGGACGAACTTGCTTCGCGGATGCATGCGGTCATTGAGGTGGGCGATACAGAGGACATCTCTCTGATCGATCTCGGTAACGAGCCCGCGACGCAGGTGAACGGTGCTCCCGTCAGCAAATGCAAGCTCGCCGTCGGAGACCAGATCGTTATCGGCAATACGCTGATTGTCTTGGAGAGAATCGATCCGGCAGGCGCTCAGGTTCAGCCGGCGGGCGCGCTTTCGTCGAACCCATTCGCTGCGGTGGCGGCTCCTGTCGCTGCGGCGCCCGTCGCTCCGGCTCAGCAGGTCTCTTCGAATCCGTTCGCTTCGAGTTCGAACCCATTCGCTGCCGGATCGAACCCTTTTGCGGCTCCTGCTCATCCGTTTGCTCCGGCTCAGCAGCAACCGCCGGCGCCTCCCGCCTTCGGCGGCGGCTTCGGTGGCGGTCACCAGGTGGGTGGTGGGCACCATGGCCATGGTCACGACGACTTCGCGCCGGGCACCTACACCTATGAGATGTTGAAGAGCGGCCCCGCTGTGCCCCCGGATGAGGTCGAGCTGAGCCACGTCCCCGCCGTCGAGGTGCTCGTGTCCTGGGACACGAACGTACTCCACGTGTCGCATCTTTCACCGCCCCGAACGTTCTATGTTGGCGAGCCGAACCCCGCCGACAAGAAGGACAAGACGGACTTCTTTATTCCTGAGGAGAAGCTCCCGATCCGGAAGATGCCCGTTGTCGTCGGCGACGCGATGAATATTGCTGTCGTGCTGCCGCAAGGCGCCACCGGTTGGGTCCAGATTCCCGGCCAGCAGCGGATGACTGTCGATCAGATTCGCCCCCATGCGCAGCCCTGCGGCGAGGTGCCTGGAGCTCAGCAGTTCACGTTGAGCCCCGGTGCATCAGCGAAGATTGAAGTCAACGGCTTCACCTTCCAGGTCGCCGCCGTGAACGCCGGTAAGCCCTTCAAGAAGGGTGTTGGCGCCGGGTTCGACTGGACCGTGGCGATGTATTTCGGCCTGACGTTCCTCTCCTTCGGCAGCCTCCTGGCTTCGATGGCGTACTTCGTTCCCCCGCTTGGTCTGACGGACGAAAGTGAAATCGACAAGAACCGCCTCCTCCTCATTCAGCAATATCTGAACGCCGCTGCCGAGCGTGAGCAGGAAGAGAAGACGGAGGACGTCGTCGCCGAGGACGCCGACAACAAGGAAGGCGGCACCGGTGAGCGTCATAAGGGCGAAGAAGGCTCGATGGGTAAGGAGACCAGCAAGGCGCAGAACAAGCGCTACGCGGTGAAAGGCCCAGCAGACAACCCCGATCCGCACTTGGCAAAGCAAGCAGCGCTTCGTGAAGCCCGGGACTTCGGTATGATCGGTCTCTTGAACGCTGGCGCAGCGGGCGATCCGAACGCCCCGACCTCGCCCTTCGGCCGTGAGACTTCTTCGGGTCTCGACGAAGTAAGCGCCCAAGGAAACATGTGGGGCGACGAGATCGGCGAGGCCTTTGGCGCCGGTGGTCTCGGCCTGACCGGTATCGGTGAAGGTGGCGGTGGCCGCGGTGAAGGTATCGGCCTCGGTAACATCGGTACGATGGGTCACGGAGCGGGCACCGGTTCGGGCCAGGGCTTCGGCTCGGGTCACGGTCGACTTGGTGGGTCGCACGCGACTCGGACTCCGAAGGTCCGTATGGGCGCGACGAGCGTGAACGGACGTCTCCCTGCAGAAGTCATTCAGCGTATCGTGCGTCAGAACTTCGGTCGCTTCCGCATGTGCTATGAGCAAGGTCTCACGAGGAACCCGAACCTCGAAGGTCGAGTTGCAGTGCGGTTCGTGATTGGTCGTGATGGCGCGGTGTCGAACGTAGGCAACGGTGGTTCGGATATTCCGGACAGCGGCGTTGTGAGTTGTGTGGTGCAGGCCTTCTACGGCCTGGGCTTCCCGCAGCCAGAAGGGGGCATCGTGACGGTCACTTACCCGATCATGTTTAGCCCCGGGTGATCGGAAAAGACTGTTAGCGCTTGAAAACGCGCACCCATTGGGTGCGCGTTTTCTGTTTGTTCGTCTTTACTTCTGGAGCGGTCGATGAGTATTCTTCGGAGCCGAAATCGGCCTGGGTTGATCCTTGGAGGCGACGAACGCTACCGAGGAGAGAATGATGAGAGAGGTCAGTGATATGTTTCTGAGAGCGACGAAGCGAGTCCGTGCATTGTCGGCGTTGGCCATTCTATGGACTTCGGTCGGCTGCAGTCGAAGCCACATCGAAGCGATCAACCTTGCCAACGAGGGGGATCGAGCCGTGTCAGTGAATCCTGATGGGGCGGTCCAGAAGTACGAACAAGCTCTTCAGCTCGACTCTGAGAACCATCTGATTTTGTGGAAGCTCGCCCGGGCTTACGAGAAGAAGGAAGACTGGGACAAGATGGCGAGCACGCTCGCCAAGGCTGTTCAGGTCGCACCCGAGTTCGCGAACTACTGGGAGAAGCGTGGCCTCGCGCTGACCAAGCAAGCAGAGGGTGGAAACCCCGACGCTTGGCAGGAAGCGAAGGAGCCGCTTGAGAAGTGCATCAAGGCCGACCCGAACCGTGCTTGGTGTTACGAGCTTCTCGGCGAAGCGAAGTGGTGGACAGACGATATTCAAGGCGCGCTCCAGAGCTTGTCGCAGGCCATTGAGCACGATCCCACCGTCGCTTATTTTTATGTGAACTTGGCGGAGCTTTACCAAGTCTTGCGTCTCTACAACGAAGCGGGACAGGTTCTCGAACAGGGCACCAAGAACATCCAGCCAACCGAAGAGACGCGTGACAACGTCTACAACATGTACCTGCTCAGCTTTAACGTTGCGCAGTTCAGCGGTGACAAGAGCCGCATGCTCGCTTCTGTCGAGCGAGCGTACGAGATCGGCGGCGAGACGCACCCGGAGGCCAAGTTCCACCTCGGGAGCACCTATGCCTCCATGGATCCTCCCCAGAAGGAAAAGGCGAAGCGTCTTCTCGAATCCTTTACCAAGTCGGCTTGTGCTGGCGAGGGCGGGAAGAAGTTCAAGGCGCAGTGCTCTCAGGCGAATGCGTTCTTGCAGAACCTTGGGACCTGAAAGGGACGCGCGGGGGCTTTCCTCTGCCTGCGGGGCGCTCGGTGATCCGGGCGTCCCGCCTTTCATTTTGCGGGTGGAGAAGAGCGACAACGTAGGCGACTTGGCGTCCAGTGTGGGCGGGGGGAGGTCTCTCGGCCCGTTGATTCAGAACCGCGCAGGGGAGTCGCCAATCCGCCACTTGAGGCCGCCGCTCAGCGCCGGAAGAGCCCCTTCAAAGCCGTGGGAAGGCGCTATGAAAAGGGCTGTCCTTCTGCGGTCAACCCGGTATTCAGGTGAGGTTGAACTGGTTGTATACAGGAAGACCAAGGTTGGGTTTTCGTGGATCGATGTTTCTCGGCGCAGCTGCCTCTCTCGAGAAGGCGAGAGGCGAGGGGGCCGTCCGTTCAGATTCGCTGACTTTGGCCGCTTTGTATGTCGCGCAGCTCGGAGCCGGGCTGCCATCCCTGCCGCACCCCACTTAATGAATCGCTGCATCGAGAGGCGCCCGAACTCGAAAACCAGTGTGTTTTCGGGCTAGCACCTCTGAGATCCATAACGTAGACGAGAGTATTCAGGAGCCGATGAAGATGGACGACACGACCAAGGAGCCAAACAAGGCTGACGATGCGACGAGCGCGCTCAAGGGATCTTCCCCGAGCCAAGCGCCGAGCGTCGCACCGCCCTCATTGGCGTCGCCCGAGAAGATCGAAGCGCTCAAAGCGAGGCTCGCTCAGGTCGAGTCGCGACCGAATGAGTACGTGAAGATTCTTGTCGAACTGGCGGCGGCGGTTGCTGAGCCCTTTGAGAAGGTCGATTACTATCGCCGAGCTGCTGAGCTGTACGCGAATAAGTTCGGGAATCACGCCGAGGCCGTCAAAGCCTATGAGGCGCTCATCGAGATCGATCCGGACGACGTCGATGCGAAGATCTACCTGAAAGAGATGTATGAGAAGCGTCGAAACTACGACGCTTTGATCGCACTCTTGCGCCGCGAGGCGGATGCGATCCTCGGACCGAGCGAGCGCGCCGAGGCCTACCGCCAGATCGCTGAGCTCGCGACCGAAAAGGTAAAGAAGCCGGAAGTTTGTATTCCTCTTTGGCTTGCCGTCTTGGACGGTGAGCCGGACGATCCGCAAGCGCTCGATGCGCTCGCTCAGCTCTACGAGCGCGGTCGGGAGTACGAGGCTCTCTGCGACATGCTCGAGCGACTCATCGTCGTCACCTCGGACGACAAGGCGCGTATCACGCACCTCACGAAACTCGGACAGATCGCCGGTGAGCGTTTGAAGGACGACGAGCGCGCAGCTGAGGCCTACCGGCAGCTCGTGGAGCTCGACCCGAGCGATCGTCGCGCCCAGGAACAGCTCAAGAAGCGTTACACGGCACTCGGTCGCTGGGACGACCTTGAGGCCCTCTACGTCGAGGGCGGGAACTGGGACGAGTTCATTCGGCTCCTTGAGGCGAACGAACCGAAGGCAGAGACACCGGAGCGTCGAATCCAGATGCTCCTGAAGGTGGCCGAGCTCTGGCTGACCCAGAAGGGCAAGCCCGATCGCGCTGCGCGTGCGCTCGAGAAGGTCTTGTCGATCGATTCCGAGAATCTGATCGCCGCCGAGCGACTGATCCCGATCTACTCGGAAGCGAACAACTTCAAGGGTCTCGTTCAGGCGATCGAGGTCCGCTTGCTCACGCTCGAGTCGGGCCCCGAGCGACGCGACCTGCTCCTCCGTGCGGCTAGCCTTTACGAGGAGCGCCTGCGCGACAAAGAAAAAGCGCTGTCTCGCGTCCTCGAGGCAATGGCGCTGGCGGCCGACGATCCCGAGGTGCTGAACTTGGCCGAGAAGGCCGCTCGCGGCGCCGGTGCATGGGATAAGTTTGTGAGTGCGGTGCGGAGCCTCGCCGATGAGGTCCAGGACCCAGACGTCCGAAATGGCCTTCGGTTGCGCCTCGGCCGCGTGCTTCGCGAAGAGCTCAAGGCGGATGACAAGGCCATTGAGCAGTATCGCCTTGTCTACGAAGACGCTCCCGATAGCGCAGAAGCGCTCGAGGCTCTGGTGCTGCTCTACGGCAAGACCGAGCGTTACGCTGAGCTGCTCGAGACGTTCCAGCGGAAGCTCGAACTCGAGGTCGATCCGAGCGAACGTCGCGCGACGTATCTCGCCATCGCCCGCACCCAGCGCGACAACCTCGATGATGCGGAAGCTGCGGTAGAAACGCTCGAAGCATTGCTCAGCGAGAATGAAGACGATCGAGATGCGCTCGCCGATCTTGAACAGCTCTACGCAGGTCTCGGGCACGCCCAAGATCAGGCAAACATCCTTGAGCGACAGATCGTCCTCGAAGACACCACCAAAGGCCTTGCTGATCTCAAGTTCCGTTTGGCGACCCTCTTTGAAGGTCCGCTCAAGAGGCCCGCGGAGGCGCTCGAGCAATATCGGGAGGTCCTTTCGATCGACGTCGGATATACGCCGGCTCGTGCTGCGCTCGAGAAGATGCTGCCGGGGACGCTCGGCGGCGAGGCCGCAGCAGTGCTCGAAACCGTCTTCGAGCAACAAGAGGATTGGGCGAGCCTGGCGCGCGTGCTCGAGGTGCGCGCTGAGGGCGCCGTCGCCGCTGAGGAGCGCGTCGAAATCCTGCGCAAGCTGGCGCAGCTCTCTGCTTTCCAGCTCGGTTCAGCCGACGCGGCCATCGATGCGCAAGCTCGCGCTCTCAAGGCCAATCCAGCAAACCAAGACACCCGCCTCGAGCTTGAACAGCTCGCGGAGCAGTTCGGCAAGCTCGGTGAGCTGACGAAAATCTTCGAAGAGATCGCGAAGGGCTCGCGGGACGCAGAGCTTGCGATCCTTTACTTCACGCGAATCGCCGAGCTCGAAGAGCGGGCGGACCGTATCGACCAGGCCGTGGCGGCTCTCAACCGCGTGCTCGATCTCGATCCTTCCCGAGAGGAAGCGCTCGTGTTTCAGGACCGCCTGCTTCGCAGCAACGGCAGGCTGAAGGATCTGGCGCCGGTCTACGAGAAGCGGATCGCGCTCGCGCAGGATCCTGAGCTTCGCGAGAACTTGTTCATCGAGCTTGCGGAGCTGTTTGACTCGGCCCTTGGTCGCCCAGAGGAAGCCGTCCAGGCATACCAGGCCGTTTTGGTCGAGCAGCCGGAGAGCCGCGGCGCGCTCAGCGCCCTGGCCAGTCTCTTTGGCCGGCTCGAGCGCTGGGACGACCTCGCGGACAACCTGAACGCTCAGCTTTCCCTCGCTGAGTCCGAAGAGGAGCACACTCGTCTCTCCCTCAGGCTCGCGGAGCTCAGGGAACAGATGGGCAATGTCTCCGAGGCGGTGGAAGGCTACGCAGAGATCCTCGATCGGAACCCTGGTCAGGCGTCTGCGCTGGCCGCCCTGGAGCGTCTTTCGGCGGAGCGCGCTCACGAACTGCGCATTGCTGAGATCCTTGAGCCCCTCTACCGCTCACAAGGCGATTACAAGAAGCTGGTGTTCGTCCACGAGGTTCAGGTCCGGCACGCGACGGAGCCGTCGCGGCGTGTTCAGCTCCTTGAGACGATCGCGGAGCTTCACGAAGACGCTGGTGGCGACGCAGGGCAGGCATTCGACGCGATGGCGCGCGCGCTGAGTGCCGATCCGGCGCGCGAGGCGAGCCTCGAGAGCCTTGAACGTCTCGCGGCTCGCACCGGGCGCTTCGAAGACCTGGCAGCTCTCCTCGAGCGCGAGGCGAAGGAGGTTCCTGAGCCCGACCTGAAGAGCCATCTGCTCATGGCCGCCGCGACTTTGCTTGAAGAGCGAGTTGGCGACACCGATCGAGCCATCAGGACCTATCGTGCCGTGCTGGGCGCTGATCCCGAGTCTCTCGACGCGGTGCTGGCTCTCGAGCGGCTGTTCCGTGACGGTCGGAAGTTCGAAGAACTCTCCAAGATCTTGCAGCAGAAGGCGAGCATCCTCACGGACATTGACGCGCAGAAGGCAGCATTGTTCGACGCTGCGCAGCTCGAAGCGAATGAACTCGGCAGGCAGGACGAGGCCGTTCGCGTGCACGAGAAGGTGCTTGAGCTCGATCCGGACGATCTGCGGAGCTTGGATGAGCTGATCGCGATCTTCTTGTCGGAGTCGCGCTGGAAGGAACTTCTCGGCATCTACTCACAGAAAGCCGAGATCGTCACCGACCCGGAAGAGAAGAAGCAGGTTCTTTACGAAGTGGGCGCAGTCTACGAGCACGAGCTCAAGGACGTATCCCAAGCGATCGATACCTATAACAGGATTCTCGAGCTTGACCCCGACGACCTCACGGCGCTCGGGCGGCTCGACGTCCTCTACCAGGCGACCGAGAGCTGGCAGGAACTGTTGGGTGTGCTCACGCATCAGGCCGATTTGACCTCTGACGCTGACGAGGCGATCGGTCATCGCTACCGTGTTGCGGCACTCTACGAGACGCGCCTCGGGGACAAGGAGCGGGCGGTTGAGCTCTATCGGGAGATTCTGAGCCTCAGTCCTGGGCACCAAGATACGCTTGCTGCGCTCGAGAAGCTGAAGACCGACAGCAAGGTCGGTGTGCTTTCGGCCCAGGTGCTCGAGACGGTCTACGAGCAGAACGGCGATGCCGAGAAGCTGGTCGAGGCGCTCACGGTTCAGGCGAATGCCGCCGACGAACCGTACCGAGCCGTCGAGATCTTGGAGCGGATGGCTGTTTTGCTCGAGGACTCGCTCGCCGAGCCGCGCCGCGCGTTTGAAGCGCTCGGCAATGCCGTTTCGCTCGATCCCGAAAGCGAGAGTTTGCGTTCAAACTTCGAGCGTCTGGCGCTGCTCGCCGAACAACCTGAGCGGGCCTCAGCGATCTACGACGCGGTCCTTTCGAAGATCGAAGATCAGCCCGAGCTCAGTGCGACGATCGCGCTGCGCGCTGCGACGCTCTTCGAGAGCGCGTCGGACGATGCCGCGCGCACGATACAAGCCTACAAGAAGGTCCTCAGCTACGAGCCTGAGAACCGCGCAGCGCTCCAGGCGCTCGATCGACTGTATGAGCAATCGGGTGAGTACGAGGAGCTCGCCAAGGTCTTGGTCGCCCAGGCGGACCTCGGTGATACCCCGGACGAAATCTTGAGTTTCAAGTATCGTTTGGGTCAGCTGAAGCAGAAGAAGCTTGGCGACATTCTCGGAGCGATCGAAGTCTACGGTGAAATCCTGGCGGCAGCGCCGGAGCACGAGAGCGCCCTCAGCGCCCTCGAAGACCTGTTCGCCTCCGGCACCGAAGTGCTGCGCGTTGGTCAGGTGCTCGAGCCGCTCTACCAAGCGTCCGGTAGCTGGGAGAAGTTGCTCGACGTCCGAGAGGGAGAGCTCTCGGCGCTGAAAGATCCCGCTGAGCGTCTCGAACTCTTGCTTCGCATGGCGGAGGAGAGTGAGCAACAGCTCATCGATGTCGATCGCGCTTTCGAGATCTTGATCCGCGCTTCGCAACTCGCTCCGAGCGACGAGCGAGTAATCGATGAGCTCGATCGTTTGGCCCCGGTTGTCGATGAAGGCTGGGCCCGGCTCGCTTCGGCGTACGCCGACGTGCTCGAGGACGAACAAACCGAGCTCGAAAAGCGCGTCGCGACGGGGCTGCGTTTGGCCGTCGTCTTCGAGAAGGAGCTCGACGATCTCGCTCGCGCGGAGCAGACCTACGGATACGTCCTCGACATCGCTCCGTCAGAGCAGGATGCGCTCGAGAATCTCGATCGCATCTACACCGAGCTTGAGGAGTGGCAGCGGCTCGATGGCATCTTGGCTCGACGCGCTCCGCTCGAGAAGGATCGCCACGACAAGATTGCTCTCTATCTCCGCCACGGCCTTCTGAATGAAGAGCGCCTGGCACGCGGCGAGCTATCGAGCGGACGACTCGCAGAACTATTGGATCAGGCGGACTCCGAGCTGCCAGGTGATGACAGCGCGAACATCGCGTCGATCGCTCCGGCATCGGACGACGAGCCCGAACTCGGAGACGAACCAGCGCTCGACGAGCTGCTGCCGAGGAGCGAGGCTCCGGAGAGCGACGCTCCGCCGGATTCCGAAGCGGGTCCCGAGGAGCGCGAGGACGCGACCTTTGCGTCAGGCGCGGACGCAGCGGACGCGGCACCCGCGCTCGAGGCGAGGCCTGCTCTCGAGAAGAAGTATCTCGAGGCCGCGGTCACCTATTACCGAGTTGTCTTTGATAGCCTCGAGCCCGAGAACGAGGACGCCATCGCAGGGCTTACCCGCGTGTACGCGCTCCTCGAGAATTGGCCCGCGCTCAGCGAAGTCTACAAGCGTGAGATCGAGCACGCGGTGGGCGACGTCGCCGAGGCAGACGCCCGCGCCAAGCTGGCGCACCTCTTGGGTGAACGCCTGGGTGATCGTAAGGGCGCGATCGAGGGCTGGAAGCGAGTCCTGGATTTGCGGGGTGAGGACCCCGAGGCACTCAAAGGCCTCGCGCACCTCTACGAGGCAGAGCAACAGTGGGCTGAGCTCACCGATGTTCTCGAGCGTCATTATGACATCGCGGACACCGACGAAGATCGGATCCACGTGCTCACGATGCGGGCTCGCCTGTTCGATGAGCAGCTCAACCGAGACGATGAGGCGCTCGAGAACTATCAGCGCATCTTGGACATCGACAGCTCGAACGTCCTGGCCCTCAAGGCCATTGCGAGCCTCTATCGTCGCAAGAAGGATCCTCACGAGCTGGCACGTTCTCTCGAGAACCTGACCGACTACGCGGGCGAGAGCTTCGTCCGGAGCGAGCGAGCCGAGGCGTATCGGGAGCTCGCGGTTCTGCGCGAGACGCTCCTTGAGCTGCCCCATGATGCAGCTGACGCTTGGCGCAAGGTCCTTGAGTTCAAGCCGGGCGACTTCGAAGCCCTCGACAAGCTCGACGCGTACTATCGCGCTGACGAGAACTGGGAAGAGGTCGTCGGGATCAAGCTGCTTCGCGCCGATGCTCTTGAGGACAAGGAGGCCAGGCTCACCGAGCTCTTGCAAGCGGCCGAGCTCTGGAAGACGACGATCGGTCGCTACGACTCCGCTCGCACGGCCTTCGAAAAGATTCTCGAAGTCGAGCCGCTGCACGACTTTGCGTTCAAAGAACTCGAGAAGCTGCATACCGCGGCGGAGCGCTGGGAATCCCTCATCGAGCTCTACCTGAACCGCCTGGAACACTACGAGGAGGTCCCGCCTCGAAGCGATCTGTTGCGGCGTATCGCGCGCATCTTCGAGGAGCGTCTCGACGACAAGAACCAGGCGTTCGACGCTCTCGTCACAGCGTTCTCGGACGACTACTTCGACGACCAGACTGCTTCGTATCTCGAGCGCTTGGCCCACGCGACCAATCGCTGGAACGAGCTTCTCGCGACGGCGAATGCCTGGCTACAGGATGAGCACGAGCGTCGTCCGCGCATCCAGCTCTGCCTCCGCCTCGGCAAGTGGTACGGCGAGGACCTGGGCATGTCGAATTATGCCCAGCCGTACTACCAGCAGGTGCTCCTGATCGACCCGCAGAACGTGCGGGTGATGCGGCAAATGGCCGCGATCGAGCGCCTCGCGGGTCACTATCCGAAGGCGAGCCAGATGCTCACGAAGGCGCTCGACGCCGCCGTGAGCAACGACGACCGCAAGCTGATCCTGACGGACCTCGGTGACATCATCTACCGGAACCTCGATCAGGCCGACCAAGCGATCCCGTACTACCGGCGTGCACTCGAGGTCGACGGAGCACATCGTCCGGCGCTCGACGCTCTTGAGCGAATCTACGAAGACCGCGGCCAGATCCACGACCTCGTCGAGATTCTTGCCCAAAAGGCGGGTTCCATCGAGCACCCGGAAGAGACAGTTCGCCAGAAGCTTCGTCTCGGTTCGCTGCTCGAGGATCGCCTCGGGGACGCGAGCGGTGCTGCCAAGGCGTACCGCGACGCACTGCACGTCGATCACGAGTCGATTGCCGCATTGCGTGGGCTTGAGCGAGTGCTCGAACAGACCAAGGAATGGCCCGAACTCGTTAAGGTTCTTGAGCGTCAACTCGACGTCGTCGCGACCGAGGGCGAGCGCGTTCAGGTTCTCTTGAAGCTGGCCGATGTTCAGGAACAGCAGTTCTTGAAGCCCGACCTTGCGGCCGAGCGACTCGAGCAGGTCGTACAGATCGACCCGAGCCAGGAGCAGGCTTACGTGTCTTTGGCCCGTTGCTATCGCAGACTCAAGCGCTGGCCGCAGCTCGTCACCGCTCTCGAGAGACATCTCGATGAGACGACGAACCGTGAAACCAAGCTCGAGCTTTACTTGGCGATGGGCGCGGTGTTCCGCGATGAGCTTCAGGACCTCGACCGCGCGATCGACAGTTACCAGTCGGTGGTCGACGCAGAGCCGACTCACATGGGGGCGCTTGAGGCACTCAGCAAGCTCTATGAGCGCCAAGGGGACGCCTACCGAGCCGTCGAGTACATGACCCAAGTTGCCGATCTGACAACGGACGGCGCTCAGCGGGTGGACATGTACTACCGCATTGGTCGTGCCATGGAGGAGAAGCTCACCGATCGCAGGGGAGCACGCGACAAGTTCGAGCAAGCGTTGGATCTCGATCCGTCGCATCTTCCGTCTCTTGCCGCCCTGCGCACCATCGCGATTGATGAGGCAGATTGGGAAGGGGCGGCGGACTACCTGAATCGCGAGCAAGAGCGGACGGAATCGCCGCGTCAGAGAGCCCGTTTGCTCGTCGAACTTGGTCGTATTCGAGAGGACATGCTGCTCGATCACCCTGGGGCCATCCAGGCGTTCGAGAGCGCGATCCAGTTCGACGGCGAGTGCGAAGACGCAGCTCTGGCTCTGGTCAGAGAGTACATCTCGCTTGAGCGTTACGCGGACGCCGCGCCGCTCGCCGAGATGCTCGTGCGTCGCTCACGGAACCTTGAGCGCGAGCAGCAACACATGTTGAACAAGCTGCTCGGCCAGGTGCTGAGCAAGCTCGGAGAGCATGAACGCGCTGTCAAGGCGTTCTCGGCTGCCGCTGCTCTCGATCCGACCGATCAGGAGACCACACGAGGGATCGCTGATTCTTCGTTTGCGCTCGGCGATTGGGCTACGGCGCTCACGAACTACCAGCGCGTTTTGACTTCGCTCGCTGATGACGAAATCGATACTCGGACCGAGGTCTATTTCCGACTCGGTGAGATCAAGCGCGCCCAGGGCCAGGATCGCCAAGCCATCAATAACTACGAGAAGGCACTCTCACTGAATGGTGAGCATCGGCCCACTCTCGACGCGATGGTCCAGGTCCACGAAAAGGCCGGCGAGTATCGACTGGTCGCCGAGTACAAGCGCCAGATTCTCGACTCGCTGTTCGACGGTGACTCGCGTTACGCGATGCTCCTTGAGATCGGCGATCTGTGGGCGGAGCGCGAGAAGAACCCGGTCAAGGCCCTCGAGGCCTACGAGGAAGCACGCGATCTGAAGCCTGACGACCTCGGCCTACTTCATCGCCTGCTCCAGAATTACCAGGCGGCCGAAGAGTGGCAGAAGATGGCGGATGTCCTCGATGCCATCACTGCGATCGAACATAGGCCGCTGGTCAAGGCCAAGCTCTTCTACACGCAGGCGCAGATCTACCGCGACAAGCTTGAAGATCCGATCCGCGCGGTCGAGCTCTTCAACGCGGCTCTCGATCTGAATCCGGAGCTGCTCGAGGCTTTCGAGCGCATCAACAAAATCCTCACCACGGAGCGGAACTGGAAGCAGCTCGAGCGTTCGTACCGCAAGATGCTTCACCGGCTCGCCGGCAAGGGTAAGCCGGAGCTCGAGCACAACCTCTGGCACCAGCTCGGTCTCATCTATCGAGACCGCACGGGCCAGACCAACGAGGCGATCGAGGCGTTCCGTATGTCGGCGAGTCTCGTGCATGAGGCTCCGGTCCAGCGGCAGATCCTCGCCGAGCTCTATGAGACGGCCGAGCGCTGGGAAGAAGCGGCACACGAACAGCGGCGTTTGGTCCACCTGGATCCGCTCGCCATCGAGCCTTACCTCGCGCTCTATCGGCTCGCGCTCCACAAGCAGGCCTACGATGAGGCCTGGTGTTGTGCATCGGTGATCTCGTTCCTTCAGAAGGCGGACGAGGAGACCGAGCGCTTCTACCAGGACTTCCGTCCGCAGGGCATGCTCCCGGTCACGGGTCGGCTCGGCAACGATCACTGGACGCGCTGCCTATTCCACCCGAACGAGAACGTTCACATCTCGCGCATCTTCGAGATGCTGGTGCCCGCGGCACTGCAAGCGAAGATCGCGATGCTGCGAAACCAGAAGAAGTTGCCGCAGATCGATGCCCGTTTCCGTCAGGATCCGGCGACCTCGACAGTCACCTTCGCCAAGACGTTCGGCTGGGCAGCGCAAGTGCTGGGCGTCGCGACGCCGCCGCTCTACGTCCGAAACGACGTGCAGGCGTACATCACGGCGCTTCCGACGGAGCCCCCGAGCACCGTCGCTGGACAGCTCGTGCTCTCCGGATTCCAGCCCCAAGAGCTGACCTTCATCTGCGGTAAACACCTGGCGCTCTATCGTCCGGAACACTTCATGAAGGTGCTGTTCCCGACGAAGGATGAGCTTACTGTGATGCTGTTCGCAGGTGTCCTGCTCGCGGCTCCTTCGCAGCCGATGCCGCCGGACATGGAGCAACAGATCCGCGCGACGGCTCAGAGCTTGGTGCACTTCCTCCAGCCGGTGCAGCTCGAAGGGCTCAAGCAGGTGGTGAAGGCGTTCTTGGCGGACGGTGCGCGCGCGAATGTGCGTCGTTGGTCGCAGGCAGTCGAGTTCACGGCGTGCCGCGCCGGTCTCGCGCTCTGCGGTGACCTCGAGATCGCTCGTAAGATCATCGGTGCCGAACAGCAGCTGCCGGGCGAGCCTTCGTCGGCGGAGAAGATGAAGGAACTCTTGACCTTCACCGTGAGCGAGGAGTACTTCGCGCTTCGCAGGGCGCTTGGAGTTGCGGTCCAGGCGTAAGAGTCAGAAAAGCGAGGAGATGAGGGCGGGCGCTGTGCGAAGCGTCCGCCTTCTCTTTTCTTGGGCCTCTCCCTTGAGGAAAGCTTTTGCACCACCAGACTGCCGGGGATGCAGCGCGGACGAGCACGGCCAGTGGAGGTTGAATCGACGCCCAGGTGGACGAGGCGCACAGCGGCAGGGTGCGCCTCGGCTCCAGCGTCAGGCGCTCCGGGGAGGCGATCGCGCGAAGAGGCCTCTGGACCTCTGCTGTCGCTCGGAGCGCGTCAGGAGGCGCGTCAATAGGAGAGCTGTGCTCAGTCAGTGCCCGCGACCGGGCACGTCGAAGACGACGCGGAGTCCGAGCCCGACGCGCACACCGACGGAGCCCGGCTCCTCGGGACCATCCGCTTGGACCGAGCTCGACAGGGCGAAGTCGAAGAGCGGACCGAACCCCAGGTTGGGTGTGGCGAAGAAGTCGCCGCCGACCTGTAGGCGGAGCCACTCAAGGTTCAGATAGCTCGAGGTGTCCGTAGGGGTGCGCACGCTGATACTTCTCACACCGACACCGAAGGCGAGCCAAGGGTCGAAGCGGAGACCTTGGGTGAGATGATGACGCACGAGGATCGAGCCGCCGATCCCATCGCTCTTGCATGTGGGGCAGGCGGTCGTTGAACCACCGACCTGGAAATCACCCGCGACGCCCACCGTTAGAAGGCGGCTCACGCCGTAGGCGACGTCCAGGCCCCCTTGGAAGTTCGTGCTGACGCCGAGGGTTGTCGGAACGTTGATCGCGATATTTCCGGCGGGAAAGCTGACCTGGCCGAGTACTGCCACGCGCAAATGACCGCCCAGGGTATCGGGCGCAGAAAGGTCGCCTGAACGAGCCACAGGCTCGGGGGCGGGTTCCTCAAGCTCAGTGGTCCTCTCGACAGCACTGCTTTCCGGGGTCTGGGGCTCGGGCTCTGAAGGGCGCTCTGCATCGCCTGTCGCGTTTTCGTCACCGTCTGCACTTGGCTCGGCTTCCGCGGAGCCTTCGCCGGCCGACGCGGAGACCTCCTCTTGCTCACGGCTGGATTCTCCCTCCGCGAGGGGGGCAGCCGCCGGGGCCGTGGAATCGGGCTCTGCCCCGAGCGCTAGAGCTGGGGTGAGCAGAGCGCAGGACAGCCAGGAGTACCGACACTTCATGCGGCGCTGGTTACCACAACTTTTCCGACAACGGCCCGCCCAAACGGACGAATCCTGGGTCATGCTGCGCATTCGCGAGAACACCGACGAGATCGAGTGTGGTCGGACCCAGGGTCCTTACCGGGTCGTGGCTCGATCGATGGGAGAGGCTATCAGTCGGATTTTGGCTGTTGGTGGGGCGCTCCGGTTCGGGAGCGGCCCTCGGGCGGACGTCCGACTTGCGGACCCAACAGTAAGCGCTCTTCATTGCGAGCTCGTCGCGCGACCAGACGGAGTCCTTGTGCGGGACCTCGGGAGTCGCAACGGGGTTGTCCTCGGCAATGGAAAGATCGAGGAAGCTCTGCTCAGGGACGGACGCGGTGAGGTCTTGATCGGACGGTCGACTCTCTCGATTGGGGCGCGGAGGGAGCCACAGGGAGATGGCGACCTCGGAATCGTGGGCGCCTCGCGCGCGATGGAAGAAGTCCGCGATAAGGTGAGGAGCTTTGGACGCTTGCGGGCGCCCGTGTTGATTCTCGGAGAATCAGGGACCGGGAAGGACGTCGTCGCACGAGCCATCTACCGTGCCTCCGGGCTCAAGGGGCCCTACGTCGCGACGAATGTTGCGGCCCTGGCCGACACCTTGATCGATGCCGAGCTCTTTGGACACGCGCGCGGAGCATTCACGGGAGCCGTGAGCGCTCGAGCGGGCGCATTCCAGCTCGCCGATCAGGGGCTCTTATTCCTGGATGAGATCGCTGAGCTTTCTCCGGGGGGGCAGGCCAAGCTCTTGCGCGTCGTCGAAGACGGCAAGGTGCGTCCGGTCGGTTCCGAGCGCGAAATTCAGGTGAATGCACGTACGGTGTTTGCGACCTGTGCCGATCTCGATGGGAAGATGAAGCGTGGGGAGTTTCGCCACGACCTCTTCCATCGCATCTCCATTCTAACGCTCGAACTGCCGCCACTGCGCCGGCGTCCCTCTGACATTCCACTTTTGGCCCGCTTCTATCTGGAGCAAAAGGCGAAGGAGCTAGGCCCGCGGATCTTGTCCGCCGAAGCGATCGATTTTCTCTCGGCGCAGAAGTGGCCGGGCAATGTGCGCCAGCTGTTTTCGAGCATCTATGCCGCGTGCGCCAGTACGTCGAACGAGGTCCTGCTCCCGGCGCATTTTCAGTTGAAGGGTGCCGAAGCGCCCCGCTCGCCTCTCGATCCGGCGGCCGCGCGTCGCTTGCTCGAAGAGCACGGCTCGCTCAGCGCTGCGGCTCGCGCCGCGCAGGTGCCTCGTACGACCTTTCGCTCACTGGTGGCGAGGAGCGGCGCGCGTTAAAACGAAGCCACTCGCGTGGTACTCAGGTGGTCCTTCTGGCGTCCGATCTGGCTCGGGTGCCTATTTTTGATGCTCATCGCTTGCGATGAGCCGGGGAGCCGTTCCTCCCGAGCCGAGGCAGGCGGGGCGGAGCCCTTGTCGCTCGAGACCCGAGACCAAGTTCTCTCATTCGTCTCCGAGCTTGAGGCGGAGGGGGAGCGAAGCCCGACTGGAGTCGAACGGTCGACTTCATTCGCCCGCGCCGCACATCTCCTCGAGCAAAGCTACCTGCGCGACGGTAAGACGGTCGACGCGGTGCGCGCGGAAGATCTCTGGAAGCGCGCGAGCGCCTCAGCCCCAGGATCCTGCGAGACTGCCCTCCGTGGCCTGCGCCTCCGCGCCTTTTTGAGCGGCTCGAGCGAGCAAATCGCCATAGGACTCGAAGACAGTCGTCCGATGCTCACGGACGCAGAGTGTCGCGCGCGACTCGATCGCAGTCGCGCGTTCTTGCTGGGGGGCTCAGATCCGAAAGCCCAAGGACCGACGGATGCGGCCGGACAAAAAGGGGACGCGCCTCGGGGAGTCGTCGCGGCACAACCTGACGCCCTCGAGGTGGACGCAACTGCGGAGATCACGGGCGTAGAGACGCTCTCCTCGCAGGACTCGGCGCGGGTTGTCGTGAAAGTGACCCGTCCGACGCGATTCGAGCTCGGCGTGCTCGATGAGGACAGTGGGGGGGGGCCGCGCCTCTACGTCGACGTGCACGGCGCTCTGTATCAGGGTCCACGTGTCTTCGAGGAAACCGGTTTGGTCTCGAAGGTGCGCCTCGGGAATCGCGTAGGAGGGACGCGCCTCGTGCTCGACCTGCGCCGTGCCGCATATCACCGCGTCTTCTACCTGCCGCATCCGTTTCGGCTCATCGTCGATCTGAGCGTGACCGCCCCCGAGCGACTCACGATTCCCCGCGAGATCCGGCGCGTCGTGCTCGATCCGGGTCACGGTGGGCATGACCCCGGAGCGGTCGGGCCCCACGGGCTCCGTGAAAAGGACGTGACCCTGGACATCGCGCACCGAGCGGCGCCCCTCTTGGCCCGGGAAGTTGGTGTTTCGACGCTCCTCACGCGAGATGTGGACGTCTACGTGCCTCTCGATGAACGAGCCGCTCGCGCCAACGCCTTCAATGCGGATCTCTTCATCTCGATCCACATGAACTCGAGTCCGGATGGCGCGGCGCGCGGGGTGATGACTTTTGTGCTCGATTCTTCTCGGCACGAGTCCGAGGCTCAGGTTGCGGCTCGGGAGAACGCGTCGACGGCCGCCGCCGCGGCTGAGCTTGCCAATTCGCTCAGTGGTATCGAGAGCTCATCTTTGCGCGCGGCCTCTCAGCTTTTCGCTGAGCTCTTGCAGCGAGCGGCCGGCTCTTCGCTCCGACAGCTCTACCCGGACGTCGAGGACCACGGGGTCCAGCGGGCGGGCTTCTACGTGCTCGCAGGCGCGACTATGCCGGCTGTGCTGTTCGAAGGTTCCTTCATCTCAAACCCCGTCGAATCGAAGCGCCTGAGCTCAGAGGCTTATCGGCAGCGGCTTGCTGACGCATTGGTCAATGCTGTGCGCGCCTACAAGGAGGGGCGCCACTGAACGATTCGGCAGCGCGGGGTAGGCGGAGGTGGGACCAGAGGGGCGACCTTTGGTTGCTACCCTGGAAGTGGTGGGCTACGCTCCCGAGCTCGCCGGAGAGCGACTCATGAACAAGCCGCAGCTCAAGAAATTCAAGCAACTTCTCGAAGAGAAGCGTGAAGAAATCCTCAAGAAGGCGCAGCAGACGCTGACCGAGGATATGACGCTCGACCAGGACGATCTGCCCGACGAAATGGACCTCGCGTCCAGTGAGTATCTGCAGTCGTTCACTTTCCGCCTCCGCGGCCGTGAGAAGGTCTTTCTGAGCAAGATTCAGAAAGCCCTCGACCGCATCGAGGACGGAACCTTTGGACTCTGCGAAGAGTGTGGGACGGAGATTACTCCGAAGCGCCTCGAGGCGCGCCCCGAGACCACGCTCTGTATCCGCTGCAAAGAAGACCAGGAGCGCGTTGAGCGCGACTTCGGCTAACGCGAGCCTCGCCTATGGAAAAGAAAACGGGGCGCCTTCTGGTGCCCCGTTTTTTCGTTGGTCGCTCTCTCTTGGCCCCGGCTCTTCTTCGCGCCGTCGGGCCGCGGTCTAGGTGCCCTCTTCCGAGTTCGCCTTCTTCTTCATCCGCTCGATGAGCCCGGAAAATCCATCCTTGTCCATGATCTTCCGGAACTGGTTCTTGTAGTTCAAAACGAGACTCGACCCTTCCGTAATGATGTCCTGGATGCGCCATTTGCCGTCTTTTTCGGCCACGACGTAGTCGATCGACAGAGGCTCTTTGCGCTGGTCCGTCTTGTGTTTGGCGGTCGTTTTCACCAAACGCCCGCCTTTTGCGTCATTTTCGCCGCGGAACTCAATTGCGTAGTTGAGCGTGTCGCGGATGTTCTTGGTGTAGGCGCGGCGAACCAAGGTCACGAGCAGCGTCTGGAACTCCTTGCGCTCAGCCTCGCTCAAACTGGCCCATTTGCCTTCGAGGGAGGCGGAGGCCAGCTTTTCGTAGTCGAGCAGCTGGTCGAACGCCTGGTTCAGCTTTTCTACTGGGGCCTTCGAGGAGACGAGCGAGGTGAGCTCAGTGTGCTTGACCTTGAGGTACCCTTCGGCGCTTTCGGCGAGGGCCGGCGACGAGGCGAAGAGTAGGGCGAGCAGCAGGAGTAGGCGGCGAGCAAATCGAGAGGTGATCATGGCGAGAAGTGGGGGTCGAAGGTTATACGGACCGCACCCTCTTCACCTTCCCACGTCGAAAGCGCCCGGAAAAGGTTCGTTCGCTCCAAAAATTACCCCGAATTTTCCCTGTGAAACCGGGGCATGCGCAGAACGAAGGTCGCTCCGCTCTGTCCGGTAGGCACTTCGACCGAGAAACCGTGCTCGTCGGCGATGCGTTTGACGACGGCGAGCCCGATACCGGTGCCATGAGATCTCGTCGTATAATATGCGTCGAAGAGGTGGAGGCGGGCTTGGGAGTCGATGCCGCTGCCGTCGTCTTCCACCGCGACGCTCACCTGGTCCGCGTTGCCGCTGAGGCGGACGCGCACCTCTCCTCCAGCTTCGCTCGCCTGGACCGCATTCCGCACAAGGTTCCAGAAGAGCTGGCGAAGTTGTCCGCCATCTGCAATCACGGTGAACTCTTCGTCTTCGGGTGCGAGAAGGTGAACGTCCACATCGCTTGTGGCGCGCCCCGAGACGCGGGCGAGCTGGACAAGATCTCTCAGAAGGGGACCTACGACCACAGGCGCGAGATCCGGTGGCCTGGGTCGCGCCAGGTCGAGCATATCGCTGACGAGTTCTTCGAGGCGCCTCGATTCCCGGAGCACGATCTCGCAGAGCTGTCGATCGTCGTCATCGACGGCAGTGGTGCGGAGCATCTGAACCGAGCCCGAGATAGCGCTGAGGGGATTGCGGATTTCGTGGGCGAGACCGAGGGAGAGGCGCCCCAGGGCGGCCATACGTTCGGCGCGGTGTGCGCGGTCTTCGGCATCGACGAGGGCGCCTCGCGTGCGCTGCAAGCGCTCAGAGAGATTACTCACGAGCAGCGCCACGAACAGGAGCGCGAGCAGGTTGATCACCACGTGGAAGGTGATGTCGTCGGGATGGAGCGCGTAGGAGCGTGAGGGCTGATCCAGGGGAGCGGGGAGCGTCTTGGCCTGCACGAGGAGCGTCAAAAGGCTATAGAAGACGCCGCCGCTGAGTGCCGAAGCCATGGCGCCCGGCACGCCGAGGACGATGCCGGCGACGATGCAGGAAATGCCATAGAGGACCGTGGCTCCGCTCGCCGGTCCCCCGCTCAGGTACACCATCACAGTCCAGAGCGCCTGATCGATCAGCAATGTCCCGAGCAAGACGGAACGCGCTTTTGCGCCTGCACGGAGGAGCAATTGAGCGACGGCGCTCGTCAGGACCGCTACGAGAAATGCCACGAGGGCGAGGGAAGTCGAGTAGCTAAGCGTCCCCTGCAGAGGTGGACTCACGAGTTCGAAGGCAACGACAGAGAGGGCCGCACCAAAGAGCAGGAACCGAAAGACCGTGAGCCAGCGGAAGGTCCTCCGGAATGGAGGCGAGGCTGCGGCTGCGGCTGCGGTTGCTGCTCGCGGCCCGTCGCCGAACGCACGATCAGGGGGCATCGAAGGGGAGAGACGGAGCACCACGTCGACTCAAATGGCCTCCCTCGATTACCCCCCGCCGCCCACCGCACCGGCGAGCGAGAAGATCGGCAAATACATAGCGACCAGCACGACGCCGACCATACCGCCGACGCCGACCATCATGATCGGCTCAAGGGAGGAGGTGAGCGCGGCGACCGCGACGTCAGTCTCCTCTTCGTAGAAGTCGGCGATCTTATTGAGCATCTGATCGAGAGCACCGGTCTGCTCGCCGACGGAGATCATTTGCACCACCATCTCCGGGAACACGCCCGCCTTCAGCAGGGGATCGGCCATGTTTTGGCCTTCGCCGACTGCAGTGCGCACACCCATGACACCTTCGGAGATGATGACGTTGCCGGCGGTTCGCGCGCAGATTTCAAGAGCATCAAGGATCGGAACGCCCGATTGGAGCAAGGTGCCGAGAGTACGCGTGAAGCGAGCAACGGCGATCTTCTGCATGGTGGGACCCATCAGCGGTAGGGAGAGGAGCGCTTTGTGGAGCATCTTCTTGCCGCGCGGGTTGCGGTAGGTGGCGATGAAGCCGTAGGCGAGCCCGATGCTGATCAGCACGATCAACCAAAGGTAGCTCACGAACGCGTGAGAGGCGGCCAGCATCATTCGGGTGATCCCGGGCAGGTTCTCCTTGCCGCCGCCGAAGTTCTTGAACATCTCCTCGAAGGCCGGGATGACGAACGCCATCAAGATCGCAATGACGGCGATAGCCACGAAGACCACGATCGTCGGGTAGGTCAGGGCTCCTCGGACCTGGGAGATCAGCTTGGCCCTCTTCTCGATGTACGTAGAGAGACGCAGCATGATGCTGTCCAAGATGCCGCCGACCTCACCAGCCTGAATCAGGTTGACGAACAGATCGTCGAAGATGAGCGGGTGGCGCCTGAGTGACTCGCTGAAGGTGGCGCCTTGTTCGACGTTCCCTTTGATGTCCGAGAGGGCAGCTTTGAACGTTCGATTTGATTGTTGCGAGGCTAAGATGTCGAGACACTGTACGATGGGCAGGCCCGCGTTGATCATCGTCGCGAATAGGCGCGTGAAAGTGACGAGCTCTTTCACGCCGACGCCGCCGCCGAAACTGATGCTGCGCAGCCGGGAACGCGGCTGGACCTTGACGGGCGTCAAGAGCTGCTGGCGGAGGCGGTTTTGGACGGTGAGGACATCGGGCGCGTCCATGACGCCCTTTTGGATTTGGCCCGCGCGGTTGCGCGCTTCCCAGCTAAACTCCGGCATGCTGTTTCCGATTCCGACTCTGGACGCGCCTCAGGCGATAAGGCGATCATACCCGGGGCTTTGACGCGAGGTCAAAAACTACAGGGATGCTGAGGAATGCCGAGAGAAGGTGACATCGATGACGTCGTCAGGGTTTGTGTGACAGAGGCACAGGTCGCTCCTGTTGGCGTTGCAGCTTGGGCCCGGGTGGGGGACGGGCGGGTTTTCTGGGGAGGTGAGGGTGCGGATGTGGGCTCTGCGTTCGATCTCGCCTCGGTGACGAAGACCTGCGTCGCGGTCACGGCCGTCAAGCTCGCGTGCTCGGGCCAGTTGAGTCTCGATCGGCCAGCCCAGGATTTCTTGCCCGGGCTTACGGGGACTCGAGGGGGAAGCGCGTCCCTGCGAGTCCTCCTCTCTCACCGGAGCGGCCTTCGTGCGCATGAACAGCTCTATCGGGAATCCTGGGCGGGGCGGCCCGTATCGCGCCTTCGCTTCCTCCGGCGTGCTGCCGAGGCTCGAGGACAGCACACGGGCGCTCTCTACAGCGACCTCGGGTACATCATCGCTGGGGCCTGCATCGAGGAGGCGGAACAAGCTCCTCTCGACCTAGTTATCGAAGAGGTTCTCGCGCATCCTCACGGGCTCTCGATCGGCTCGACTCGGAGGCTCCGCGCCCGAGGGGTGCGCGAGTTTGTGTCGACGGAGATCCAGCCAGCGCGGGGAGGGCTCCTCTCGGGAGTCGTGCACGATGACAACGCTTGGGCACTCTCGGGGCTCGGCTGCGCGGGGCACGCGGGGCTTTTCGGGACTCCAGAATCACTTGTCCGTCTCGGACTTCTGCTCACCGAGGGAGCCGCGGAAGGAGGTCCCTTCGAGGCGCTAGTGCCCGAGCTCCTCGCGGAATGGAGCCAAGGGCTTGGCATGGGCGTGATGTTTGCGAGCGGGCCTGACAGCCAAGCGGGACAGCTGCGGGGCCCGCGTGTCTTCGGGCACCTCGGGTTCACCGGAACGAGTCTCTGGTGTGATCCGGATCGAGGCGTCGCAGCGGTTCTACTGACGAATCGCGTGTACCCGCGGAGAAATCCTCGGCCGACTCAGCCGGGTATCGTAGGGGCGCGTCGCGCTGTCCATGACCAGCTCTGGGCGCTTTCGGATCAGGGAGCGAGCTGAGGTGCATGCGCGGAACCGGCCTCAGGGAGCGCAGTCTGAAAGGGGACTCGACGGGGCGATGTCCTATCGCTAGGACTGTGCGAATGGGTCCGAGGGATTCGGCCCCGATGTCGGTCTGATGTGGAAGCTCTCGATTGCTGACGACCAGGGCCAGCGAACGAACGTCACCCTCGTCCGCGACCAGTACACGATCGGTCGTGCGGAAGGGAACAGCGTTCGTCTCACGGAACGCAACGTGTCCCGACAGCACGCGCTCGTGGAGCGCTCGAAGCGCGGGATCCGAATTCAGGACCTTGGTAGTGACAACGGAATATTCGTCAACGGCGTGCGGCTGTCGACCGAGGCGCACGAACTGGAGCATGGCGATCTGGTCCAGATTGGCGACTATCGGATCGAGATCATCGACGAAGACCGTTCGACCCAAGAACAGGCGCATCGTCCGCTCGCGGGGTCGGTGTCCCCGCCCTCGACTCGTCTCTCCGATCGGCTCGTCGTGCTCATCGGCCCGAACCAAGGTCATGAATTCCCCCTTGAGATGGACAGGCATCTCATTGGACGCGGCGAGGAATGCGATATCCCGCTGGATCACGCCTCAGTGAGCCGGGTCCACGCTGAGGTTCGTCGCATCGACGCGGACCATTTTGAGATCATTGACAAAGGCAGCGCCAATGGGCTCCGGGTCAATTCGCGGGAGATGCCGCGCGCGGTCCTCGATGGTCGAGATGTGATTGAGATCGGAGACGTCGTCCTCAAGTACATCCCGAAGGGTCAGGTGTTCCGCGCCTCGCCAGCGGAAGGTGCGCGCATCGCGGCGCTCGCAGGCGCCTCTTCTTTGCCACCGGGAGAAAAAGCTTCGATCGGTCTTGGTCGAACCCTGTTTGCCGCGGGCCTCGGCGCCCTAGTCGCCGCACTGCTCGCGGCCTATCTGATCACGGCTCCCTCCCGAGCACGGGGCGTCGAGCGATCCCGGGCGACCGCGGGCCTCGCAGCCAACGTCGTTGCGGCGCTCGACGAAGCTGTTTCCCTCAAAGAAAAGGGAGATCTGAGCGGCGCTCATCGGAAGATCCAGAGCCTCGGCCGGAAGCCTCAGATCACGAAGCTGCCGGATGTGATCGCGATCGAGAGCGCCTGGGCCAAAGCTCGTCTCGAAGAGGCGCGCACGAAGTCCTCCGTTGCTGAACGTCGGGCGCTCTTTGATGAGGTGGCGCGGACTGAGACTGTGCCGACCGCGCTGCGACGGGAGGCGAGTGACCTCTTGCAGAAGACCGCCGAGAAGGGGATTTCCCTCGAAGAGCTCGAGCAAGAACAGGGCCGCACCGAGGCCGGGTCGGATGCAAAGGAACCCTAAGCGGGTCTTTGCCGAGGCCAAGCCTCTGCTGGCGGTCGCGCTGGCGCTGGCTATCGCGCTCTTGGCGGAGCTGGTTCCGGCTCTCGCTCCTGTGAGGGTTCTTTCCGCAGTGAAGCGCCCTCCTGGCCTCATGGAGCAGGCGCCTTCTGCCCCACCGGAGGCCACGGAAGGAGAAGCGTTGCTCGAACGATCGGCGCTCGTTTCAGAAGCTCGTCTCGGCGCCGATGAGTCAGCTTCGGTGCTCGTGGCGGACCGGCTCGAGAGTTTGCCGGATTTCGGCGAGCCACCGCGACCTTTGGTCGACCCGAGCGGCCGAGCTCTCGACCAGTTTTTTGCGAGCCTCGATCGCACACGGCGGGGCGAAGCGGGAGCCACCACACGCGTCTTGCACTACGGTGACTCGCTTATTGTGAGTGATTACGTATCGGGGACGTTACGCCGCCGCATGCAAGGCACTTTCGGCGACGGAGGGCACGGCTATCAACTGATGGCGAACGCCTGGCCTGCCTACTTTCACAATGACGTCTTCCGTTTTGCCACAGCGGGCTTCCGCGCAAGTCGCATCGTCGGGCCTGAGACGAAAGACGGTCTGTACGGGCTCGGTGGCGTGACGTTTCGGAGCTATTCGGGTCTTCGAGCTCAGTTCCGCACCGAAGAAAAAGGGGCCTTTGGCCGCTCGGTCTCGAAATTCATCGTTTCGTACCTGGAATCCCCGGGAGCGGGGTCGCTCGAGGTGTGGATCGACGGCGCTCAAGTAGCGACCATCGACACGAATGGTCCGAAGCCCCGTGTGATGCGTCGCTCATTTTCGGTCCCCGACGGTCCCCACCGCTTCGAGATCGTGACCCGTGGCGGCGAGACGCGGACCTTTGGTGTCGTGATGGAGCGGGACGAGCCGGGCGTCGTCTGGGATGCGCTCGGCATCCAAGGGGCGCGGATTCGCTTCTTGGACAAGATCGAGCCGGAACACTTTGCGGATGAGCTGCGCTGGCGCGATCCGAAGCTCGTCGTGTTTGAGTTCGGCACGAACGAATCCGGGGACGGCTACGCGTACCCGATGCCCGAATATCAAAGGACCATGCAGGAGGTGCTCCGAAGGGTGCGCGCCGCGGTGCCCTCGTCGGATTGTCTGATCATTGGGACTATGGATCGGGCGCGCATCGAGGATGGTCAGGTTACGAGCATGAAAATCATCCAGCTGATCGTCGCCGAACAGGAGAAGGCTGCGGTGGAGGTCGGCTGCGCCTACTTCGACACCTACCAGGCTATGGGCGGGTGGGGATCGATGCCCGCTTGGGTGCGGCGTGGCCTCGGCCAGAAGGACATGATGCACCCGACGGGCGTGGGCGCAGATCGAATCGGCACCTGGGTCTTTCAGGCACTCATGCAGAGCTATCGAGCCTACGGCGAGCGACTGGCGGCGCCTGAGTCCGAGTAGCCCTGCCTTCCTCAGGAGAACTTCTCAGTTCGCCATGGTTGTTGCTCAGTTTGCCCGAGGGAGGGTCTGAAAGCGATTCTCTGAGGAGATCTCAGGTAGAGACAGGGAGCGCAAGAGCAGCTCAGAGAGGCGACGTCCCAGATCTTCGTAGCCCTGGACCGTAAGATGAATGTGATCGGGACGAGCCAGAGGAGGGGAAGCCTTGGCCCAGGTGTGGAAACTTCCAGGCCCACCCATCAGCTCGAGGAGGCTTGTAAAGGCGCAACCAGCGCGCTCGGCGGCGCGCGCTTGAGCCTCGGTGATGAGGGCTACTCGCGGCTGACTCTCCCCTGTGGCTGTCCTCGCATCGGGGGGGCCGATGAGCCAGCAGTCGACCTCGGTGGCTCCGGCACGTACCCGGGTGAGCAGCTCAAGTGCATCTTCTTCATAGACCTTTGGGTCGCGGCGATCGAACACCTCGTTCGTTCCATACATGAGGACGACCAGGTCCGGTTTCCTGAGTCGAACCTCCCTCACGAAGGTTTCTTGGTTCCAGGCGAGCGGGGTTCTCATGCGCGCGCCGTTGATGCCGACAGTGTCTAAGATGAGACCAGGTTCGGGGGTCGTCAGGTCGAGTCCGAAGAGCTCGGGGGCGCCGCTCAAATGGCGCACTTCAAACGGGGAGCGTTCATTCGACGGCGGTAGCGAAAAGCCTTTGCGCTCGATGCGAGGAGACTTCTCACTTGAGGCGAGGCGAAGGTACCTGTCCCCGAAACGCACTTCGAGGGAATCACCGGGTCGAAGCCGATAGGCGAGCTCGGCTCGCTTCACGCGCGCGCTCTTGGGCGTAACGCGCGCGCCTGCGCCGCTTTGCGGCAAGGTTCGGACGCCGCCGTAGCCGAGCGTGTCATCGGAGAGAGGGACTTGGGTCGCCGGATCGCGCGGCTGGCGTTTCCAGGAGCCGGAACGCTCGAAGCTGAGCGCTCCGTGCCGCTGGCCCGCTTGGCCCAGGGTCACGAACCCGGGACCGCCGCTCGGAACGATGCGCTCGAGGTCGCGGCGCACCTGATCGGTCAAGAAGTCGCCGGCCGTGTGGGAATCGCCGAGCCACAAAATTCTCACATGTGAATTTCGCTGCCCCCGCGCAAGATCATGAAGGGCCGTGAAAAAGCGCGACATGTGGGGCAGCCGGTGACTTTCGTCCGCGCCGTCTGTGGCAGCGCTGGGCGGGCTGTCACCCGATTCAGCGTCGACTGAGGTCGAATCGGGAGCTTCCTCGTCCCTGGCGGACGCTTCCCGCGTCCTTCTAGGGGCGTCGCGATGGTTCACGGGCGTGGGCGAGTCAGGCGGCGCAGGGGAACACCCCAGCGCCAAAGCGAGTCCGAGCGGGAGCCTGCGAGAAAACTCTCTCATGAGGCGGGGGCGGTCTCGACGGGCACGAGAGCCGAAAGCACATCGGTCCAAGCAGGATCGTCAGCGTCCATGAGCGGCTCGCTCGGCCCGCCGAAACGGAGGTGCCAACCGAACGCCCGTCGCTCGGGGCTAGTGAGAGTGCTTTGGATTGCGCGCCGGAGCAGGCCGAACAGGCGCGGAGCCTTCGGCCGTCCGGGATCGAGCGTCGCATCGATCCACTCAAAGACCTCACGATCCGTGGGCGACGCCGAGCGCAGCAAGTGTTTCACTCCGTCGAAACGAGCTTCGCTCATGCGCGCGAGGGCGTGGCTCGCGCGATCCACTGTTTCAAAAAGGAACGGCCGGTCGGACCAGACAGTCTCCGCGTGTAGAGTCCCGCTCCTGACAGCGCTCACGACCTCGGCGAGGATCGAACCCTGGTCTATGACCTTTCGCTCCCGGCTCCCCACGAGCGGCGCGATACGCAAGATGCCGAGAGAGGAGGTATGCGCCCGGGCGCGTCGGATGATTTGCTCTGCGAGGGCGAGCGATTCCTCGAAGGTTGAGCCAAAGCCCTGGCCGACGTTGAAATCGCCTTCTCCGACGGTTCCGTGAGCTGTTCCGAACACCAAAAAAGACGACAGGAATGTCGCGCCGCCCGGCGCGCCGCCCGACTTGATGAACTCGAACGACTCCGCGGCCGCTCGGACGTGGTGACTCGCGGCCGGGTCGCGGAATCGCGAGCGATCGGGTTCGACGGCCGTGATCAGTTGCGAGACGTTTTCGATGAGCTTTTTGTAAGTTGCTCCGGAAACCCCGAAATCGACAGCGCGTGCGCTGCCGCCGAACTCCTGCGCGAGCCCGAAGCCGGACGTGCCCACGACACAGACCTCGCGACCCTGTCCGTGGAGCTCACGGATCAAGGGTTCGGCGAGGGCTCCATCATTGCCCACGACAAGGGTCCACGCGGGGCCCGCCTGTGCCCGTGAATCCTCAGAAGGGGATGTCGTCATCGTCGGGGCTTCCCCCGTAATCGGCGTCATCAAAGCCACCGCCGCCGCTCGAGGGTCCGAAATCGTCGCCAACGGGTGCGCCACCGCGGGAGCCGCCACGGGAGCCGCCAGACCCTCCGCCGAGGACGATGTTCGACGCGATGACCTCGGTCGTGTAGCGCTTGTTGCCATCCTTGTCGTCGTAGGAAGACGTGCGAAGGCTCCCCTCGATGAGGATTCGGTCGCCCTTGGTCAGGATCTTTCCGAGCGCTTCGGCCCTACGACCCCAGACGACGACTCGGTGCCATTCCGTCCGCTCTTGCCGTTGTTTGTTCCGATCGAGATAACTCTCGGAAGTTGCGAGCCGGAGCTTGAGCACCGCGGTGCCGCCGCTCGTCGAGCGGAGTTCGGGGTCAGCGCCCAGGTTACCAAGAAGAATGACGCGATTGAGACCTTCTGCCATTTGTTCGTTTTCCTTGTTCACCGCCTCCCCTTGCGGAAGCGGTCTTTCGAAGGCTCGATCTCGCGAGGATTCGGTCGCGCGTCAAGCAAAGCTTGTCATTGTTTGACCGCAAATGAATCCACACGGACAAGAGATGACAGACAAGCTCACGCTTGAGCGGTGAGGTTGCTGAGCTCGTCTTGAATTTGGCGTCGGAGGGTCAAAAGGACCGACTGGACTTGGAATCGGTCCTCGAGGGCCATCGGGCGGGGCACGATCGCGGCCAAAGGCTCAGCGGGCGGATTCGTTGCGACAACTTCAGGCGCAGCGGGGGTCTCGCTTTCGGCCTTCGGATCGCGCTCCTTCATGAGCTCTCGGAGCCGCTTGCGCGCGCCCTGGACCGTGTAGCCTTCGCTGTAGAGGAGCTCTTTGACGCGCAAGAGCTTCTCGAGATCGCGACGAGAGTAAACTCTCTGTCCCTTGGGCGATTTCTGCGGGCGGATGGTCGGAAACTCTGACTCCCAGTAGCGGAGCACGTGGGTCTCGACGCCGACGATCTCTGCGACTTCGCCGATGCGATAGTAGAGTTTGAGCGGAAGGCTCGGACGCGTCATGTGCCGCCTTCGGCACCCGAGTTCAGCGTTTGCTTCAAGAGCTGGCTCGCCTTGAAGGAGAGCACTCGCCGTTCTGTGATGACGATGGGCGTGCCGGTCTGCGGGTTTCGTCCTTGGCGGGGACGCTTGTCGCGCAGGATGAAGTTCCCGAACCCGGAGATCTTGATCTTTTCGCCGCGTCCGAGGGTCTCTTTCATGGTCTCAAACACAAGGTCGACCAGATCGGCGGCCTCCTTCTTCGAGAATCCCCCGAGCTCTGCGTACAGCGTTTGGACGATGTCGGCTTTGGTGATGCGGCTACCCAAGACAGAACCCCCTGGTGAACATCCTTACTTAAAGGTAACCCCAGCTGGCCTCGGGCACAATCCGAAAGCAGGAAGGGGAGCCCTATTGCTCCCCCATTTCAGCCCCAAGGGCCCTTTCGGAGCTCTCGGCTCCGATGAATCGCGTACTAAGCCGCGTTCGCGAGCGACTCTTCGACCTCGGTCGTGGCGGGCTCGGAGACCTCGGCGCGCACGGGGAGGCGGTCGCGGATGAGGAGTCCGGCAACATAATAATAGCCCCACGCGAAGAGCAGCGCGAAAGGCGCGGCGAAGTAGTGCCCGAGGTGCACCGCGACGCCCGCGCTCGCAACACACACAGTCCCGAGCACCAGCTCGACGAAAGGCAGATCGGCACCAGCCCGATAACGGGTCATGCCCGTTCCGCGCTTCGGTGTCCGCACGAACTCACCAGCCATGTGCGACATACCGGAGAAGACTGCGCGGGTGAGGTGAGGAGAGAGGCCTGCTCCGAGTCCAATGAGAATCGGCATTCGCTTCAGAGCGTTCCAAGGTGAGCGTCCTTGGTAGTGCTCAGCGAGCATGTAGAAAAATACGAGGGATCCGGTCGCGCCGACGGAGATGGGCAGGTCGATCAGGATGAGCGTCTTGGCGTCTGCGACAGGCAGGAGGACGAGCGCCGGGAGCATGAGCACGCTCATGAGCATCATGAACGGATAGGCGAAGTGCGGGAGCATGTGGAAAGCGCCCTCGATCTTCTGGTGTAGCGTGAGTCCGGGAGCACGGAGGAAGGTCGGGAGCAGCTTGCGAGCGGTTTGGACTGTACCTTTCGCCCAGCGAAATTGCTGAGCACGAAGCGCCGTCATCGTATCCGGAAGCTCCGACGGCGTCGTGATGTCAGGCCGATAGATGAACCGGTAGCCGACGAGCTGCGCGCGGTACGAGAGATCGAGATCTTCGGTCAGGGTGTCGTGCTGCCAGCCGCCCGCGTCGATGATCGCGCACTTGCGCCACATGCCGCCCGTGCCGGCGAAATTGAAGAAGCAGCCGGAGCCAAAGCGCGCCTGATTCTCGATCAGGTGATGCCCGTCGAGCATGAGCGCCTGGATCTCGGTCATCAGGTTATCGCTGCGGTTCAGGTGATCCCAGCGGGTCTGGACCATTCCGATCTTCGGATCGGTGAAGTGGTGAACGATATCGCGCAAGAAGCTCGGACGGGGAATGAAGTCGGCGTCGAAGACGGCGACGAACTCGCCGCGCGCCTGGGACAGGCCGAAGTCCAGGGCGCCTGCTTTGTATCCGTGGCGGTCCGGGCGGCGGAGGTAGTGGATCTGGACGCCGGAGCGACGGACCAACTCGACCGTGCGCATGGCGATCTCCTCGGTCTCGTCCGTGGAGTCATCGAGAACCTGGATCTCGAAGCGGTCCTGGGGGTAGTCGAGACGACCAGTAGCCTCGATCAGGCGGGCAGCCACCGTCGCCTCATTGTAGAGGGGTAGCTGGACGGTCACGAACGGAAGCTCAGCTTCGCGGAATCGCTTCTCGGAAATCCTTGCCCGCACCACGTCCTTCCGATGCCTGAGGCAAAGGTACACCAGCCAGGCGCGGTGGACTCCGAAGATGCAAAGCGTGGATAAGACGCTGAAATAAACAAGGACCAAGGTCACTTCGGCCAGGTGTGCCATCGCTAGGATTTTCCTATCAAAGTGCCCCTGCGAAGTTGTCACCGAAATGTAATTTGTTGCAGGTTGATGTAGGTAAAGCCCGCGAATTCCGTGGAATTCCCGGAGCTTGGCGGCCGGCCGGGGGGCCGAGGTGACGGCATGGGGAGCGGTTCTGCCGATCGGGCCTTCGGAAGCGCTCAAGGAACTTTCTTTCCGAGCCGTTCACGTCGATATCCTATGATTTCTGCGGCGAAGTACCTCAGCTCTCTCATCGCCCAGCGAGCCGTGAGGGTGCCGCCCTATCCAGAGGTGGCCGTTCGCATCCAAAGGCTCCTCGACTGTCCCAAGTTCTCGCTGGCCGAAATTTCCAAGCTCGTCTCCTCCGACGCGGCGCTCGCGATCCGGGTGCTCGGACTCGCAAATTCCTCGGTCCACCGCCCTCTCGCGGGCCCTCTGCACTCCGTGGATGCTGCAGTGGGGCGACTCGGTGCGTCTCAGGTCGCCCAGAGCGCTCTTTCAGCGGCCCTGGCGGACGGCTGTAACCAAGACGGACCCCTGCACCATTTACGGTTCGTTGCCTGGCGCCGCAGCTTGACTGCGGCCTTCATCACGCAGGAACTTGCGACGTTTCGAGGCGCCAAGCCGGGGGAGGCGTTCTTGTCTGGCTTGCTCCGCGATTACGGGATCTCGGTCGGTTATGCGAATCTCGAGGTTGGGATCCGGCGCAGGCTCATCGCGGACGACTTATCACCAGCTGCCTACCGCGAAGCGGTCGAAGGACTTCAGCGAGAGCTCGGGCGAATTGTCGCCGCGCGGTGGCAACTTCCTGATCGCTACAGGGCCGCCCTCGAAGATGTTGGGGATGGTGCCGATCCCCAAGGACTCGCGCGGATGGCTTCCCAAGCGCGCCGAATCGCAGCCTTCGTCGACAGCTACCCTTGTGTCACCGACCGACTCCTCGTCGCTGTTCTTTCAACCCCGGAAGAGCGACAAGCGATCCTGCGTTTCATTCCCCGCCTGCCCGAACTCTTGGCTTCGCTGGGACCTGGGGAGTTCAGCCCCGCGCGCGCCCCGCGAGCGCCCCTCCGCACAACGCTGTCGAGCCTTGTGCCCGAAAGCGGTTCTTCTCCGATTGGGGAGGTGCCAGGGCACCCTTCGGGCGCGACCTATCGCGTGGAAGTGCGCCGGAGCACCGCGAAGCTCGAAGGGGAATTCATCCCAGAGACCGAGACGAGCGGTCACCTCATCGTTCCGTCTGCATTCGCGACGGGGTGGCTCGCGGAGCTTTCCTTGTTCGATGCTGGCGAACGGCTCATTTTCTGGGTCAAGGTCGAGACCTCGATGCCTTTAGGGAGCTGCCATCGTCTTAAGGTCACTGCGTTCGGACTCGACGACGTCTCGAGCTTGCGGCTTCGCTTGCTGGCGAGCCGTCTCCGAGCCACCGCATAAGCGTGATGAGGGTGCCTTGAGGGGTGGGGCCGGGGCCTGGCTTCCGCTATGAGTGAGCGCGTCATGGCGACGCCGCTGCCTCCTCCGGGCTCGAGTTCGACCCTCTACCTGGTCGACCTGAGCAGCTACCTCCTTCGCGCGTATCATGCCGTCGTCCCGCTCAGCTCGCCCAAAGGCGAGCCGACCCACGCGGTCCACGGCCTTGTGAACATGCTCGAGCGGCTCTTTCGCACCCGGGAGCCAGCGCTCTTGGCGGTGGCCATGGACTCCGGGCGGGAGACGTTCCGGCGCGAGATTTACCCGGCCTACAAAGCAACGCGTCCTCCTGCTCCTCCCGACTTGCGGGTGCAGATGCAGCGGGCCGAGGCGATTGTGCGGGCCTGGGGACTCACGGTCTTCAAACAGGAAGGTGTCGAGGCGGATGACTTGATCGCGTCCGTTTGCGTTTGGGCTACCGAGAACGGGCTCTCGGTCGTGATCGTGGGCGCTGACAAAGACCTGATGCAGCTTGCGTCGCCGTCCGTGACCTTATGGGACACGATGCAAAACAAGGTCTACGGTCCCGCCGAGGTCGAAGAAAAGTTCGGCGTGTCGCCCGCCAAGCTCGGAGATCTGCTCGCCCTTACCGGCGACACTTCCGACAACATCCCGGGCATTCCCAGCGTGGGGCCAAAAACGGCCCAGAAGTTGCTCCACGAATACGGAGATCTCGAGGGTGTGCTTCGGGCTGCGCCCACGGTGAGTGGAAACAAGCTCCGGGCGGTCCTTGTCGAGCATGCGGACAACGCTCGGCTGAGCCGGAAGCTCGTTGAGCTCAAGAAGGACTGCCCGCTCGACATGGGCAACGTCGATCTCAAGCTCTTCCACGGGCGCGAGCGCGATCTGAAGAAGCTCATTTCCATTTACCAGGAGCTCGGTTTCACCCGTCAACTCGCGAACCTGAAGGAAGAGCCGGCGCTCGTAGGGCCTGGGGGTGAGGCTCCGCCTGTAGAGCTCCGCGCAGCTCGGCCCGAGGTCGAGACGGCGCCCGCGGCCAGCGCCGAAGAGCCTTTTTTCGTCACGGTTGTGACCGAGCTCGCAGCGCTTGAGGCGGAGCTCGGAGCGATGGTGAGTGAGCCGTTTGCGTTTGAGCTTCTCACGCTCTCGCCGTCGGCGCATCGAGGACCTGTCATAGGCATCGCGTTCACGTCGGAGGCGCGCTCGATCTACGTCCCGCTCGGACATCGTTACCTCGGCGCTCCTGCGCAGCTTGACCTCGCTGTTTTGGCGGAACGCCTCGGGGCTCTCGATTTTTCGGGGGCTATTGTTTTCGATTTGAAGCGCCAGCTTGTGCTCGCAGGAGATGCAGGAATCGTCCTGCCCGGTCTCGAACTCGCTCATGACGCCCTGATCGCAGCCTATCTGATCGATCCCGAGCGTCGTCACACACTAGAGAGTTTGGCCGTCGAGCAGGAGCAGAGTCTCGAAGACTTCCAGGTCTTGAGTCGAGATGGGAAGGTGCGTCGGGACTTCGATGAGCTCATGGTCGACACCGCGTCCCATTATGCCAGCTTGCGCGGGAAGGTGACGCTTGGTGCGCAGAGCGAACAGCGGGCGCGCCTCAAGGAGTTCGGGCTCGAGCATCTCTTCGCGGAGCTCGAGCGGCCTCTCAGCGCGCTCCTCGCAAAGATGGAACAACTCGGCGTTCTCCTCGACGTCGAGGTGCTGAAGACGCTCGGCGGCGATTGTGATCTCGAGCTCCAGAGGCTCGAGGCCAGGGCGATTGAGCTTGCCGGCAAGCCTTTTAATGTGAGCTCGCCGAGGCAACTCGAGACGATTCTCTTCGATGAGTTGAAGCTGAAGCCGCTCCGCCGCACGAAGACAGCCCGCTCGACGGATGCGCAAACTCTCGAGGCGCTCAGCGAGGAGCATCCGCTGCCCGAGGTCATCCTGGAACATCGCCAGATCGCGAAGCTCAAGGGAACCTACATTGATACGCTACCTGTGCTCGTGAACCCGAAGACAGGGCGCGTACACGGCGCCTGGGAGCAGGCGGTGGCGGCGACGGGGCGCATCTCTTCGACGGATCCGAACCTCCAGAATATCCCGATCCGAAGCGAACTTGGGCGCAAGATTCGCGCCGCCTTCGTGGCGCCGGGGGGCCATCGCCTGGTGAGTGCGGACTATTCTCAGATCGAGCTCCGCGTCTTGGCTCACATGTCCCAGGATCCGAAGCTACTCGAGGCTTTCCGGGAAGGACAAGACATCCATACGCGGACCGCGATGGAGGTCTTCCAGGTGAGCGAAGGCGAAGTGACGCGGGAGATGCGTGCGCGCTCCAAGGCTGTCAACTTCGGAGTGATCTACGGTCAAGGGGAGAGTGGCCTCGCCAAGGCGCTCGGTATCGAGCAGAAGGTCGCCGCCGAGTTCATCGCAGCGTACTTCGAGCGTTACCAGGGCGTGCGCGCCTTCCTCGATGAGACCCTGCGCATTGCGAGAGAAGGTGGCGCGGTGCAGAGCTTGCTCGGGCGTCGTCGGATCTTGCCGGACATCGGGAGCTCGAATCGTCAGAAGCGGCTCGCCGCTGAGCGGATCGCCACGAATATGCCAATTCAGGGCTCTGCGGCCGATATCTTGAAGCTCGCTATGCTCTCGTTGCAGAGCGACATCACTCCGGGCACGCGCCTCGTCCTGACGGTGCACGACGAACTCGTCTTCGAGGTTCCCGAGGACGAAGTCCCGGAAGCGAAGCGGATCATCTCCGAGCGGATGAGTCACGCCATCGAGCTCTCCGTGCCTCTCGAGGTGTCCGTGGGCGACGGGCCGAACTGGGCCATGGCTCACTGAAACAGGTGCTCCGATGAGTGCACTGCCCATCGACGAGATCCTTCCGCGCGTTCGTGAGCTCGCTCGGGCGACGAACCGCGAAGGTTTCCCTGCGTTGATCATCGAAGCTCCGCCGGGCGCGGGAAAGACCACCCGGGTTCCTGTGGCGCTTTCCGAGGTGCTCGAGCGCGCCGAGGGGCAGATTTTGGTCACCGAGCCCCGGCGTGTCGCCGCGAAGCTGAGCGCTGTGCGGGTCGCCGAGGAACAGGGTTCTGTCCTCGGGCAAGAGATCGGCTATCGGGTTCGCTTCGACGAAAAGGCCTCGGACGCGTCCAGGGTCGTCTACTTGACTGAAGGCATTCTGCTCCGCCGCTTGATGACCGACGCGGAGCTTCGGGGCGTGCGCGCGGTGGTGTTTGATGAGGTCCATGAGCGGAGTGCGACTCTTGATCTCTTGCTCGCCCTGTGCTCGCGGCTCGCGGAGCGAAGAAAAGAGCCGCTCCTCTTGGTCGCGATGAGCGCGACGCTCGATGCCTCTGCGCTCGAGGAATATTGGCCGTCTGCGCCGCGTCTGCGGAGCGAAGGTCGAGCGTATCCTGTCACTGTTCAGTTCCAGAATGGGCCGGACGATCGCCCTGTCGAAATCCAGGTTCGGAGCGCGCTCCGCTCGGCGCTCGCCGCGGATGATGGCGGTGATGTCCTCGTATTTTTGCCGGGCGCTCACGAGATCCGAAGGACAGCTTCGGCGCTCAGCGAGCTCGATGCCGTCGATGTTCTCACGCTCCACGGTGATCAGACTCTCGACGAACAGACGAAGGTGCTCAGGCCTGCGAGCAAGGGCGAGAAAAAGCGCGTGGTACTCGCGACCAACATCGCTGAGACCTCAGTCACCATCCCCGGTGTGACCACGGTCATCGACTGTGGACTTGCACGCGTGCAGCGTTTCGATGCGTTCGCGGGGGTTGAGCGCTTGGTCACGGTTGAGATCAGTCAAGCGCGCCTGACCCAGCGCGCAGGTCGCGCAGGACGCACCGGGCCCGGCCGAGTCTTTCGGCTCTTCACGGAGGCGAACTATCTCGCCCGTCCCGCCTCGGACACTCCGGAAATCCGCCGCACAAACCTGGCCGAGGTCGAGCTTACGCTGCGCGGACTCGGGCTCGAGGCGACGGATGTGCGCTGGCTGACGGAACCCGGTGCGACAGCCTTTCAGCGCGCTCAAGGAGAGCTCATGCTCACTGGAGCTCTGGATCAGCACGGCGGGTTGACCTCGATCGGGCGCCGCATGCTCGAGTTGCCGCTCCCGCTGCGGGCGGCGCGCTTCTTCGTCGAAGCGGAAGCCTCGGGGCTTCCGCATGCTCCGCTCCTCGTGGCGCTGCTCTCGGAGCGGGATCCTCTTCAGCGAGCGCGCGACGCGGGAGGGCGCGAGTCGGGGCCGTCGGACCTCCTCGAGCGACTCGAGCGTGTTCTCGAGGTCGGCAGTCGCGCCGACCCTGATCGGTGCCGCTACCAAGAGCTGGATCGCCACACCGTCGCTCAGCTGTATCGGATCGCGAGGCAGCTCGAAGGGCTCGCGAGACGGAGCACCGCGCGAGCGGGTCTCGACCAGGAAGCGCTCTTGACTCGATGTTTGCTCGCAGCCTTCCCGGACCGCGTCTGTCAGCGGCGCGAGAAAGGGAAGGAACTCCTCAGCGTGGACGGATTTGTCGCTGAGCTCGATGGGTCGAGTGTGGTGACGGAGGGACGGTACTTGGTCGCGGCGAGCTGGGACGCCCCAGAACGTGCCCGCTCGGGCACCCGCGCGCGCCCGGTGGTACGTTTGGCTCACATCGTGAGCGAAGATGAGCTCATGGATCAGCTCGCTGCGCGGGTTGAGGCGCGGGAGACTTTCGAGTGGAACTCTCAGGCCGAGCGCGTCGATGTTCGTTCTGGGTTTTATCTCGGTGCGCTCACTCTCGATGAGTCGCTCGGTCGGGCTCGCCCTGGACCGGAAGCGGCGCGAGAGCTCATGCGCGTCCTCGTCACGAAAGGACCGAAGGTCTATGACCCAGAAGCCCGACTCGAAGGACTTCGGGTGCGCCTCGCGCTACTCAAGAAGCTGGCGCCGGACCTCTTGAGCGCACCCGCGAGGGAGGAACTCCTGAGCCTCGGCGACGACTTGGCCGGGCTCGGGCGCGAGGCACTCGAAGCGGCAGGGATGACCCGCGTCAGCTTGGCGGAGGTTCTCGAGGTGGAGCTCGATGCGCTTGTCGAGACGACGCGCCTAGTGATGCTGAAATCAGAGCTCGATCGGCTCATGCCGCGGGAGGTGGTGCTCTCGGGGGGGCTACGCCTGAAAGTGCACTACGAAGAGGCGAAGCCCCCTTGGATCGAGGCGCGCCTCCAGAACTTCTTCTCCATGGTCGAGACGCCGCGCATCTGCCAGGGACGGCTTACGCTCGCCATCCAGCTGCTCGCTCCCAATCACCGCCCCGTGCAAGTGACAAGCGACTTGGCCGGCTTCTGGGAGCGCCACTACCCGACCCTGCGCAAGGAGCTCATGCGTCGCTACCCGAAGCACCTCTGGCCCGAAGACGGCAAGATCGCGCGCCCTCCGACGCCCGGAAAGATTCGGTAAGTTCCAAAATCCACACCTCGCTTGCGGCGCTTTCGAAGGACCGGAGAAGGTCGGGCGCCCGTTTCGAGCCGAGCACCGGTCACGGAAGGTGCCGGTCGGAGTCCATCGAGTCGTGGAGCACGCGCACGACGGTGACGCTTGCTCGATCAGGTCCGAGTAATCCCAGTACTTCGCCTCGCCAAAGCGGCGCAGCGTGTACAGAGACTGTGGACGGTTGGTCCTATCTCGCCCTTTCAGGACGTGCCAATGAGCCTCTTGATGCGCCTCTGGGCTACGAGACACGCAAACAGCTCGCAGATGAGCGAGATTCGGCCATCGTGGTGTTCGGCCTGGGTCTCGGGCACGCGGTCCGGGCCATCCGAGGCGCAGGAGCACGCATCGCGTTCGTGTTCGAGCCGGACCCAGGCATCGT
>JAEYYX010000001.1 GCA_023428245.1 Pseudomonadota bacterium
CCCCCCCCCCGCGCCATCGCCCTCACTTGATGATGTCGACAGGAACGAAGCAGGTGATGTTCGTTTGCACTCGGAAGTTCGAGGCGTCGGTCTGGCGCTCCGCGTGGAAGATGTCCATGTCGTACTGCGTTCCTGCGGTCAGCCCGAGTTTGTCGAAGTCGATCGTGCCCGCGAGCGGCTGGTGAAGGCCACCGAGATCCAGGACCAGCTTATTGTTCACGAAGATCCAGAGGTCGTCGTCTCCTCGGAACGTGAATTTCTGACCGGGCTCGTAGGTGAACTTCACGTGAGCTTCGGTCGTAAAGTGGTAGTTGTGGGCGCGGCCCTCGTTGCCGAAGCCTTGGCCGTCGATCGGGAAGAACTCCTTCGAATCGTAGGTCCCGTCCTCGAGCGGGAGAACACCGGGGATCTCGATGTTGACGCCTTCTTTGGTGTTGTACCAATCGCCGAAGGAGCTCTCGCTCGTGATTTCCGAGGTCGGGATCGAGTCAAATATCCAGGTCTTGCACTGGAGAACGGTGCAGTCCTGGTTGATGTCGTAGTTGTTATTCGGCTGCCAGCAGCCAGGACCCGTCACCTCACGCTGCTGCCGACCAAGGCCGAACTTCACGTTGAGCCCGTCGTTCTGATCTATGGTCCCGGTGAAGAGGACCGGCTTGCGATCGGGGCCCAGGGCGTCGAGCACCATGCCGCAGCCCGCGTCGTTCCAGCCTTTGTAGACCTCACCATTCGTGTCGTAGATCATCTTGGCCGCGATCTCGAAGTCCGGGTGCCCGGGGTAGCCCTTGAAGTCGCGGAAAAGGACCGGGAGCTCAGCCCCGCATTTGTCCTCGTCCCCGCCGCCGGTTCCCCCCGTGTTCCCGCCGACCAGGTCGTCCCCGGAATCGCCGTCGCTGGTTCCGCTCCCGCTTCCAGGGGAGGGATTGTGCGACGAGCCGCCGCTGCCGGTGATCAGGCCGTCTCCTCCATCACCGTCCTTCGTGACGGGCGCGGCCCCGCAGGCGTTGACGCCCGCGATCGCGGACACGAGAAAAGCCAAACCTAAGCAACGATGAAGTGACGTCATGGGTCTTCCGGGGATATGCAAGAGAAAGCGAAAAAGATCGAAGCGCTTTACTGATTTGCGCTGATTGCCCACGACTGCCTAAAAGCAGCGGGGAGCTTTTCAAATTTGGCGGCGGGCGCGCCCCTTCGCAAGAGACGGTTCCGCCAGCCAGGGCAGCGCATCCACAATATTCCTTCTAGGAGGAAACTTTACCGCCCTCAAGGAACCAGGCGAACTCCGTGACCGCATCCCCTCCTCCTCCCTCGACTCCCCACCCTTCTCCCTCAGCGGCAAGAGATGGCCTTTGGGTCCTCGGGGCGAAGGTTTACTTCATCCTCACGGGGCTCGTGCAGCAGGTTGTCCTCGGACGAGTCCTCGGGCTTGAGGGGTACGGTGCGCTCTCGACAGCTCTCTCCGCGAGCAGCGTCGCTCATAACACGGTCGTTCAAGCCTCTCTCCAAGGTGTGAGCCGCGCAGTAGCTCGGGCAGGCCACGAGCCGAAGAAGGCCCTGCGGCGCGTGCTGTCGCACCACGCAGCGGTCGCGCTCGCTTTCGGCGCGCTGTTTTGGACCTTGTCACCCGTCGTCGCCGAGGGTCTCGGAGCCCCCCACGTCACGCCCCCCCTCAAGACGCTCTCGCTCGTCTTCGTTTTCTATGGCCTCTACGCGCCTTTCATCGGCGCGCTCAACGGCACGAAGCGTATCCGCGCTCAGGCTTCCTTCGATGCTCTCAGCGCGACGCTCCGAACCCTTGGTATGATCGGCGGCGCGGCCCTGGGCGCGCGGCTGCTCGGCGCAGGGCAAGGCCCCCTCGGCGCTGTGCTCGGCTTCGCGCTCGCCGCTGCTGTCGTACTCATCCTGTCAGCGATCTATGTCGGCGTGGGGGAAGCCGGGGGCGACGAACCTCAAGCCTCAGGTTACGCCCGCGAGCTCGGAAGTTTGGTGGGCGGGCAGTTGGTCCTGAATCTCCTGTTTCAGGCGGATGCTCTCTTGCTCCGCCGCTTCGCGGCGGACGCAGCCCTGTCGGTCGGACAGGAGCTCACCGCAGCGGACACCTTCGTCGGTGCCTATCGCGCTGCCCAGCTCTTCGCTTTCCTCCCCTATCAGCTCCTCGCCAGCGTCACGATCGTCCTGTTCCCGCTCGTCGCGCGCGCCCAGGCAGAGGCGGACCCGACCCGCGTCCGAGAGTACGTACAGAATGGGCTTCGCATCGCGCTCATGGTGCTGAGCCTTTTGCTTTCGCTTTTCATCTCCGTGCCCGGGGAGCTGATCGGGCTCGTCTACGGAGCAGAGGCGGCGGCCCTCGGTGGTCCCACCTTGCGCATCCTCGGGCCGAGCCTTTGTTTCCTCGCGCTCCTTGGTGTGCTGACGACCTGTCTGAATAGCCTCGGCCACGCGAAAAAGACCCTCCTATTGACCCTGGTCGCCCTCGCCTTCGTCCTCATCTCAGCAACGCTCCTTTCGCGCGGCGCACCCCTCACACCCGAGCTTCTCAAGCGCATGGCGCTCGGTACCGGCCTCGGCCTTGCTCTCGCCGTCAGCCTCACAGCCGGGCAGCTCTACCGTGAGGTCGGAGCACTCGTGCGTCTCGAGAGCCTCCGAAACATCCTGCTCGCGACGGCCATTGCGATCGGGCTCGGGCTCTTCATTCTCCCCCCTTCCCTCACCGTCTTCGTACGCGCCCCGGCCATCACCTTCGTCCAAGTCCTCGGCTTGTTCGCACTCCGTGAGCTGAGCCCGGCGGAGCTCAAAGGCCTGCTCCGACCGTCCCAGAAGAGTCCTTGATGCTGCGGCGATCCTAGGCTGCTTGGAGCCTCCCTATCGGCCCGCTCCTAGAGCGGGCTCACACTCTTCGGGTGATCGCGTCCGCTCTCGTCCGCCGAGGAGGAAGAAGCAAATTTCGAGGTGTCCGGAACGATCGCCTCGCGCACGAAGATCTCCTCGAGGGTTTGATGGTGAGAGATGACCTCTTCGAGCTCGAGACCCAAAGACACGATGCGCTCGACGAGCTCCTTTCGGAGTGGTGCACCCTCAAGCTCAATCTGGCTCCGGCCGGCGACCACGGAAAAGACCAGCCCGCGCTCCCGACAATACTGCTCGAGCACCGGAGACTCTCCGCGCACCGTTACACTCACGAGCTCCTTGTCGCGCCGCAAGAGCTCATCGAGCCGCCCACGAACCACGATCTTCCCGAGCCGCATGATGGTCACTTCATCACAGAGCGACTCGACGTCGCCGAGGATGTGCGTCGAAAAGAAAACAGTTCTCCCCTGGCGCTTCTGATCGAGGATCAGGTCTTTGACCTCTTTGCGTCCGACCGGATCGAGACCGCTCATCGGCTCATCCAAGATGAGTAGCTCGGGATCGCTCACGAGCGCAGCGGCGAGGCCCGTGCGCTGGAGCATGCCCTTCGAGAGGCGACGCACGGGGCGATCGGCGGCGTACCACACGCCCGTTTGCTCGAGGGACCGGCGGGCGCGGTCCCTGAGCACCGAACCTCGTAGGCCCGCGAGCTTGCCGCTCATCTCGACGAACTCGAGGGGCGTCAGGTAGGGGAAGACGTAGGGGTTCTCGGGCAGAAAGCCGAGTCGGGCTCGAGAGGCGACGGTGGGAACCGGCTGGCCAAACACCCGAGCCTCGCCGCGCGTGGGCCCAATCAACCCTGTCAGCATTTTGATGGTCGTTGTCTTCCCCGCCCCGTTGGGCCCAAGAAAGCCGAAGATGCTGCGCTCAGGGACCCGAAAGTCGATGCCAGCGACAGCGCGGACGCGACGCCTCCGAAGCCCGAGACGAAACTCCTTTTCTAATCCGCTGACGTTGATGATATCCATCGGGAGGCAAAGGGGAGACTACCACGTTCGCGGACGGTTTCGCGATGGACAGAGTCGCCCTGCTGTTCCATGCTGCCCCATTCGCATTCTTCGGTAAAAGCCCATGCGTTACGACTCACTGATTCGAACCGTCGCCCTGACCCCTCCGCCGCGTGCGCTTCGTCCGAAGATGATGGGCCTCGGGGCTCTACTCGGCTGGCTCGCCGCTCCTAGTGTCGTCCATGCACAGAGCGAGGCTCCTCCTCCACCGCCGCCGATCGTCGAAGAGGCACCACCCGAAGAGGGCACGACCGAGGCGGCGGTCTCCGCGGAGTTCGGCGCCGATACGAGCGGCGATCCCAGCGCCGAAATTGACGCGTTCGAGTCGCCGTATGTGACACCCGACGAGCCGGAGAGCGACTTGGTCCGAGAGGCCGAGACCAAAGCGTGGTTCCGGAAGCAGAGCCTTCGCGTCTCCTCGACCTTGTCAGGCTCCGCAGGTCTGTTCCGAGTACGCGAGGCGGGCAGCGGCGATGCGGGGACCTTCCGCGTGAACCTGGCGGGCTCCTTTTTCAGCCAATCGGCCTTTCTCTGCAACGAATACACGCCTTGTCTCGATCCGGTCACCGGCGCGGAACTCCCCGACGACAGCAGCACGCGGGCGCAGACGCTCGTGAGCCTCTCGGTCACGCCCTTCCCCTTCCTCGAAGCCTTCTTCAACCTGAAGAACGCTGCGACCTCGAACTCTCGCGGAAGGCCCTCGAGCCTGCAGACGGTCGGCGAACCCAGCATCGGCATCAAAGGATTTTTGCCCAAGGTCCCCGATCGAATCTTCTCCGTCGGTGGAGAAGCTGAGCTCGTTCTCATCACAGGGAACGGCGGGGTCGGTCTCTCGGGTGGCTCGACGAGTTTCGCGATGCGCGCGCTCGGAAGCCTTGATCTGAACAACCGAACGAAGGCTGAGGATCGCATACCGCTCCGCGCCCACGTGAACCTCGGCTACTATTTCGATAACTCCGGGCAAAGCGTCACCGGCGTCGAAACGACGCGCCCGCCCGCGGGCCGCGGAGAGCCGATTCAGCGAACCGAGCGTTTCGGGCTCGGGATTTCCCGGGTCGACGCCTTCGAGATCGGGCTCGGCGCCGAAATCATTCATGACTACGTTCGACCTTTCTTGGAGTGGACGATCGATGTGCCGGTGAACCGGCAGGGTTACGTGTGCAACATAGATAGCGCCGCGCGCCGCGGGGACATGTGTCTCGGGGTCGGTGCTGCCTTCAACACCACGCCCCAGCGCCTCACTCTCGGCGCCCGCGTCTTCCCCTGGCAAGCCTCAGGACTCAGCCTGACAGGGGCGCTCGATATCGGAACCGGCGCCACCACAATCTTCGTCGAAGAGCTGCGCCCCGAGGTGCCCTATAATCTGTGGCTCGCCGTCGGCTACGCCGTCGACACGAGGCCCCCGGAGCCCCTGGTCATCACAGCCCCCGAGCCGATCGCCCCGCCTCCGCCCGAGCCTGAACGGCACATCGTCGGCGTCGTCCTCGACGAGAATACCGGGGCACCGATTCCGGGCGCGCTCGTTCTCTATGACGATCCTGCTGCAACAGGCATGGTCGCTAACCTGGAGGGCTCCTTCCGAAGCGGCGACGTCGCCCCGGGCGAGTACAAGCTGATCGTGCGAGCGCCCCTCTACCGGGATGGCGAGTGCACAGTCACAGTACCCGATGCGGAGGCCGACCCTGCTTCGGGCGAGGGCTCGGAGTTCGACGCTACGCTCGAGAGCCCCGCGGCTCCGGCGCCCTCGAATTCGCGTGATGTCGTGGCAGAGGTCTCTTGTTCCCTGAAAGAGCTACCCCGCGTCGGTAACGTCGTCCTCGTCCTCGTTGACGCGGACACAGGCGCGACGGTCCCCGCCGGCTCCGTGACCATCACCGACCCTCTGAACCGCAAATTGGAGCTCCGCGCGGACAATCAGGGCTCACTCCAGTTCAACAACGTACCCTTCGGCACTGCTTATCTTGTCGCAGAAGCTGACTCCTATCTCCGCACGGTGATGCCCGTGGTGGTCGACTCACGAGACGATCTCCGCGTGCACGTCGTGCTGAACCGCACGCCCAAACGTCCCGCTGTTCGCCTCACCCCCACTCAGATCACTCTGTCGGCGCCCATCGACTTCGTCGAAGACACCGAACAAGTCGCGCCGCAGTCGATGCTGGTCGTCGAACAACTCGCGGCGCTCTTGCGCGACGACGCGAGCGTCGGACCCGTCGAGCTTGGAGTCCACGCGGCCCCGAGTGGCGGCGACGAGGTTGCTCTCACCCAGTCGCGCGCCGAAGCGCTGCGCCAGGTCCTGGTCCGGCTCGGCGTCGACGGCACTCTCCTCGAAGCGAAGGGTTACGGCAGCGAAAAGCCTGTCGCCCCCGGCACGGACGAAGCTTCGCTCGCGAAGAACAACCGCGTCGAGGTCACCCGAAAGAAGTAAAAGAAGTAAGCGAAAGCGGGGGCCGTCACGTCATAGGCTCGGCCCCCCCACTCGTACGTTCCTCACGCCCACGACCGCGCGGCCCACGACCGCGCGGCCCACGCCCACGGTACGGAGTCGGGGGGG
>JAEYYX010000070.1 GCA_023428245.1 Pseudomonadota bacterium
CCCGGCCCCCCCCCCCCCCACAACTCCCCGCGATTGCGCTCACCGCCTACGCGCGCGAAGAAGATCGCCGGTTGGCTGTCGAAGCAGGCTTCCACGACCATATTCCGAAGCCCGTCGAACCTGCGGACATGATCCGCATCGTCGCTACCTCCGCGCGCGCTCGTCCGAATTCCTCCCGCGCCGCCCCCGAGGCAGGTCCGAGAGCAGATATCCTGATCAAAGCGTCTCAGATCCTTCAGGTCGGCGGCGTCCCCGAGTTCCTGAAGTTCATCAACAGCCGCACTGCCCACCGCTACACGGCCATCTGTCGCTTCAAAGGTTCGGTGCTCGAAGGTCTCCATGTCTACGACGCCGAGACCCTCACTCTCAAGGACGGCACCACGATGCACCTTCCGGATACGTACTGTTCCATCGTCGGCGAGACGGATCGTTCCTTCACGACCGCCGACACTCGGCGCGACGAACGCCTTCGAAAGCACGGAGCCCGAGACAGTATCGTGTCTTATTGTGGGGTGCCGATTCGCGCGGCAACAGGCGAAGCTCTCGGCACCTTGTGTCACTTCGATCTCATTCCCTGCGACGTTCCGACCATCGAAATCCCTCTCCTGGAAGCCACAGCTCGCCTGCTCAGTCCGTATCTCTGAGCGCGCGGCTCGACCCACGCCATCGCTCTGAAGCCCAGAGCTGCGACCTACCTCAAGGAGCCTCGATGTCGCCCAGCGGAGAGCGCAGTGACGCACCCTTGAGTCCGCTTGATAGTCATTGGCCATGCGTCAGGGGAGCGACGATTGCAATAGGCCGCGAGGCACCTTACTCATTCCACCGAATGACTCGCCATCCAATGCTCATCACGTCGGTTCCCCGACTGGCGCTGCTCTTTCTCTTCCTTCTTCCCGCCTGCGCCTCGCGAGTGAAAGACGTCTCGACCAAGCGAGACCTGAAGCTAAACGTTTTCGTCATTGAGTGCGGGTTCCTCGACGCTTGCCGCAGCGAGGCCCGTCGCCTTTGCCCGAGCGGCTACGACACTCTCTCGGAAGACTCGGGCTCCTCGACTCGAGTGGATCCCGAAACTGGCAAAACACCGGCGGCGGCCCCTCGACAAGAGCCGAGCTGGTGGTTCGCTCGGCCCGAGTCACGCCTGCGGGTGCGCTGTCGCTAGAGCCGCTTTTCGCCGCAAACGAGGGCGGCCGGCACCTCACACCTGCCCCTGAGCCGTAGCGATAGAGCGGCAGCGTTATGCGTCCTGGGCTCACTTTTGGCACAACCAGGCACAAGGTGGACATCCTTGTCCGAACATCCCGTCGTGATCTACGGGCACGCGTCATCTCCTCCTGAAGTCCCTGCTCCGGTCTGCGAGAATGGTAAGCGCTTTGTTCGGCGTCTTGTGAGCTCGGGCGCTGAGCTCGTCGCTCCCAGGTCCATGCTACGCGGCTGGCGCGCCTCTTGCTCTGGCCCGGTGAGTAATGACTTCGTTACTGGGGCTCCACGAACTCTCCTGCGAGGAAGTCATTTCAAAAAAAGTGAGAAAGGTCACCGCAAAAAAAGGCCACTCGTAACACTCATGGGGGAGCAAAGGGATGCGTCGGTGTTCCCGGAGGGAACGCCCAAGGAGAACTTTGTCCGCCGGAAGGAGAAACCATGAATCATAAAAATATCGGTCCCAGATGTAGAACGAAACAAACCGAATGGTCCCACGCGCGTCATCGATCCCTGCTTCGGACGCCATGGATGCTCGTCCCCGCCGCAGCCCTTTTTGCCTGCGGTCCTGTCGGGGGAGTCGATGGGTCCTATGATGATTACGCGGATGACGACTATGGGGACGACTATGGAGTCGGCGCAGGGGGCGGTCCCGTCGGTGCAGGGGGCGGCGTCTATCCGGGAGTCGGAGGCCGTCCGGTGGGCCCCGGAACAGGTGCAGCCAGCGGAACTGGAGGCGCAGGCCCTGGGCCGGCCGGAGGTGCAGGCAACGCCTGCACCATCGTGCAACCCCAAAGGACCTATGTCTGCAACGGGTGGGGCTACGAGGATGAGAACAACGGCGCAGCGTCCCTCACCGTCATCACTGAGTATTGTGGCGATCCTTACGAAGGAAGCGGGGGGGTTGGCACAGGAGGCGTCGGCACAGGAGGCGTCGGCACAGGAGGCGTCGGCGTCGGAGGCGTCGGTACCGGCGGCGAAGGGGTCGGTGGAGACGGGTGCGCTGGAGAGGCTTGTGAGGGTGACACGCTCCGCCGCCGAGGACCACGCGACGGAAGCAGTCGGGGTGCAGGAGGCGGCCCCCCCGTAGAAGGAACCGGCGGCTTCGGCGGATACCCTGAAGAAGGATCCGGCGGGTATCCCTCGGCCGTGGGAGGCATGGGCGTAGGCGGAGGCCCGTCCTACCCGACAGGCCAGACTTGGTGCGACGTGGACGGTCCCGGCGTGGTCACAGGCGGAATCTCGTTCGCCGTGGGCTCATGCCAAGACGTCGACGTGGCGCTCCCGCTGCTCTTCCGGGAGCCCTACGGAGAGTATGAGCTCACGATCTACGGCTCCTATTCACCCTGCGATCGAGCCTACCCGATCGCCACGGCGGCGGGCATTGGTACCGGACAGGTCCTCGAGGTTCCGTTCTTGACTCAGGACTTCGCGTTCATCTCTGTCGAGGTGAAGACCGATCCCTACTCGGACTTCAGCATTCGCCTCCGCGATCGTCCGCGTGTCGTTCCCACCTCGAGCGGCGGATACTAACGCGCGTCTCGAGCGCTAGCTTCGGCCTCGCCCTCGAATGAGCGCGGGTGAGGCCGAAGCATGAGCGGAGAATGACTCGTAAGCGCGCGCTGTCAGGACATGCGGGCCCGTAAGAGCGACAGGGCGCATGAACGACTCCAGGTGACGAGCCCGGGTTCCGGACGACCTCCCAGAGGTGCCCGTCGTACTCGTGGTCGAAGCGCGGGCTACCCGGGCAAGAGCGGCAGCTCGAAGGCGAGTGTCGCGCCGTGAAGCGAAGGGCGCCGCGCGGACTTGATCGCCCCCCAGGCGGCCGCAGCGGTTGGTTCATCTCGTTCCGAGATAGCTCTCTCGGGCGTCCGCGGCATCGCCAGGGTTCGGCGGGGGTCCGGGGTTCTCTGAGCCAACTATCGGATTTGAACCGATGACCTGCGCGTTACGAATGCGCTGCTCTACCAGCTGAGCTAAGTTGGCGGAAAGGCTCTCCGGAGGGGGTCCCTCCAGATGGGGGCGGGACGCTAGCAACTTTCTCTCGGGGTTCAAGACATATCGGAGGACCTGAGCGCGACGGGCCTGCTATGTTGCGCGCCATGAAAATCCCTGGCTTCCGCTTCTCGGCAGTCGCCGCCGGCATCAAAAAACACGGGGGGCCCGATCTCGCGCTCCTCGCTGCGGACGAGCCCGTCCCGACCGCTGGCATGTTCACCCGGAACATCATTCGGGCCGCCCCCGTTCAGATCACCGAGCGCCGAGTGCAAGCGGGCCTTCTGCGCGCCGTCCTCGTCAACTCCGGAAACGCCAACGCGTTCACCGGGGCAGCGGGGACGATGGCTGCGGAGCGTTCGAGCATTGCTCTCGCCGAAGCTCTCGGCTGTCCTGAAGCTGAGATCGGTCTCTGTTCAACGGGCGTGATTGGCCAGGTCCTGCCTGCGGAGAAGATCGTGAACAAGGCGAAGGATCTCGTGAGTACCCTCCACGAAGACGGAATGACTGTCTTCGCCGACGCGATCTTGACGACCGATAGGTTCCGTAAGACGAGCGAACTGAAGCTCGGCAGTTGCGACAAACCAGTGCATTTTGCAGGGGTTTGTAAGGGAGCAGGCATGATCCATCCCGACCTCGGCGGAGCCGGAAAGTTGCCGCGGGCTGCCGACACACCGCACGCTACGATGCTCGCTTTCATTGTCACGGACGTCGTCGCTTCGAAGGAACTGCTGACAATCTGTCTTGAGCGGGCCGTAAGCGCGACCTTCAACGCGGTGAGCGTCGACGGAGACACGAGCACCAACGACACGGTTCTCGTGATGGCTTCGGGACGCTCTGGTGTCACACTCGGAGAAGACGAGCTGACCGACGCGCTGACTCGCATCGCTCGCCCTCTCGCCCGCGCCATGGTCGAAGATGGCGAAGGAGCCGAACACCTCGTTGACATCACGGTCCGGGGCCTCAAGACAAACGACGAGTGTCGGACGGTAGCCCGGACGATCGCGACGTCGCCGCTCGTGAAGACGGCTCTGGCCGGGAAGGATGCGAACTGGGGACGGCTGGTCGCCGCCGCTGGTCGATCGGGGGTCGATTTCGACGCTGCGGCCATCGAGGTCCGGGTCGGGGGTATCGTCCTTTATCAGGACGGGGCGCCGCGCCCGGAAAACGACGCCTCTGCGAACGAAAGGATGCGCGAAGCGAGCTACGAAATTGAGCTCCGGCTCGGCTCGGGTTCCGGCTCGTTCACGTATACGACCTGTGATCTCGGGCACAAATACATCGATGTGAACGCCGGTTACCGGTCATAACAGGAAGCTTTTCGCACACTCCAGCCTCCCGGGGGGCGAGCGTGCTGCGCAGGCAGCAGCCGACCCCTCACGACACTTCCCCTTTACCTTGCCCCCTCCGACGAGGGGCGAGGATCCTGAATCCCTTGGAGCCCGGCCCTTTCCCTCGTTCGGAAAGTTCTATAAAAGCCACGCGAAAGTTTGCGCCATGAAAAACTACGTCTTCACCTCAGAGTCGGTCACCGAAGGGCATCCCGACAAGATCTGCGACAACATCTCCGACGCCGTCTTGGACGCCGCGCTTTCGCAGGACAAGTACAGCCGGGTCGCTTGTGAGACCGCCATCAAGACGGGGTTCGTGCTCCTCGCCGGTGAGATCACGAGCAAGGCCGTAATCCCCTACCACGAGATCGTACGCAAGACGGTCGCGGACATCGGCTACACCTCGAGCGACATGGGCTTTGATGCTGCGACCTGCGGTATCCTCATGGCCGTCGAGCAACAGTCTCCCGACATCTCTCAGGGCGTGACCGCAGGTAAGGGCCTCTTCAAGGAGCAGGGCGCCGGCGACCAAGGTTTGATGTTCGGATTCGCGACGCGCGAGACCCCGGAGCTCATGCCGGCCCCGATCATGTACTCGCACAAGCTCGCCGAGCAGCTCTCGGCCGTGCGCAAGAAGAAGCAGGTTGACTTCCTCCGTCCCGACGGCAAGAGCCAAGTCACCGTAGAGTACGAAGGCGGCAAGCCGAAGCGTATCGACTCAGTGGTCGTCTCGACGCAGCACTCCGAGTCCGTCAAGCACAAAGACCTCACGGAAGCTCTCATGGAGCTCGTCGTCAAGAAGGCGCTCCCGGCGAACCTCCTCGACAAGAACACCAAGTACTTCATCAACCCCACGGGCCGTTTCGTCATCGGCGGTCCCTGCGGCGACGCCGGTCTCACCGGTCGCAAGATCATCGTCGACACCTACGGCGGCATGGGTCGTCACGGCGGCGGCGCATTCAGCGGCAAGGATCCGACGAAGGTTGATCGTTCGGCTTGTTACTACGCGCGCTACGTCGCCAAGAACATCGTGGCTTCGGGTGTCGCCGACAGGTGCGAAGTCCAGGTCGCCTACGCAATCGGCGTCGCTCGCCCGATGGGTGTTTTTGTCGACACCTTCGGCACCGGAAAGGTCGAGGACGACCGTCTCGCCGACTACATCGAGAGGACCTTCGACTTCCGCCCCGCCGCGCTCATCGAAGAGCTCGACCTGCTCCGCCCCGGCTACCGCCGCACGGCTTCCTACGGCCACTTCGGGCGTAAGGAGTTCACCTGGGAGAGCACCCACCGCGCCGCCCAGATCGCAGCCGACCTCCTCGGAACTCCCCTTCCGAAGAGCGCACCGAAGAAGGCCCCCGCAGCGAAGGCTCCGCCTGCCAAGAAGGCGGCCAAGAAGCGCTAAGAAAACCTCACTCCGGTGAGGGAGAGGCGGGTCGAGGATTCCTCGTCCCGCCTTCTTCTTTTGAGGAGCAGAAACCGGGCGAGATATCGCCCTCCAGCCCGCACTTGCCCGCTCCTCGGCACGGACAAGTACATGAGCGAAAGGGTTCTTGCTCCTGAGGGGGGGAGCGTCCGGACGCAATAGCTCGCGCCCAGACTCACGGCGGCAAAGAGCCGGCGGTGCGCCCCGGACCCCAAGAGGAGCAGGCGGGCTTAGATCGCCTCTTCGCCGCGCTCGCCGGTACGGATGCGAACGGCCTCTTCGACGTTCGTCACGAAGATCTTGCCGTCGCCGATACGTCCCGTCTTGGCGCTCTTCTCGATGCCATCGATGACGGAGTGGACGAGTTCGTCAGGTACGACGACCTCCACTCGAACCTTCGGAACAAAATCGACCACGTAGGCCGAGCCTCGATAGACTTCTTTCTTACCCCCGGTGCGCCCGAAGCCCTTCACCTCCGTAACGGTCATGCCCTGCACGCCGACCTCACTGAGGGCATCCTTCACCTCATCTAGCTTAAAGGGCTTAATGATCGCTTCGACCTTCTTCATCTAGGTTGTCTCCCAACGATTGTCCCGGGCAAGCCGGGGTCATGTTACGTCCCGCTTACGCGGAAACGCCTCAGCGCCACTCGCCGTGGCCTCCGATGGCGGGGCAATCCCGCCGTACGCTTCATTGCATACCGGGCCCAACGTTTCCCGAATGTTTCGTGGTGAATTCGCGGGCAAAAAGAGCCACCCCGAGTGCATTCCCCTGCCTAACGGCACATCATTACTGTAATTTTCAACCGGAGCAGGCACAAGCCCACTCTACGCGCCGCGAAGGCTCGCAAACGAGTCGCAAAGGGTTCCCCCATGGACGGTGACGGCCTACTGTTCGAGTCTGAATCGCGCGATGAGTGCAAGCGATCCTTCTCAGGTACCCATCGGCACGATTTTGGAGGGGAAATTCCGTCTCACCCGAGAGGTCGGACGGGGCGGCATGGCGAGCGTTTACGAAGCCGTGAACGTCGACATTGGCAAGAGGGTCGCCGTCAAAATACTCTCCGCCGAGCTCATTAGCTCCCGCGTCGTCCGCGAGCGCTTCATGCGCGAAGCGCGGGCCGCAGCCGCGATTCACTCCCCGTATATTTGCGAGGTCTACGACCTCGGCATGTTCCAGGAGCGACCGTTTCTGGTCATGGAGCTCCTCGAGGGAGAGAGCCTTTATGAGCGCATGACCCGCGTCCGGCAGATGCCGGTACTCGGCATGCTCCACGTGATCCGCCAGGTCGCGCGCGGGCTCGCCAAAGCCCACGAGGCGGGCGTCGTCCACCGCGATCTCAAACCCGAGAACATCTTCCTCGCGCGGAACCCCGACGGGCACGTTGTCGCCAAGATCGTCGACTTTGGGCTCGCGAAATTTTACGAAGGTAGCGCGGCCGGCGATAATGTACGGCTCACACGCGAAGGCGCTCTCTTCGGTACGCCTGCGTACATGAGCCCGGAACAAGCCAAGGGCCAGGGCGAGGTCGACCATCGCGCCGATCTCTGGGCGCTCGGGTGCATCGTCTATGAGTGCCTGACGGGAACCACGGTCTGGGAGGTCCAGCACGGTCTCGCCATGATCTTGGCCCAAATCGCCCGCGGCGAGCTCCCAGATCCTAGAGCCATTCGCTCGGACCTCCCCGAGAGTTTCACGGCCTGGTTCAACAAGGCATTGAACCCGAACCTCGCCGAGCGCTTTCAGTCCGCCGGCGAGTTCGTCGCAACCCTCGAGGGCTCTCTCGGGGAAGCTCCCGCGCACCCATCTCGACCGGACACCTCTGAGTTCTTCAGTTCTCCCGCCCTCGACCCAGCCCCGCTTCCTCAGGGTGTCGCAGCTGAGGTCCCGGAAGCTCCGCCCCTTTTGCCCCGGCGCAAGAAGTGGAAGCCTTTCGCCCTCGGGTTCGGAGTGGTCGCCGCACTCGCCCTCGGAGCGTGGTTCTTCGTGCCGACCGCCAAGGAGTGGCTCCCTCACGGTCTGAGGCAAGTCGGCGCCTCGTTCGGCGTCGAAGACCGCCCCCCGATCGAAAAGGGACCGGGCGCCGACGCGATCAATCAGGCTCAGGCTCTCTTCAAGAATGATGAGACACGCGAAGCTCTCAAGCTCCTCGCGGACGCCCGAGGCGAGAACCCAAACGTCGCAGGCTCTTTGATCGCGCATGCAGAGGTCGCCCTCGATCCGAAGGGTCCGTGTCAGCTCGCGGCGCTCGGACGGCCCCGTCCTTTCGAGGCCGTGGCGCCCGCGAGCAGTCCCCGCATCGCGCTCGGTCCTCAGGGGCTCGTCGTTGCTTGGTCCGACGGTCACATCGATCCCAAACGTCGCAACATTCACCTCGCTACCGTCGATGACGCGCTCAGGCGAGTCACGCCTCTCTTGAACGTCTCACCGGAGTCCGAGATGGCGATCTCACCGCTCCTCGAGCGGACTAAGTCGGGCTTCGCTCTCTTCTATTGGGACTCGGGGAGCCAACCCGGGGTCTACGCGAGACAGCTCGGCGACGACGGGCGTATCTTGTCGAAGCCTGTCCTCCTCTCCGATCAGAAGAAGGACAAATACTTCCCGACCGTCGTGCCTAAGGGGGACGGAGGTTTCTGGGCGCTTTGGAGTGAACTTACCCCCGTCGGACGCCAAATCGCGGCCATCGAGGTCGGCCCCGATCTCAGCCGCGTCGGCAGTACACGCCTGCTCACCGCCCACGAACAAGGGGACGCCACCGAGCCCACGGGCACCATGGCTGGCGGACGCCTCTTCGTGACCTATCAGCTCCGCCAGAAAAAAGGTGACTCGAAGGTCATCCTGCTCCGCATTCCTCTGACCGCGAAGGAGCTCACCTCAGGCGTCGAAGCTCGCGCCGGCGCCGACGTCACCGCCGGCGAGATGATCGTTCTGCGCGACTCGCCAAGACAGGCCGAGCCATCCGTGACCTGCGACGTCGCGGGCTGCATCGTCGTCTGGGACGACGAAACGAGCGGGGCATTTTCAGCTTTTGTCCCCCACGACGCGATAGCGCCCCTCTGGCACAACGAGTTCTCTTCGAAAGGGAAGCGTCCGACGATCGCTCGGGCGAGCGACGGGCATGCCCTCATCGCGTACTTCGCGGGGGATCGTCTGCTCGTGCAGAGCGCGAACCAGAGTGGACTTGGCCCGGCGAGTGTCATCAGCCGAGTCAGCGGGTTCCAGCCGAGTCCGCACTTGATCGCCGGCAGGTCCCGAGGCGAGTGGCTGATCACTTGGCGTGATTTCGAGGCGGGGCATCTCGAGGTATTCGTCGCACGAGCGATGTGCAAACCTTGAATCTAGAAAATGAAGCGCTTCGGTGCACGTCGCCCTCGGACGGAAACGAAGGTCCCCTTCGTCTTCGTCGCGCCCGCCGTAGTGTTCCTGCTCGGGACCTTAGTCGTGGCGGCGCTCGGTGCGCTCGGCTACCGGGAGCTCCACGAGTGGGCTTCCGGCGCTAGCTCCAGGCGCGCCTCGCTCGTAGCTCGTTCTGTGCAGAGTGAACTCGAGCGCACGCCCGGCTCCGCCCGAGAAGCCAAGCTCGACGAACTCGCCCAAAGGACCGGCGCGATTCTGATCCTCGAAGACAGTCAGGGTGAGCCTTTTGTCAGAGCCGCGCCCAAGCGCCCCCCACAGTCGACCTTGACCCATGCGGTACCCTTCGGCCGCGATGGCTCGAAGCTTGTCGTCCTCTCTCCGCCCTACGATCCCTCGGAGGCTCGCGCGACGCTGCTCGGAGCCCTCGGGCTCTTCGCGATCCTGGTCCTAGCAGCATCGGTCTTCGTCGCTTGGACCCTCGCCCGCGACGTACAGGCGGACCTCTTGTTCTTGCGAGGTGTCGTGAAGAAAGTGGTCCAGGAAGGCACACCCGAAGCCGGCCTGATCCCGGTGCGCACCATCGATCAAGTCGGTCAGCTCACAGCTTCTTTCAACATGCTCCTCGAGCGCTTCTACGCGGCCGAACGCGCCTACCGCGCAGATCTAGCGGGAGCGAACGCCTTCGACAAAGACAGAAGCGCCTTCTTGGCCGCACTCAGCCACGAGCTCCGCACGCCTCTGAACGGCATCCTCGGCTTCACCGACGTGCTCCTGAGTGAGCTCGACGGACCGCTGAGCGACGAGGCCCGCGAGAACCTGAGCATCGTGCGCACGAGCGCCGAACACCTGCGCTCGCTCATCGACGATGTCTTGGCCTTCAGTGCTCTCGAAGCCGGTGAGTTCCGCCTCAGCCGCGAGGATCTTGACCTGTATCTCGTAGCAAGCGACGTCGTCACCGAAGCCCGCCTCACCGCCTCTCAAAAGAACATCCAAGTCGAGCTCGCCAAAGACGACTCCGAAGGGCCCACCTTCGCCCAAGCGGATCGCCGGCGCATGCGCCAAGTTCTTCAGAACGTCGTCTCGAACGCCATCAAGTTCACCTCCCAAGGGAAAGTGCGCGTCGAAGTGAAGCGCAAAGGTTCTGAGGTCCACTGCATCATTACCGACACCGGTCCCGGTATCCCCAAGGCCGACCTTGAGACAATCTTCCGCGAGTTCGAGCAATCCTCCGCCGGCGCCGCCCAGCGCACAGGAACTGGACTCGGCCTCGCCATCACGCGCCGCCTCACTGACCTCCACTCGGGACGCGTCGAAGTCGAGAGCGAACCCGGCCATGGCGCAAAGTTCACCATCGCGATCCCGGTCGTCGCCTCCGTCGACATTTCTATCCCACCGCACCCGCGCCTCAGCCAAGCGCCGTCCCCCGAGCTCACCGCCCTCGACGAGACCCCAGGAGCGCCCCCTCTCGAAGCTCCCGAGCCCCCAGAAGCCCTGAAAGAGCCGGAATAGTCGCGGACTCGGGCGAGAGCCCCGAGTTTCAGGTATGGTCCCGCCGCATCATGAACGCGAGTGGAGCTTCCTCGAATCCGGACAACCGGATCGTCGATCCCGCGGGGTCCGGCGAAGACAGTTCCTTCGACCGCGTCTTCCGACCCTCGCACCTCGCGGAGTTCGTCGGCCAGGAAAAGCACAAGGAGAACCTCTCGGTTTATCTGGAAGCGGCTCGCATGCGCGGCGAGCCCCTTGACCATATTCTCCTGTCGGGTCCGCCCGGACTCGGTAAGACTACCCTCGCCCATATTCTCGCCACCGAGATGGGCAGTCAGCTCCACGTAACAAGCGGCCCGTCCCTCGAACACAAGGGTGTGCTCACGGGCATTTTGACTCGTCTCGAGAAGAACGACGTCCTCTTCATCGACGAGATCCATCGCATGACTGCGACCGTCGAAGAGGCCCTCTATCCGGCCATCGAGGACTTTCGCATCAACGTCATGATGGGCGAAGGCGCCTTCGCCGAGAGCATCCCGCTCAACCTGCGCCCGTTCACTCTGGTCGGCGCGACGACCCGGACGGGGCTTCTGACGAAGCCTCTTCAAGAGCGCTTCGGTGTCACACTGCGCCTCGACTTTTATCCGCCCGAAGACCTCGCGCGCATCATCGAGCGCAGCGCGAAGTTGCTCGGTGCACCCATCGCCCCCGAAGGCGCACTCGCCCTCGCGGAGCGCTCCCGCGGTACGCCCCGCGTCGCGAATCGCCTGATCCGAAGGGCCCGAGATTTCGCAGATGTCCGCGGCAGCGGCACGATCTCTCGTGAGATCGTCGAGCTGACCTGTGAGCGACTCGAGATCGATAGCGCCGGTCTCGACGCGATGGACCGCCGTCTGCTCGAGATCGTGATCGACTTCTACGACGGGGGACCGGTCGGCGTAGAGACTTTGGCCGCAGCCATGGCAGAGCCCCGCGATACGGTCGAAGACGTCTACGAACCTTTCCTTCTCCAGCAAGGTTTCCTCGCACGGACTCCCCGCGGACGCGTCGCGACCCGCCGCGCCTATACCCACCTCGCCCGCCCTTGGATCGATCGGAACCCATCCCCCCAAGGTAGCCTCTTTGACGGACAATGAGGGTTTTCGCGCTCGCCGTTCGGGACAGCCGCGCAAGCGCCATTGGGCGCGTCGAGCTTGAGTGTACGCCGCCCGGGCTCATCATCGGCTTCTCCCAGGTCGCCGCCTACACGGAAGGCTATCTTCCCGGCGCGACGACGAACGGCACCCGCGTCCTCGTCCCCTACTCCCAGATCACCGAGGCGCACATCGAAGGCGAACAGATTCACCTCGCCTTCGACTCAGCGACGGTCCCTCACGATCGCATGACACTTTCCCGCTTCGCCGCGGGCCCGGGAGTTCCGCTCCAAGAGCTCCGTGAGCGTCGCTTGATCCTGCACCTTGGAGCGCTCGGCGTCGCGACCATCTTTGCGCTCGTTGTGCTCGTCTTGACCCGAGCAGAAAACGGTGGCCCCTTCGGATGGTCCCCGGTCCAAAGTGCGCTCGGCTACGGCGGACTCGCCGCCGGCTTGATCCTCGCCCTCGGCTACGGCCTCGATCAGCGCTTTTTCCTCCGCGATCCGAGAGAAGACGAGGTCCGGCGCATGTTCGCGGCCGACCTCGCGACGCACCTTCCCTCGCTTCAGACCGGCGAGCCACCGAGTCCCGCTTCTCCGAAGGAGTGGATCGAGAGGCTCGCTGAGCTGCTACCTAGCTCGGTGACGGTGACTGCTGCGACACTCGCCGCCGCTCTCCTGACCGCTCTGTTCACCGGAACGCGCCTGCTCCGCCGCGAGAGCGCTCTCGAAGCGCGCCGAGAAAGGACAGAAAGCTATGCGCTGCGCGCCGAGCCAGAGAACCGGGCTGCGCCGACCCCGACAGCTCCGTCCCCGCGCGACACCCCCAAAGACGATGCCCCCTCGGAGCCTCTCGCCCCAAGCGATGAGCCACCGGAGGATTCCGCTCCGCGCTCCAAGGCCGGCGAGCTTTCACCGGAGCGAAACTGCATGTGCGACCGGGCGGATTCGCCCCTTTGGGATGAGCCATTGCCGCGGCTGACCGCGCTGCTCCTCGATAGCCGCGTCATCCCTCGCGAGACGCACAACCGACTCGAAGTGGACGTGGCCGTCGTCAATAACGGCGACGAGCCGCTCTCCGAGCTCACCTTGCACGTCGTCTTCAGCGAAAAGCGCGGGACGCAAAACGAGCGTACGAAAGAGCGCCCCCTCTATTTCGAGGGACCGCTCGGCCCCGGGAAGGCCATCAAGTGGACTACGGAAGCCCGCGGCGATTCCTTCCGCATCTTGGCGCCGGATTTCGGAAAGCTCGGTCAAAATGGCGAAGGAGCGGCGAGCAAAGAGGCCTTCCGCGAGCTGCTTGACGCGCGCAACCGCCCCGTCCGGCTCCACGCCGTTCGGGTCATGAGCTACCTCGGAGATCCTGCCGCCCACGCCGAAGCCCTCAAGCTGAAGGACGCTTACCGGGCGCGGGAGGCCCCATTCTTGCGCCGCGTCCTCGCGGCGACCGGAGAACTTCGGGTCTGTGACCTCGAGGTCAAGACCGCACCGGAGCCGAGCGTGGGCATCTGTGTCCACAACGCGAGCTCGGAAACGAAATCCGATCTAGGCATCGTGGTCGGCGAACTCGACCAGAAGTTTGATCCCGCACAACCTCTCGCGAACCCTCCTCAGCTCGAGGCCGAATACAAGTGGAAGCTCAGCGGCAGCCTCGGTCCGGACTCCGGGAAGTACGTGCGCGCGAAAGTCCCGCCCGGCTTCGCCTCGAAACCCGGTCACGCGGTCGAGGTCATGGCCGATCGCTTCGATCTTCTCGAATAACAGCTTACTTCCCTTTCGGGACGTAAAGCGCCTGATGCGTCTCATTGAGCAGGCCCCGGAGGTCGATCCCCGGAGGAGCCTTTTCGGCGCGCACCTTCTCGACGCGATCTGGTGTCGCAAAGGCTCCGGGAAACCAATGTCCTTTGTCTTCGAGCATGTTGTACCGGTACTTTCCGAAGGCTTCCATGTCGTAACACTTGAGCATCTTCCGGAACCTGAGCACCTCAGGGATGTTGATCCCGCTCGGGTCATCCAAGAACTCAAAGCCCTCGTAAGAGGAGATCGGGTCCATCGCGATCTGCGCGTCCATGCGTACGAGCGCTTCCAAATCTGCCCGGGCAAGCGGCACCGACGTCGGGAAGATGCCGAGCATTTCTTCGAAGTGGCTCGGCTGGGTCATGCCGAACGAGAGAGTGTGGACGAAGGGTAACCTGAGACAATAGCGCGCGTTCCATTGGATCGGCGTGGCCGGCGCGACAAGATTTTTGACCTTGTCCGACGCGTTCCAAAGCTGACCGCCTTTGTCGTTGGGCGAGATGATGAACACGCCCATGTCGCGCTCCGCAGCGAGCAAGAGCGCGCCAAAATTCCTCTGGAAGAAGTAGTAATAGTGGACGTTCACGAAGTCGAAGCGTCCGCTCACGATCGCGCGAGCAATCACGTCCGGAGTGGCGTGACTGGAGAATCCGAGATTGTCGATGACACCTTGAGCTTGGTACTCAGAGAGTACGTCAAGCGCTCCGCTCTCCATAGCCATCCGGAATCGCTCGGGGTTATTGAGTCCATGCCAGGCGTAGAGATCGATCCGATCGGTGCGGAGACCCTTGAGCTGCTCTTCGAGCATTCGGTGTGCCGCTTCGGGGCTGTCCGGATCGCCCTTGGTCATCAAGAAGTAGTCTGAGCGGCGCGCCCCCACCTCCTCGAGTGCCTGGCCATAACAGTACTCGGAGCGGCTATAGCCATAGGCGGTCTCGACGTGATTGATGCCAGCCGCGAAGGCGCGCCCCAGCATGTCGACCGCTTGATCGATCATGGCGCGGGTCGGCGTCTCGCGTGGCTTGCTCCAGCCATCGATGTAACGCATCCCGCCCAGGGTGATCACGCTGAGGGCCTTTTCGGTCTTCCCGAAACGCCGATATTCCATGGAGGCTCGTTCGCCGCGTCGCTGTAGCTCCGTCATCTCTGCTCGCGGGATGATAGTCGGCGCGCCCGAGCCCCCCAAGTCGGTCTTTCTCGACTATGCCGTAGCCGAGAAAGATACGCCCGCCTGACGGAACATCGTCATCAAGGTCGCCTTGTCGTTCGACTTTGCGAGGGCCTCGTCCGGCTCAACCTTCCCCGCCTTGACCAAGTCGAAAAGGCTATCGTTCATCAAGCGCATGCCGATGTTGCGCGAGGTCTGCATCACAGACGGGATCTGGAAGATCTTTCCTTCTCGGATCAGGTTCGCGATCGCCGGCACACCCATCATCACCTCAAGCGCAGCGACGCGACCTCCACCCTTCTTCTTACAGAGCATCTGGGCGATGACACCCTTGAGGCTACCTGAAAGCATGGTGCGAACCTGGTTCTGCTGGTTGGTCGGGAACTGGTCAATGATGCGGTCGATGGTGCTCGGGGCTGACGAGGTGTGGAGCGTGCCAAACACGAGGTGACCAGTTTCGGCAGTCTCGATCGCGATCGAGATGGTCTCGAGGTCGCGCATCTCACCGAGCAGGACGATGTCCGGATCTTCGCGGAGGGCGGCGCGAAGCGCCGCTTTGAAGCTCTTTGTGTGTTCACCGACCTGCCTCTGGTTCAACAGAGACTGCTGGTTCTGGTGCACGAACTCGACCGGGTCTTCGATGGTGATGATGTGCGCTTTGCGGGTCCGGTTGATGTAGTCGATGAGCGCAGCCAGCGTCGTCGACTTACCCGAGCCGGTCGGCCCCGTCACAACGACGAGCCCCTTCGCCAAGTTGCAGAGAGAGAGGAGCTCCGTCGGCAAGCCGAGCTGCTCCACAGTCAGAATCTTCGAAGGAATGACGCGGAAGACAGCGCCCATGCCGCGCAAGTCGAGAAAGACGTTCGAACGAAAGCGCGCGAGCCCCGAGATCTCGTGAGCAAAGTCAGTGTCCTTGACCTCATCGAACTCGCGACGATTGCGCTCGGGCACGATGGGCCAGAGGATCTGGGGCACGTCGTTCTCCGTGAGTGTTCGCTCATCGGCCATCGGGACCATGTCCCCATCGAGCCGCAACATGGGCGGGGATCCCACGCACAAATGGAGATCGGACGCCTTGAGGTCGACCATCTTTCGGAGCAGGCGATTGATCGCGTCGGAGCTCTCGCCAGCTTCTGCCACGAGGCGAGAATAGGGCGAAGGACTGTCCACCTTCTGCAAAGAAGGCTGCGTCGGCTTCTGGGGAACGGGAATGGCTCCGGGTCCTTCTTCGCGCGGGCGACCGAGGCTACTGACGCTGTGGACGGTGGGCGAGGGCGGCACGGGCCTCTGGGGCGGATCCGTCGGTTCCATCCCACTCGCCTCGAGATCGGCGGGCAAGGTGAGATCGAAGGTGGCCTGCACCAGACCCATCTTGAGCTCCGCCACCGCGCGCACGGGTCCGTGTTCGGGCAAGTCGAAGGTCCACTCCGCGAAACCCGTCGAGAGGGATCGTCGTGCTTCGTTGGTGAGCACACTCTCGAGCATCGCGTTGATGCGCTCGGGGGTCTGAGGATCGCCACGCACCTCATTCTCTCCCGCAGGTGTAATGACGATCGTCCGGCGGCCCGGGATCAGCTTCACTTCGCTCGCTCCCACCATGAGAGCCCGCTTCAACAGATCCTTCACGCTGATTTTGACCAAGTCCGTCCTCCGTTCGCCCTCTAGGTCGAGCCTCCACCCTCGTGCCCGGCCAGGCTGTCCGCCGCGCGGCGAAGGTTCACCCTAGATTTGCCCCCACACTACAGCAGATCTCTAAGGCTCAGGGAAACATCTCGCGTCCCCGGAAGAAGTCATGGGCGGACGATCACCACGGTGCCGCGCTCCTTGTTCAAGACAGCGTGCCAGTCGGGGGGCACCTGAGGATCGGTCCACTCGAAGAGAAAAGCCGCGTCCCGAGGTGCGAGATTCACGCAACCGTGGCTCCGAGCTCGACCGAATTCGTCGTGCCAATAGGCGCCGTGCAGAGCGAACCCCTTATGGAAGTACTGTACGAAAGGCACATCGCGTAGGTCGAAGGAGTCCGTCCTGTCTTCTTCCCCATCCATCGTGCTCGAGACGGACTTCTCATAGATCATGAAAGTCCCTTGCACGGTCGCTTGATCGCGGTCCGGATCGCCCACCCCGCCGCGCCCCGTGCTCACCAGTGTTGCGAAAACCGGGCGCCTCCCTTCGTACGCGACGAGCATCTGATCGCGGATCGAAACATCGATCCACTTTCGGTTCCCGACCGCTACGCTCGGAAAACTCTTTCGCTCGGGAACCATCTTGAGAGCGGAGCGCGCCACCCAGAGCCCCTCGCTCGTCTCGACGAGCTCACGCTCTCTTTGACCTGTGAGAAGATACCCGCGCTTACCGTGCTCATCACGGACCGGCCGAAATTGCCCTGTCTCACTCCGTGACCAGAGCGACACGCTCCCCCGCAGGAGAAACCCCGCGACGAGAGGCCTCTCCGCATTCGCCCGGACTCCTTCGAAGCTCGTCTCCTGCACAAGCTTCACCCGATCGAGCGGGAGCAGGTCCATGTCCGTCGTCAGCCCGAAGGCACGCCCTTCGCTCTCGACGAAGTTCAAGAACGCAAAGCCGCTGTCCTTGCGCGCTTGTCCCGAGTGGACCTGAGTGCGAAGACCGATATCGACGCCATATGGTTTTGTGAGAGGCTCGCGCAAGAACTCGGGAATCTCCTGACTGAGCGGAAGTCTCTCGGCGAGCTTCGACTCCCGCGCCCGAGCGAGCCAGGACGCTCCGCGGTCCAGCCCCTTCTGTCCCTCGACCGCGAGCATCTGCTCTTGCGTCGGCAGCTTGAAGTAGCGGTGGGGCGGCGGGTCCTGACTGAGCGCGTAGCTGTAGGGAGCTCTCTCCCCGCGGGTCGGTCTCCGCGCTCCCTGACGCACGAGTGGGTGGTTCAGGTCGAGAGATGCGCCCAGTCCGATGCAGACGAAACCGCGCGGATTGATGCGATACCATCCTCCGCGACATCCGTCGTTTTCAATGGACGGGCCGCGCGCATCGACAACTGCGCCAGCGCGAAGGTAACCGAGCCGCGTGCGCGAAGGGCCCGTGTCTGTATAGATCCAAGTCCGCACCGCCGTACTCACAAGGCGCACCCCCGTCGGTTCAAAAGGCGCGTCGTCGTGGTTCGTCCCGAGCACGGAGAGAGCCGCCGTTTTCGGCTCTGCCGCAAAGGCGCCGTGCTCGATGACGAGCCTACTCTCTCCGTCCTCCGTCTCGAATGGCAACGAACGCGGCTCGCACGCCAGAATGAAGCTCGCGCTCAAGAGAGAGCCCACAGACGCTCGGAGAACCTTCCTCAGAGCTCCTCTAGGTCGTCTCCTCTTCACATTCTCTCGCATGGAATTCTTTCGTCCCGAAGAACTGCCCGAGGTCTCTCGAGACCGATAGGCCCCGCTCAGAATGGCCGCGCCGGGCGCGGGAATACCACAAGGGGCGACCTGAAAGATCCAGCGAAAGGTCAGCTCGCGCCCCCGTCGGCACTTCCCCACGATCCGCACCTCAGGCATCCTCCGTCCTGACATGCGACTCCCCCGCGGACTCTGGAAACTCCTAAAGGAGGTCCTTCGACACCTCCTGCGCCGGCCGGTGGCGGGACTCATGGTGCTGGCGCGAGACCCCGAAGGAAAGATCTTGCTCGTGAGGCGGGCCGACTCCGGGTCCTGGGCCCTCCCAGGTGGGACAGTCGAGTGGGGTGAGACCTTTCGTACGACAGCGGTGCGCGAACTTCGAGAAGAGGCTGGGGCGCATGTCTTGTCGCTCGGTGAGCTGCGCGGGGCGTTCTCCGAACCGGGCCGAGATCCGAGATTTCACGCGGTGACCGTCGTAGTCGGAGCGCAAATTGCCGCCCAGCTCGACGGCCCCGACAACCCTCTGGAAATTCGCGAAGCGGTATTTTTCGCTGAAAGTGAATTACCGACAGACTTTAGTCACGGCACTGGGGACATTCTCCGACAGATTTTGGCCAGCCCTTCGGTCTGGGAATGAGCCCCAGCGGCAATTTGGGGCTCATGTTCCTCCCCCAATTGGCCGTTTGAATCGAACATGATGGAAAACGTGGGCCGTACCGTGTCGCTCGAGCCCCTAGGCGACGAGCGGTCCGTGTCGCACGTGCCTCTGAGCGCCCCCACGCAGTCGGGGACGCACCCGATCACGACCAGCAGCGGACCTCGCTCCTCCGGGGGAGACAAGGAGAACGTGGAAGGACCGTCTCGCATCCTGATCGTCGACGACGACCACGAAACTGCGCGCGGCATGTCACGTATCCTGTCGCGCGCCGGCTCGGAAGTTCACGTGGTCACGAGCGGCAGGGCCGCGCTCGAAGCTCTCGGTCAGATAGTGTTCGACGTCATCTTGAGCGACATCGGCATGCCCGAAATGGACGGCTTCGACCTGATCCACGCCATTCGCGACATCAACGCCGAGGTCCCGATTGTCTTACTCACAGGGGAGCCGACCGTCGGCACAGCTGCCCGCGCCCTCGAAGTAGGAGCTTTCCGCTATATCACCAAGCCGACCTCGCCGACCGATCTGATGAACGTCGTTGAGAAGGCGAGCCAGATGCACCGCATGGCTCGGGTCAAAGAGCAGGCTCGCGAGATCCTCGGGCGCGAGTCACGCCTCGGAGATCGCGAAGCCCTCTCCAGAAACTTCGATCGCTCGATCGACCAGCTCTGGGTCGCGTTCCAACCGATCGTCGACGCCCGGTCCCACGAGATCTACGGCTACGAAGCTCTCATGCGCAGTCGGGAGCCCTCCCTACCCCATCCGGGAGCCATTCTCGACGCCGCTGAGACCCTTGGCCGCCTCGACGAGCTCGGCCGTCGTATCCGCGCGCTCACCGCTCTATCCATCCCGAATGCGATGGGCACGCCGTCCTTCTTCGTCAATCTACACGTCCGTGACCTCCTCGATCCGAGCCTGACCAGCCCCAAGTCACCGCTCTTGCCCTTCGCGTCGCAAGTCGTGCTCGAGGTGACCGAACGCGCAAGCTTGACCGAAGTCCCCGACGTTCGGCAGCGCATCTACAAGTTGCGCGAAGCAGGCTTTCGCATCGCCGTCGATGATCTCGGCGCCGGCTACGCGGGCCTGACCAGTTTTGCCCTCCTCGAGCCGGAGATCGTAAAGCTCGACATGAGCCTCATCCGTGATGTTCACGTGAGCCCTACCAAGCGCAAGGTGGTCCGTTCGATGGCGAACCTGGCCCAAGACATGGGCATGTTGGTGGTCGCCGAGGGCATCGAAACGGTCGAAGAGCGAGACGCTGTCGTGGCGCTCGGCTGCGACTTCCTGCAAGGCTACCTGCTCGCGCGACCAGCTCCGCCTTTCCCGGAGGTCTCCTGGTGAACCGCGGCTTGACTTCACCGGCCTCGCCCCAGATCGAAGAAGCGAGCGAGCCCGACTCCGTGGCGGCATGGTCCGGCGTCGTCGGCACTCGGCACCGTCCCTCCACCGAAGCTCCCGCAGCCACAGTTCCCGCCCGAGCATGGCCACCTCCGCCTGCCGCCTCGATCCCGCCCCGCGGCGCGCTCATCAGCTTCGGAGACGTCGAGCCCATCACGGAGCGAGGACGAGTCACCGACTACGGCTCGATCCCTGCCCCAGTCGAGGTTCGGGATCGCGCCGTTTTTCTCCGTATGGACGGCGTCCACGCAGGGCAGGTCGTTTCGCTGTGCGATGGAGAGATGACGATCGGACGACAGCCTGGCTCGGACATCGTGATCGACGATACAGGCGTCAGCCGCAATCACGCGCGCCTCAAGAAGGTCGGGAAGGATGTCTTCCTGGTCGATGTGAGCGCTAAAAACGGCACCTTAGTTCAGGGAGAGCCGCTTCTCGGCCAAGTCCAGCTGCGGGACGGTGACTTTGTTCAGCTCGGACCGCGCGTCGCATTTCGCTTCGCGCTGGTCGACGAAAAACAAGAGACCCTCTTGCATCGGCTCTACGAGTCGTCCAATCGAGATTCTCTCACGAACTCCTACAACCGAAAGCACTTCGACGAGCGGCTCGCGAGCGAAATCGCCTATGCCCACCGCCACAACGGAGTGCTCGGTCTGATTGTTTTCGATATCGACTACTTCAAACGCGTCAACGACACCAAAGGGCACGCCGCTGGCGACGCCGTTCTCAAACACGTTTCCGGGCTCGCCATGAGCCGGCTCCGATCCGAGGACCTGTTCGCCCGCATTGGCGGCGAGGAATTTGCGATCCTGCTCCGGGGCGTCAGCGTCTCGTCAACCGCCCGCCTGGCCGAACGCCTCCGCACCATGATCTCCGCGAGTCCGGTGCTGTTCGATGGGCAATATGTCCCAGTCACGGTCAGCCTCGGCTGCGCTTCGCTGAACGAGCTCGACAACGTGGGGGGCGAGGACCTCGTCCGTCTGGCCGACGAGCGTCTCTACCGAGCAAAGACCGGCGGTCGAAACCGAGTTTGTTCGTCCTAATGAATTGTGGTCTGCTCCGGGCCCCAAAAGGAGAACCCGGTGTCGATTGCAGTTGATGTATTGAAGGCTGAACGAGAGAACCTGAAGGAGCTCTTGAGGACCATCGAGGCGGAGCAGCGGAAGGTCGAGGCTGAGCTCAAGGCAGTTCGGCAGCGCGAGCTGCGCACGAAGCGCGAAATTGAGGCGCTCTCGACGCTCATCGAGCTCGCTGATTCTGCGAGCAAAGAAGAAGGCGACAAGAGCGAAGGTTCCGAGGGGAGCTAAGGGAGCTGACGGGCAAAGCGCCCGTCAGAGCTTCGTCCCGGACATCGCGAGGATCTTCTTGAACTCGGCGGCGGTCACCGGCTGCACGCTGAGGCGCGCGCGCTTCACGAGAGCCATGTCCTGAAGCTCGGGCTCAGCCTTGACCTCCTTGAGGGTGACATTGCGCACGACAGGCTTGATCGGCGCGACCTCAACAGCGCTCCAGTCCCCCGCCTTTGCGGTCGGATCGGGGAAGTGTTCCCGGACGATCTTCATGATGCCGACGATCTCTTTGCCCTCGTTCGAGTGGTAAAAGAAGGCATAGTCGTCGAGCTTCATGGCTCGCAGGTGATTGCGTGCGGTGAAGTTCCGTACGCCGTCCCAGGTACCCCGTCCGTCCGCCACGAGCTTGTCCCAGGAGTAAACGTAGGGTTCGCTCTTCATGAGCCAATAGTTCCGCGCCACGCGAAGGAGAGCAGAATCCAATCGCGCCGAGAGATCAAGCTCACTGTTGCTAGAGCGCGTGAGCCGCGGGCATCGAGGCCCGCAGCCCGGAGGGTATGGACAAGAACAAACTCGCGCTCACGGAGGGTCCGTCAGGCGCGAGTTTCGGGCGCGCAAGAGAGGGAGGCTACTCGATCAATGCACCGAGTCGCTGTCGGTTGCGGTCCGAGCCTTCACGGCCGGACCCAAGAGAACAGCAAGATCCGCTTTCTCGACGGTCTCCTTGTCGAGCAAGAAGTCACGCAGAGCTTCCAGGTTCGAACGGTGCTCGGCCAGGATGTTCTGGGCTTCAGCGAGCGCAGCGATCAGAATGCGCCGGGCCTCCTCCTCGATGGTGTGAATCGTGCGGTCAGAAGTTCCACCATCCGTCGCCACCCGCTGACCCAAGAAGGGGTGTTCGGTGCGGTGCTCGTGGTAGACGGGACCGATCTCGTCGCTCATCCCGAAGTGAGCCACCATGCGGAAGGCGATTTCACTGGCCCGCTTCAGGTCGTTCTCCGCGCCGGAGCTGTTGTCTCCGAGCAGGATCTTCTCCGCAGCGTAGCCACCCATGAGAACACGGAGGCGCGCTTCGAGCTCCGGCCGCGTCATCATGTGCCGCTCGCCGACAGGGGTCTGCTGGGTCACGCCGAGCGCCATCCCACGCGGAATGATGGTCACACGCTGGAGCGGTTCGGCGTGGGGAGAGAAATGGGCCACGACGGCATGCCCCGCTTCGTGGATCGCAACGCGACGCTTCTCCTCAGGATCGAGCTTCGACTCCCGAAGCTCACCGAGCACGATCTTGTCGTAGGCTGCCCGGAAATCCGCGTCCGTTATCTCGTCAGCGCCGCGACGGGTCGCGCCCAGTGCGGCCTCGTTACAGAGGTTTGCGAGATCAGCGCCGGAGAATCCGGGAGTGTCCGCGGCGAGCTGATCGATGTCGACGTCGCCGCCCAGGGGCTTGTCGCGGGTGTGCACGCCGAGGATCGCCTTGCGCGCGGCGAGCTCGGGTCGGTCGACGACCACTCGGCGATCGAAGCGTCCGGGACGGAGCAGGGCAGGATCGAGCACGTCCGGACGGTTCGTCGCCGCGATCACGATCGTCAGATCGTTGCGCGAGAAGCCGTCCATCTCGCTCAAGAGCTGGTTCAAGGTTTGTTCACGCTCATCGTGACCACCGCCGAGGCCTGCACCGCGGGAGCGACCGACCGCATCGATCTCATCGATGAACACAATCGAGGGCGAGACCTTCTTCGCCTCTTCGAACAGCTCCCGGACGCGGGCCGCGCCGACACCAACGAACATCTCGATAAACTCGGAGCCGTTGATGGAGAAGAAGGGAACGCCCGCCTCGCCAGCCACCGCGCGCGCGAGCAGCGTCTTACCGGTACCTGGAGGCCCGACCAAGAGCACACCGCGGGGCACCTTGCCGCCCAGGCGTCGATATTTCTCGGGCGATCGCAAGAAATCCACGATCTCTTCGAGGTCGCGTTTCGCAGCCTTTTGGCCCGCAACGTCCGAGAACGTCACGCGCACCTGCGACTCTTTCTCGAAGCGCTTGACGCGCCCCTTCATGATGCCAGCAAAGGGCCCGCCCATCATCTTGGCGTTCCGGCGCGACATCCACGCGAAGAACCCGAGCACCAAGAAGAAAGGCGCAAAGTTCAAGAGCGTGTACATGAACAGGCCGGGCTCATCGCTCTCAGCCGTGATCGTCACACCTTTATCGCGAAGCAGCGGCATCAGCCGCTCGTCATGAATCGGCGGCAGGTTCGTTCGAAACTTCTTCGTCTCCTGACCGGAGACGTTGCGCGACTCCTCGAACTCACCCGAAACAGTGAGTCCCGTGATCTCGACGGCCTTCACGCGGTTCGACTCAACGGCAGTGACAAACTCCGAGTAAGGAATCGTCGGCTCCGCACGCATCTTCGCGCCACCGATGCTCCAGATCAGATAGAAGGCCAGAAACAGCCCAGGCACGAGCCAGTTTCGAAACGGGCCCGGACTCTCGCCGCCCGGTCCCATTCCGCTCGGACCATTCCCCCCCGGCTCATCTCTTTCCTTCTGCCCTAAAGACGGAATCGGAAATCGAGAGGGCGAGCGCGAGGGGCGCGGACGGTTATCTTCGGTCATGTCGTTTCTCAGGGGGAGGCGAGACTCTCAGGTTCGCTCCCCCGAGTGCTCTAGCACGGTCTCCGAGAAAAACTCCCACCAGAGAGGCGTTATTCCTCAATGGTTCCGCCGCCACCGCTCGAGACGTCGAGACACGCCAAGACTTCGAGATGGTGCGTCTGTGGAAACATATCCAGAGGCGTCACATCGAGCAGCCGCGCGCCTCGGTCGAGCAAGAAGCGAAGATCCCGCGCAAAGGTGGGAGGATCGCAGCTCACAAGCAAGATTCGCTTTTTCGCGAGGCCCAGCGCGGCCTCGAGCGCGGGGAGCGCCCCCTTGCGGGGAGGATCGAGGACGACGACATCTGCGCCGCGACCCGAGAAAAGGAGCTCTTTCGCGACGATAGGTACATCGCCAGCGACAAACTCGCCTCCTTTGAGCCCTTGGGCCTCCGCCGCGCGGCGCGCGGCTTCGACAGACTCGGCCTGGACCTCCACGAGGGTCCCCGAAAGACCCCGGCGAAGCAGCGGAAGTGTGAAGTTCCCGGCCCCTCCGTAGAGGTCCAGAAATGTCTCGGCATTCGCGGAGCGCGCTCTCTCGAGGACGAGCTCAATGAGGCGTCCATTCACAGCGAGGTTGACCTGGTTGAACGCAAAGGGCGCGAGAAGGACGTACGTCTCGGGTTCGACCCAGAGCTTCTGGAAGGCCTCCGGGCGCGCCGGGCGCGCTCGCCCTCGAAGGGAAACCACGCGCACCACGCCGAGCTCCTCGAGACTCCGGACCGTCTTCGTCAGCGCCTTTTCCGTATCTCGGGGGTCTTCCTTCGCCAGTAAGGAAACGGCTCGCGAGCCACCGGGGGTATCCCGATCCGGGAGAACTCGAAGCTCGACAGCTTCAAGGACACTCGGTGCGGATGCGAGGCGCTCTCTCGCCGCGCGGAGCAAGGCATTGAGCTCGCTCGAGGCGATCTTGCAGTCGTCAACGCGCACCCAGTCGTGGCTCTTGTCCCGGAAGAAGCCAAGGTGACCGCTTCTGTGCTGCATCCGCAGGCGATTACGATATCCAAGCGCAGGGCCGGCCGACAGGGGCGGACGCACGAGACCTAGCTCCTCCTCGGTCAAGCGACCGAGGCGTGTCAGCGATTGGCGCAACATCGACTCTTTCGCCCGAGACTGAGCGTCCGCTGATAGGTTCATGAGCGGGCAGCCGCCGCACTGGTCGACGACGGGACAAGGAGCGGGGACCCGATCGGGACTCGGCGTCACGAGAGAGACAACGCGCGCGAAGACGTGACTCCCTTTGTCCTCTTCAACTTCGACCTCGACGCCGTCACCCGGCAAGGCGCCCCGAACAAACGCGATGCGCCCGTCCGGGAGTCTGCCCAGACCATCCCCGCCGGGAGCTAGATCCGAGATGGTGATAGTCCACCGCTCCCCCGCAGATCTCGGAGCCGCGGCGCGACGAGGAGAACCTCGCACTTTACTTTCCTAAGACGCGAAACTCGATGCGGCGATTCTTCTCGCGCCCTTCACGGGTCGCGTTATCGGCGATGGGTTCGCTCGCTCCTGCGCCACGGACAACGATACGCTCCCGTGGGACCCCCTTCGATTCAAGGTAGTTCGCGACCGCGCTCGCCCGCTCCTCCGACAGCTTCTGATTGACCTCGGGCTTGCCTTCACTCGAGGTGTGGCCGGAGATTTCCATCGTGATGTCTGGATACTGCGCGAGCACTTCAGCGGCCTTATCGAGCGCAGGGTAAGAAGCGGGACTGACCTCAGATTTCCCTTGTTTGAAGCTGATTCCGGGGATCACGCCGGTAAACTGCTGCACCGCCTCAGGCAGAACATCGGGACAGCCGTCCTCATCTTCGAACCCGTTTTTCGTCTCGGGGGCGTCAGGACACTGGTCCGCTGGCAATGGGACGCCGTCGTGATCTGCATCCAAGAGCACGCAGCCATCGTTGCCTTTGATCGAACCCTCGGGGCACTCAGTCGTGATCGGCTTGGGCTCTGCGGATGCGTGCAGCCCATCGCCCCATTTCTCCGAGACGGGCACGGGCGAGGGCGGCGGGGGCCGATGCGGCGGGGGTTCGGGACAGGGACGTTCAAAGGTGAAGGTCGCGCCGAGCAAGACCTCGAAAGAGTTCGTGGGATCTCCGGGGTTTCCGTCCCGCTTCTGGGTCAAAGTATCCCTGAGATCGAGCCTGATCCCAACGACGCGGTGGACAGGCACTTTGACGCCGACACCGAAGTGGAATGCAGGATCGCCGTCATGGCCCATCGATTGGCTGATGCCTCCCAGCATCCCGCCGCCGACCAACGCAAAAGGGACGACGCTCAGGATCGGAAGCTGAGCGATGACGTGACCACGCACCGCATAGAGCAGAGCTGACTTGTTCGTATTCTTAGTCGCGCTCGGGCTGACGATGGCTTCAGCCTCGACTCCGAGGAACGAAAGCGGAAAGTAGGCAAGCCGCCCTCCGATCACTGCGCTGACGTCGCTGTAGGGCTCACCGGGCAGTGCGGCGACCTTGAGGTTGTGGTCCGGGGCCGGGAACAGGAGACCTGTCGTCAGCCCCACTTCCCAGAGGTTCCCGGTCGGCTTGTAGCGGTCTAGGTAACGCGGCTCGCCGCTCTCGGTCTCTGGCTCCGGGGAGTCGAGTGCCGGCGCCGGTTCCGGAGCGTCCAGACCATCGTCGTGGTACTCGGCTGCGGCGGACACGCCGCTTCCATCCTCGTCGGCCTTCCGGGAGTCGACTCCAGCGCCCCAAGACGCAGAAGCTCCCGCCTCTTCCTGTGCCCAAGCGGGACAGTTCCCCCCCAAGACAGCCAAAGAAAGGGCGCCCAGACGCCACCTGCTGCTCACGATCGCCATTTCAAGCGCGAGGCTACCAGAGCAGCACGCGTCCGCACAGAAATCCGCGATTGTGATCGGGCGCGCGGCGGCGGCCTCCCGAATAATTGCGGAAACGTATGGCCGTGCTCTCGGGCGGCCAGCCCGGCCGGCCCGCGGGCCAAGGGATCTCGTTTTTCGGGGGCCCCTTTGCTAGCCTAGATGCCCAGTGAGCTCAGACGGACCGCGTTCTTCGTCACCTATGGGTCAGACCCTGGGCGGCAGCTACCGCATTGTGCGTCAGCTCGACGAGGGGGGCATGGGCACTGTCTTTCTCGCTGAGCACATCCGTCTCCGGCGCCCCGTCGCGGTCAAGATGATGGCTCGTCACCTCAAGAGCGACGAAAGCGCCATGGCGCGCTTCCGTCGCGAGGCCGAGATCATCAGTCGCCTCCACCACCCCCACATCGTCCAAATTCTCGACTTCGACACGACAAGCGAGGGCCAGCCCTACCTGGTCATGGAGATGCTCACCGGCCAATCTCTCGACCGCTTGCTCGAGTCGGGTCAGAAGCTCGACGTCCGGGCGGCGCTCTCTATTGCGATCCAAGTCGCGGGCGCACTTGGCGCTGCGCACAGCGCCGGCATCGTCCACCGCGATCTCAAGCCCGCTAATATCTTTCTTCTCGACGCCGGAGACGAGCTCTTCGTCAAGCTCCTCGATTTCGGAATCAGCAAGCGCGCGGACGAAGTCACCACGGGCCGAAAGCTCACGCTTGAGTTCGATATCCTTGGTACCCCCGATTACATGGCTCCCGAGCAGGCAACGGGCCGCACCGCGCTCGTTGATCACCGCGGAGACCAGTACGCGCTCGGCGTGATCCTATTCGAGATGCTGACGGGTCGGGTTCCTTTCCAAGCGACCGAGGTGATGGCCCTCCTGCAGAGAGTCATCAGCGAACCGGCCCCGAAGGCGAGCAGCTTCAACGCAGAAGTCCCGCGGGATATCGACCAAGTGCTCGCACTCGCGCTCGCCAAAAACCCCGAGGAACGCTTTTCGAACATCGCCGCCTTTGCGGCGGCCCTCGAGGCGTGCCGAGCCGAGCTCGGCCGGCCTTCTGCTCTCCCCGAGATGCGCTCCGATGCCCGCGCGAGTGCGCCCGAGATCGATCCGCTGCCCCTGATGACCACGCGCATCTCAAGCGGCCCGCCACAATCGATCGAGCAGCGCACCTCGTGGCGCGCAGCGTCGCCCACCGACGCCGTTCGTGAGCTTGTCGAGCGCGCCCGGACAGAGCTCGGCCTGGATAACCTTGAAGTGGCCCTCTCCTGCGCCGAGTCAGCGATCGAGGTTGCTCAAGAGGCGCCCGACCCCCAGGAGGCCAGCGTCATCATCCGCAAGAACGCGCGCCTCTTCACGACGATTTTCGAGCGACGCATTGGCGACCTCAAGCGTACCTTGGAAGTCCATCCAGCAGGGCGCCGAAGCGGTTCGCTCACCCCGGAACAGGCCTACCTTCTCTCACGCCTCGACGGACGCCTCACGGTCGAGGAAGCCATCGACCTCTCTCCCCTCTCCCGCGAGCTCACCCTGGCCCATATCGTCGCGCTCGTCCGCACCGGCCATTTGAGCCTGGCTGGTTAGAACGACCCCGCGCCGGAGCCTTGTCAGATGGCGCGAGCCGTGCAATCTGCAGGCCCCCGCCTCCGTAGCTCAGTAGGATAGAGCAGCGGCTTCCTAAGCCGAAGGTCACACGTTCGAATCGTGTCGGGGGCGCTCAGCGAAGCCATCCGGAGCCACCTGAGCTCCTCGCTCCCGAACAGAAAGAGCCCGCGCTCTTTGAGCGTATCTCACTTCTTGAGAAGCGTTTTAGAACACATCTACGCACCACGGAGCCAGGGCACCCATTCCCAGCTCCGCCCTTTGCGGCGAAGCGGCGAATCTCTGGCGTCGCTGAGCGGCCGAGAGCTGCGCGTCCGTACCGATTCCCCCCGAACCATTTCCTCCGTAGGATGAGGGATGAAATGATTGGGGGGCAGCTCCTCGAAACGTGCCCGGGGTCACTCGCCACCGCTCGCCCATTTGAGCTAACGGAGCGGCAGATCCTCGAGAGCGTCGCGCGCGGCGCCGATACGAGGGAGATCCTGGAGCAGACGGTCCTGCTCGTCGAACAGCAAGGCGAAGGCATGCTCTGCTCGATCCTCCTTTTGGATCAGGAACAGGGCACGCTCCTTACGGGAGCCGGTCCGAGCCTCCCCGCCGAGTACCTCAAGACCATCGACGGAACTGTCATCGGCGAATGCGTGGGTTCCTGCGGAGCGGCCGCCGCGCTCAAAAGGGCCATCATCGTCGAAGACATCGCGACTCATCCGAACTGGGAGCCCTACCGCGCGTTCGCGCTGTCCCATGAGCTCCGCGCCTGCTGGTCGAGTCCGATCTTTGCGTCCACCGGAGACGTCCTCGGCACCTTCGCGATGTACTATAGGACGCCGCGCGGTCCGACCGAAAAGGAGCAGGAGTGGGTGAACGCCGCCACGCATCTCGTCGCGATCGCCCTGGAGCGCGATCGGAACCTCGGCGCCCTTCGCCAAAGCACCGAGCGCGCTCGCCAACTCGCTAGACTCTACGCCGTCTCGAGCGCGGTGAACGAAGCGATCGCCCGCGAGCGCGATCCAGAAGCGCTCTACGAGATCGCGTGCCGCATCCCTGTCGAGCAAGGGCTCGCCCGGCTCGCCTGGATCGGGCGGATTGATGAGGTGACTGGAAAGCTCATCCCCGTCGTCCGCTACGGCCAAGGTTTCGCCTATGTGGACTCGATCTCGCTGAACCTCAGTGATCCTGTGCACTCGAAGGGACCGGCCGCTCGAGCCTTTCACGGGCGTGTCCCCGCCGTCGTCAACGATCTGAAGAGCGACCTCGGCTTGCCCTTCCGGCACATTGCGCTCGAGCACGGTCTCCGCTCTGGCGCTGCCTTCCCCCTCGGCGACACCGCAGGCAACTCGTGCCTACTGATGATCTATAGTGATGAGGTCGGCTTCTTCCGCGACGAGGAGGTGCGTGTCCTCTCGGCCCTCGCCGAGGACATCGTGTTCGCTCTCGACTCCGCGCGCTCGAATCTCGACCGAGCCAAACTCGTGCATGCTCTCGGGGAACGCGTCAAAGAGCTCTCCTTCTTGCACTATTCGTCTCGCCTGATCCAAGGCGCTGACCGCTTCGACACGGCTCTCCTCGAGCAGATCGCTGAGCTTCTGCCCGCTGCATTTCAATACCCCAAAGAGTGTTTCACACGGCTCACCTGGGAAGACCTGAATGCTACCTCAGGCGCCCAGGGAACTGCCGTGTGGAAAATAGAGGCCGAGTTCGACGGCGGTCGAGGCAAGATCTTGGCTGCCTACGGAGCGCGAGCGGACGAACGCACCGACCCGTTCCTCGCCGAGGAACGCGAACTCCTGGTTTCGCTATCGGATCTGCTGACGAGCTTCATCGCGAAGCTCCGCGCTGAGGCCGCCTCCCGCGAGAACGCCGAGCTCCTCCGCATCGCTGGAAAAATGGCGCGCCTCGGCGCGTGGCGGATCGACCTCGACTCAAGGAAGGTGACCTGGACCGATGAAATCCGAGCGGTCTGTGAGCTCTCCCCCGACATGGAGCCGTCCTACGAGGATGGGGTTTCGTACTACGTTCCCGAGCACCGGGACAAAGTCCTAGAGCAGATGGACGCCTGCGCCCGCGAAGGGCGTCCCGTCGACTTCGAGGCCCAGCTCATCACGGCCAAGGGCCGACGCATCTGGGTTCGCGCCATGGGAGGTGCTGTCCGAAACGATCAGGGTCGTATCGTCCGGCTCCAAGGATCCTTGCAGGACATCAGCGAACGCCACCGACTCGAGGAACAACTTCTGCAGTCGCAGAAGATGGAGGCGATCGGAAAGCTCGCAGGTGGAGTCGCGCACGACTTCAACAACCTTCTGACGGTGATCCTCGGCTACTCGAAGATGATCGTCGAGAGCATGAGCGAGGCCGATCCTCTCCGCGACGACGTCCGAGAGATCGATAGCGCTGCTCGCCGCGCCGCCGAGCTGACGCAACAGCTTCTCGCCTTCAGCAGGCGGCAAGTGCTGAGTCCACGTGTCGTCAATTGGAACACGGTCCTTTCGACCATGAAGAAAATGATGGGCCGGCTCGTGCGCGCCGACGTCCACCTCACCTATTTCCCCGGGGCCATTGGCCAAGTCTTCGCCGATCCGAGCCAACTCGAACAGATCGTCATGAACCTTGTCGTGAACGCCCGGGACGCCATGCCCCAAGGCGGGAACATCACGATTGAGACCCAGAACGTGACGATCGGTGCTCACTCTCCCGAGACCAAGCAAGGGATCACGCCCGGTTCTTATGTAGTGCTGGGCGTGAGCGATACCGGCGCAGGGATGGACCCGGAAACGCAAGCGCGCATCTTCGAACCATTCTTCAGCACTAAGCCACTCGGGGAAGGTACCGGTCTCGGTCTCGCTACGGTCTGGGGCATTGTCGCTCAGAGCAACGGCCATATCTCGGTCCAGAGCGAAGAGGGCGTGGGAACGACCTTCAAGATCTACCTTCCGAACGTCGAAAATCCCGTTGAGGACGAACCGCGGTCGGGACCTAACTCCGCTCTCTCGGGAGGCAGCGAGACGATCCTCGTCGTTGAAGACGACGAGCAGGTCCGCAATTTCCTCTGTGCGGTCCTGAAGCGCCGAGGCTACCACGTGCTCGAAGCCGACAACGGCGGCGAGGCGTTTTTGATTTGTGAGCGCTACAGCGAAAAGATCGATCTATTGATCACAGATGTCGTCATGCCAAGGATGAGCGGTCGCGAGCTCGCTGAGCGCGTTGCTTCCCTTCGGCCTAGGATGCGCGTCCTCTATCTCTCTGCCTACACGGAGCACGCCATCGTGACCCACGGGGTGCTCGACAGTGGCATCGATTTCATGGCCAAACCGGTCGCTCCCGACGCTCTCCTCAGGCGGATTCGCACGATTTTCGAAAGCTCCTAGAGAGAATTTTTTTCCCCCCCAAACGACGCGCGGCAGAATCACCTCACGTGCGGCCTACGCGGCTTCCTGAAAAACGTGGGGGAAGTTCTGCACGACAATCCGAAATAGTGCCGCCTCACTCCCACCGCCGCTGCAATATTGCAACTTTCGCTCTCATGTGAGCGCTATCATCGAAGAAACGAGAGCAGCGGGCGCATCACGAAAATCCAGCGGGTTACTACTCCCTACAGCTGGTGATTGGTCGAGGCTCTCGGATGATGGATCGTTTCTTTCTGCCCGCGCGGCTGTTGTGCGGCGACAACCGCATGCGGGTCGTCTTCGGCCGCTCTGCGCTCAGCCTCGCGATCCTGGGAGCCGTGGCCTGCGGGGCAGGAGCCGACCACGGCGGTGACGGCAAAGGTGGGTCCGCCCAGACCGATGACTCCGCCGCTGGCGCGCAAGGCAATTCGCCAGGAATTGGTGGCGGCCTGAACCCGAATCCGCCCGGTACCGTGACCGATACGACCGGAGACATGGTCGATTGCCAGAGCCTGATTCGCCCGCCCACACCGCTCCGCCGTCTCACGCGCTTTGAATACGATAACAGCGCGCGCGACTTGCTCGGGACGATCGGAAATCCTTCCAAGGACTTTCCGCCCGATGAGATCTCCGAAGGCTTCAGCAACAACGGCCTCGTCCTGACCATCTCTCAGCTCCACGCTGAAAAGTATGTCTACGCTGCGGAGACGATCGCGAAAGACGCAGTCGCAAGGCTCTCGTCCCTCTTGCCCTGTGATCCAGCGATGGTCGGCGAAGAAACCTGCGCCGAACAGTTCGCGCGCAGCTTCGGAAGGCGCGCCTTCCGCCGCGCCCTCGAACCCGAAGACGTGACGGCCCTCATGACCGCCTACGGTTTCGGGGAGAGCTTCGTTGAGGGGATCGAAGTCATGATCCGCACGGCGCTCCTCTCGCCCCATTTCCTGTTCCGAGTCGAGTTCAGCGGCGCACGCCAGGAAGGAAACGCAATGGTGCGCCTGAATGGTTACGAGACGGCAACGCGGCTTTCCTACCTGCTTTGGTCCTCCGGCCCCGACGACACTCTGCTGGATGCGGCCGAGGCGGGTGAACTCGACACGCCTGCTGGTGTCCAAGCCCAAGCGAGGCGCCTCCTCGAGGACGAGAAGGCAAGGAGCGCCGCCCTCGAGTTCTACAGGCAGTGGCTCGAGCTCAATCGGCTCGACACGATCTCTCCGAAAGATCCAGCAGAGTTTCCTCTGTGGAGCCAGGCCATGAAGACCGCCATGAAGGCGGAAGCGGACAAGGTGATCGAGAGCATCCTGTTCAGCAGCGATGCGACATTGACGCGCCTCCTGTCCGCGCCGCTCGGTCTTCCGACGGGGCCGCTCGCGAACCTCTACGGCGTCCCGGAGAGCTCAGAGCTCGTCTCGCTCCCCCCCGATGAGCGCTCCGGGGTCCTGACCTTGCCCGCGTTTCTCTCCGTACAAGGGCACCCGGATCAGACCTCTCCGGTGCTCCGAGGCAAGTTCATCCGAACGAAGATGCTCTGCGGCCACGTGGAGCCGCCTCCAGACGACGTGGCGATCGCCGCACCCGACCCGCACGAAGGCGGCACCGCCCGCGAGCGCTTCAGTGCTCATGCGGGAGGCCCCTGCGCGGAATGCCACCAGCTCATGGATCCGCTCGGTTTTCCACTCGAGGCCTACGACGCCATGGGCCAATTCCGCACGACGGACGCCGGGCGACAGCTCGATTTGACGGGAGAGTTCGTCCAAACCCGTGCGCTCGATGGCCCCTTCGATGGGCCGATCGAAATGGCACAAAAGCTCGCCGCTGCGCCCGAAGTCGCTGAGTGCGTCGCGGCGAAGTGGTTCCAGTACAGCGTAGGTCGCGGGGTCGAAAAGGGAGACGCGTGCTCTCTGGTCCCGCTTCAAGAATCCTTCGAGAAGGGAGAGAAGAATCTTTATGAGCTCATGGTGAACATCACTCAAACCGAAGCCTTTCTCCACCGTCGCCAAAGCGCACCCTGAGTCGACATGGCCATGAACCGAACGAACTCGAAAATGACCAAATTGAACCGGCGCGATTGGCTGCGTGGGGCATTGGCTGGCGCGGCGGCTCTTCCTCTCCTCGACGCCCACCGCGCCGAGGGGCAGGCCGCCGACAAGCCACCGGTCCGACTAGTCGTCGTCGCGACGCCGAACGGCACGCGAAATACGCTGTTTTGGCCGACACAAGGGGTCAACGGCATGACCTTCCCCGAATATACGAAACCCCTCGAGCCCTTCGCTGACAAGCTCCTCTTCCTCAATGGCATTCGCCACTGCCAGGCCGTCGTCGGAGATAACGGCTTCAACGGAGGCTTGAATGGCTCGGAGCACGCTCGGGGCATGGGCGGATTGCTCACGGCGCGCCCTCTCGGCACCGGCTCATTCAAGAGCTTCATGGCGACATCGGGCTGGGGCTCGGGAATCTCCATCGACCAGCATCTAGCAAATGTCCTCGATCCGCCCACAAGGTTCAAAACTCTCGAGCTCGGAGTTCAGGTGCGCGACGCCCAGGTGCGTGGACGCATCTGTTACAAGGGCGCCGACCAACCGATCCCCCCTCGCGAAGACCCCAAGGACGTGTTCGCGGCGCTGTTCGGCGATCTGAATCCGGATCCGGCTGGCGATCCACAGCTCGACAAGCTGCGCGCTCAGCGAAAGAGCATCTTCGATCTCACGACCGGTGAGATCAAACGCCTGCAAGGAAGGCTCGGTGCCGAGGATCGCGCAAAACTCGAGCAACAGATCACCGCCATTCGCGACATCGAGATCCGCCTCACAGAGCAATCCGGCAGCGGCGGAGGTGGAAACAGCGGCGGTCTCAGCTGTACCCCCCCTACGGGCAACTTCGAGATCGACCTTTCGAGTGACGCGACGCTGCCGGAAACGGGTCGTTTGCAGATGGATCTAGCCACAGCTGCCCTCGCCTGTGACCAGACGCGGATCTTGACGCTTCAGTGGAACTACGCGGAGAGCGAACACCTTTTCCCGTTCCTTGGGCTCTCTCGAAACCATCACGCGATCTCCCACGAATGGCAGGGGACAAACGGCTTCACGGAGTACGGCAAAATCCACGTTTGGCTTGCCGAACAGCTCGCCTACTTCCTCGAGAGACTCGACTCGGTGCCGGAAGGCGACGGGACTCTGCTCGACAACACCGTTGTATTCTGGGGCTCAGAGATCGGCGAGTCGACAAGTCATGATCTCACGCGCATGCCCTACGTGCTTGCCGGGAAAGCCGGCGGGCAACTCCGGACCGGCCGCGTCTGGGATTCGGTGAACTCGCCCAAGGACAACAACCAGCTCTTGGTCTCCCTGGCTCACCTCATGGGAGCGGAGGAGGTGACCTCATTTGGCGATGCCTCGGGAGCCACAGGTCCCCTGTCCGACCTGCTCGTCTGAGCGCCACCGACTCATCCTGAGCGCGCACGAACAAGGAGTCGGGACGCGCCAAAGCTCCAAGCTCCAAAGGTGCCACCGCGCGTCGAAGTCTTGTCGTAGGAGGCTACGATGTCCGTCTGATGCGCATCTTCCAGAGAACCTTCAGACAAGCCCGCACGGCCGTCAGCTCAGTTCCATCGTCAGCGATGTGCCCCTCTCGGACGAGCAGACAAGCGATTTCGGAGAGGCTCCGAGTTCCATCGATGAGCTCTGCGGTCCGTCGCACCACCGCGTGAGGCATTTTGAACGATGGCGAGACATCGAACGACGGGATCGGCCGCGCGTGTTCCTCGAACCATACTGGATCGCTCTCCTCGATGAGCGGATGGGTCCTCCGGGCATCTACGCGCCGAGCCAAGAGCGTGAGAACATACTCGACGCGAGATTGAGTCGAGGCAGGAGAGCCGAGATAGCGCATGGGCTCGTAGCTCGCCTTCTCCACGGAGAAGTCCTCCCTCAGCAGCAATTGCACGAACTCGTCGGCGGTATACCGGTGGGCCGGACGCGTCCGCTTTGGGTGATAAACAAAGGGTCCAAAGTGCACAAAGGAGCCGCCCGGCCGGAGCAGTGAGCGGATCAGCGGGAGCATCGTTCTGAGGTTCGACGGCACCTGATCCAAAAACCAGGGCGCTAGGATCGTATCGAAGGACCCGCTCTCGAATGGTGGCACGAGCGCATCAGCGAAGATGTACCGAAGACCAGGGGGCGGCGGGCTCGGCGCACGCAACCTGCGCTGAATGACCGCCTGATCGGAACGACGGGGATGCCCAGGGATTTCCGCGAGCTCTATCGTTTCCCCGCGCCGAAGCCCCTCACCGATCAAGAAAGGGAGCGGATTGATATCGAGCAAGAGGATCGGCTCCTTCGAAGCCAGCGCGTTCCCTAGGTCCCAGGCTAAGCGCCCCGTCCCCGCCCCGAGCACCAGTGTCCGACCAAGCTCAAACTGCGCACCGAAGACGCTGAGCACAGCATCGAGAGATGCTTGCGCTTCGTCTTCTTCGGTCCATCCAAAATCGCGCTGCACCAGGGCGAAATAAGACAGAATCGATTCAAGCTCGGGATCCTGGGCCACGTGGACCGAGCTCGGCTCGATCCCCGCGCGCTCAAACAAGGAGAGCACCTGTTCCTTACGAGCTTCGAGCCCCTCCGCGGTATCAAGCAAGCGACGCCGCGAGCGATCGAGCAGGCCCAAATCAACAGCGTCCTTGAGCAGCTGTTTCGTCGACTCGTCGCTCTCGCGAACAAAGTTCGCCAGGCGCTCAGCCCATACCTCCAAGACCTCGCGTGGCTCTTTGAAGAGGAGCGGGATCCCCGAAACCGTCGGATACTGCTTCCCGCATCCAAGACAAGAAAGCCGGGGTTCCTCGAGGCGACCCTCCCCGCAGGAGGGACATAAAAACGTGACAGCTTCGCCCCGGGCCACAATAGCTCCAGTCTATCACGGCTCCCGCGGATAGGGTCCGTCGCTCCCGATGGCTCTGTGGCTTGCTCCGAGGTCAGCAGGATGGCATGCCCCCCGCGCCCCTCTCACCATCCATGGGACACCGACCGAAAAACGCCGCCCGCTGCGCTCGCTGCCGTATGCACGAGGCGCGCTGCATGTGCACGCTCATTCCTCGCCTCGAGACGCGCACCAAGGTCGTCGTCGTGATGCACTGTCGAGAGTGGGAAAAGACAACTGCTACCGCGCCGCTCGCTCTCGCTGCCCTGCCGAACTCTGAGCTCCACATTCACGGGGCTCGCGACAGTCGCGCCGACCTTTCCCACCTCAGCCGCGAAGGTCGCCGAATCCTGCTCCTCTACCCGAGTGAAGGCGCCTCTGCTTTGACCCCGGAGTTCGTCCGCCAAGACCCACGGCCAGTCACGCTCGTCGTTCCCGACGGCAACTGGCGCCAAGCTGCCCGTGCCGCACGGCGACTCCCTGGGCTCGCAGAAGTGGACCGCGTCTTCCTTCCGGAAGGACGCCCGACCGCTTGGGGACTCCGTCATGAACCGAAGCCGGGCGGCCTCGCGACGATCGAAGCGATCGCTCGGGCCCTCGGTGTCCTCGAAAGTCGTGAGACAGAAGAGGCGCTCGAACGCCTACTCGCCGAAAACGTCTACCGAACTCACCTCACCCGCGGAGCATCCCAAGAGGAGTGGAATGATCCGGTGGAGATCCTCTACCAAGACGAAGATCTGCTCGTCATCAACAAGCCGAGCGGGCTTCCTGTGCATCGCGGACGCGGAGTCGAGACGCCTCCGCTCTTGCAGCGCCTCCGCGATCAGATGGGCGAATGGGTTTATCCGGTGCATCGTCTCGACGGCGGAACGAGCGGCGCCCTTTTGATTGCAAGAACTCCTGAGATCGCTGCGCGACTCAGCCAGCAATTCGAATCGGGACGCGTCGACAAGAGGTACCTCGCGCTCTGTCGAGGCAAAGATCCGAGCCTCAATCGCGTCGAGCATGCACTCGCTCGGGATGACGGGACCGAGCGAGTGCCGGCCGTGACGGACTTCACCTTGCTCGGCTCCTTCGAGCGGTATGGGCTCTTTGAGGCGCGGCCAAAAACGGGACGGCGACACCAGATCCGCCTGCACCTCAAACACATGAGTCACCCGATCATCGGTGACGTTCGTTACGGTAAGGGCGAGCACAACCTGCTCTTCCGCGAGCGCTTCGGCTTTCATCGCCTCGCGCTCCACGCGCTCAGCCTCCGCTTCTTTTCACCGCGCACGGACGAGCCCGTTTACGTGGAGGCGCCCTTGCCTCCCGAGTTTCGCTCGCTCCTTGAGGCGCTCGGGCTCTCGGGGTTCGAAAGCGGGGCTTCCGGCTGTGCGCGCCGAGAACCTCGCCCTGAAAAGGCCCTAAATCCCACAGCCCCCAGCGAGACGTGAGCGGAAGCTCACCCGAGCCTCTCAGATTCGCTTCCAGGTCGCCGCCGAGAGCGCAACAGCCCAGCGCCGCTCCGCGTCTTCTGCCTCCCTCCGGACGCAGGCCTCTGCGGGGCCTCCCACGAGCTTCCTCCGCTCCACCGCGGCGCGCGCGTCGAGCGCCTCCCGCGCTTCCGGGCGCATGAGGGAAGGATGAGCTTGTGCGAGGACATCAACGGAGAGCTCGCTGAGCTGGACACCTTCCGTTTCGGCCTCGCGCACCAGCCCACCGACGATGTGATGAGCTTCGCGGAAGGGCACGCCGCTCATGACCAGATAGTCGGCGAGATCGGTTGCGCAGACGTGGCCCTGCTCGAGGGCGCCTTCCAGGCGATCTCGTCGGAAGGTACAGGTCGCGAGCGCCCCGGTGAGCGCTCGCAGGGAGAGCATCGTGTCGCGCATGGCTTGGAAGATCGGCTCCTTGTCTTCCTGAAGCTCGCGTCCGTAACCGAAAGCTAAGCTCTTCTCGAGCACGAGCAGCGCCGTCAAATGCCCGATCAGGCGCGCGGCCTTGCCTCGAATCAGCTCGGCGACGTCCGGATTCTTCTTCTGGGGCATCATGCTGGAGCTCGTCGAAAAGGCATCGCTCAAGGTCAAGAACCCGAACTCGGTGGTGCTCCAAATCACGATCTCTTCCGCGATACGCGAAAGGTGCACTCCGAGGATCGCCAGCGCCGAGACGACTTCCATCAGGAAGTCACGACTCCCCGTCGCGTCGATGGAATTGCGCATGGGGCGCTCGAAACCGAGCTCCTTGGCGACCCAGGCGCGGTCGAGCGGATAACCACTGCCAGCGACAGCCCCGGCTCCGAGAGGGGACTCATTCAGGCCGTCGCGGGCGGAGACAAGACGATTGTAATCGCGCGAGAGCATCTCATGCCAGGCCATCAAGTGGTGCGAGAGGCGGCTCGGCTGGGCGCGCTGGAGATGCGTGTAGCTCGGCATGAGCGTATCGATCTCCGAGACGGCGCGATCGAGGATTGTCCTCTCGAGATCGACGAGCGCTCGGATCACATCGTCCACAGCAGAGCGTGCATAAAGGCGAAGGTCAGTCGCGACCTGGTCGTTCCGGCTGCGCGCGGTGTGGAGCTTGCCGCCGACCGGACCCACGATCTCGGTGAGGCGCGCTTCGATGTTCATGTGAACATCTTCGCGCTCAGGGTCCCAGACGAACTGACCCGATTCGATCTCGGCTTCCACCTGCTCGAGCCCCTGGACCAAAGTACTTGCTTCCGCCTCAGTCAGAACTCCCGCCCGGGCGAGTCCCCGCGCGTGAACCTTGGAGCCGAGGATGTCGACTCGCCACAGGGCAGAATCGACCTCGACGCTCTGGTTGAGCCCCTGCATCGCCTCGTCCACGGTCTCGGGAAGTCGTCCTCCGCGCGCAACAGTCATATCGGGCTGCTGGCTACCGGTCGGGCTTTCCTTGCGCAAGGGAGAGGGCACTGCTAGCCTTGGAGTCGTGAGTTCGCTCTTTGCATTCGGCTTTAGCTATTGGTTCGCCTCCGGGCGGGGCCACGGCTGAGTCGTTCGCAATCCGGAGCCTCAGTGAACCCCGCGCCAACGGCCGCGGGGTTTTTTGCTTTCGCGGCCTTGGCCTCCCCAAAAAAACCGAGCCAAGACCCATGCATCCTTCTCCTATCCCGACCCAAAGACCCGAGCCTGAAAGGGCTAGCCTGCCGAGCCCCCGCGAACTCGGAGAGGCCTACGCGCTCTCCCCGAGCGCTCTTGTCCGGGTGAACGAAGCCCGCGCGCGCATCGCCGAGCGTCTCCACACCGGCCGCGGGCCCTTGGTCGCCATCGTTGGACCTTGTTCTCTCCATTCGGAGGAGGCGGCGCGCGCCTACGCGGAGAGACTCGCCCCCCTCGCCGAGCGCCTCAGGGACGACGTCACGATCGTGATGCGCGCCTACTTCGAGAAGCCCCGCACTACGATCGGCTGGAAGGGATTTCTCTATGACCCAGATATGGACGGAAGCCACGATCTCGCGCGAGGCCTCGAGCGAGCTCGCGCTTTGCTCGTGGAGCTGAGTGAACTCGGCCTCCCGCTCGCGACGGAAATCCTTGATCCTCTCACGGCTCCCTACTTCGAAGACTGCCTCTCCTGGGCCGCGATTGGTGCCCGTACCGCCGAGAGCCAGATCCATCGGCAACTCGTGAGTGGTCTCGAGTGCCCGGTGGGCTTCAAGAACGGCACCGACGGGAGCGTGAGCATCGCCCTCGCCGCGATGGAATCAGCTCGAGTCCCTCACACGCACCTCGGCATCGACCGTAACGGGCGCATTTCCATCGCCGAAACGAGAGGAAATCGCGACACTCACGTGGTTCTGCGAGGCGGCCGCTCAGGACCCAACTACGACGCAGAAAGCATCACCCGCCTCGCCGGCAGCCAGGACATGACCCTCCCGCTGCTCGTCGACTGCTCTCATGGGAACTCCGGCAAAGACTACCGGAAGCAGTGTGAGGTGGCTGAAGCGGTCATGGCTCAGCTCCCGCGCCGAGACGTCCGTCTCATGGGCCTCATGATCGAGAGCCACGTTGAAGCGGGGCGCCAAGAGCCGGGCAAACCTGCGAGTCCTCACAAGAGCGTGACCGACGCTTGTATCGGCTTCGAAGCGACTCAGTCGCTCCTCGAGAGCATGGCGAAAAGCGCTCATCCCCCGCGCTCGTTCCTCCGAAGCCAAAGCTTCGAACCGCAAGCGAGCTCGGCTGAGTGAGGTCGAAGCTCCAAGCCTTCGACTCTTCGAACCAGCTCTCAGCGACAAGATAGGAGAACGGGGAGAGCGATGGCTCGCCGCTCCCCGCTTTTCTTTGTCTCCCTCAACCTACTTCTTCTGAATCTTCGCGGGCGCTACCTTCGCTGGCGCTACCGTCTGCTTCGCGGGCGCTACCTTCGCGGGCGCTACCTTCGCGGGCGCTACCGTCTGCTTCGCGGGCGTCGCCGTCTGTTTGGCCGGTGCGGCCTGGCCGATCGAAACGGTAGGGGCTGTCTTTTGCGCGCCAACCGGTGCGACTGGCTGGACGCGGGGAGACTCAGAAGCGACGGGCAGAGGCTTGAGCTGGCTCTTGGGCACGCTGACCTTGATGGTGCCTAGAGGTCCCTTCTTGGTCGCACGCGGTGCCAGTTTCTTCCGCAGCTCCGCAGCTTTTTGGTCATCGCTAGCGATGACCTTCAAGAGGCGCCCGTTAGCTTGCTCGATGACGTAAGGGCGCCGGTTCGTCTCAATCCGCTTTTCGATCTTGTTCCGCTCATCCGCTGAGGGACGATAAAATGTGCTCATTTTCGTGAAGCACGACTTCGCGTCCTTGGTCTTATCAAGACAAGCGACAAGCTTGCTTTGAGCTTGCTGAGCCGCGGCGCTCAGCGGAGCGGCCGTGAGCCCACTGGCCGCCGCAGCCACGCCCAGGGTCCCACAGTTTGGGATGCTCCCCCCGAGCACGCTCGAGCCCCGGGAGAGCGGGCTCGAATAAGCATAGGCTTCGCTCTCGAACGAGTCTGTACCGTAGCCGCGCATCAGAGCCTCCATCAAGTAGCTGTTGATGAAGGCGTCGAACCCGAGCTCGGCATATTGGCGAACATGGACGAGCTCGTGGGAGAGCAAGAGCACCGCGTCACGATAGTCACAGGCCGCGGAGCCACTTTTCAGCTGAGCTGCTGTCGCGAATTTTCTCGAATCCGTAAGAACCTGAAAATGCTCATCCCGGATCACGATCAGGTCGCCGAGCGTGATCGCAGCAAACCCTTCGCGAAGATACATGCTCACGAGCGGGTTTTTGTTCGAGATGATGCGCGCCCTCGGGATGTCCGAAGAGCGGAACTTGTTCTGACCGGCGTCACGGTGGGGGCGAGTGAGCTCGTCGATCGCCGCTTGGACAGGGGCCGGGATCGCAACAGCTTGAGCCTTGGCGAGACCGATTTCCCGTTTCACCACGTCTTTGACGAAAGGAACGATCGCGTCGTCGAGGGCGGCGGCGTGCCCCCGGAGCCAGTTTTCGAGCTCCCGCTTTGGATCGATGTTCTCGACGCGGCATTCGAAGGTCACTTGCTCGGTGAGAACAGCCTCAGTCCAACCCGTGATCTTTTCGATCGGGCCGCAGAGCGGATCCAGACAGAGTCCCGGCACACAACAGTGGGGCGCGCCGAAGCAATGCCAACCGTAGTTACAGTCGAGGCTCATTTGCGGGACCGGCGGAACCAGGACTTCGGTGATCACCTCTTCACAGATGTCGATCTCGACGGCCTGCGCTGGGTTTACCCAAGCGAGAGCGCCGAAGAAGAGACAATGTGTGAGCCAGCGACGAGCTCCGCGCGCGCGCGTTCCAAGATTTCTTGATTCAAATCCGATTGCATTCATGATGCACGGGCCTCCTTTGCCCCATAATCGAATAGCCGTATCGAATCCAAAAACGGAGCACAACCGATTTTCGCATGGGGTGCGCTCTCCCTCCTCCCCCACGATTTCCGTCTGATCGAACCAGGAGCCTGTTGCATGAGGCGCTCGTGATTCGCCCCTTTCTCCGTGGTTTGCCACTCCTCCTCTTTGCCTCCTGCGCGGGGACCCCGGACGACATTTCGATGGAGCCTGGTTCAGATGCGGGAGGTAGCGCTCCCGGAAGCGGAGGAAGCGTTCCCACCGGCGCCGGCGCACCGACCGCGACGGGGGGTCAGGCTTCTGGGGGAGCTCTGACGGGCGGAAACGGGGGCACCGCGAGTGGCGGTAGCTCCGACCACATGAGCGGCGGCGACGTGTCGAACGGTGGGACAGCGGCGGGGGGAGCCGAAAGCCCGGCAGGCGGCGCACCGACCGGGAGCGGTGGAGAGCCCGCCGGAACGGGCGGCGCTCCCCCTGAGCCTCCTGGCCCCTATTCCCCTGCGCCAGGCTCCACAGGCCAATGCCCCGATCCGACCATCCGACTCCGCTTCGATGGTCCACCAAAGCTCGGCTCCAGCGGCGCCGTGAAGGTTTTCGATGCAGAAAGCCCCGGCTCTCCCGTCGCTCAAGTCAACATGGCCACCTCACAGGTGACCGACATGATGGGCGGCTCCACCTTCACGCTGCCCCGCCCGGCCTTCGTCTACAAGAACGAGGCGATCTTTGTGCTGCCCGCCAAGGGCCTCACCCGCGGACGCACCTACTTCGTCACGATCGACTCGGGCGTCGTGCGCGGCCCCAATGATCAACCTGTAGTCGTGAGCGATCCGGAACAGTGGCGCTTTTCGGTCGCAAAGGACGCCCCGGCGAACAACTCGACGCTCCGGGTGTCCGTCGACGGTCAGGGCCAATTTTGCACGCTGCAGGGCGCGATCGACGCCGCCGAGTCGGGCTCGACCCTCGAAATCGGCGAGGGCGTCTTCTACGGCGTGACCTATTTCAAGGGGAAGAACGACCTCACCATCCAAGGGGCCGGACGAGACAAGACGCGAATCGCCGGGGTCAACAACAACAATCTGAACCCGAGCACACGCGGCCGTTCTCTCTTCGGCACGGAGCAGATTTCGGGTCTCCTGATCGAGGACGTCACGATCGAGAACGAGACGCCCCAAGGAGGCTCTCAGGCTGAAGCGCTCACGCTCCTCTCCTGCGACAAGTGCATCGTCCGCCGGAGCACTATCATCTCGCGCCAAGATACGCTCCTCTGGTCCGGTCGCCTCTACGCAGAAGACAGCCGCATCGAGGGCAACGTCGACTACATCTGGGGCACAGGAGCGGCGTATTTCTATCGCGTCGAGCTCAGGACGATCGGACGCGCGGGCTACAACGTCCAGGCCCGTAATCCGAGCGATAGTTTCGGGTACGTCTTTGTCGATTCGAAACTGACCGCCGATCCAGGGATCACTGACGACGTCCTCGCGCGCATCGACGTGAGCGCGTATCCAGCAAGCCACGTCGCCTACATCAACTGCGAGATGGGCAGCCATATCTCCCCCGCCGGCTTCACAATGACGGGCAACGGGAGCACCTCGAACCTGCGGTTCTGGGAGTACCAAAGCCGCACCCCGGGTGGGGCCCTGGTCGACACTTCCCGGCGCGCCGCTGGGTCCAAACAGCTCACAGCGAACGAGGCCGCTCAGATGCGGGACGTCGCCTTCGTACTTGGCGGCTGGAATCCAAGATAGAGCCAATGGCAAAAGACCTCTCTGAAGACGCTTGAACGCGCCGGCAAGGAGATGTTACTCTCCTTTATTACATGACCGGATCGGGGAAAGAGGTCAGGGGGTGGGTGCGCCGTCTTCCGCTCCTTTTGGCTGTGCTGTTGCCGCTCAGCGGCTGTTATTCGTACTCCTATCAGGAGAGAAACGGCGGCGATCTCTCGCGCTTGCCGATCGATCGGAACCTGCCGGAGTCGAAGGTGCGCTGGTCGATGTGGTGGGGACTTCAAGGGAACACTTTCGCTCCCGTGGGTTGCGCCGATGGTGTCCACGAGAGCGGCGATCCCGCCTGCAAAAAGCCCATTGCACTCTGCGATGAGGGCGCGGGACAGGTCACAGTCAGCATGCCTTGGTACTCCGCGCTTTCCATGATCGGCACCCTGGGAATCGCTATGCCTCACAAGTTCACGATCTACTGCGCGACCAATCGACCGACGGAGGACTCAGGCCCCCCGCCTGTTGGTCCTTGAGGAGAAACGCCAATGCCTGCGCCCGTCATCCTCGAGAAGAGCGGCTATTCGTTCAAGAACTGGCACACGACCCAAGACGTCGGCGGCCGCGTGGAGCATTACCTCACGCCCATGAACCGCTGGAGCGACGATTCACCGGTCGAGCAGGGTTTTCAGCCGGGCCTCGAGGCCCTTCGCCAAGCGGTGCGAGATGCCGAAGCCAAGCGCGAACGAATCCGCTGTGTCGGAGCTGCTTGGTCGCTCAATAACCTCGCTTTCACCGGGCAACGTTTGGTGAACACTTGTCGCCTGACCCATTACTTCGTTGGGTTTCAGAGCGACTCGATGGTCACCGCGGCGTACGTCAAGAAGAAGAATCGTCTCGTCTTCGCGCAAGCGGGAACCCAGGTCGTGGCGCTGAATGACGCGCTCGAGAGAGCGCGCCCCGAGCGCCTAGCTCTACCGACCTGTGGCGCGAGCAATGGCCAGACCATCGTCGGCGCCACCCAGACGGGCACACACGGTTCGGCCCACGCCTACGGCCCTATGCCAAATTACGTGCGAGCTCTGCACGTCGTCGCGGAGGACGGAAAACATTACCTCATCCAAAAGCGCGGAGCTCCGGTCGTCACGAAGGACTTCGCCGATTACCTGGGCGCGGAGCTCCGAGAGGACGACGAGATTTTTTCAGCGGCGGTGGTCGGCCTCGGCTCTTTTGGACTGATCCATGCAGTGCTCCTCGAGGCGGTCCCGATGTTCGGTCTCGGCCGCTGGGTGAAACAGGTCGACTTTTCGACCGTGCAAAACGCCATCTACAACTTCGATCCTAAGGACCTCGCCTTGCCCGGCGGTGACAAGCTCCCTTGGCACTTCGAGGTCGTCGTGAATCCCTACCTGAGGGGCCCCGGCCAGGGGGGAGCTTTCATTCGCGTTTACGATAAGTTTGTCATCAAAGCCGGCGCACCCCTCCCGCGCGTCACGGTCGGCCCTGGCGGACTCGAAAACTCCCGCGATCTCGTCACGATTGGCGGCCTCTTCACCGATGCCGTCCCAGACCTGATCCCCGGTGCTCTCCAGGGGCAGCTCGAAAGCTCCCTGAAATCCACAGGAGGCAGGGTCATCCGAGGAACCCCGGGAGGCCAGTTCAACGACTCCCAGCCGACGAACGGAGGAACGAGCATGGAACTCGGTGTTGCCGCAGAGGACGCGCGCGCCGCCGCCGACGCGATCTTCCAAGTCACCGAGCAGCACGTGTTTGGAGCGCCTATGGCTTTTCGCTGGGTCAAAGGCAGTTCCCAAACGCTGAGCTTCTCTCGTTTCACTCCTCTTACCTGTCACATCGAGATACCCGGAATCGATTCGTCCCGGACGCGGAACGGTTACCAGATGATTTGGCAGGCCCTCGATCGAGCGGGCATTCGTTACACCTGCCACTGGGGTCAGGCGCTGCCCGCCTCGCCTGCTTGGGTGAAGCGGGCGTTCGGTCCTCGCATGGAGCGCTGGCTCGCCGCTCGCAGGGCATTTCTGTCGCCCGAGGGGCGGCGCACGTTTAGTAACGACTTGTTGGATAGCTACGGCCTCGGAGACTGAACTGTCGAAACAGGTTCCCAGCGGTTCTTCATCAATACCGGCTCACGGGCACGTCCCCGCCCAAGACATGCAGGACTTTTTTCAGCGAGCGCTCTTTGGGATTCACGAGCCTGGGCCGGCGCGCAAGCAGTAGGAGAGGAAGATCGCGCGCGCTGTCGGTGTACGCGGCGTCCCAGCTAGTACCCGCCCCACGCGCGATCAGCATGTCGACCTTGTTCTGCTCGATACAATGCTCCCGCGCGATATATCCTCCACATTTTCTTTGAACCTGGGAGCCGACAACGGTGACCTCACCCAGTCCGAGCGCCTTACAGATGGGCTCGGCGAGCACTTGGGCGCAGCCCGTCGCGATCCAAATGCGCGCTCCGCGTGCTCTCTCATCGCGCAAGTCCGAAATGGCTGCCTGACACCAGAGACTCTGCGTTCGCACGTAGCGCCGCGCCACGTGTTCCGCGATGAACTCCTGAAACTCACGCTCGCTCATGCCCACCGTTGCGAGCCAAAGCGGGATCGACAGCGAGACCAAACGCGTCTTTTCACTCAGATAACAGAGAGCACATAGCGGCGCGAAAAGAAGAAAAAGGAAAGCTCGGAGGACACTCCGCTTCAAGAGATCGACGTTCAGCCAGGTGAACGAATCACAGCGAACGAGGGTGTGATCGAAGTCAAAGATGACTGTCGGAGGCCTATCGGGAGCAATCGGAGCGAGGGTCACCTGAGGAAGAACCGACCAGAGCAGAAGCCCATCCGGGGCAAAAGAGGGTCCCTCGGTGCGCCGCTTCGCAACGAGGTTCCCAAACACGCGAAAGCGCTCTCGCTGAGAAATCGGCTTCAGGACTCATAGGAGTTCCGACCGAGCTTCAAATCTCTACAGGAGGGAGGTCATTCTGCGCCGCTTGAGGGTGAAGAGATGCGGTCCTTAGCTAGAAAACGGCTCGCGGCCTGGGGCCGAGTCACCTTCTTCCCCATGACATCTTCGAAAAAACTCACGCGCGCCTTTGGTGCTCTCTCGCTTGTCTCTCTTCTCGTTTTCGGCTGCGGGGGGGAAGACTCTGGTCCGATCGGCGGGACCGGCGGAGCACCCGCTGGTGGCGCTGTCGCGAGTGGTGGCGCTGTCGCGAGTGGTGGAGCACCGGGTGCTGGAGGTTTGGTATCGTCCGGCGGTGCACTGCAGTCGGGCGGAGCACCTTCGGGAGGAGCGGCAGCAGGCGGCTCCGAGACCGGTGGCGCACCGAGCGACGGTGGAAGTAGCGCAGGCGGTACGGACGGCTCCGGTGGTGAGGCGACCGGCGGAACCGACGGAAGCGGCGGAGAGCCCGGCGTCCAGTCGCCCTGCCCTGAAACGGGTCCTTGCAAGATTTTGCCCCTCGGAGACTCGATCACCGAAGGATGCTGCAACTTCCAGGGCGGCTATCGCGTCGAACTCTTCAAGCAGGCGCTCGCCGCCGACAAGGAGATCACCTTCGTCGGGACCCAGTCCAATGGCCCCTCGATGGTCGAAGGCAAGCCGTTCCCCCAGAGCCACCAGGGACACGGCGGCTATCAGATTTCTGGGAATATGGGGATCAGCGGCAACATCACGAACAATGCGCTCAGCATGTTCCAGCCCCACATCGTGCTCCTCATGATCGGAACCAACGACATCAACGGCAACGTGGGCGTTCAGAATACGCTGGATCGCCTGGATGGCTTTCTGGATTCCATCATCAGCCAAGCTCCCGATACTCTCCTCGCCGTGGCCTCGATCATCCCGATCGTGAGCCAGAGGAACCAAGAGGTCATCTCCTACAACAACGGCGTCAAGCAGGCTGTTGAAGAGCGCGCCGCCGCTGGCAAGAAGATCATCTTCGTGGACAACTACAAGGTCATCGAGAGTCAGCCGAACTATTCGCAAACGGTCATGGCCGAATCTCTGCACCCGAACAACGCTGGCTACGTGCTGCTCGGTCAGTCGTTCTACGACGCGATCGAGGACTACCTCCGCTGAGTCCGAGCCACCGCGCCGAGCGAGTGCCCAGGTACGGGCGCGAGTTGCAGGGGCCACGCACGGCGCGGCAGAGGGCGCGAGTTGCGCTCCGAGGCGAGCAGCACTAAGGGGCGTTCGTCATCGTTGCTCGCCCTCGTGGGCGGGCCCCCGCGAGGAGATGCCGATAGTTCGGTGTATCCCCAAGGGAAACGAGGGAATCCGGTGTGAATCCGGAGCTGCCCCGCAGCGGTATTGGGAACGAAACTCGCCCCGAAGCACTGAGCGAAGAGCTCGGGAAGCGGCGAGGAGTAGGAGACTCGAAGAACGGGTCGAGCCCTGAGCCCGAAGACCTAACGACGGCGGCGAGATCCTCCTGGTTCTCGTCTCTCCGAGTCCTCCGCGGGAGAGGTTCGGAGGCGGTCCGAAAAGACCAGTCTTTTATGTTCTTCTCCTTCTTGTCCATCCCCCTCGGGAGGCACTCGCTCGTCCTTGGGTCGCTGCTTGGCCTCTTGGCGCCCGACCTCCGGGCGGCGGAGCAGGAAACCGAAGCTGAGATCGCCCCCGGCGAGACAGAAGGGTCCACCGAGCCGCAGGAGGTCGTGGTCTCGGGGCAAAGGCCTCCGCCGACGCGGGGTAAAGATCCGAGCGTCGCTCATTTCACGATCCGACGCGCCGCTCTCGAAACCCCGGGCCTGCCTATCGGGGACGCGCTGCGCGACGCCCCCGGCATCCAGGTGAGCCAGCTCGGGGGCCTCGGCAGTCCGACGACAGCGCGCCTGCGCGGCGCGACTGCGGCGCAGACTCCTGTCTACTTCGGACGGGTCAAGCTGAACGACGAGGTCGGAGGGGTAGCCGATCTGGGCCTGATCCCGACACACTTCGTCGAGTCGATCGAAATCTACCGCTCGAGCGCACCGCGGACGGCCTCCGAGTTCGGCATCGGGGGCGCGATTTTCCTCGTCCCTCGCAAGGCGCCGAAGACAGGGAGTCTACTTCGCCTCGATCTCGGCAGCTTCGGAACCCGCGGCCTTTCCTTATGCCGCGGCTATTCGTCCGAAGAGCGCACAACTCAGGCATTTGTGAGCTTGGACGGAGCCAAGAACGACTATTCCTTCAAGGACACCCGAGGAACCCTGTTCACCCCTGGCGACGACGAAACGGCCACTCTGAAGAACGCCGACAGCCAAGGTCTCGGAACTTGGATCCACCATCGGGAGCGCTTCGGAAAGGTCGAAACCGAGTTCTTCTTCGGACATGCGAGCCGTGAACAAGGCGCGGTGAAGCTAGCTTTGGTCCCGACACGAGAGGCGCGCGTCGCCTACGACCGCACGATGGCCCAAGTCACGAGCACGATCCGCGGCGATTGGGGTCGCTTCGAGCTGCTCTCCGCGGCCATCCTCTCGGAAACCGCCGTCACAGATCCGCTCCGGGAGCTGAGTCCCTTCTCCGAGCGCCTGACCACTCCGGGGGAGCGCTTCGAACAAGCGGTCCTCGCCGAACAGCAGCTCTCCGAAAAAATCACGCTGTTCGAACGGCTCAGCGTGAGCATCGAACACTTCCGACGCTTCGAGCAGCGGGACGGCGCTCCGAGCAAAGTCATCGCCGCCGGGCGACTCTCGACGCGCCTCGCGACCGGTCTCGACTACCGCCCAACGCCAATCTTGACCTTGTCTGTTCTCGGCGAGCTCCGTTGCGTGTCGACGACACCGCTCTCAGCCTGCGCTGATCCTGTTCCCGGAGGGCGCGCGGGAGCGACACTTCGCCCAGGAGCCTTCGATGTCTATGCCTCGGTGGCTCGTGCAGTGCGCGTCCCCACGCTCAGCGAGCTCTACGGATTCAGTCCCATCATGCGAGGCAACACGCAGCTCGAACCCGAGGAAGCCACCACGGCAGAGCTAGGCGTGCGTTACGCGAGCCCAACGCGCGGCGGGCCTCCGCGCTTCTGGATGGACGCTTCCGCGTTTATCCGAAGCTCGGAGAACCTCGTCTTGTTCTTGCGAAGCGCGCAGGGATACCTGACGCCCCAAAATCGAGCCTCTTCACGAACTATTGGGGCCGAGCTCGCTCTCGGGGTGAGCCCGGGACCCTTTGCCTTCACGGCCCAGGCGAGCTGGCTCGACCCCCGCGACACAAGCCCGAATCGAACAACGAAGAACGAATTCCTCCCGTTCCTCTCGGCGCTGACCGCCTCCCTAACGGGCCATGTCCGCCTCCTCGATACTGCGAACCTTCCAGCCCAGCTTCGCATCGGCGCCCGCGCCTTCGTTCAATCCTCCCGCTTTGCAGATCCTGCTGGCCTCGGGGTGATCCCCGAACAAGGCAACGTCGACCTCGAAGCCGAGGCCGGTTTTGCTCACGGAGAACTCACTCTGCGCGCCAGCCTGCGCAATTTATTCGATTCTGCCCGCTTCGACGTCGTGGGGTATCCGCTCCCCGGCAGAAGCTTCTTCGTTAGTTTGGAGACCCAATTCAGATGAAAACTATTCATTCTAGCACGATCCTCTTGAGCTTCACGTTCGTACTTGGAGGGTCCCTCCTTAGCTTCGCCTGCCAAGGCGGCACCACGGACGAGGCGGGCCAGGCAGGCGCCAAAGGGCTCGGAGGCGCCAGTCAGGGCTCCGGCGGCAGCGCTGGCGAGGATGGCAGCGGCAGCGCTGGCGAGGCCAACTCGGGGGGGAGCGCCGGCGAGGCGAGCGATCCCGAACCTGCCGAGGAGTGTCCCTCGGGTGTTGCGCTCCTCATGAGTGATTTTCTCTCGACGGAGATCGCTCTCCTCGATCTCTCGGGCGACGTGAAAGATCCTTCCTTCTTGTCGACGGGTTCAACCGCGACGGACGGGCTCGCGTTCCCCTTGAGCGGGGACGTCTTCGTCCCCTTCGGGCGCGCAGGTGAGCTCGTGGTGCTGGACCGCTACGGTACAAACGTCGTGAGCTTCGTGAATCCTGAAACGGGCAAAGTCCGCGCGCAACTTCCCGTCGGTATGGGCTTCGAATCGAATCCTTACGACTACCTCCAGCTCAGCGAAGACGAGGGCGCCCTGCTCCGTTTCGCTCAGAATCCGAGCCCAGGAAGCCAGGCCTTCGACGAAGGAGGAGATCTCCTGTTCATCGACACCAAGGAGGCCAAGATCTCGTCGAACGTTGTGTTCGAGAGCTACGAGGGCTTACCCCCTGGCCCCTCTCACCTCACCGTTCTCGAAAATGAGCTGTTTGTAACTCTCGAGCGTCTGTCCACAGACTACACGAAGACCGGGGAAGCCATGATCGTGCCCGTGTCCCTCGCGACGCGGAAGGTCGGAAAGGCGATTGTGCTCAAAGGTCTGAAGTCCTGCGGTGCGCTCGTGCCCGTGCCCGGTCGTAACGAGGTTGCTACCGCTTGCACCGGGCGTATCGATACGACCGGAGAAGCCGAAGACCTGAGCCAGAGCGCTCTCGTCTTTTTCGACACAACCTCGCGTCCCCTCCGGGAGCTCCGTCGCCTCCCGGCTAAAGCCATCGCCGGAGAGCCTCTCCAGGCTCAGGTTGCGTTTGCGAGCGAGCAGGTCGCTCTCCTGAAGACCCTCACGGCCTACGGCGGGGATAAGCACAATCGGCTCCTCGCAGTCGATCTCGACACGGAAGAGACCACCGAGCTTCTCGAAGCGCTCCCGGACGGCATGGGCCGCGGGCGAGGCGTGAGCTTTGGCACAATCCATTGTGCGCCCGGCTGCAGCGACGTCTGTCTGATGCCAGACGGGAGCCGGGGTCAGGTAGCCAGAATCCAGGTGCGGAGCGGGCGAGCCCGACTCGAGAGCCCGACTCTCCTCGGAGGCACCGCTGGCTTGCCCCCCGCAAACCTGGGAAGCTACTGATCGGGAGGGGGCTCCCCGCTCGCTATGAAACAAGAGCTCTTCGCCTTCGGCGTTTGCCTGTTCTCGGCTGTCTGGGCGAAGAGCATCGGTCCGCGCGGTTCTCCGGTCTCCGCAGTTCATTCAGAGGACCTCGCGTCCCCTGAGCTCGTGGTGCCCGAGACGACTCCGGAGCGCGTCGTGACCGCCGCGCTCTACCCCGAAGAACTCTTGCTCGATCTCCTTGAGCCGGAGCGCTGGGTTGGGATCTCCCACATTGTGGACTGGCCCGGATCGTCAGCGGTTTCGTCGCGCTTTCCGCAGAGCAGTCGGCGCGTGAGCGGGTCTCCCGAAGCGATCCTGAGTCTGAATCCGGACCTTGTGATTGTCTCAGATTACACGCTCGCTCCGACGGAAATACTCCTCAGGAGCGCTGGGGTACCCGTCTGGCGCGTGCCCACACCTCGAACCCTCTCCGAGCTCTTCGAGGAGTGGCAACGACTCGGCGACCTCGTGCATCGCAGCGCCCGAGCGGCGGAGTTCGTGAGCGCCGCTCGAGCGCGCCTCGAGAAGCTTCGAGGAACTCTGCCTCCTCTCAGGGCCCTCTTCATTCAGGGCCGCTACGCCTACGCAGCCCGTGCGCTCCAGGTCGATTGCCCGACGCAGGCAGGCCTCAGGAACCTCCTGTCCGACGACGGGCGCGGTCCGACGCCGCTGCTCTCGGAAGAGGAACTCGCAGTCCTCACTCCGGAGCTCGTATTCTTGGGAGCTCCTGTCGAAGCCGCAGAGGAGCTCGATCCGGGTGAGCCTCTGCCCGGACTACCCGCCGGTGCTTTTCTTGGTCAGAAGCCGCGAGTGCTTCTGATTCCGGCCAACTTGATGGGCTCGATGAGCCAGCCGGCCCTCGACGCGTGTGAGTTGTACGTGAGCTTGGTAAAGAAGGAGGACCCTTGATACCCCAAAGGCGTCTCCTCTCTTGGCTCGCAGGGCTCAGTGCGCTCGTGATCCTCGCTACGCTCGTGGGTCCCGTGCTCGGTCCTACGGAAACGCTCCGAGAGCTCATCCGAGGATCCCCCGATTCCCTCGTGCGCTCGATCGTCCTCGACATGCGCCTGCCTCGCGCTCTTGTCGCAGCGCTGATTGGCGCGGCCCTCGGAGCTTCCGGCGCCGCGCTCCAGGGCCTCTTCCGAAACCCTTTGGCCGATCCCGCCATCCTCGGCGTCTCTCCAACGGCCGCCTTCTTCTGTCAGCTCGTGTTGTTCCTGTTCGGCGCAGCGAGCGCCCTTTTCACGCTCCCGCTCGCCGCTTGTTTCGGCGCATTGCTCTCGACCTTGCTCTTGACTTTCCTCCTCCGGCCGAGGTCTTTTTCGAACCGCGACCTTCTGCTCCTCGCCGGTATCGCTCTCGGACAAGTCATGGGTGCGGCGAGCGCTCTCTTGCTCTCTCTCTCCGTCTCTGACCATTCTCGCGCACAGCGTTTGCTCCTCTGGATCCTGGGGAACCTCGACGGAAAAACCTGGGCACAGGTCGCGCTCGGTTTCTTGCCCGTCACGATCGGAGTCATCAGCCTACTGCGCACGGGTCCCGCTCTCGACGCGCTCACTTTCGGCTCCGCTACCGCCACCTCCCTCGGCGTCGATATCCGGCGCACCGAACGCACAGTCGCCCTGTGGGCTTCCATCTTGAGCGGGCTCACCGTCGCCCTTGGAGGCATCATCGGCTTCGTTGGCTTGCTCGCTCCCCATTTCATTCGAAGCTTCGGCAGCTCCCGGCATCAGCGAGTGATCACCGAGAGCGCCCTCTGCGGTGCGTGTTTGCTCGTGGGGGCTGACGCACTCGCGCGCCGCGTCCTGGCTCCGGTGGAGTTACCCGTGGGCGTCATCACCGGCACGCTCGGCGCTCCCGTCTTCGCCTTCCTCCTTTGGCGCCGTTTCCGGGGCGCATCATGACAGATAGCGATCAGCGCCCAGCAGGGAGCCCTCTCCTCGAGCTCGACATTGGGGGCATCAAGCGAGGAGGCCGCATAGTACTCTCCGATCTTCGCTTGGAGGTCCAGCCCGGTGAACTCCTGTTCGTCGTCGGCCCCAACGGCTCCGGCAAGTCGACGCTGATCGACGTGTGCCTGGACCTCGTACCGGCGCCACGCGCGAAAGTGCTCTATTCTGGCCGTCCGCTCTCAGGGCTCGCCCACCGAGAACGCCCTCGATTCATGGCGCTCGTGGGCCGTGAGGAGACCGACGCACTCGGCTTCACCGTCGACGAAGCCCTCGCTCTCGCGCTCCCCGAGAAGCCCGACGGACTAGGCCCAAAGGTCGCGCGCTCTCTCCCCTGGCTCACCGAAGAGCTCCGCGGACGAAAACTCGCTCACCTCTCCCAAGGCGAGCGCCAGCGCGTGCATCTCCTCCGAGGATTTCTCCAAGACGCGAGCGTGCTCTTCTGGGACGAGGCCACCGCGCACCTCGATCTCTCGCACCGCGAGGAAGCGCTCGAGACCCTCCGCTCGTTCACGGCGGGTGGACGGGCGGCCCTCGTCGTCGTGCATGAGCTCGAGCTCGCCTTGCGGCACGCATCCTGCGTCCTCGTGCTCCATCATGGGAAGATGGTGGCGCACGGGAAGCCGGAGGAGTGTCTGTCGCGCGAGCTCCTCCGAACGGTGTTCGGACTGAACGCCGAGGTGACGCGGCGCGGAGCAACGCTCGCGCTCACTTGGCTTCGATGAAGCTCTCCTCGCGACCCGGCTCTCGTGGCACCAGAACCCGGTGACCGGCGCCGCTGTCCCGCAAGAATTGCCGGAATCAGAGCTCCCGGGGCCCGCGAGCCACCCCGAGTCCGCGTTCCGGTTGTCAGAAAGGAAGAAAAGAGCCAGGTTCCGAGGCCCATGTCTGCGCCCCTGGCTGCCACGCTCCGAGAACTCGCCAAAAACCGCATCCTGCTCATCGACGGTGCGATGGGAACCTGCATCCAAGGCTACGGGCTCGCGGAGGCAGACTACCGCGGGGATCACTTTCGAAACTCGAAGCAAGATCTGAAGGGCGACAATGAACTGCTCGTCCTGACGCGTCCCGACGTCATCACCGACATCCACGAGCGCTACCTCGCGGCGGGTACGGACATCATTGAGACGAACACCTTCAACGCGACGCGCATCTCCCAGTCCGAGTACGCGCTAGGAAACATCGCTTACGACCTGAACGTGGCCGCAGCCCAGCTCGCCCGCAAAGCTGCCGAGAAATACTCGACCGCTGCAAAGCCTCGCTTCGTCGCAGGTGCGATCGGACCGCTCAATCGGACCCTCAGCCTCTCGCCCGACGTCAACGACCCGGGCTATCGCGCCGTCACCTTCGACCAGGTGAAGGATGCCTATAAGGAACAGGTCCGCGCGCTGCTCGACGGCGGCGTCGACCTCTTTTTGGTCGAGACAATCTTCGACACCCTCAACTGTAAGGCAGCACTCGTCGCCATCGACGAGGTCCAAAAGGAGCGCAGCGTAGAACTACCGCTCATGATCAGCGTTACCTTCTCCGACAAGAGCGGACGCACGCTCTCCGGACAAACCGTCGACGCATTCTGGGACTCAGTAGCCCATTCAAGGCCCTTCTCGGTCGGCGCCAACTGTGGCCTCGGAGCTTCCGAGATGCGCCCCTATATCGCCGAGCTCAGCGCCCTCGCGCCAACTTTGGTCAGCTGTTACCCGAACGCGGGCCTACCGAATCCGCTCGCGCCGACCGGATATGACGAGCTCCCGGAGCAGACGGGAGCTCTCCTCGGCGAGTTCGCTCGCGCCGGCATCGTGAACATCGTGGGCGGCTGCTGCGGCACCACTCCCGCCCACATCGAGAAAGTCGCCGAGGCTGTCCGCGACGTCGAGCCCCGTCCGATCGCCGAGCCGAAGATGGCAAGCCGCTTCTCAGGTCTCGAGTCGCTCACGGTTCAGAGTGGCTCCTCGAACTTCATCATGGTCGGTGAGCGAACCAACGTCACCGGCAGCAAGAAGTTCGCTCGCTTGATCCGCTCCGGCGACTTCAACGCAGCCCTCGAGGTCGCCCTTGAGCAGGTCCGCGGTGGCGCCAACGTGATCGACGTCAACATGGACGAAGCCATGCTCGACTCCGAGCAGGCCATGACGCGTTTTCTGAACCTTGTCGCGTCCGAGCCGGAAATCTCGCGGGTTCCGATCATGATCGACAGCTCGCGCTGGACAGTCATCGAGGCGGGCCTCAAGTGCGTTCAGGGCAAGTCGATCGTGAACTCGATCAGCCTGAAGGAAGGGGAAGAAGAGTTCCTCGAGCGGGCCGCGAAGGTCCGAAGCTACGGCGCCGCCGTGGTGGTCATGGCATTTGACGAAGATGGTCAGGCGGAGAGCGCCGACCGCAAGTTCGCGATCGCCAAGCGCGCTTACGACTTGCTCGTGAACAAGGTCGGTTTCGCACCAACCGACATCATCTTCGATCTGAACGTGTTCGCTGTCGCAACCGGCATCGAAGGCCACAACCGCTTCGCCATCGAGCTCATCGAGGCGATCCGACGCGTCAAAGCAGAGCTCCCCGGCGCACTCACAAGCGGTGGCATCTCGAACCTCTCCTTCTCCTTCCGCGGCAACGACGTCGTCCGCGAGGCCATGCACTCGGCGTTCCTCTATCGCGCCACCAAAGCTGGCCTCGACATGGGTATCGTGAACGCGGGTCAGCTCGCCGTCTACGAAGACATCCCGAAGCCGCTGCTCGAGGCCGTCGAAGATGTCATCTTCGACAGGCGCTCGGACGCGACCGAACGCCTGGTCGCCCTCGCTGATCAGGTCAAGGGCCAAGGCCAGAAACGCGAACTCGATCTCGCCTGGCGCGAGCAGCCCGTCGAAGGCCGCATTTCTCACGCGATGGTGCACGGCTTCGTCGAGTTCATTGAGGCAGACTGCGAAGAGGCACGCCAGAAGCTCGGTTCGCCCCTCAAGGTCATCGAAGGACCCATGATGAGCGGCATGAGCGTCGTCGGCGACCTGTTCGGCGAAGGAAAAATGTTTTTACCTCAGGTGGTCAAGAGCGCCCGTGTCATGAAGAAGGGTGTCGCCTACCTCGAGCCCTATATGGCCGCTGAGCGCGTCGAAGGGCAAGCGCAAGGCCGCGTGCTGATGGCCACCGTCAAAGGTGATGTCCACGACATCGGCAAGAACATCGTCGGTGTGGTCCTCGGCTGCAACAACTACGAGGTCATCGACCTCGGAGTCATGGTTTCTTGCGACAAGATCCTCGACGCAGCCCTCGAGAAGAACGTCGACGTGATCGGTCTCTCCGGGCTCATCACGCCGTCCCTCGACGAGATGGTGACGGTGGCGCGCGAAATGAAGCGACGCCAGATCAAGAAGCCTTTGCTCATTGGCGGCGCCACCACGAGCCGCCAGCATACTGCGGTCAAGATTGCTCCCGAGGCGGACGTCCCAGTCATTCACGTGCTCGACGCGTCGCGCGCCGTCAACGTCGTCGCCAGCTTGCTCGACGACAAGCAGCGGGACGACTACCTCGCGAAGAACGCCGAGGAGCAAGTCCGGCTGCGCGAGGTCTTCGGCGGCAAGCAGAAGCGTCCCCTCGTCACGATCGAAGAAGCGCGGAAGCGCCGAGAAAAACTCGATTTCTCTCCTCAGAACCTCGCGACCCCGAGCTTTTTTGGGCGCAAGGTTCTCGCCGATATCCCGCTCTCAGACCTGGTCCCCTTCATCGATTGGTCATTCTTCTTCACGGCCTGGGAAATTCCCGGGCGCTACCCCCGTATCCTCGAGGATGAGAAGTACGGCGCTGCGGCCCGTGAGCTCTTCGAAAGCGGCCAGAAGCTCCTGAAACAGCTCATCGATGGTGGACGTCTGAAAGCAGCCGCCGTCTACGGCTTCTGGCCCGCGAACTCGGACGGCGACGACATCGTCCTCTACGAAGACGCGCACGGCACGAAGGAAGTCGCGCGCTTCCCGATGCTCCGAGAGCAATCGAGTCGCGGCGAGAATGACCCTTGCGTCAGCTTGGCTGACTTCGTCGCGCCGAAGGAGCTCGGCATGAGGGACGCGATCGGCGCCTTTGCCGTGACAGCAGGCATCAACTCAGAGGAAATCGCCCGCGAGTTCCAGAACGATCACGACGACTATTCGGCCATCATGGTCAAAGCTCTCGCGGACCGCCTGGCTGAAGCCGGAGCCGAGTATCTCCACGCTCGGGCGCGACGCGAATGGGGTTATGAGAGTGAACCCTTGAAGAACGAGGATCTGATCGCCGAGAAATATCGCGGCATCCGGCCGGCCTTCGGCTACCCCGCCTGCCCCGACCACACGCCGAAGCGAACCCTCTTCTCCTTGCTGGGCGCCACCGAGGTCGGCATGACCCTCACCGAGGGCCTCTCCATGTTGCCCGCCGCTTCCGTGAGCGGGCTCTACTTCGCGCACCCGGACGCTCACTACTTCAACGTGAACCGGGTCGGCAAAGACCAGCTCGAGGACTACTCGAGGAGAGCGGGGCGCACGCTCGGCGAAAGCGAAAAATGGCTCGCCTCAAACCTCGGCTACACTCCCGAGAGCTAACTATCGGCTCTTCCTGTCCACTTGACCTCGTCGACTCCCGCTCGCGCGTTGGCCCGCCGCGCGAGCACGAAGAGCAGATCGCTCAGCCGATTCAGGTAGACGCCGAGATCGATCCGAAGCAGCTCGCCGGACGCGATGCGGAAGAACTCGCGTTCGGCGCGACGACAAATGGCACGCGCCAGGTGGAGCCGCGCGCCCGCCTCCGAACCTCCCGGCAGGATGAAGTTCGTGAGCGTCGGGAGTTCAGCTTCGGCGCGATCGATGAGCGCTTCGAGCTTCTCGATGCTTCCTTGATCGATGAGCTGAAGACGGAGCTTGTCGGTCGATCCGGGCGCGCAGGCGAGCTCGGCACCCAGGATAAAGAGGTCATTTTGGATCCCTTCGAGGGCCGCAGCCTGCTCGCGCTCGAGAGCGGCGCACGCAAGACCGAGCGCAGCGCTGAGCTCATCGACAGTTCCATAGACTTCGACGCGGGCGTCTCCCTTTCCCACGCGCGCTCCCCCAAACAGCCCTGTCTCCCCCGCATCCCCCGTCTTCGTATAAATCTTCATTGAACTCCGACTCTATAGCGCTCGTCTCCGCTGAAACCCGGCTGGCAAAGGCGCCGAGTGCTCCTCACGGCAAGTTCGCGGAGCGAACGTCCCATTCAGCATTCGAACAGTAGGGACAACTGGGCCCCACGAGGAGCGCTTTTCCATTCGTCGATTCATCACCCTTAAGCCACCAGTTCAACCAAGCCAGGTTGATCTTGGTGAAATCTCCTCCTCCTCTTTGGAACAGGTCGCCTCCGTGACCGCGGTCCGCGCTGAACCAAAGGACGGGAACCCCCGTCTTCACGATCGCCTCGTAGCCCTCCACCGCGCCTTGGTACGCGATGTCCTCCTCTCCGCCCTCGACGAATAGGACCGGCGTCTTGATGAGGTCATAAAATGCCTGAGTCGCGCCGGCCATACCGCTGCTCGTTACGCCCCAAGTTACGATGCGAGGATCGGTGACGGTACCTTGAGCCATCAGTCCGCCGCAGGAAAAGCCGTTTGACGCGATCTTTTCCGTATCGAGGCTTTGATAGTAGGCGCTGCAGGGCTTGCTATTTTCGGCTATCGCCCAATCGACATAGGCGAGCAGAGGAGCTCCCATCTCATCAAGCTTCGAGCGGTCCATCATGCGACCGCCGTCACCGCCCGGCGTTCCGTCCGCGACGACGAAGTAACCGTAGGAAGCGACCTCCGCCATGGCGTCCGCGTTCGAAAGACCGTTTCGCGAACATCCCCCCTGCCCCCAGACGAAGATCGGAAACTTCTCTTGTCCCCCCAGCTCGGCCGGCCGAAAGATCGTGCCGTCGGCGATGCCAGGATCCGAGTTCGTCTCGACGACGACCTTGTGGGGCCCCGAACCCGACGCGGTGCTCTGAACCGTATTGGAGCGCGTACAAACCTCTGGCTGACCTCCCGCCCCAGAAGGAGTTCCGCCCGTCGAGACTGCGCCCCCGGTGTCCCCGCTCGTGCCACCTACAGGCGCCATGCCTCCCGTGGCTGTGAGCCCGCCCCCGCTCGATACATTTGGCTCACTCGCTCCTCCTGCGCCCACGGCTCCCCCCGCACCCGATCCGCCCGAGTCACTCGCTCCTCCTGCACCCACGGCTCCACCCGCGCCCACGGCTCCCCCCGCGCTGCCCCCGTCTACGCCCGCCTCAGGAC